>NZ_JAKFED010000194.1:0-50130 GCF_036675845.1 Allobosea sp. | reverse complement strand
GACAGGGCGTCGGCTTCCGGCAGCGAGCAGGAGACGAAATCGATGCCCGAGCCGGCGAGATCGGTGAGGGCGGTTGCGGCGCCGATGGCCGGTACCCAGGGCACGCTGCGCGGGTCGATCTCGAGCGAGCGGAGCATGCCGGCCAACGCCAGGTGCCAGCCGCCGCCCTGGCCGGCGCCGGAGGCCTTCAGCTTGCCGGGATTGGCCTTGATCGCGTCGACGAGGTCCTTCAGCGTCTTGTAGGGGGACGCGCTGTTGACGTGGATCGCCGCCGGATCGGTGTTCATGAGCGCAAGCGGGGTGTACCCCTTGTAGGTCAGGTCGGTCAGCCCGACCCAGTGCATCATGTTGATCTCGAGGGTGATGAGACCGATCGTGTAGCCGTCGGGCTTTGCCTGCGCGATCGCCTGATGTCCGACGACCCCGTTGCCGCCGGTGCGGTTGACGACGTTGACAGGCTGGCCGAAGTCCTTTTCCAGCAGAGAGGCGACGGTTCTAGATACCGCATCGGTGCCGCCGCCTGCCGCCCACGGAACGATCAATGTGATAGGGCGATCGGGAAAGGCCGCGACGGCTGGCGCAGCCAAACCCGTCACCGCCATTGCCGTTGCGGCCAGGCTTCCCAGTAAAGCTTTCCATCCCAGGTGCATCTGTCCCTCCCAAGAACTTTGTTTTGCAGTCTTGCTGCGATTTGCCGTCATCGATGCAATGTTTGGCGGCGCCGACACTGTAGCAGTCGCCTGAGCGCCTCTGCTTCACAGTGCCTTTGCCCGAGGGGAACAAATCCGGGGCTCGCCCTGCTGGCGCTGATCGGCCAGATTACTGGGCCGTTCGGGCCTGCAAGGACGATTTGCTCAATGTTCAGTTGCGATGTCGTATCATTCGGCGAGCCTCTTCAGCTCAATGAGCGCCAGACCCCGCAGCCCAGCGGCAGCGAGATCATTCTGCGCGTGCTGGCGGCGGGCGTTTGCCACACCGACCTCCACGTCTGGGAGGGTTACTACGATCTGGGCGGCGGGCGCCGGATGAACTTCGCCGATCGCGGTCTCGAGCCGCCGGTCACGCTTGGCCATGAGATCGTCGGCGAGGTGGTGGCTGTCGGCCCGGAGGCGAAGGGGGTTTCGCCCGGGGAAGTCCGTCTCATCTACCCCTGGATCGGCTGCGGGGAGTGCGCCGGCTGCGTCCGCGGCAACGAGCATCTATGTGCCTCCGCGCGCTATCTCGGGATATTCCGTCCAGGGGGCTATGCCGACCATGTGCTCGTGCCCCATCCGCGCTATCTCATCGAGATCGGTGATATCCCGCCGGCGCAGGCTGCGCCGCTCGCCTGCTCGGGTCTGACGACCTACAGCGCCCTGACGCGCGCGGGGCTCGAGACATTGCGGGAAAGCCCGATCGTGATCATCGGGGCCGGGGGGCTCGGGCTGATGAGCCTCTCGATCCTGTCGGCGCTTGGCGGCCGCGGGGCGGTGGTCGTGGATATCAGCCCGGCCAATCGCGCCGCTGCGCTGGAAGCGGGCGCGCTGGCTGCCGTCGATGCGCGGGCAGACGATGCCGCCCGGCAGGTTCTCGAGCATTGCGGCGGCGCGGTCCCGGTGGTGATCGATTTCGTCGGTGCGCCCGCTACCGTCGAACTGGGGCTCGGCCTTCTGGCGAAAGGCGGGCAACTGACGCTTGTCGGATTGTTCGGAGGGGAGTTATCGATCGCATTGCCGCTGATGCCGCTGCGCTCGACCTCGATCGTCGGCTCCTTCGTCGGCTCGCTTCCGGCTCTCAGGGACCTGGTCGCACTGGTGCGCACAGGCAAGGTTCGCCCGCTGCCGATTTCCGAATGCGCGCTGGAGGACGCCAATGATGCGTTGCTGACGCTCAAGCGGGGTGGCCAGGTCGGCCGCATCGTATTGCGGCCAAAGCACGGCGCCTGCGCCTGCGGCTAGATCGGACCGAGCCCGGCTGTCAGGCCGCCGATATTCCGACGACGGCTTCGGCGTGCAGCGCCGCGCTCGGCGCCGGAGAGAATTTCTCCGGGATCTGTCCAAGTCGTTCGACGAGGAAATCCACGAAGCAGCGAATGCGCGCCGGCATGTATTTTTGCTGGAAGAAGACGGCGAATACGCTCAGCGTATCGTTGGGGTGATAGTCGTCGAGGAGCGTGACCAGGCGCCCTTCACGGATGTCGTCGCCGATCATGAAGCTTGCAAGCCGTGCGATCCCGACGCCCGAAAGCACGAACTCGCGCAGGCTGTCGCCGTTATTGGCACAGAAGTTCCCACTCACCGGCAGCGCGAAGGAGCGCCCGTCCTTGACGAAAGGCCATTCGTTCAGGCTCGATTTGAGATTGAAGCCGAGGCAGTTATGCGATGCGAGATCGGCAGGCCGCTGCGGGATACCATGCCTTGCGAGATAGGCTGGGGACGCGACCACAATGCGACGGAAATCGAGGATCTTGCGGGCCCGCAGCGCCGAATCCTGCAATGGCCCGATCCGTACGGCGACGTCGGCGCGGCTGTCGATGAGGTCGACGACCTCGTCCGACATCGACAGATCGAGCTCTATCGCCGGGTAGCGCTGGAGAAACTCCGGCAGGATCGGCAGGAGGTGCTGCCGCGCGATCGGGACCGACGAGTTAACGCGCAGGCGCCCGTGCGGCAGGTTGCGGCGCGCGCCAAGCGTGCGCTCCAACTCGTCGATCTCGCCGACCAGCCTGAGACATTCGCGATAGTAGACCTGGCCCTCGACCGTCAGCCGGATGCTGCGCGTGGATCGATCCAGCAATTGCACGCCGAGCCGATCTTCCAGGCGGCCGACTGCCTTGCTGACGGCGGACGGCGTGAGGCTCAAGGCGCGGGCCGCACTCGAGAAGCTTCCCAGCCCTACGGCGCGAACAAAAAGCTCCATTTCCCCGGATTTGTCGGTCATGGACCATGCGATCCCTTATCCTGTGAATGGCGGTCACAAAGCCTATGCCGTTGCCGGGTCTTCAGCAATTGAGCCCCGGCGTCGATAGTCGTCGGCAATCAGAATCGTGCCGGAAGAAGGTTTGAGTCGATGAAGATTCTAGTGACGGGCGCGACAGGCTACATTGGCGGGTCGGTGGCGGCGAAACTGCTGGCGGCCGGCCACCAGATCATCGGTCTGACGCGCAGCGAGGAGGGAGCGAGCCGCCTCAGAGCGGCCGGCATCGAGCCTCTGTCGGGATCGCTGACGAGCCTACGCCTGCTCGCCGAAGCCGCGCGCGGCGTCGATGCGGTGGTCAACGCCGCCAATTCGGACGATCCGTTCGTGGTCGAAGCGATCCTGCCGGCTCTCGAAGGGACGGGAAAAGCCTTCATCCAGACGAGCGGCTCCAGCATCATCGCGGATCGTGGTGCAGGGGAGGCCAGCGACCTGGTGTTTCACGAGGATACGCCGTTCAAGCCGCTGCCCGAGCGGCAGGGGCGCCTGGCAGTCGAGCAGCTCGTGCTGTCCTATGGGCAGCGCGGCGTGCGCAGCTGCGTGGTGCGTCCGACGCTCATCTACGGCCAGGGGCTCGGCTTGCACCGCCACAGCATCCAGGTCCCGCGCATGCTCAATCTCGCCATCGCCAAGGGCAAGGCGCTGCATATCGGGCGCGGCGAGAATATCTGGTCGCATGTCCATATCGAAGACATGGCAAACCTCTATCTGCTGATGCTGGAGAAGGCCCCGCCGGGATCGCTCTTCTACGCCGAGAACGGCGAGTGCAGCATGCGCATGATCGCGGCAGCGATCAGCCGCGTGCTTGGCTATGGCGGCGGGACGGAAAGCTGGCCCATGGACGACGCGCTGAGCGAATGGGGCATTTCGGCCCAGGCCACGTTCGCCTCGAACAGCCGCGTGAACGCACACAAGGCGCGCAAGATGCTCGACTGGCAGCCGAGCGGGCCGGCCTTGATCGACGATATCGAGAACGGCTCCTACCGCGAGCTGTTGCGCGCGGAAGGCAAGCTGCCGGGCTGATCCGGGCGGATCACGATGGCTTCGGGTCGAAGAGGCCCGCAGCCATCGATAGCGATTTGGCGTGCTGTTCAGGAAGAAGCACCGTCGACGGTGACGAAACGCATCCGCACGGCACCTGCGCGCACGCTGCGGGCGTGCTTGTATTCAGGTGAATCGTACCAGGCGCGGGCAAGGTCCGGACTCGGGAATTGCAGGATGGTCAGCTTCTGAGGGTGCCAGTCACCCTCGAGGGATTGGGCCGCGCCACCCCTGACCAGATACTGGCCCTGATGCAACGCTACGGCATTCGCGCCAAGGGGCCGATATTGCTGATAGGCCGAGTTCTCGATGATTTCCTGGGTTTCTGCGATGACATAGGCCGTCATGATCGACTCCGTAGCGTTGATGGAAGGCCCGGCTGCCTGCGATGCCGTTGCCCTGTTCTACTGATGGCATCCCGGAACGTTCGCTGTGGCGTCCCTCTTCCGCAGCGGGAATTCCGCCGACAGAGCAGATTCCGGTGCGTGCTCGCGATCGGCCCACCGGGCAAAACCTAGCAGGGCCGCACTCCTCGCGGAGCGCTGCGATGGCACATGGCTTGTGAAATTAATTCGTATCGGCTCCGGGTGCCCGGGCGCTTCGCGCGGCGCCTTCGGGCAGCTTGAGCCGTGCCTTGAATGCCGGCAAACGAATGGAAAAGAACGTCGCGAGATTCGACCGTTGCGCGGGCCCTGCCGTCATGGCGAGGAGCGAAGCGACAAAGCAATCCAGGGGGCGTCGAGCGAGCCCTTTTGGATTGCTTCGCTTACGCTCGCAATGACGGGGAGCATAGGGCGCCGGTCAAAGGGGCGCGACCGCTGCTCACGACCAGTCGATACGATCGGTCCTATCGAAGATGGATATCAAAGCTTCGATCCAGAACCACATTGCCTTGCTGAAGCACCGTATAGCTGGCCTGATAAGTGCCTCGGTCCCAACCGGTTGCCGGTTTCCTGAGGCCGGAAAAGACCAGGGTTTGCGCCTGATTTCGCTCAAGCGGTTTGGCTTCATGCTTGGCGATCGCCTGACCCGAGGGGCCTTTCAGGACCAGTGATTGGACGTCGCCGGTCTTGAGGCCGATCCCGCGGACATAGGCAACGAGCGCGGGCGTATCGATGTCCGGCTGCTTTCGCTCGAATTCTCCCGCCTCCAGCGTCGCCATCGTCACGGAGGTGGCAGCAAAGCCGGCATTCAGGACCCAACGCGGCCTGTAGGCGAGCAAAGGCCGCAGCGCGGGCTGCCAGAGCATGCGACCGGCTCCGCATGAATTTGGCGACGCGCCGTAAGCGAAGGGGTCGGCAATCTCGCCGCGATGCCGGACGATGAAATGAAGATGCGGGTACTCGGTCAAGCCCGACAGGCCGATCCGCCCGATCGGCTGACGCGCCTCGACCCGGTCGCCGACGCCCACCCGCAGGCTGCCTCGGGCCATGTGGCAGTATTGCGTTTCCCAGCCATCGGCGTGCTCGATCATGATGGCATTGCCGCATTCGGAGCCCTTCACGGCCTCTCGGCCGCTGTCGCGGACGGACGTATCGGCCATGCCGTCGCGCCGCCGCAGAACCCGGCCGGCGGCCGCGGCCAGCACCTCGACCCCGACCTGCTGGGCGGCCATTGTGGGGAGGCGGAAATCCGTCCCGTTATGGCCGTCATAGGACAGGCTGCCGCACTCATAGTCCCTGGCCGAGGATGCCGGGTCGGCGTCGACATAGTTTTGAATGAAGCAGCTACGCCCCACCTCGCATGCGACCGGCATGTCGAAAAGCGGCGGCTCTTCGGCCAGGGCTCCTGTCGCGAAAACGAGAGGGATGACGGACCAGGCTGCGCGAAAGCAACGGGCCCCGACCACGAGATCAAGCCCCCTCGTGCCGGAATGGATCCAGCTTGATGGATGAATCGCGGGTATTCACTTCGTCCGGGCAAAGCTGATCCCGATACCCGTCGACGAAGGGCGACAATGTCAGAATATAGAGCAGGAAAAACTCGACCTGCCGATTGATGCCAAGCTTGAGCATGATGCGCTTGATATAGGTTCTTACTGTCGCCTCCGTCAGATCCAGCGTCTGACCGATCCTCCAGGACGGCTCACCGCGCAGGATACGGAGCACGATCCTTTCCTCGGCCCAGGGCAGGCCAAAGGCCGTCGCGATCCGCTTGGCCCCCGCCTCCGGGGCGATCTGCGGAATGATGACGAGCGACCGATCCGCATGCCGCTCGGTGGGCGCAGCACCGATCCAGGCGAAGGCAAAGGCGCGGTGGTCCGTCGACAGCGGAATGATGGTGTTCGTCCAGGCCCGCCCGGAGCGCGATGTCATCGTCTCGCGCAGCGCCTGGTGCCGCAGGTTGTTGACGAGCGAGGTCGGACCGACAAGGACGCCATGATCGAGGCGGATTGGCGTCTTCGCCGAAAGCAGTTGCCGGCCGGCATCGTTGGTTTCGAGGACGCGCAGGCGATGATCCACGGTGAAAGCCGGAAAGGCCAGCTCCTCGAGCAGCGTGTCGAAGCTCAAATCCCCGGATCGACGCTGCGTGAGACCCTGCGTCGTCGCCCAGATTGCGCTCGCCGCCCGCGAGACGCAGGCGATCTCCGTGGTCGAGAAGGTAAGCTGCCGCCAGCCGGCCGCGAAAACCAGGTCGCTCCCGTCGCCTGCAGGCAGGCGCCCTGCCAACGCATGCACGGGCTCGTCCTGCTCCCTGCCGAGCAGTTCCGTGGCGAGCGGATCGGCGGGATCGACCGCGAACAGGCTGGCGCCCTGCCATTCCGGCCTTCGTGCCAGACGCGTGATCACATCCGCCGATGGCTGCACCTTGCTGTCGAAGCCGACTCGCACGGCCTGCACCGCAAACCCGCTCGATCGGGAAAGCGTGAGGACAAAGCAGCGCTTGCATTCGAGCAGCCCGAGCATCGCCCGCCCGAAGGCTTCGAGAGCGAGAAGCGTAGCGGCCCTGCCGGGTTGCACCGGCGTGATGGAATCATCCCGCAACATCGGGTCCTCCCTCGCTCGCATTGCCCCCCGGCCGAGCTGTTCAATTCTCCTTGAAGGCTCGCTGCACACGCAGCATCAGCGGCTGCAGCAGGTATTCCGCGAAAGTCCGCTGACCGGTCTCGATGAAGATCTCGACCGGCATGCCCGGTTGAAGCGAAGCGACATAGGAGGTGAGTTCCGGCGTTTGCTGGAGATCGACCTCGGCCTTGTAGAACGCCCTGCCAGTCCTTGGTTCAATGAGCGCATCCGCCGTAACCATGGTGACCGAGCCGGTGAGCATGGGTGCGCGTCTGGAATTGAAAGCGAGAATCTGCACGCGCGCCGCCTGTCCGACGCGCACCTCGTTCCGGTCGGTCGGCCTGACTTCACCCTCTACGATCAAGCGATCCTGCGTCGGAACGATGTCGAGCAGCGTTTCGCGCGGGGGGAGTATAGCGTTCAAACTCCGCGTGTTGAGCCCGACCACTATACCTCTTTCGGGTGCCCGGATCTCACTCCGAAGGAGTATGTCGCGCGCCGCCGTGATACGATGCCTCGCGTCGGCGATCCGTTCGCGAGCGGCGTGACGCTGCTTGGCGATATCCTCGAGCCACATGTAGACGGTCTGTCGGCGCCTATCCTCCAGCTCGGCGATCTTGCCTCTCGATTGGGCCATCGACGAAGCATTCGTCGTGATCCGCGCTTCGGCGTCGGCTTCGGCCCGCTTGAGAGCGAGAGCCTTGGGCTTTCGAGCGAGGCCCTTCGCCAGGAGGAAGTCCGAATCCTTGATCTCCTCGCGGAGGAAAGTGAGCTGTCGCTCCAGGCCTTCGGAGCTGCTCTGAAGACCGCGGATCGCGTCCTCGAGCTGCAGCATCTGCTGGTCGATGAGCTTGTGCTCGCCCTGGAGCGAAGCTGCCCGTGCAGAGAATTCGGAGAGCTGGGACGCCATCGATGCCCGCGCCTCCGGGTGCGTCGTGTTGGCTTGCAGTTCCTCGGGGAACGAAATCGCGGCAGCTCCGGCCTGTTCCGCCGCCAGGCGGGCCTCCATCGCAAGATCGGCGAAGAGCTTCGCTTCGAGGACGCCGAGGCTGGCTGCGATCTGGGTCGTATCGAGCCGAGCGAGGAGCTGGCCGCGTTCGACCCGCTCGCCCTCATGGACGAAGATGGTCTTGACGATCCCGCCTTCGAGATGCTGCACCGCGCGACGCTGGGACAATACCTTCACCACCCCGGGCGCGATGACCGCGCTGGCGAGCGGCACGGTTCCGGCCCAGATGCCGAAGATGCCAAAGAGAAGCACCACGAGCGCAGCCCCCCAGCGGACGAGTGACCGCGTGTCCGCCCGCGGACGTTCCGGCGCCTCGTCGGGGCGGATGCTGATACTCCGGGTCAACGGGGCGGGCATGCCGCCATGCACCACGTTCGGCACCCATCCCGACCGAGGCTGAAGGTCGGAGCCGGGCATCAACGCCTCCCCTCTATGATGTCGGACTTGGCCGACTCATTCGCCACAGGACGCGAATGCCGCATCGGCGTGGCGCCGGCCATGGTCTGCGGGAGCACCTCGCCGGGAGGGCCGAAGGCGACCTGGACGCCGTCCCGCAGGAACAGGATCAGGTCGGCGACCGTGAAGAGCCGTGGGCGGTGCGTGACGATGACGAGCGTCATGCCGTTCGCCTTCGCTTCCCTGATCGCGGCGCACAGGGCCTCCTCGCCATCCGGGTCGAGATTGGAATTGGGTTCGTCGAGCAGGATCAGCTTGCGCTTGCCGAAAAGGGCACGGGCCAGTCCAATGCGCTGGCGCTGTCCGCCCGAAAGCTTGCTGCCATCGCGGCCGATCTCGGTCTCATAGCCGTTAGGCAGCGCCAGGATCATCCGGTGGGCGTTCGCCTGCCTGGCGGCAGCGACCACATCCTCGTCCGTCGCCGTTTCATCGAAGCCGGCGATCGCTTCCGCGACCGTGCCGCCCAGCAACTCGACATCCTGCGGCAGGTAGCCGACATAGCGCCCGAGCTGATCCGGATCCCAGTGATCGAGCGAGGCGCCGTCCAGCCGGATCGCGCCCGCCGTCGGCCTGTCGAGGGCAGCGATCATGCGCAGGAGCGTCGACTTGCCGGCCCCTGTCGGCCCGATGACGACGACGACGCTCGCCGGAGCGCAGCGAAAGCTGATGCCGGCCAGGGCTGCCCGCCTGGCGTTGGGGTTGCGGAAGGTGACGCCGCTGACATCGAGTGCGCCCAAAGGCGGCGGCAGAAGCGTTCGGCGCTGGCTCATCAGGGCGGAGGCGGCCGCATCGCGGACATGAACCCAGGCATCGCGCGCCGAGGTCAGCGTGCGCAACCCCGCGACCAGGTGCTCCATCGGCGCCAGCGTGCGGCTGATGAGGATGGCGCTCGCCATCATGCTGCCACTCAGGACCTCGTTCTGCAGCACGAGCCAGGCGCCGACCCCGATGGCCGCGACCTGAAGCACGATCCTGACCAAGCGTGCGAAGGAGGCGATCAGGGCGACTCGCTCATTCGCCTTGACCACCGGCACCAGCGTCGCGTCGTTGAGCCGGAAGAACTCGCGGATGGCGCCTTGCGTCCATCCCATCGCGCGGACGAGATTGGCGTGCCGGACGATGCCGTCGAGGGTGCGCTGCGTGCGGAGCGCCGTGCCGGACGCCTGCGCCAGTTCGGCGCGCGCGACGCGCCCGCTGACCACGGCCAGCACCACCAGGAGCAGGGAGCCGGCCAGGGCGATCAGCCCGTACCAGGGGTGGATGAGGTACAGCACGGCGATGAAGGCCGGCAGGAACGGAGCGTCGATCAGGGTCGCGGCGGTTCCGCTCGACAGGATGTTCCTGAGCTCGCGCACCCGGACCATGTCATGGGTGCCGGCCTCGCTTCGCCGCGCCGGATCGGTGATCGAAGCCTTGAGCACGAGAGGCGCGAGCAACTGCTCGAAGCCGACCGCAAAGCGGCCGAGCAGACGGCCGCGCAGAATGTCGAAGCAGGCGCTGAAGCCGAGCGCCACGACGGCAAGGGCCGTCAGCCCGACGAGCGTCTCGATGCTGCCGCTGGTGATCACCCGGTCGAAGACCTGGATCGAGTAGAATGGCAGGATCAGCAGGAGCAGATTGATCGCGACGCTGAAGACGAGGACCCACAGCAAGGCCTGCCGTCCCGGGATCGCCATGAAAAGAGTGCGACCTCTCAACAGGGCGGCATCGGCGGCGACGCTGGCGCGGAACGTTGAAGTCGTGCGGCCTGGAGACGCGTCGGACATGTGTCCTCGGACTGGCAGAAGCGTTGATGCGACTTCGCCCGAGCAGGACGCCGATGGGAAGGATCCGATTTTCGGACGAGATCATGCTCTGGCTTGATGGGGAGAGAAGGGACTCGCCCTTCAGAGCGGGCTTCGTCGCAATTCCTGCTGCAGCCATCGGCCCGCTCGTGCCGGGCCGCGCGCCAGAGGTGTCGATATCTGCGATCTTATCGTCGCCCGCGCCACCATCGCCATGATTTCGCCTCCCCTGGTTTACGCCACTCAACCCTTGTTGATTGCTACAGACACCGACACGCCGAGTGCTGCAGCCTCGCTGCCGGCCGGATTTCGGCCGGGACACGGACAGGCGAGGCTAGGCAAGGTTACCTTCCGGCATAATCCCCATTTGGTGACAGAAACGGTTTGCTGCGATCGGCGCACAGGCCCTCGCAATGTAGGGACCTGCTCTCAGGCAGTCAGATGCGTCGGCGTGGGCGGAGCGTAGCACACAGCCCTCGCGAAGACCTTCTCGAACGGGCTGCCGCAGGTTTCGAAGAGTATAAATTTGCAGCGATCTAAAGGTAAATCAAAGGATTCTGCGAAATTGTGTCAGAATAGCGTCAATGTCCTCGGTCTTTTGTCTCCAAATGGGGATTGCGCCACCCCCCTGCCTCTCCGTAGCGTCCGCTGCCTTCGCAGACTTCTCGGTCCGTGACGATCGACCCCAATGCGCACGACTACGCGCAACCGCTGTCGTGTGCCTAGGCGAGGGTTCATTTCGCAACAGGGAGAACTGACATGGCTATCATCATTGGCACACCCGGCGACGATATCATTCCTCCTCCCTCCACCGCTGGTGACGACACCATCGACGGGCTGGCCGGCAACGATACGATCGACGCCAACGGCGGCAATGACACCGTCAACGGCGGGGCGGGCGACGATAATATTCTCGGCGGTGTCGGCACTGACACCCTGAACGGAGATGCCGGCAACGACACGATCAGCGGCGGGACCGGCGACGACGTCATCAACGGCAATGCCGGCAACGACCTCCTGACCGGCGATGGCGGCAATGACACCATCGACGGCGGCTCGGGCGATGACGCCATCGACGGCGGCGCGGGCGAAGATGTGCTGAACGGCGGCGCCGGCGCCGACACGCTGAACGGCGGCGGCGGGGTCGACACGATGGACGGCGGCGCCGGTAACGACACGATGAATGGCGACGGCGGTGCCGACGTCATGAACGGCGCTGGCGGCAACGACCTCATGAACGGCGGCACCGGCGCCGACACGATGAACGGCGGCACCGGCAACGACACGATGAACGGCGAAAACGGTGCCGACACCATGGAAGGCGGCACCGGCGACGACGTCATGAGCGGCGGCGACGGCGGCGACAACCTGAGCGGCGGCGCGGGCGTCGACACGCTGGACGGCGGCAACGGCAGCGACACGCTCAGCGGCGGCAATGACAATGACGCCCTGACCGGCGGCGCGGGCGCCGACACGTTGAATGGCGACGACGGCGACGACACGCTCGACGGCGGCGCCGGCAACGACGCCCTGAACGGCGGCGCAGGCGCCGACACCATGGAAGGCGGCGACGGCGACGACGCGTTGAACGGCGGCCTCGGCAATGACGCGATGAGCGGAGGCGCGGGCGTCGATACCCTGGACGGCGGCGACGGCGATGACGCCCTGAGCGGCGGCCTCGGCAACGACGCCCTGAACGGCGGCGCCGGCGCCGACACGATGAATGGCGACGACGGCGACGACACCCTCAACGGCGGTGACGGCAACGACACGGGGTTTGGTGGCAATGGCAACGACGCCCTGAGCGGCGGCCTCGGCAACGACACTCTGTGGGGTGATGCCGGCGACGATACCCTGGACGGCAATGAAGGCGACGACGCGTTGAACGGCGGCGACGGCACCGACATCCTGAACGGCGGCGACGGTATCGACACGGCGGACGGCGGCGCTGGCAACGACACGCTCAACGGCGGCAATGACAACGACGTCCTGAGCGGCGGCGCCGGCACGGATACGCTGAATGGCGACGCCGGCGACGATACGCTGGATGGCGGCGCCGGCAACGACACGGGCAATGGTGGTGACGGCAACGACACCATGGCCGGCGGGGGCGGCAGCGACACGCTGTGGGGCGACGCCGGGGACGACACGATCAGCGGCGACGCCGGCAGCGACGAGCTCCATGGCGGCGACGGCAATGACGAGGTCGACGGCGGAAACGGCGCCGATGACGTGTATGGGGAAGCCGGTGACGACCTGCTGACGGGCGGTGCGGGCACCGACACCTTCCATTTCGGCGACGGTGCCGACAACCCGTTCGGGGATGACGAGGTCACCGATCTCAATATTCCCGACGAGGACGTCATCGTGGTCGACGTGGTCGATCCCGCGACGACCGTCGTGACGGTCGACGATTCCGGCGGCAGCGTGGTTCTGGACTTCGGCTTCGGCACGATCCAGATCGACGGCGTTTCCGGCGGCGGCACGTTCACATCGATCGAAGATATCAACGACGCGCTGGGATACGACGCCATCACGCTCGTGTGACGTCGCTTTGCCAAGGGTGGCGGCGAACCGCCGCCACCCGAAAGATCCGACCTACGCGTCTCGTTTGCCGACAAACTGCGAGATTGCCAGGAGCAACGAGGTCATCAGGATCATGATCGTGGAGATGGCGGCGATGGTCGGATCGATCTGGTCGCGCAGGGCCAGGAACATCATGCGCGTCAACGTCGCATTGTCGCCGCCCGAAATGAACAGGTTGACCACGACCTCGTCGAAGGAGGTCAGGAAGGACAGCAGGGCAGAGGTGACGATGGCGAAGCCGATCTGAGGCATCGTCACCAAGAGGAAGGCCTGCGTGCGTGTCGCGCCCAGGCTGCGAGCCACGCGCTCCTGATCGAGATCGAAGCTCTTCAGCGCCGAGCCGACGATCATCATCACGATCGGAACCGCCAGGATCGTGTGCGCGAGCACGATGCCGAGAAAGGAATTGACCATCCTGAGCTGCACATAGGCGTAGAACAGGGCGATGCCCACGAGGATGACCGGGATGATGGTGGGGGTGAGCAGCAGCAGGATCGCAAGCCCGGCAAAGCGCAGCCTCGAGGCATGCAACCCATAGGCGGCAAGCGTTCCCAGCGGTGTCGCCAGCAGTGCCGTGCAGAGGCCCGCCTTGAGCGAGGTGACCGTCCCCGCCATCCAGCTCGGCGAGGAGAAATAGGCCTCGTACCAGCGCAGAGACCATTCGCGCGGCGGAAATTCCAGATACTGCGACTGGGAGAACGACATCGGGATGACGATCAGGGTCGGCAGGGCGAGGAAGACCAGCACCAGCGCGCCGAGCCCGTAGAGCCACAACCGGGAGCGGTGGCTGATCTGCGTGTCGCTCGCGGGGCGGTCGAGCCAGCCCATGGTCAGTGCCCCCCTCCGAAAAGCCCGGCACCGCGCGACAGCCTCGCCGCCAGGACGAGGACGGCGAGGGTGATCGCCAGCAGCACCACGCCGAGCGCGCTCGCGGCACCCCAGTTGAAGAACAGCTCGATGTCGTTGGCGATGCGGTTCGAGACCATCGTCACCTTGCCGCCGCCGAGCATGGCGGGCGTCACGTAGAAGCCGAGGCAGAGCACGAAGACGAGCGAGGCTCCGGCAGCGAGTCCGGGCAGCGACAATGGGAAGAACACGGTCCAGAAGCCATGGACCGGGGGCGAGCCGAGGCTCGCCGCGGCGCGCAGGAGATTGCCGTCGATGGCGCGCATCGAGCCGTAGAGCGGCAGTACCAGGAAGGGCAGCATGATGTGGACCATGCCGATCAGCGTGCCGCCGGCATTGTGCACGAGCTGCAGCGGCTCGCTCCACAGCCCGAGCTTGATGCCCCAGGTGTTGATGAGGCCGCTGCGCTGGAGCAGCACGAGCCAGGCATAGGTGCGCACCAGCAGCGAGGTCCAGAACGGCAGCAGCACCGCGATCATGCAGAGATTCGCCGCGCGGCGGGGCAGCTGCGACAGGAAATAGGCGAGGGGATAGCCGAGCAGGATGCAGATGCCCGTGGTCGCCAGGCTGATCTCGAAGGTGGTGATGAAAGTCCGGCCATAGGAAGGCTCGGCCAGCATGCGCCGATAATGCTCGAGGCTCAGCGCCCCGTCGTCGTCGAGGAAGGACAGGCCGAACAGCCAGCCGACGGGCAGCAGCATGGTGACGGTGACGAGCAGAAGTGCCGGCGCGGCGAGGGCGGCGAGGCCGAGCCGCTCGCGCCAGTGGTCCCGCTTCAGGGCGGCGGCATGGAAATCCCCTGGCGCAGCGTCGGCGGCGGAAAGGCCTGCCGCGCTCATGCTGCCCCTCCGGCTTCGTCGGCGAGCAGCACCGTATCGGCGACGGTGATTCCGAGGCGGACGGCCGCGCCGGCCGGCGGCGGCGCGGCCTCGGCTCCTCGCGTCGCCAGCCGCAGCGAGACGGGGCTGCCATCGCCGAGGACGACCTGCAGCAGCAGCGTGTCGCCCTGGTAGATCGCGCCGCTGACCCGGCCCTCGAAGCAGTTCATCCCCTCGCCCTCGCCAGCTGCGAGCAGGCGCAGCCGCTCGGGCCGCAGCACCATGGTGCCGCGCCCCTGCCGTATCGGCAGGTGCGGCGCCAGGATGACGGCGCCGGCCGCCCGGCAGACACCGTCCGTGACCGTGACGTCGAGGAAGGAGGATTCGCCGATGAATTCGGCGACGAAGCGGTTGCCGGGCTCGTCATAGATGGCGCGCGGGGCATCGATGCGGACGATGCGTCCACGGTCGAGGATCGCGATGCGATCCGACATGGTCAGCGCCTCGCGCTGGTCATGGGTGACGTAGACCGTCGTGGTGCCGAGGCGCTCATGGAGCTGGCGCAGCTCGATCTGCATGCGTTCGCGCAACTGCTTGTCGAGCGCGGAAAGCGGCTCGTCCATCAGGATGATGCGTGGCTCGAAGACGATGGCGCGGGCCAGCGCGACGCGCTGGCGCTGGCCGCCGGAGAGCTGGTCGATGCGGCGTCCGCCGAAGCCGCCGAGCTGGAACATCTCGAGCGCCGCCTCGACCCGGCGGGCGATCTCGGTGACGGGCACGCGCCGCAGCCGTAGCGGAAAGCCGACGTTTCGCGCGACATCCATATGCGGGAACAGCGCGTAGTTCTGGAAGACCATGCCGATCTCGCGCTTGTGCGGCGCGAGGCGGACGACCTCGCGCTCGCCGAAGCGGATGCTGCCCCGGTCGGGCCGCAGGAAGCCGGCGATCGCCATCAGCAGCGTCGTCTTGCCCGAGCCGGACGGGCCGAGCAGGGTCAGGAACTCGCCGGGCCTGACATCGAGGTCGACATCCTGCAGCACCGGGACCGCGCCATAGGCCTTGCTCAGCCGCCGGACCGCGATGGGCAGCGCCGTCGCGGAACGCCCCGCCGCGCCGGCCCCGCGGCCCGGTTCCTCGTGATCGTCGGCCTGCCTCATTCGGTCAGCATGTTCTGGTAAGCGGCCGAGGCCTTGGCTTCGAACTTGGTGTACCAGTCCAGATCGATCGGCAGCTGCTTGGCGGCATTGTCCGGATGGGACGGCAGGGTCTTGGCATAGGCGGCATCGATCGCGCCGCCTTCATAGGCCTTCTTGTTGGTCGGGCCGTAGGTGATGTATTTGGTGAATTCGGCCTGATATTGCGGCTTGCTGATCTCGGCGAGGAACTTCATCGCGAGGTCCTTGTTGGGCGCGCCCTTGGGGATCGCGAAGCAGTCATAGTCGGCCAGCCCCTGGTTGAAGGTGTAGGCGACCTTGGCGCCGTCCTTGGCGGCGACGTCGAAGCGGCCGTTCCAGCCGGTGATCATGTCGACCTCGCCGTCCTTCATGAGCTGGGCGTGCTGCGCGCCGGAGCTCCACCAGACCGCGATATGCGGCTTCAGCTCGCGGATCTTCTTGATCGCGCGCTCGATGCCCTCCGGCTGCGACAGAACCTCGTAGACCTTGTTGGGCGGCACGCCGTCGGCCATCAGGGCCGGTTCGAGCGCGCCCGCCACGCCCTTGCGATAGGAGCGCTTGCCGGGGAACTTCTTGACGTCCCAGAAATCGGCCCAGCTCTGCGGACCGTTCTGGCCATAGGTCTTGGTGTTCCAGGCCAGGACGGTCGAGAAGACGTCGCCGCCGACGCAGTAGTCCTGCGCGGTTCCGGGCAGGAAGCTCGACGTGTCGATAACCTTGTAGTCGAGCTTCTCCAGAATGCCCTCGGAACCCGCCCGCGCCGCGCTGCCGGAGCCGCTGGCGACGACATCCCAGGTGACGGCACCGGCCTTCACCTTGAGGCGCAGGTCGGCGATGCTGGTGTAGGTCTCTTCCTTGATCTTGATGCCCAGCGCCTTGGCGGCAGGCTGGAAGAGCGCCTTGCTCTGGCCCTCCTGGTATGAGCCGCCGAAGGACACGACGGTCAGTTCCTGCGCCAAGGCGGGCGCAGCGCTCAACAGGCCCATGACGAGGGCAAGGGCCGTTGTCGTCGGCATCATCAGCTGGCGCGGCATGTGTCGGTTCTCCCTGTTCGGACGGTGCGTTCCCTTGGCGATGTCAGCGCGGTTGGCCGGCCTGCCGGCTTCCGCGCTCCTCCCCTTGTGCAAGGTTTGCCGAAATTGGTCTGGCCATAAGATCCACTCTGAGAATTTGGGGCGGCCAATCCGCCCGTTCAGCGAGCCAGGCGATCACGCCAGCGATAGTAGAGGATCGAAGGCGCGAGGAACCACGGATTGCCGCTGTAGAACGGGCGCGTCTGGAAGGGCAGGCCGTCGAAGGCCGTCCGGCCCTCGGCGAGGCCGAGCACCTGCTGGCCGAGGCGCATGCCGAGATAGCTCGCCATGCCGACGCCCGAGCCGCAATAGCCCATCGCATAGTGCATGCCCTGGTGGCAGCCGATATGCATCAGCTCGTCGAAGCTATAGGCGACGAAACCGCACCAGGAATGGCTGATTCTCGCCGGGGCCAGCTCTGGAAAGATCCCGCTCAGGGCGGCATGCAGCATCGGGCCGCTGCGGCGCGGATCGGTCTCGTTCAGGGACACGCGTCCGCCGAACAGGATGCGCCGCCGGTCCGGCGAGGCGCGGTAGTAGTAGACGACCTTGCGCGTGTCGCTGACGATGCGGTTGCGTGGGATCAACCTGTCGACCAGCGCAGGATCGAGCTCTTCAGTCGCGATGACGTAGCTGCCGATGGGGATGACGCGGCGGCGCAGCCAGCCGGTCAACGGGCCGGTATAGCCGTTGGTGGCGATGACGACGTTCCGCGCCCGGATGGTGCCGCGCGGCGTCGCGACCAGGAAATCCTCTCCGAGCCGCTCGATCCCGTTCGCCGCGCAATGGGGCACGATCTCGACGCCGGCGGCGACGGCACGCTGCATCAGCCCCTGATGGTAGCGTGCCGGATCGACCGAGGCATGGCTCTCATAGACCACGCCGCCATGGTAGAGGTCGGAACCGATCTCCGTGCGCTGCTCGGAGCGGGGCACGACATGGCAGGCGACTTCGAGCCCCTTGGGCTGGCTGTCGACGCTGCGCGCCAGCTCCTCGTACTTGCCTGGCGCATGCGCCGCGTGGAAGCGGCCGACCGCGCCGAAATTGCAGTCGATCTTCTCGTCGCGCACGAAATCGCCGATGAAGCGCAGCGAGTTCCGGCCCTCCTGCAGGATCGCGAAGGCACGCTCCCGGCCATGGCGCCGGGCGAGCTCCGCGAAACCGGGCTTCACGCTGGTCGAGATCTGTCCGCCATTGCGGGTACTGCAGCCAAAGCCGGCGGCTTCGGCATCGAGGACGACGGTGCGGCGCCCGCCGCGCGCCGTCTGGAGCGCAGCGTGCAGGCCGGTATAGCCCGAGCCGATGACCACGACATCGGCCTGTTGCGGCGGCTCGCCCGGCGGCATCTCCGGCCGCGGCACTGCATCCCACCAGTACGGCGCGGCCTTGAAGTCGCCGGTGAACAGTTCGTTCGGCATCGCCACGTCATCCCCCCGGATCAGATCCGTGCCACCACACTCTTGAGCTTGCAGTAACTGCGCAAGCCCGCCATGCCCTTGGCGCGGCCGAAACCGGATTTGCGGTTGCCGCCGAAGGGCATCGCGACGCCACCGGCGAAGAACTCGTTGATGTAGATCTGGCCGGCATCGACGGTTCGCGCGAAACGCCAGGCCCGGGCGTGATCGCGCGTATAGATGCCGGCCACGAGGGCGTAGGAGGTCGCATTGGCGGCAGCGACCGCCGCCTCGAAATCCGGAACGATCTGGACCGTCAGGACCGGGCCGAAGATCTCCTTCTGCACCAGCGGATCGGCCGTATCCCGCGCCAGGACGATGGTCGGCCGATAGAACCAACCGCCTCCGCATTCCTCGGGCGGCACCACCGCCCCTCCGGTCAGGATGCGGTTGCCGGCCGCGCGTGCCCGGTCGACATGGGCCGCCACGCGCGCAAGCTGCGCCGGCGAGTTGATCGGCCCGATCCCGGCATCGCTCAGGCCGTGTCCGGGCCGTAGCGCCTGCGCGCGCCCGACCAGGCGGTCGAGCAGCGGCTGCGCAATCGCCTCCTCGACGACCAAGCGCGAGCCGGCCGAGCAGATCTGGCCGGCATTCTCGAAGATCGCTTCCATCACCCCGTCGACCGCCGCGTCGAGATCGCAATCGGCCAGCACGACGACGGGGGATTTTCCGCCGAGCTCGAGCACCAGCCGCGTGACGTGCTCGGCGGCCGCCCGCATGACGCGCTGCCCCGTCGCGACCGAGCCGGTGAAGGTGATGTGATCGATGCCGGGATGGGCGACGAGGGCCGCACCGGCTTCGGGCCCGGTGCCGGCGACGACGTTCAGGACGCCGTCAGGCAGCCCGGCCTGGTGCAGGAGCTCCGCCAGCATCAGCGTTGTGAAGGGGGTCTGCTCGGCCGGCTTGACGACGAGCGTGCAGCCGGCTGCGAGCGCCGGGGCGATGCCGCGCGCCGCCGTCGACAGCGGATAGTTCCAGGGCACGATCTGGGCGGCGACGCCGACCGGCTCCTCGATCGTCAGGCCGACATGGTCGGGGCCGAGCGGCATGCTGTCGCCATGCAGCTTGTCGGCGGCGCCGGCATAATAGGCGAAGGCCCGCACGACGCCGGCGACGTCGCCTTCGGCTTCCGAAAGCCGCTTTCCCGAATCGAGGGTCTCGACCACGGCGAAGCGCGCCGCGCATTCGGCGATCAGCCGGCTCGCCCGCATCAGGATCTCGCCGCGGGCGGCCGGGCTCAAACGGGACCATGGCCCCGACAGGGCGGAGCGCGCGGCTGCGACCGCGCGGTCGACATCCTCGGCATCGCCAGCCGCGACCTTGGCGAAAGGCTTGCCGCTGCCGGGGTCGAAGCTCTCCATCTCCCGCCCCGAGGCGGAGGCGACGAAGCGGCCGGCGATGAAATGCCCGCGCGGCAGGCCGGCGAGCGTTCCCGTGCGGCGGACCTCCTCGATCAGCTGCTGACGCTCCACCGTCACGCTGCCACCTCGGTGACGTGGTAGGCGGCCTTCTCCAGCCAGGCCGGCTCGATCTCGACGCCCCAGCCGGGCCCGTCGGGGATCGCGACCATGCCGTCGCGCGCCTGTGGCGGGTTGCGCAACAGCCCCTGTTCCCAGGGGTAATAGTCCGGCCCTTCGATCGAGAATTCGACATAGGGGCCCGCATTGGCGAGCGCGCCCATGAGATGCAGCGTGAACACCGTCACCAGCGACTGGTTGGCCGAATGCGGCGTCACCGGCAGGCCGGCCTCGGCGGCCCAGCGCGCCACCGTCAGCATGCGCCCGACGCCACCGATATAGCAGATGTCCGGCTGCACCACGTCGACCACCCGCCCTTCGATCATGGCGCGCCAGACCGCGAGATCGCAATCCTGCTCGCCGCCGGTGACGTCGAGGTCGAGCGCTTCGCGGACCTGGCGCGTCCAGGGGTGCTCCCAATAGGGGCAGGGTTCCTCGAAATGGACGATGCCGTGATCCTGCAGCAGTTTGCCGACGGCGATGGCCTTGACGGGCGAGTAGCCGCTGTTGGCGTCGACGAGGAGCGTGGCGCCGTCTCCGAGCGCCGCCCTGATCCGCGGCACGATCGCCTCGGTCCGCCCCGGCCATTCGTCCCGGTCGCGGCCGCATTCGCGCCCGACCCGGAACTTGAAGGCACGATAGCCATGGGCATCGCGCAGGTGCAGGAAGCGCTCGGCCTCGGCCTCTGGCGTGATCTCGCCGCGCTTCATGCTGGAGGCATAGACCGGGAAGGGACGCGGCGTGCCGCCGAGCAGCTCGCAGACGCTCTTCTTCTCGCTCCGGCCGCGCAGGTCCCACAGCGCCGTGTCGAGCCCGGTCAGGGCGCGGCAGAGATAGGAGCCGGGGAATTTGTGCTCGCGCTCGCAAATGGTCGCCACGAGCTCGTCGACCGCGAAGGCGTCCTCGCCGAGCGCCCAACGCGCGACCTGTCGGTGGAAGACGGTCGCCGTGATGTCGGCGTTGTAAGGGGAGAACTGTCCCCAACCCTGGCTGCCGTCCTCGCATGTCGCGCGGACGAAGCCGACGTCCTGGGTCGAGAAGCTTTCGAGCCGAGTAATCTTCATCGCTGCCACTGCCAGATTCGCGATCGCCGGCCGGCGGAACCACGGGCCGAGTTCGCCGCAAGGAAGGGCTTGAATTGGTCTGACCCCAAGGTCCATTCTAACCAAAGCGACAGTCCACTATCGGACGAATGGAGTGTGCATGGTCAAACGCGAGGAAGGCGCGCTGCTTCAGTCGATCGTCCTCGACCGCGAGGGCGAGCATGGGCTGAGCGTCCAGATCTGTGCCGGTTTGCGGGAACTGATCCTGGGCGGCGCCCTCAAGGTCGGCGAGCGCCTGCCGGCGACGCGTACCCTGGCGCAGGAATTTCGCGTGGCTCGGACGACGATCGTCGAGAGTTTCGAGCGCCTGGCGGCGGAAGGCCTGATCGAAACCCGGGTGGGGTCCGGCACCTATGTCAGCCGGGCGCTGGCGAATGAACGTCCCGCGCCGGCCGCGGCAGCGGTCGCCGTGCCGACCGCGCGCGTCAAGCTGGCGCAGGCGATGAACGCCGCCTCGAAGCTGTTCGGCACGCGCCTGCCGCATCAGCCCCGCGCCTTCACGACGGCGATGCCGGCCTTCGACGCCTTTCCGATGGCGCAATGGGCGCGGCTCTCGGGCAAGTATTGGCGCAAGGCGCGCCACCAGGTGCTCGGCTATCCCGACCCGCACGGCGAACGGGTGCTGCGCCAGGCCATCGCCGCGCATCTGCGGCTCAATCGCGGCATCGCCTGCGAATGGCAGCAGGTCTTCGTGATGGCCGGGGCCCAGCAGGCCTTCCAGCTCATCGCCGCGACGCTGCTCGACCCGGGCGACAAGGTCTGGTTCGAGAATCCCGGCGCGATCGGGGCGCGCAACAGCCTGATCCAGTCGGGAGTCGATCTCGTGCCCGTGCCGGTCGATGAAGCCGGCCTCGTCGTCGAGGAGGGCTTGAGCCGCGCCCCCGAATTCAGGCTCGCCTTCGTCACGCCGGCACATCAGCAGCCGCTCGGCGCCAAGATGAGCCTGGAGCGGCGGCTCGCTTTGCTCGAGGCGGCCGAGGCCAGCGGGGCCTGGATCATCGAAGACGACTGGGATGGCGAATTCTGCTTCCAGGGCGCGCCGATGGCGACGCTCACGAGCATCGACCGCAGCGGCCGGGTCATCTATGTCGGGACCTTCTCGAAGACGCTGTTCCCTTCGCTGCGGCTCGGCTTCCTCGTCGCCCCGCCGCATCTCGTCGAGCAGGTCGGCATCTGCCTCGAAGCCTTCTCGCCCGGCGTGCCGACGGCGCTGCAGGGCATCGTTGCCGACTTCATCGTCGAAGGGCATTTCGCCACCCATGTCCGGCGCATGCGCAAGCTCTATCAGGAGCGCTACCAGGCGCTCGAGGAGGCGGCGCGCACGCATCTGGCGCCGGACCTGGAAGTGGTGCCGACCCAGACCGGCATGCATACCGTCGCGTTTCTCCGGGACGGGCTGGATGCCGTCGCGCTGACGCGCGCGGCCGCCCGGCGCGGTGTGACGGTCGCGCCGATCAGCCGCTTCTGCCTCGAGCCGGTCGCGCAGGATGGCCTCGTCCTGGGATTCAGCGGCTTCCCGCCTGCAGAGATCCGCGCCGGAGTCCTCGATCTGCGCCGCAGCATCGACGATCTCGCCACAGAGGGCGACTGGACTGGTCCTTCGGCGGGAATGGCCCTTAGCGGGGAGCCCAATTCTTCTTAGAGGCGCAAGGGAGGCCAGAGGCGCAAGGGAGGCGCGCTGGCCAGGACTCCTCGCACATCATCGGCAGGACGAGCATCTTGACGGAATGGGACGTGATCATCGTCGGAGCGGGTTCCGCCGGCAGCGTGCTGGCCGGACGGCTTGCGGAAGCCGGTCAGGGATCGATCCTGGTGATCGAGGCCGGGCCGCGCGATCTCAGCCCCTGGATCCACATGCCCATCGGCTACGGCAAGACCTTCTACCATCGCCGCCTGAACTGGATGTACCGGACCACGGCCCAGCCGGGGCTGGACGGGCGGGAAATCTACCAGCCGCGCGGCAAGGTCGTCGGCGGGTCGAGTTCGATCAACGCGATGGTGTACGCCCGCGGCCAGCCCGAGGATTTCGACGAATGGGAGCGGCTCGGCAATCCCGGCTGGGGCTGGGCGGAAGTGCTCGCCGCCTACCGGCGCATGGAGGATCACGCGCTGGGCGCCTCCGCCTGGCACGGTGCCGGCGGCCCGCTCCATGTCGAGGACATCGCGGCGCAGGTCCATCCGCTGACGACGCTTTTTGTCGAGGCCGCCGGCGAGGCCGGTCTCGCCTTCAATCCGGACCTGAACGGGGAAACCAGCGAGGGCGCCGGCATCTACCAGATCACCACCCGCGGCGGCCGGCGCGAATCGGCGGCGCGCGCCTTTTTGCATCCGGCGCGACGGCGGGGTCGCGTGAAGCTGGAGACGGACACCCTCGTGACGCGCATCCTGTTCGAGGGCCGGCGCGCCGTCGGCATCGAAGCCCGGCGCGGCGGCGAGACCCTGCGTTACCGCGCCCGAAGGGAGATCGTCCTCGCAGGCGGCGCCTTCAACACGCCGCAACTCCTGCAGCTCTCCGGCATCGGTCCGGCCGGATTGCTGGCGCGGCACGCGATTGCGCCGCTGCACGACCTGCCGGCGGTCGGCGGCAACCTGCAGGACCATCTCTGCTACGACCATGTCTACCGCTCGAAACGTCCGAGCCTGAACGACGCGCTGCTCTCCTGGCCGGGACGCATCGGCATGGCGGCGAATTATCTGCTGCGGCGGCGCGGCCCGCTCTCGCTCAGCGTCAACCAGGGCGGCGGCTTCTTCCGCAGTCGGCCGGGGCTCCGACGCCCCGACATGCAGCTCTATTTCTCGCCGCTGAGCTATGAGCGCGGCGTCCCCGGCATACGCGCCCTGATGAAGCCTGATCCCTTTGCGGGCTTCAGCCTCAGCGTCTCGCCCTGCCGGCCGCTGAGCCGCGGCCATGTCGCGATCCGCTCGCCCGACCCCCATGCCGCGCCCGAAATCGCACCGAACTACCTCGCCGAACCGGAGGATGCGCGCGCGCTTCTCGCCGGCGCGCGTTTCCTGCATCGTCTGGCGGCGACCCCGACGCTGTCCGCTCTCATCGAAGCCGAGATCAGGCCGGGACCGGAAGCCGCGGACGAAGCGGCGCATCTCGTCGCCATTCGCCGGAACGCCTATTCGGTCTTCCACCCCTGCGGGACCTGCCGGATGGGGCGCGATCCGCGCGATTCCGTCGTCGATGCCCGGCTGCGCGTGCATGGGATCGAGGGGCTGCGCGTCGCGGATGCCTCGATCTTCCCAACCATCCCGTCGGGCAACATCAACGCCCCGGCCATGATGGTCGGCCAGCGGGCTTCCGAACTGATGCTGTCCGAATGAAACTGGATTACCTGCCTGGCCGGCTCAACTTGTTGATCCGGCGCCATCGACCGGAGGAAAGACCATGATCACGCGCCATGAAGTGACCGGACGGCTCAGCAAGGTGGTCGTCGCCAACGGCTTCGCCTTCCTCTCCGGCCTGACGGCCGGCGACCGCAGCGGCGGCGTAGCCGAGCAGACGAGCGACATCCTGCGCCAGATCGACGGCTATCTCGCTGCCGCCGGGACGGATAAGACCCGCATCGTCGTCGCCAATATCTGGCTCAAGGACATCTCGACCTTCAACCAGATGAACGCTGCCTGGGAAGCCTGGGTCGACCCGGCCCAGCCCCCGGCCCGCGCCACGGTCGAATCGCGGCTGGCCGCCGAGAATATTCTTGTCGAGATCCAGGTTCAGGCCCTGGTTTAACCTTGCCAGGCTCCTTCACACCGAGCCGACACTCCCGCAAGATGGGTTTCCCCGTTCGTTAGATCGAGCTTCGAAAGCGGATCAACAGCATGACGCAGCCATACACGCTCGACGATCTGAGGACGGACACTGCGGCAGGCCGCATCGATACCGTTCTCGTCTGCCTCGTCGACATGCAAGGCCGCCTGATGGGCAAGCGCTTTCATGCGGAATTCTTCCTCGAAAGCGGTCACAAGGAGACCCATAGCTGCAACTACCTGCTGGCGACCGACATGGAGATGGAGACCGTGCCCGGCTATGCGGCGACCAGCTGGGCTGCCGGCTATGGCGACTACACGTTGAAGCCGGACCTCTCGACCCTGTGCAGGATTCCCTGGCTGGAGGGGACGGCGCTCGTCCTCTGCGACGTCCTCGACCATCACGGGCATGAGGACGTTCCGCACTCGCCGCGTGCCATCCTGAAGAAGCAGGTAAAGCGGCTGGAAGCCATGGGCCTGAAGGCCTTCATGGCCTCGGAGCTGGAATTCTTCCTGTTCGACCAGAGCTATTATGATGCCCGCGAAAGCGGCTATCGCGACCTCAAGACCGCCAGCGGCTACAACGAGGACTACCACATCTTCCAGACGACCAAGGAAGAGGCGGTGATGCGGGCGATCCGCAACGGCCTGCAGGGAGCCGGCATTCCGGTCGAGAACTCCAAGGGCGAGGCGTCCGCCGGCCAGGAGGAGATCAATGTCCGCTATGCCGACGCGCTGACCATGGCGGACCGGCACGCGATCATCAAGAACGCCTGCAAGGAGATCGCCTGGTCGCACGGCAAGGCCATCACCTTCCTCGCCAAGTGGAGCAACGCCGCCGCCGGCTCGTCCGCCCATATCCACCAGTCGCTCTGGAGCAGCGACGGCAGGACGCCGCGCTTCCTCGACCCGGAGGCGAAGCACGGCATGTCCAGCCTGATGCGCAGCTATGTGGCCGGGCTGCTCGACCACGCCTCCGAGATCACCTATTTCCTCGCGCCCTACATCAACTCCTACAAGCGCTTCGTCGCCGGCACCTTCGCGCCGACCAAGGCGATCTGGAGCTGCGACAACCGCACGGCCGGATACCGGCTCTGCGGCGAGGGCACCAAGGCGATCCGCATCGAATGCCGGGTCGGCGGATCGGACCTGAACCCCTACCTCGCCATGGCAGCCCTGCTCGCCGCCGGCATCTCCGGAATCGAGCGCAAGCTGGAGCTGGAGGAGCCCTTCGTCGGCGACGCCTATGGCGGGCGGGACATCCGCGAGATCCCGAAGACGCTGCGCGACGCCACGGCCACGCTGAAGGGCTCAGGGATGCTGCGCGAAGCGTTCGGCGACACGGTGATCGACCACTATGTCCGCGCCGCCGAATGGGAGCAGGAGGAGTATGATCGCCGGATCACCGACTGGGAGGTGAAGCGCGGCTTCGAGCGCGCATGAGCCGCCCCTCGGTTTGGCCATTTCCCGACCGCCGAGGCCGGCTGCCGCGTTCGCCGTGCCCGACGCCGCCTTCCGACCAACCAACTGGACGTCGATGATGACCATGATCCAATGCGTGTCGCCGGTCGATGGCTCGGTCTATGCCGAGCGCCCGGCGCTGAGCCCGGGGGACGCGGAGGCTGCGGTCCTGCGCGCCCGCAGGGCCCAGAAGAGCTGGGCGCGCCGCCCGCTCGAGGAACGCGTCGCCCTCGTGCTCGCGGGGGTGGCGCGGCTCAACGCAATGGCCGGCGACGTCGTCACGGAGCTCGCCTGGCAGATGGGCCGGCCGGTGAAATACGGCGGCGAATTCAAAGGCTTCAACGAGCGCTCCAACTACATGGCCGCGATCGCCGGCGAGGCGCTGGCGCCGCTCGTCGTCGAGCGCAGCGCCGGCTTCGAGCGCTACATCGCCCGCGAGCCGCAAGGCGTCGTCCTCGTCATCGCACCGTGGAACTATCCCTATATGACCGCGATCAACGCGGTTGCTCCCGCCTTGATCGCCGGCAACGCGGTGGTCCTCAAACATGCGAGCCAGACCCTGCTGGCCGGCGAGCGGCTGGTGCGGGCCTTCAACGAGGCCGGCGTGCCCGAAGACGTGTTCATTAACGCCTTTCTCGATCACGACACGGCCTCGCGCCTGATCGGCGAAGGGCAGTTCGACTTCGTGAACTTCACCGGTTCGGTCGCGGGCGGGCGGGCGATCGAGCGCGCCGCTGCCGGAACCTTCACCGGCATCGGCCTCGAGCTCGGCGGCAAGGACCCGGGCTACGTCATGGAGGATGCCGATCTCGACGCAGCGGTCGACACGTTGATGGACGGGGCGACCTTCAATTCGGGGCAATGCTGCTGCGGCATCGAGCGCATCTACGTCCATGAGAGCCTCTACGACGCCTTCGTCGAGAAGTCGCTGGCCTGGGTCTCGAACCACCGCCTCGGCAATCCGCTCGACCCGCAGACCACGCTGGGCCCGATGGCGCACAAGCGCTTCGCCCGCATCGTGCGCGAGCAGATCGCCGAAGCCGTGGCCAAGGGCGCGCGGACGCTGGTCGACGGCGCGCTTTTCCCGCAGGACGATGGCGGCGCCTATCTCGCCCCGCAGATTCTCGTCGAGGTCGACCATTCCATGAAGATCATGACCGAGGAGACCTTCGGCCCGGCAGTCGGCATCATGAAGGTCCAGGGCGATGCCGAGGCGCTCGCGCTGATGAACGATTCCCGCTACGGCCTCACCGCCTCGCTCTGGACCCGCGATGCCGAGCGCGCGGCCCGCCTCGGGCGGGAGCTCGAAACCGGTACCGTTTTCATGAACCGGGCCGACTATCTCGACCCGGCACTGTGCTGGACCGGCGTCAAGGAGACCGGCCGCGGCGGCTCGCTCTCCGTCATCGGCTTCCACAACCTCACCCGCCCGAAATCCTACCACCTCAGGAAGGCAGGCTGATGCCGATCACCGCGAACTGGAGTTATCCGACCGCCGTCAAGCTGGGCGCCGGACGGATCAGGGAACTGGCCGAGCACTGCAAGGCACTCGGCATGAGGCGGCCCCTGCTGGTCACCGATCGCGGCCTGGCGAGCCTGCCGATCACCGCGAAGGCGCTCGACTTCCTGGAGGCCGGCGGCCTCGGCCGGGCGCTCTTTGCCGAGGTCGACCCCAACCCGAACGAGCGCAACCTGGAAGCCGGCGTCAGGGCCTTCAAGGACGGCGGCCATGACGGCGTCGTCGCCTTCGGCGGTGGCTCGGGCCTCGATCTCGGCAAATGCGTCGCCTTCATGGTCGGCCAGAGCCGGCCCGTCTGGGATTTCGAGGATGTCGGCGACTGGTGGACGCAGGCCTCGGTCGCGGGCATCGCGCCGATCGTTGCGGTGCCGACCACGGCGGGAACCGGCTCCGAGGTCGGCCGCGCCTCGGTGATCACCAATTCGCAGACCCGAACCAAGAAGATCATCTTCCATCCGAAATTCCTGCCGGGCGTGACGATCTGCGACCCGGAGCTTACCGTCGGCATGCCGAAGGCGATCACCGCCGGCACCGGCATGGACGCCTTCGCGCATTGCCTGGAAGCCTATTCCTCGCCCTTCTATCACCCGATGAGCCAGGGCATCGCGCTCGAAGGCATGCGCCTGGTGAAGACCTATCTGCCGCGCGCCTTTGCGGACGGCACGGATATCGAGGCACGGACGCAGATGATGGCGGCCGCGGCGATGGGCGCGGTGGCCTTCCAGAAGGGGCTGGGTGCGATCCATTCGCTTTCCCACCCCATCGGGGCGGTCTATCACACCCATCACGGCACCACGAATGCGGTGGTGATGCCGCCGGTGCTGCGCTTCAACCGCCCGGCGATCGAGGAGCGGATCGATGCCGCCGCGGCCTATCTCGGCATCGCCGGCGGCTTCGACGGCTTCTACGATTTCGTGCTGGAGCTGCGCGCCGGCCTCGGCATTCCCGACAGGCTCGCGGCGCTCGGCGTCGGCACCGACCGTCTCGACGAACTCGCCGAGGCGGCGGTCGCCGATCCGTCGACCGCCGGCAACCCCGTCGAGCTCACCGTCGAGGCGGCCAGGAAACTGCTCAGCGAGGCGATTTGAGACGCCTCGCTCCAATGGGGCAGCTGCCGCCGCCGCGGTTGTCGACCTTGCGCAGCGGTTCGCGTTCGAGCGCGTGGCTCTTCACCGAAGCACGACGACTTTGGTGCCGGTCCTGACCCGGTCGTAGAGGTCGATGACGTCGCGATTGGTCATCCGTATGCAGCCCGACGATACCGCAGCGCCGATCGTATCGGGCTCGTTGGAGCCATGAATGCGGTACAGGCTCGATCCGAGATAGATCGCCCGCGCCCCGAGGGGATTTTCCATCCCACCGGGCATATGGCGCGGCAGATCGGGGCGGCGTTTCAGCATTTGCGCAGGGGGCCGCCAATCCGGCCATTGGCGCTTCATCGTGACGCGTTTGGTTCCCGACCAGCTGAAGCCCTGCCGGCCGACGCCGACGCCGTAGCGAAGCGCCTGCCCATTTCCGAAGACGTAATACAGCCGCCGCTGGCTCGTCGAAATCACGATCGTGCCGGCGGCATGCTTTCCCTTCCAGGGCACGACCTGGCGCGGAACCGGCTGTTCACTGAAGATATTGAGGAAGTCCGCGAGCCCGCGGCTGATCGGATTATCATAGGCACGCGCAGGTGCCGAGAGAACGAGAACGGTAACGACGAGAACAATGGCGCGTAGCATGACTGGCCCTACGACGCCCCCCAGCCAAACTAGCGCGGAAACGGAAAGCGAGGTCAAGAGAGGGGTTGGCCGCGGCGCGAAGCGCGCTTGGACCCGTCACAGGTCCCAGGGCAGGCTTCCTTGAAACCGGCGGCGCCTTACGCAACCGCTTCCTTCGTCAAAGCGGTGCTGTCCAGATCGCGACCGGGAATCGAGGCGAGCAGCGCCTTGGTGTAGGGGTGCTGCGGCTGGCCGAACACCGTGCCGATCGGGCCGGTCTCGACGACTTCGCCGTCCTTCATCACCGCGACGATATCGCAGACCTGCGCCGCGACGCGCAGGTCATGGGTGATGAAGACGATCGACAGGCCAAGCCGGCTGCGCAGGTCCGCCAGCAGCGCCAATACCTGCGCCTGCACGGAGACATCCAGCGCCGAGACCGGCTCGTCTGCGATCAGGACACGCGGCTGCAGCGCCAGGGCGCGCGCAAGCCCGATCCGCTGGCGCTGGCCGCCGGAGAATTCATGCGGGTAGCGATTGGTCGCGGCGGGGTCGAGCCCGACCAACCCGAACAGCTCGCAGGCGCGGGCGAGCGCCTCGGGGCGCGCCATGCCGTGGACGATCAGCCCCTGCGCCACCGCCTCGCCGGCCTTGCGGCGCGGATTGAGCGAGGCGAACGGGTCCTGGAACACCATCTGGATATGGCGTGTCTGCGCCCGCACCTCAGCGCGCGTGAGGCTGGCAAGATCGGTGCCCTCGATCCGGATGGCGCCGCTTTCCGGATCGATGAGCCGGACGAGGCAGCGCGCCAGCGTCGACTTGCCCGAGCCGGATTCGCCGACGATGCCGAGCGTCGCGCCCCGCGGCAGCACGAGCGAGACGTCCCGGACGGCATGGGTGACGCGCTGGCCGCGGCCGAGGAAGCCGCCGGTGCGGTAGGTCTTCGAGACATGCTCGATGGTCAGGATCGGCTCGGAGGCGAGTTCGCGCGGCGGCGGAGCCTTCAGCGGCGGCACGGCGGCGATGAGCTGCCTGGTATAGGCGTGCTGCGGGTTGCCGAGCACGGCCTTTGCCGTTCCCTGCTCGACGACGCGGCCCTGGCTCATCACCGCGACGCGGTCGGCGATCTCGGCGACGACGCCGAAATCATGGGTGATGAACAGGACGGCCGTGCCCTTGCGCTTCTGCAGGTCGCGGATGAGCTCGAGGATCTGGGCCTGGGTGGTGACGTCGAGGGCCGTCGTCGGCTCGTCCGCGATCAGCACCTTCGGGTCGAGCGCGAGCGCCATCGCGATCATGGCGCGCTGGCGCTGCCCGCCCGAGAGTTCGTGCGGGTAGGCCTTCGCGGCCGCCACGGGATCGGGGATGCGGACCTCTTCGAGCAGGGCCTGGACCTTCGCCCTGACCTGCGCCCTGCCGAGATCGGTGTGGAGCTCGAACATCTCGCCGATCTGGTCGCCGATGGTGCGCAGCGGGTTCAGCGCCGTCATCGGCTCCTGGAAGATCATGGCGATGCCGGCACCGCGGACCTTGCGCATCTCCGCTTCGCTCAGGGTCGCAAGATCGCGGCCCTCGAACAGGATGCTGCCGCCGTCGATGGCGACGCCGGGGGGCAGGAGCCGCATCACGGCATTCGCCGTCATCGACTTGCCCGAGCCGGACTCGCCGACGACGCAGAGGATCTCGTTGGCGGAAAGTTCGAGCGAGACCTCGCTCATCGCATGCGGCCGGTCGGCATTGCGCGGCAGCCGCACGCTGACCGCGGCGAGGGAAAGGATCGCGCTCATCTTCCCTTCAGCCTCGGGTTGAGGGCGTCGTTGAGCCCTTGTCCGACAAGCGAGACGGCGAGCACGGTGACGAGGATCGCGACGCCGGGGATGGCCGAGACATACCACTGCACCCGCAGCACGTCGCGGCCGGCGCCGATCAGATTGCCCCAGGAGGCGACGTTCGGGTCGGAGAGCTTGAGGAAGGCGAGGGCGCTTTCGAGCAGGATCGCGATGGCCATCACCACGCTGGCATAGACGATCACCGGGGGCAGGGCGTTGGGCAGGATCTCGCCGAAGATCAGCTTGAAGTCCCGGAGTCCGAGCGTCCGCCCCGCCTGCACGAATTCGCGGTTGCGCAGCGACAGGAACTCGGCCCGCGTGAGGCGCGCCGAAGCCGGCCAGGAGACGATGCCGATCGCGATCGTCACCGTGGTGATGGTCGAGCCGAAGACCGCGACCAGCACCAGCAGCAGGATGAAGTTCGGCAGCGTCTGGAAGGCCTCGGTGACGCGCATCAGCGCGGTGTCGACCCAGTCGCCGTAATAGCCGGCGAAGGCGCCGATGGTGATGCCGATCAGCACCGAGATCGCGGTCGCGACCAGGCCGATCAGCAGCGAGATCCGGGCACCGTGGAAGATCTGGGCGGCGATGTCGCGGCCGGAATTGTCGGTTCCGAGCAGGAAGCGCGGATTGCTGAACGGCCAGATCAGCGGCCGCCCGGCCAGCGCCAGCGGATCGCGCGGGTAGAGCCAGTCGGCCGTCGCCGCCATCGCCAGGACGAGGATGAGCAGGACGAGGCCGATCACCGCCGGCGGACTGCGGAAATAGAGCTTCAGGAAGGCCACCGCTCAGCCCCCCGTCGTGATGCGCGGGTCGAGCCTGGCATAGAGCAGGTCGACGATGAAGTTGACGGCGATGACGACCAGCGCCGAGACGAAGACGATGCCGAGCAGCGTGTTGAGATCGCGCTGGATCACCGATTCATAGGCGAGACGGCCGAGGCCGGGCAGCGAGAACACGCTCTCGACGACGACCGAGCCGCCGAGCATCGTGCCGGCCTGCAGGCCGATCAGCGTCACCATCGGCAGCAGCGCGTTGCGCAGCACATGGCGGACGACGACGCGCGTCTCGTCCATGCCCTTGGCGCGGGCGGTGCGCACGAAGTCGAGCGTCAGCACCTCGAGCATCGAGCCGCGCATGATGCGCAGATAGATCGCCATGTAGAACAGGCCGAGCGTCACCGTCGGCAGGACGAGGTGGCTCGCGATGTCGAGCGTGCGGCGCCAGCCGGTCAGCCCGACCGTGATGTCCTCGAAGCCGCCAGCCGGCAGCCATTGCAGATAGATCGAGAAAACGACGATCGCCATCAGCCCGAACCAGAAGGTCGGCATCGCGTAGAAGACGAGGCCGAGCGTCGAGATCAGCGTGTCGGGCCAGCGGTTGACCCCGCGCGCCGCGGCGACGCCGAAGATCAGGCCGAAGAAGAAGGCCAGCGAGAGCGAGGCGGTCATCAGCAGGATCGTTGCCGGCAGGCGCTCGGCGATCACGGTCGCGACCGGCTTGCCGTAGATCGCCGAAAAACCGAGATCGAGCCGGACCAGGCGCCAGAGATAATTGCCGAGCTGGGCCCAGGCCGAGACGTTGAGCCCGTAATGCTCGCGCAACTGGCGGGCGGTCTCCGCGTCGCCGCCGCCCATCTGCGCCATCAGCGCATCGACGGTGTCGCCCGGCGCGAACTGCAGCAGGACGAAGACGCCGATCAGGATCAGCAGGAGGGTGGGGATCGAGGCGGCGAGCCGCCGCCCCGCAAGTGTCAATACACGCATCGCTCACGCCGTGCGGTTGAAAGAACCAAGCTGCGACATTCGTCGAGATTGATGGAACGGCCGCTCCCAAAAAGCGAGCCCCCATCCTGCGGGAGGCGGAATTGTGCCGCGCCTAGAGCCGGATCCGATCAGATCGAACCGATCTGATCGGTGAATCCGCCTCTAAACATAAGTGAGAGACCGTTTTTCCGATCAGCTTGCGGTGCAAGCTGATCGGAACGGGCTCTAGGGATGAGGGCCCTGCCTGTCAGAGCCGGAGCGTCACTCCGCCAGCCAGAGATCGTGCCAGGAGCTCGAACCCCAGCGCGGCGTGTTGGAGTGGTTGCGCGCCTTGGCGCTGATCGCCGTCAGGAAGATCTGCTCGATCGGCGTCCAGATCGGCAGCTCGCTGTTGGCGCGGCGGACGAAATCGCCATAGAGCGCCTTGCGCTTGGCGGTATCGACCTCGGTCGCCGCGTCGTCGATGATCTTGTCGATCGTCGGGTCGGTCCAGCCCCACTGGTTGGTCCAGGGCGCGCCCTTGGGCTGGCCCGAGCGGTACCACACCGTCGTCGAGACGGCCGGGTCGTTGCGGTACTGGTGCCAGCCCGTGGCGAGATCGAAGGCATGGTCGTCATAGACCTGCTTCAGGAAGCCGCCGCCATCGGTCCGCACCACCTCGACCTTGATGCCGATTTCGGCCAGCGACTGCTGGATGAAGGTGGCGAAGAGCGAGATGTCCTCGCCCCAGGGGGCGGGCAGGAGGCGCAGCGAGAAGCGGGTGCCGCCGGCGCCGGCCTTGAAGCCGGCCTCGTCCAGGAGCTTGGCGGCGAGCTTCTTGTCGAACGCGTATTGCGGGCCGTTATCGGCCGGGTAGAAATCCGTCGAGACCGAGGGGATCGGGCCGGTGCCGGGCTTGGCGAAGTCGCCGAGGAAGTTGTCGATGAAGAACGGGATGTCGAGCGCATGCGCGATGGCGCGGCGCACCCGGATATCGGCGAGCTCCGGACGGCGGAAGTTGAACTCGATCGTGTTGGTGCGGGCGTTGCCCTCATTGCCCTTGGTCGAGACGATGAAGCGCGGATCCTTGCCGAGGCGCGCCGAGTCCGAGATCGTCAGACCCGAGAACGGGCTGTAATGGATCTGCCCGGCCTCCATCTGGGCCGCGGCCGCGGCGCGGTCGGTGACGACGCGCCAGACGATCCGGTCGAGATAGGGCGCGTTCGGGCGCCAGTATTCGGGGTTGCGGTCGGCGATGACGTGCTGGCCGCGCTCATAGGAGACGAACTTGAACGGGCCGGTGCCGATCGGCGCCAGATTGACCGGGTTCTGGCGGATGTCGCCCTTGCCCTCGTAGAGATGGCGCGGCGAGACGTAGCCGAGGTCCGGCAGAGCCCGCAGCAGCAGGCCGAGCGGCATCGGGCGCTCATAGCGGAACACCGCCGTCAGCGGGTCGGGCGTGTCGACGGCGGTGAGGAAGAGCTGCAGCGTGGTGCCGTAGTTCAGGATCTTCTTCCACATCTCCATCGCGGTGAACTGCACGTCCGCTGAGGTGAAGGGCTTGCCGTCATGCCATTTCACGCCTTCACGCAGCTTGAAGGTGATGGTCTTGCCGTCCGGCGCCGCTTCCCAGCTCGTGGCGAGCACCCCAACGGGCTGGCCGGCGGCATCGAGGTCGACGAGCTGCTCCTGGATCTTGCCGCCGATGATGTAGACGCCGGTCGAGGCCTGCAGGCTCGGGTTGAGCTGGCGCTGCTCGGCGCCGTAATGGACGGTGAAGGCACCGCCCTTGCGCGGCGTCTCCTGCGCGAAGAGCGAGCGCATCGGGAAGGCGACGCTGGACGCGATGGCGGCGCTGGTCAGAAGCGCGGCGCGACGGGTCATATCCATGGCAATCTCCGGATGTCTTTTCGTGTCATGCACCGGCTCCATCGGGAGGCCGGCGTGAAAGTCCTGGTTGGTCGGATCGTCAGCGAACGAAGCTCAGGATGACGCCGTTGGCAGCCTCCGCCGGCACGCTGACGGCATCGCCATGGCGGATCGCGGCAGGCCCGAGTGCCGCCCCGGCGCGCTCCAGATCGGAGGTGGCCAGCACGATGGCCGTGGCACCGCCTTGCGCCGCACCGGCGCGCAGCGCCTCAGGATAGCGCCGCGCGAAGCCGGCCGCATCATAGAACAGGAAATCGGCCCGCTTGCCGCCGGAGGGCACGCGCCAGGCGTCCTCCTGCTGCGTCGCCGGCTCGTCGATCAGCCGGCTCAGATGCTCGGCCGCCGCCTTGGGATCGGCGGCCAGGACCTCGAGGCGGACGATGCGCTGCGCGCCATTGGCGTGGCTCTGGAGCTCGGGAATCCAGACCGTGTCGCGGGTCAGATGCTGGCAGGCGAAAATGCGCAGATCGCCGGGGTTTTCATCGAGGGGCCAGCGGAAGACGTTGAACTTCGCCTCGCCGGTGCCGCCACCCGGCAGCTCGACCGGGCGGCCGAAATGGACCGGGCCGAGCGCCTCGAGGCCGCGGCTCTTCAGTTCGGCGGCGCCGGCGGCGGCATCGTCCGTGGTGAAGGCCGCGCGTTCGAGGCCCTCGCGCTCCTTGAGAAAGTCGCGGGTCGGCTTGTTGTGCTCGGTCTCGGCCAGGATGCCGAGCAGCTCGACATAATCCTCGCCGAACATGATCGTGTAATTGCCGCTGCCGAGGATCGGCGAATGCGTGCCGCGCGGCGAAACCGTGAAGCCGAGGCGCTGCCATCGGCCGGCGGCGGCATCGAGATCGCGAACGGTGACCACGACATGATCGAGGCCGAGAACATGCTTGAGCGGCATAACGCCCCCTCCATACAAACCTATCGGGGCTGAATGCATCCGAAAGGACGGCGCGAGGCAACCACCCCGCTCCCGGCATCGATGGCGCCCCGCTGCTCCCCACATAGCCATGAGGGGATGAAAGTTCCAAGAAAAGAATGGGTGCGACCATGATTCAGAAGAACATGTTCGTTCTATCCTTGATGCATGGAATTTTAGTCTCCTCCTGATGCAGCCGATAACTGCGCCGACCTGCCTCGACTCGGCAAGGCGGCAAGGGTAAGCGGGAGATCTGCCGCGCCATCCCCAATGCCGACGGAATGGAGAGCCATGACAGCCGCCGATCCCATCATCTGGCCGCCCTCGCTCTGGGCCGCGACCGCGCAGCCGGGGCCGGCGCTGAGCCCGCTGGAAGGCGACGTCCAGAGCGATGTCGTGGTAATCGGCGCCGGCTTCACCGGATTGTCGACCGCGATCCATCTGCGCGAGGACGGCGTCGAGGTGACCGTGCTGGAGGCGGCCGAGCCCGGCTGGGGCGCGTCGGGCCGCAACAACGGGCAGGTCATCCCGACGCTCGCGGGCCATGATCCCTCGGCCATGGTGAAGCGCCATGGCGAGGCGGGGGAGCGCTTCAACGCGCTGCTGCGCGACAGCGCCCAATACCTGTTCGATCTCGTCCGCAAACATGAAATCCCGGCCGAGGCCGAGCAGACCGGCTGGATCCAGCCGGCCCATTCGCCGGGGCGCTTCAAGCTCGTCGAGAAGCGGGTGCGCGAATGGTCGGCGATCGGCGCGCCGGTCGAATTGCTCGACCGTGCGACGCTTGCCGGCATGCTCGGCTCGGATGCCTGGTTCGGCGGCTTCTGGAACCGGACCGGCGGCCATATCAATCCGCTGGCGCTGTCGCGCGGCCTGGCCGAGGTCGCGCTGAAGCTCGGCGCCACGATCCATGCGCGCTCGCCGGCGATCTCGATGCGGCACGAGAACGGGCGCTGGCTGGTGAAGACGCAAGCCGGCTCGGTGACGGCGCGGGCGCTGGTGCTGGCGACCAATGCCTATACCGGCGAGTTCGCGCCCGATCTCGCCCCCGGGATCGCCGGCGAGGTCATTCCCGTCCTGTCCTGGCAGATGGCGACCAAGCCGGTCAGCGACAACATCGCCAAGACCGTGATCCCCGGCCGGCAGGCGATGTCGGACACGCATCGCGAGCTTTATTTCGCGCGCTGGGACGCCCGCAATCGCCTGGTCACGGGTGGCGCGGCGGTCCTGCCCGGCGCGGGCGGCGCCAATCTGCGGCCGCAGGTCGCGGCCCGGCTGAAGCGTCTCTGGCCGCAGCTCGGCGATGTCGAATTCGACTATGTCTGGTCAGGCTATGTCGGGATGACGCCGGACAACCTGCTGAAGCCGCAGGTGCCGGGCTTTCCGCGCATCCACCGGCTCGGACCGGACGGCTTCGCCTGGGTCGGCTGCAATGGCCGGGCGGTCGCACTCTCGCTCTCGCTCGGACGCGATCTTGCCAGGGCGGTGCAGGGAACCTCGCCGGATTTGCTCGGCCTGCCGCTTTCGGAGCCGAAGCCGCAGCCCTTCCAAAGCTTGGTGCGACGGATCGCGCCGCTGGCCCTGCCGCTCTATCGCAGCCTGGACGCCAGGGAGGTCTAGAATCTGCGGCGCTGGAGCCGGATGGTTTCAGCTGGAACCACGCCGTCATCCTGGGCGAAGCGCAGCTTCGTCCCGGGATCCATCATGGAGCGCCGTCGCTCCCTATGATGGATCCCGGAGCTGCGCCGCTTCGCAGCTTGTCCGGGATGACGCCGGTGGTTCCAAGCAAAACCATCAGGCGCTAGCCGCCGGCCCGCCGAAGGGGCGGCGCGACTTGCAGCCAGCGCCTTTGGGTCGATGAGGCGACCGCGCATTCGATGAAACGCACGCCGCGCGCACCGTCGCCGACGCCCGGAAAATCGGCATCGAGCGGGTCGATCTTCGTGCCGTCCCGCCGGCCCCTGATCTCCGCGAACACGCCGCGATAGATATTGGCGAAGGCCTCGATGAACCCCTCGGGATGGCCGGGCGGCAGCCTCGAGGCGCGGCGGGCCGCTTCGCCGAGCCAGGGCGTGGCCCGCGTCAGGATCTCCGTCGCCGCCTCGCCGCGATGGTGCACGAGCCGGTTCGGCTCTTCCTGCCGCCATTCGAGCGTGCCGCGCTCGCCGGAGACGCGCAGGCGCAGATCGTTCTCCAGTCCGGCATTGATCTGCGAGGCGACGAGCACGCCGCGCGCGCCGCCCTCGAAGCGCAACAGCATGCTGGCGTCGTCGTCGAGCGCGCGGCCTGGCACCAGGGCGCCAAGATCGGCGACGAGCTCTTCGATGCGCAGGCCGGTGACGGTCGAGACGAGGTTCTCCGCATGCGAGCCGATGTCGCCGAGCGCGCCGGCGATGCCGCTGCGGGCCGGATCGGTGCGCCAACCCGCCTGCTTGTTGCCGGTCGTCTCCAGCGCGGTGGCGAGCCAGCCCTGATTGTACTCGACGACGACCTTGCGGATCGTGCCCAGGACACCGGAGCGCACCATCTCGCGCGCCTGCCGGACCATCGGATAGCCGGTGTAGTTGTAGGTCACGCCGAAGACCGTGCCGCGCGCCGCGACCGTCTCGACGAGGGTGTCGGCCTGCGCGCCGGTGTGGACGAGCGGCTTGTCGCAGACGACATGGAAGCCGGCATCGGCGAAGGCCTGCGCGATCGGGAAATGGCTGTCGGTCGGCGTGACGATGACGACGAGATCGACCCGTTCGCCGGCAGGGCGCTTCAGCTCGGCTTCGAGCAGGGCCTGCCAGCCCGGATGGTTGTGCGCCTCCGGCAGCCCGAGCGCGCGGCCGGATTCGAGCGCCCGTTCCGGCGTCGAGGAGAGCGCGCCGGCGGCGAGCCCGGCGAGGCCGTCGAGCGCGATGGCGTGGCGGTGCACCGCGCCGATGAACGCGCCGCGGCCGCCGCCGACCATGGCATAGCGCAGCCGGCGCGGAGTTTCGTTGGTCATCGGCCTACCCGTCGGTGAGGTGGCGGCCGCTCCGGCAACGGAGCGGCCGGAAGTCGAGCTGCGCCTCAGAACGGCGAGTCGGGGAAGTAGAAGTCCTTGGCGTTGTTCTTGTCGATCAGCACCGAGGGGATGATGGTGGTCGCCGGCAGCTTCTCGCCCTTCAGCCGCGCCTCGGCGGTGAGCTTGATCGCGTCGTAGATGAATTTCGGCGAGTAGCTGACATTGGCCTGGATGCGCGGGTCCTTGTTGTCGATGATCAGCTTGACCATGTCCTTGGCGCCGGCGCCGCCGAAGATCACCTTGATGTCCTTGCGCCCGGCCTGGTCGATAGCGCGGATCGCGCCGAAGGCCATGTCGTCATCGGCGGCCCAGAAGGCGTCGATGTCCTTGAACCGGGTCAGGAAGTCCTGCGTCACCTTGAAGGCGTCGTCGCGGTTCCAGTTGGCGTATTTGGCATCGAGCAGCTTGATGTCCGGGTGAGCCTTCAGCACGCCGGCGAAGGCATCCATGCGCTCGTTGTCGAGCGTGGTCGGGATGCCGCGCAGCGCCACAACATTGCCCTTTCCGCCCAGCGCCTTGGCGATGTACTCGGCCGGGATCTTGCCGAAGGCGGTGTTGTCGCCGGCGACATAGGCGTCCTGGGCGGAGGTGTCGGTGAGGCCGCGATCGACCACGGTGACATAGGTGCCCTTGGCCTTCACATTCGCCACCGGCCGGGTCAGCGCCGCCGATTCGAAGGGGAAGACGACGAGCGCGTCGATCTTGCTGACCGTGCTGAGGTCCTGCAGCTGGTTGGCCTGCTCGGTGGCGTTGGCGGCGGTGCGGATCGTGACCTTCAGGTCCTTGTGCTTGGCCTCGAGATCCTTCTTCGCCTGGTTCGCCCAGTAGTTGATGCCGCCCATGAAGCTGTGCGTGGCGGCCGGGATCGAAACCCCGAGATGGACCGGCTCGGCGGCGGCCGGCGCGGCGGTAAAGCCCAGCCCCGCCGCGGCGGCGGCGAGAAGGACGAAACGTCTGTTCTTGGTCGGCATCGCTTCTCTCCCTTTATCGGCGCGCCCTAGCGGCGGCCTCTCTGCAAAAACGCGACGGTGATGATGACGAAGCCCTGCACGGCCGCGTTGAGATAGACGCTGATCAGGCTGGTCAGATTGAGCAGGTTGCTGATGACCGAGAGCAGGATCGCGCCGATGACGGTGCCGGTGATGCTGCCCTGGCCGCCCTTGAGCGCCGCGCCGCCGACGATCACCGCGGCGATCGCCTCCAGCTCCCAGAGCAGGCCGGTGGTCGGCGAGGCCGATCCGAGCCGCGGCACATAGAATAGCGTGGCGATGCCGACGCAGGCGCCGAGCAGCATATAGGTGAGGATCTTGACGCCCTCGACGTCGACCGCCGCATAGCGCGCGACCGTCTCGTTGGAGCCGATCGCCTGGACGTGGCGGCCATAGGCGGTCTTGTTCAGGATCCCCGCGCCGGCGAGCGCCACGACGAGAAAGGCGATGACCGGCACCGGCACGCCGAGCAGGCTGCCATAATAGACCGGCGCATAGAGGTCGGCGAGGCTGTTCTCCAGCGTCAGCGCACCGCCATCGGCGAAATAGGTGAGGTAGGCGCGGTAGATGCCGAGCGTGCCGAGCGTCACGATGAAGGGCTCGATCCGCCCCTTCGCGATCAGCACGCCATGCGCCAGCCCGAAGACGGCGCCGAGCACCACGGCAAGGCCAGCTCCGGCGAGGACCGCCATGAGCGGCGAGCCGAGCGCGCCGGCCGCCCAGTTGATGAACATGATGACGCAGCCGGCGATCAGCGCCGCCATCGAGCCGACCGAGAGGTCGATCCCCCCGAGGATGATGACGAAGCACATGCCCACCGCGATGATGCCGATGAAGGCGGTGCGGGTGAGCACGTTGAGCGCGTTGTCGAGGGTGGCGAAGTCGCTGTTGAGGCCGGCGCCGACAAGGCAGAGCAGGACGAGCCCGACCGCCGGTCCGAGGCTCGCCAGCCGCTCGGCCAGCGGCGTGCCGGAGGCCGGCCGGCGCAGGTCGGCGGAGGTGGCGGCGGCGGTGTCAGGCTGCGACATGGCGCGTTCCCGTGGCGTGAGCGATCATCGCTTCTTCCGTCATCTCCTCACCCTGCACGGTGGCGACGAGCCGGCCGGCCCGCATGATCGCGACGCGATGGGCGAGGCCGATCAGTTCGACGAGCTCGGAGGAGATGACGACGACGGCAAGCCCCTGCCGGGCGAGCCGCTGGATCAGGAAATAGATCTCGCGCTTGGCGCCGACATCGACGCCGCGCGTCGGCTCGTCGAGCACGAGCACCTTCGGCTCCGGATGGAGAACTTTCGCCAGCGCGAGCTTCTGCTGGTTGCCGCCGGAGAGCGCGCCGGCACGCATCGAGAGCGAGCCGGCGCGGATGCCGAACTCGTCGACGGCCTGCGTCAGCGCCTGCCGCTCGGCGGCGTGGTCGAGCCAGGGCCTGGCATAGCGCTCCAGCGCCATCAGGGTGAGATTCGGCGCGAGCGGAAAGCCGACATGCAGCCCTTTGCCCTTGCGGTCCTCGCTCAGATAGCTCAGCCCGTGGCGGGTCGCCTCGCGGAGCGAGCGCAGTGTCACGGGCGTGCCGGAGACCTCGACGCCGCCGCTGCCCGGCCGCAGGCCGAGAATGCCCTCGAAGAGTTCCGTGCGGCCGGCGCCGACCAGGCCGGCGAAGCCGAGGATCTCGCCCGGGCGCACGGCGAAGGAGATGTCCTGCGCCCAGCCCGGCACGCTGAACGCCTCGACCTTCAGCGCCGGCGCTGCCGCTCCGTCGAAGGCGATCTTCTCCGGAAACAGGTCGGCGATCTCGCGGCCGACCATCATCGTCGCCATGTCGTGGCGGCTGAGGGAAGCTGTCGGCGCCCGCCCGACCAGCTTGCCGTCGCGCATCACGATGACCTCGTCGGTGATGCGCTCGACCTCATCGAGCTTGTGCGAGATGTAGACGACGGTGACGCCGTCGGCGCGCATGCGCTCGATCAGCGAGAACAGGCGCGCGACCTCGGACGGCGTCAGCGTCGCCGTCGGCTCGTCCATGATCAGCAGCCGCGCCTTGCGCGAAAGCGCCTTGGCGATCTCGACGAGCTGCTTCTCGGCCACGATCAGGCGCCGCACGGGCGTTGCCGGATCGCGCGCCAGCCCGACCTGCGCCAGCGCCGCCTCCGCCTCCTGCCGCATCGCGTTCTCGTCGAGGAACCAGCCCTTGCGCCGCTCATGGCCGAGGAAGATGTTGCCGGTGATCGACAGATCCTCGGCGAGGTTGAACTCCTGGTGGATCAGGACGATGCCGCGCGCCTCGGCGTCGCGCGAGCCGGCGAAGGCGACCGGCTCGCCGGCGACCAGCAGGCGACCTTCGCTCGGCTGCTCGTAGCCGGCGAGGATCTTCATCAGGGTCGACTTGCCGGCGCCGTTCTCGCCGAGCAGCCCGTAGACGCGGCCCGGCTCGAGCGCGAAGGAGACGCCGTGCAGCACCTCGACCGGGCCGAAGCGCTTGACGATGCCGTCGAAGGCGACGGCGAGACCTGGCTGATCAAGATCTGGCCCTTCGCGTCCGGTCGCGCTCATCTTTGGCTCCCGCTGCGCAAGGCCTCGCGCATCGCCAGCACGCCGGCGCCGATCAGCCCGGTCTCCGGCCCGAGCGGGGCCGAGGTGATCTCGAGATGGCGGGTCGAGAGGGCCAGCGAGCGCTGGCTGACGCTCTGGCGGATGGCCGCGAGGAACATCGGGCCGATGGCCGAGACGCCGCCGCCGATGAAGATGTGCGAGGGGTTGTAGAAGTTGACCAGCGCCGCCAGCACCTGGCCGATCAGCCGCCCGGAGCGGCGGACGATCGCGTCGGCCTCGGCATCGCCGGCGCGGCAGGCGGCGCCGACATCGCTGGCCTCCAGGCGCCCCTTCTCGGTAAGCCGTTGCGCCAGCGCCGGGCTGCGGCCCGCTTCGGCAGCCTCAGTGCCCATCGCGACGATGGCGGGAGCCGCGGCCATCGCCTCGACGCAGCCGCGGTTGCCGCAACGGCAGAGCGGCCCCTCGGGGTCAACGCAGATATGGCCGACATCGCCGGCTGAGCCGGTCATGCCGCGATAGAGCTCGCCATGGCAGACGATGCCGCAGCCGATGCCGGTGCCGACCTTGATGACGAGGAAGTTCTCGATCTGCCGGCGCTGGCGCCAGAGTACGCCGAGCGCCATCAGGTTCACGTCGTTGTCGACGAAGATCGGCGCGTCGATGATCTCGCGCAGGTCGTCGCGGATGGCGTAGCTGTCCCAGCCGGGCATGAGGGGTGGATTGACGAGCTGGCCGGCGGCGAAATTCACCGGCCCCGGCACGCCGATGCCGACCGCGAGCACCTGCTCGCGCGACACGCCGTTCCTGGCGAGCATGGCCGGCAGCAGGGCGCGCAGGCCGGCCATGATCGGCCCGGGCCCGGCCTGGACGTCCGCCTCCTGCGAATGGCGGGCGATGACGCCGAGATCCGGGCGCAGGAGCGCGACGTCGAGACTGGTGGCGCCGATGTCGACACCGATGAGGACGCCGATCCGGCCATGGACCCGCAGCGTCTCGGGGCGGCGCCCGCCGGTCGAATGCTGCACGCCCGCCTCGTCGAGCAGGCCCTGGTCGAGCAGGCCCGCGGCGAGCGCGTTGGTCTTGCTGCGCGAGAACTGCAGCGTGTCCGACAAGGCATGACGCGCGGCGCCGCCGGCCCAGAACGCGGCCTCGAGCAGCGCGAGCTCGTCCGGACTCAAGCTGTGCCAGGGCAGCGCGATGACAGCCTCCCGATTTCCTCGCCTGGCCTTGTTCCGGCCTATTGGGTGCAGGCTAGTGGCGGACGGAGATTCCACTCAAGACCGAACTTCGGCCCGTTTCAGGCAAAAGATCAAACGAAGCGACCTTGCGAAAGCCGGGCGGGACGGTCTGGACCTGGCGTGCCGGCTTGCGCCATCGTCGGCCGGAACGGGAGGAGCAAGGTTATGCCGAAGACGATGAAGGGCCCGGCGATCTTTCTGGCGCAGTTTGCGGGCGACCGGGCGCCGTTCGACAGCTGGGCCGCTATCACGCGCTGGGCGGCGGAGCTGGGCTATCGCGGCGTCCAGCTGCCGTCCTGGGACAGGCGTTTCATCGATCTGGCGCAGGCGGCCGCTTCCCAGGACTATTGCGACGAACTCCTCGGCGTCGCCCAGGGAAGCGGCGTCGCGATCACCGAGCTCTCGACCCATCTGCAGGGTCAGCTCGTCGCGGTCCATCCTGCCTATGACGCGGCGTTCGACGCCTTTGCGCCGGCCGAGTTGCACGGGTGCCCGGCCGAACGCCAGGCCTGGGCGGTGGAGCAGGTCAAGCTCGCGGCGAAGGCCTCGCGGCGCCTTGGCCTCGACGGCTCGGTCAGCTTCACCGGCGCGCTCGCCTGGCCCTTCCTCTATCCCTGGCCGCAGCGCCCGCCCGGCTTGGTGGACGAGGCCTTCGGCGAGCTGGCGCGGCGCTGGAAGCCGATCCTCGATGTCTATGAGGAGCACGGCGTCGATGTCGGCTTCGAGATCCATCCCGGCGAGGACGTGTTCGACGGCGCGACCTTCGAGCTGTTCCTCGACCGGCTGGGCGAGCATCCGCGCTGCCGGATCAATTACGACCCGTCGCATTTCCTGCTGCAGCAGCTCGACTATCTCGCCTTCATCGACATCTACCATGAGCGGATCAGCGCCTTCCATGTGAAGGATGCCGAATTCCGCCCGAATGGCCGCCAGGGCGTCTATTCCGGCTTCGCCTCCTGGCTGGAGCGGGCCGGGCGCTTCCGCTCGCTCGGCGACGGGCAGGTCGACTTCAAGGGGATCTTCTCGAAGCTGGCGCAATACGGCTTCGACGGCTGGGCAGTGCTCGAATGGGAATGTGCGCTGAAGCATCCCGAAGACGGCGCCCGCGAAGGCGCGCGCTTCATCGCCGACCAGATCATCCGCGTGACGGAGGTCGCCTTCGACGACTTCGCCGGCGGCGGCGATCCCGGGCTCGCCCGCCGGATGCTCGGGCTGCCCTGAACACACCGGCGCCGAGGTTGGCGCGCATCCTGCATCCGGGAGGCGGTCCTTTTCCGCACCGGGCAAGATGGCGAACAGCATCAAGATCCTGATCGTCGACGCCAACCCTGTCCGCGCCGCGATCATCGAGGAGGGCCTGCGCGAGGCCGGATCGCACGAGATCGTCATGATCGGCGGCACCAGCGGCCTCGTCGCGGCGATCGAGCTGCACGATCCCGACGTCGTCGTGATCGATCTCGAGAATCCAAGCCGTGACGCGCTGGCCGACATGTTCCTGGTGAGCCGACATGTGAAGCGGCCGATCACCATGTTCGTCGACCAGTCCGATGCCGCCTCGATCGAGGAGGCGGTCGAGGCCGGGGTCTCGGCCTATATCGTCGACGGGCTGAAGAAGGAGCGGCTGAAGCCGATCCTGCAGACCTGCATCAGCCGCTTCAACGCCTTCCGCCGGCTGCGCGAGGAGCTCGACGAGGCCCGCTCGCAGCTCGACGAGCGCAAGACGATCGACCGCGCCAAGGGCATCGTCATGCGCCTGAAGGGCCTGCCCGAGCAGGAGGCCTACGCCCTGCTGCGGAAGACCGCGATGAATGAGAAGCGCAAGCTCGTCGATATCGCACGTTCGATCATCACGGCTGCCGAGGTGCTGAAATGACGTTGCATCCTAGGGCAGACCTCTATCTCTCTCTCCGCGGTGATGGCCGAAGGGGCGCCATGTTCGATCTGCCTCATTTCAAGGCAGCCATGCCCGGGTGGAATTTCTGCACGTTTCTTGTGCGAACGCAGATAAATTGTGCGTCGCAGCATTCGGTGCCCTGACCCGCCGCAGCGCCGAAAATCGGTCCTAAGTAACTGAGAAACAAGCGCCGATCGCACATGCTGGCGGCTGGCACGCTCCTTGTAGGGTTCTAGCGACGCGGCCAAGGTTGCCCGCGCCGACTTCCTGACCAAACGCACAGCAACGCTGCTGTCGAACGTGCCTCACGGATGCTTTCGCGCGGCGTTTTCGTCCTGGCGGCGCACCCGACTTCGATCCGGCATTTCCACGCGAGAGGCGATTGATGAGCGAGACGATCGAGACCAAGGCCAAGGCCAAGGCCAAGGCAGGCGGGACCAGGATCGGCGGAATCGGCCGCCGGCAGCTGCTGCAGCTTTCGGGTGCGGCGGCGCTGCTCGCCGCCGCCAGGCTGGCGCTGCCGTCGGGCGCTTTCGCGCAAGGCGCCGGTCCCGAGGTCAAGGGCACGCGCCTGGGCTATATCGCGCTCACCGACGCCGCGCCGCTGGTCATCGCCAAGGAAAAGGGCCTGTTCGCCAAATACGGCCTGCCCGACATGGACATCGCCAAGCAGGCCTCCTGGGGCGCGACGCGCGACAACATGGCGCTCGGCTTCAAGGCGAACGGCATCGATGGCGGCCACATCCTGAGGCCGAAGACGCATCTCTATGCCACCGGCAAGGTGATGCAGAACGGCCAGAAGCTGCCGATGTACACGCTGCTGAACCTCAACGAGGACAGCCAGGGCATTTCGGTCTCGAACGAATACAAGGATCTCGACGTCCGGAAGGATGCCTCCGCCCTGAAGCAGGCCTTCGAGCGCAAGAGGGCGGCGGGCAAGGAACTGACCGCCGCGATGACCTTCCCGGGCGGCACGCACGATCTCTGGCTGCGCTACTGGCTCGCCGCCGGCGGCATCGATCCGGACAGCGACATCAAGCTCATCACCGTGCCGCCGCCGCAGATGGTGGCGAACATGAAGGTCGGCGCAATGGATTGCTTCTGCGTCGGCGATCCCTGGCACGAGCAGCTGGTCAACCAGAAGATCGGCTACACCGCCCTGACCACCGGCGAGCTCTGGTTCAGGCATCCCGAGAAGATCCTCGGCATGCGCGCCGATTTCGTCGATGCCAACCCGAGGGCGACGCAGGCCATCCTGATGGCCGTGATGGAAGCCCAGATCTGGGCCGAGAAGCTGGAGAACAAGCAGGAGCTGGCGGAGATCGTCGGGCGCCGGCAATGGTTCAACGTCCCGGTCGCCGACATCGTCGGCCGGCTCAGGGGCGACATCAATTACGGCAATGGCCGCGAGGCCAAGGGCACCAACCTGCTGATGAAGTTCTGGGGCGAGGGCGGCTCTGCCTCCTATCCCTGGAAGAGCCTCGATACCTGGTTCGTGGCCGAGAACATCCGTTGGGGCAAGTTCGAGCCGACGCTCGACATCAAGGCGCTGGTCGACCAGACCAACCGCGCCGATCTCTGGCGCGAGGCGGCCAAAACGCTCGGCGTCGCCGGGGCTCCCACGGGCGACTCCCGCGGCGTCGAGACCTTCTTCGACGGCGTGAAGTTCGATCCGGCGGCGCCGCTGGATTACCTCAAGGCCCTCAAGATCAAGCGGGTGGCGTGAGCCGATGGCGACGCGCTTTCACCTTGGCAGCGAACAGCCGACCTCTCCGTCATTGCGAGGAGGCGCAGCCGACGAAGCAATCCAGGGGCGGCAGCATGAGCCGTTGCGGCAGGTCTCCCTGGATTGCTTCGCTTCGCTCGCAATGACGGCGGAGGGCTGAGCCATGGCCGAGCCGCTCGTCATCGTCGGCAAGGGCATGGCCGCGACCAGGCTTGTCGACGAGCTCAGCCAGCGCGCGCTCGGGCGCTATTCCATCGCGGTGATCGGCGCGGAGCCTCGCCTCGCTTACAACCGCGTCCTGCTCTCGCCGCTGCTGGCGGGCGAGATCGGCGAGCCCGAGATCGAGCTGAAGCCCGCCGCCTGGTGGCAGGCGCGCGGCGTCTCGATGCTCTACGGCAAGCCGGTCACCGGCATCGACCGGGCGGCGAAGTCGGTCATGCTGGCCGACGGCCTGACCCTGCCTTACGGAAAGCTCGTCCTCGCCACCGGCTCGCGCCCCCTGATGCCGCCGGTGCCGGGTTTCGAATTGCCCGGCGTCGCGACGTTCCGCGATGTCGCCGATGTCGCGCTCTTCCGTACCGCCGCCGCGACCGGTGCGCGCGTCGTGGTGATCGGCGGCGGACTGCTCGGATTGGAGGCAGCTTACGGGCTGGCCAGGATCGGCGCCCGGGTCACGGTGCTGCATCTGGCCGACCGGCTGATGGAGCGCCAGCTCGACCGCGAGGGCGCCAGCCTGCTCGCCGCCGAGATCGCCGCGCGCGGCATCGACATCCGGTTGAATTGCACGGCCGAGCGCTTCGTCGGCGGGGGGCGGGTCGAGGCGGCGGAGCTGACCGATGGCAGCGCGATCCCGGCCGATCTCGTCGTCGTCGCCATCGGGGTGCGCCCGCGCGTCGATCTCGCGGTGGCAGCGGGGCTCGACGTCAATCGCGGTGTCGACGTCGATGACGGCCTTGCCAGCAGCGATCCGGCGGTCTTCGCCATCGGCGAATGCGCCGAGCATCGTGGCCTGGTCTATGGTCTGGTCGAGCCGGCTTATGAGCAGGCCCGCGTGCTGGCGACGCGACTTGCGGGCGGGACGGCGCGCTACACCGGCTCGCTGCTGGCGACCAACCTCAAGGTCAGCGGCGTCGGCGTCTTTTCGGCCGGCGAGTTCGAGGCTGGCGAGGGCGACGAGACCGTCGTGCTGCGCGACCGTGCCGCCGGGATCTACCGGAAATTCGTGCTCCGGGACGGCAGGCTCGCCGGCTGCGTTCTCGTCGGCGATACGCTAGGGGCGCTGTTCTATCTCGGCCTGATCCGCTCCGGCCAGGACATCTCGGCGATCCGCAGCGATCTGCCCTTCGGCGAGCCCTATTGCGTCAGGAAGGCCGCCTGACATGCACCATGATGCCGCCCTCTTCGGCCTGCCCGCGACCAGCACCACCTGCCCTTATTGCGGGGTCGGTTGCGGCGTGCTGGCAACGCCGGACGGCAAGGGCGGCGCCGCGATTGCAGGCGATCCCGCTCACCCCGCCAATCGCGGCCGGCTCTGCTCCAAGGGCTCGGCGCTCGGGGAAACGCTGGAGCTCGACAGCCGCGTGCTGCATCCGCTGAAGCGCAACGCCGCGGGCGGCTATGACCGGGTTTCGTGGGATGTCGCGCTCGATGCGGTCGCCGCCGGGCTGAACGCGATCATCGAACGCGACGGCCCGGAAGCGGTCGCCTTCTACCTTTCCGGCCAGTTGCTGACCGAGGATTATTACGTCGCCAACAAGCTCGCCAAGGGCTTCATCGGCACGCCGCATGTCGACACCAATTCGCGGCTCTGCATGTCCTCGACCGTCGCCGGCCACAAGCGCGTGCTCGGCTCCGACACGGTGCCGGGCAATTACGAGGACCTCGACAGCGCCGATCTCGTCGTGCTGGTCGGCTCCAACACCGCCTGGTGCCATCCGGTGCTGTTTCGCCGCATCCAGCAGAACCGCTCGGAGCGCGGCGCCAGGGTCGTGGTCATCGACCCGCGCGTCACCGCGACCGCCGAGGAGGCCGACCTCGTCCTTCGCCTGAAGCCGGGTTCCGACAGCGTGCTCTTCGCCGGGCTGCTGGTTCAGCTCGCCGATGCCGGCCTGCTCGACCGAGACTATCTGGCGCGGCATGTCAGCGGCTTCGAGGAGGCGCTGGAGAATGCCCGCGCGATCGCGCCGAATCTTGCTGCCACCGCCGAGCGGACGGGGCTGGCGGCGCCGGATATCGCCGCCTTCTATGCCCTCTGGGGTGCTACGCCCGCCGTCGTCACCGCCTGGAGCCAGGGCGTCAACCAGTCGGCGCAGGGCACCGACAAGGTCGCGGCGATCCTGCATTGCCATCTCGCCAGCGGCCGGATCGGCCGGCCGGGCTGCGGCCCCTTCTCGCTGACCGGCCAGCCCAATGCGATGGGCGGGCGCGAGGTCGGCGGCCTCGCCAACATGCTGGCCGCCCATATGGGCTACACCGCCCCCGAGATCGACCGCGTCCGCCGGTTCTGGAGTGCGCCGAACATCGCCCGGCAGGAGGGGCTCAAGGCGGTCGCCATGCTCGATGCCGTCGCCGAGGGCCGGATCAGGGCCTTCTGGGTGATGGCGACGAACCCGGCCGTCTCGCTGCCGCGGGCGGACCAGGTTCGGGGGGCGCTTTCGGGTCTCGATCTCTTCGTCGTCTCCGAGAACGTGCTGTCGAACGATACGCTCTCGGCCGGACCGCACCTCATCCTGCCAGCCGCCGCCTGGGGCGAGAAGGACGGCACGGTGACCAATTCCGAGCGCCGGATCTCGCGCCAGCGCGCCTTCCTGCCGCTTCCAGGCGAGGTGAAGCCCGACTGGTGGATAATCTGCGAGGTCGCCAGGCGTCTCGGCTTCGGCGAGGCCTTCGGCTATTCCGGCCCATCGGAGATCTATGCCGAGCACGCCGCGCTCTCGGCCTTCGAGAACCA
>NZ_JAKFED010000092.1:0-12163 GCF_036675845.1 Allobosea sp. | reverse complement strand
CCCGGCGGCAGCCAGTTCGCCGGCGAGACCAATATCCTCGACCGGGTCAATCCGGCGATCCTGGCGCAGCAGCGTCGGCAGGTCGCGACGCAAGTGAAGGCGAGCGAGCCGCTGCCGCTGGACCAGCGCATCGCCTTGCTCGGCCAGTCGCTCGACCGGGTGCAGACCGGCCAGAGCCAGCAGATCTCGGCTCTCGGGCGCCAGCTCGTCGGGCGGGTCCAGGAGGTCAGGGCGGCGCTGGGAGAGGTCGGTCTCGACCCTGCCAGGGTCAAGCTGCCCGCGGCGCGCGCCGGCATGGGCGGCCCGCTGGTGCCGCTCTCGGCGGCGATCAAGCCGGGCAGCTTCGAGCATGCGCTGATGCAGCTCAACGAGGCACGCTCGGTCTATGGCCGCTGGCGCGATCTCGCCACCATCGTGCCGTTCCAGCGGCCGCTCGAAGGCGACGACACCACGACCAGCAATTTCGGCCCGCGCACCGACCCGTTTACTGGCGCGACCGCGATGCATGGCGGCATGGACTTCCGCGGCGAGACCGGGACGCCGGTGCGAGCGGCAGGCGCCGGCCAGGTGCTGCGTGCCGAGGTCGCCGGCGGCTATGGCAATCTCGTCGAACTCGACCATGGCAACGGCATCACCACGCGCTACGGCCATCTCAGCGCCTTCGACGTCAAGGCGGGCCAACTCGTCGCGGCCGGGCAGGTCATCGGCCGCGTCGGTTCGACCGGCCGCTCGACCGGGCCGCATCTGCACTACGAAACCCGGCTCACCGACCAGGCACGCAACCCGCTGAAATTCATCGAGATCGGCCAGAAGCTCTCGGTCGGGCTCGGCGGCATCCGCTGAGCTGCTGCGCGCCGGATCTTCGATGGCGCCTGGACCGGAGGCTGCTGCCGGTCTTGCCCTTGCGGTTGAATGGTCGCGTGCTCGAGCGAAGCCGCGAAGGCCTCGTCATACCAACGGCGTTTGGATTTGCCGCTTGCGAGGGTCTGGCCGTCATTGCGAGCGCAGTGAAGGTCGTTGGTATCAGGCGCTGCCCCGACTGCCGGCGACGGCCGCCTCGACCTCGCGCCAGGAACTGGCGGTGTCGTAGAAGAACCGCTCCTCGGCGATGCGGTCGCCTTCCCAGCGCTGGATCGCCAACTCCTCCAGCCGTCGGGTGATCCCCTCCTTGCTGGTCGCGTCAAAGACCCAGTGGACGACGACACGGTCGCCATCGACCAGGACAGACAGCGGGGGGTGGGTGTGCATGCGCTCGAGACGTGCCAGCGCCTTTGCCTCATGCGCCATCAGGGCGTCGCGGCCCCTGCGCGGCTCGTTGGCGTTCTCCCGCATGCTCGCCTCGGCGGTGTAGAAATCGCGGATCGCCGCGACGTGATCGCCGCCGACGACGGCGGTGACGAAGGCATCCACTCTAGCTCGGTCGGGCATCTACGGTCTCCATCGCGACGGATAGTCGAGATGGCGCCGGGCCACCGCACTTTCAACCGGGCGAAGCTTCCATCCGCGTAGACGGCAAGCAAGCGGTTTGGCTGCGGCATGCGCTGGCCGTTCAGGCCCGCCGCTGCTTCGGCGCTCCCGGCTTGGTCGGCGTCACCTGCGAGGCCGGGTCGCTGGCCGGAAAGCTATCGCACAGCGCCTTGTCGAGCTGCTTCTCGGGCGAGCCATTGCCTTCCTGCTTCTGCTTGCGCTGTTCCTTGCGCAGGCTTTCGACGGCCTTGCTCGCGGATTTCGTCATGGTTTCCCCCTTCTTGCTCGGAGCTTGCGCTGGGCCGATGCGCGACCGGCTCGCTCGTCCCGGGTCAACGCAGGCTGCGGCGCCAAGGTTCCGGATCGCTCCTCGGCGAGAGCGCCTGGCGTCGTGGCGGGAGGTTATTCTCTTTCTCCGGCGAAATATGGAATTCCACGCTATCGCTTGTGAATTGATCCTCCACACTTCCGGGGATATTGAGAATGTTCGTTTTACAGAACGATCGGACATCTCATGGAGCAGGCTGCGAAGGGCGGGGAGCAGAGCGCGAGCCGGACGGCTGCGTTGCCACCCGAGCCGGCAACGCAGGCCGAGGCGCTTCGCCGCCAGGCTGAAAGCCTCGTCGCGTCGTTCGGATCGGCGGATGCGGCGGCGCGGCTCTCCGGCCTCCGTGAGAGGATCGGTGGCCGGCTGGTCTTCACCACCAGCTTCGGCCTCGAGGACCAGGTCGTCACCCATCTGATCGCGAGCCGGAGACTGCCGGTCGAGATCGTCACGCTCGATACCGGCCGGCTCTTCGCCGAGGTGCATGCGCTCTGGGCGCAGACCGAGGCCCGCTACGGCATCGCCATCACGGCCTTCTATCCGCGTCACGACGCCGTCGAGGGTTTCGTGCGCGGCCATGGCATCAACGGCTTCTACGCCTCGATCGAAGCGCGCAAGGCCTGCTGCGGCGTACGCAAGGTCGAGCCGCTCGGTCGGGCGCTGGCAGGCGCGAGCGCCTGGGTCACTGGCCTGCGCGCCGACCAGTCGACCGCCCGCGGCGGCGTCGCCCTGGCGGAGGCCGACGCCGAGCGCGGCCTCGTCAAGTTCAACCCGCTGCTCGACTGGACGCGCGAACAGGCGCTGGCCTTCGCAGGTGAAAACGGCGTGCCGCTCAACCCGCTGCACGAACAGGGCTTTCTCTCGGTCGGCTGCCAGCCCTGCACGCGCGCGATTCGGCCGGGCGAGCCCGAGCGGGCCGGTCGCTGGTGGTGGGAGGAGGAGGCCGCGAAGGAGTGCGGCCTGCATGTCGGCCCGGACGGGCGGCTGGTCCGTGCGAAATCTGCCCTGGAGATGTCGGCGTGATCCAACTCAGCCATCTGCAGAAGCTCGAAGCCGAGGCGATCTTCATCATCCGCGAAGTGGCGGCGACCTGCGAGAAGCCGGTGCTGCTCTACTCGATCGGCAAGGACTCGGCCGTCCTGCTGCATCTCGCGATGAAGGCCTTCCACCCCGGCAAGCCGCCTTTCCCGCTGCTGCATGTCGATACGACCTGGAAGTTCCGCGAGATGATCGCCTTCCGCGACGAGACGGCGCGGCGGCTCGGGCTCGACCTGATCGTCCACATCAACGAGGAGGGCGTGCGCGCCGGGGTCAACCCGTTCGCTTCCGGCTCGCGCCTGCACACCGATGTGATGAAGACGCAGGGGCTGAAGCAGGCGCTCGACAGATACGGCTTCGATGCCGCCTTCGGCGGTGCCCGTCGCGACGAGGAGAAGAGCCGGGCCAAGGAGCGGGTGTTCTCCCTGCGCTCGGCAGAGCATCGCTGGGACCCGAAGAACCAGCGGCCGGAGCCCTGGCGGCTGTTCAACACGCGCAAGGCGACAGGCGAGAGCTTCCGCGTCTTCCCGCTGTCGAACTGGACCGAGAAGGACGTCTGGGACTACATCGCGCTCGAGAACATCCCGGTCGTGCCGCTCTATTTCGCCGCGCCGCGCCCGGTGGTGCGCCGCAACGGCGCCTGGATCATGCGTGACGACGAACGCATGGCGCTGCTGCCTGGAGAGGTGGTCGAGACCAGGCTGGTGCGCTTCCGCACGCTCGGCTGCTACCCGCTGACCGGTGCGGTCGAGAGCGAGGCGGCGAACCTCACCGACATCATCGCCGAGATGCGATCCTCGCGCTCCTCGGAACGCGAGGGCCGCGTCATCGACCATGACGGCTCCGGCTCGATGGAACAGAAGAAGCAGGAAGGCTATTTCTGATGGCGGCGCTCGCCGAACTGAAGGGCGCGCCGGCGCCTGCGGGCGCGCTGCGCCCGGCCAATGACGAAGGCCAGAATATCGAGGGCAGCGACCGCGCGCTGCTGCGCTTCATCACCTGCGGCTCCGTCGACGACGGCAAGTCGACCCTGATCGGACGCATCCTCTACGAGGCCGGCGCGGTCTTCGACGACCAGCTTGGCGCGCTCGAAGCCGATTCCCGCAAATTCGGCACGCAAGGCGCGGCGCCGGACTTCGCGCTGCTGGTCGACGGGCTCGTCGCCGAGCGCGAGCAGGGCATCACCATCGATGTCGCCTATCGCTACTTCTCGACGCCGAAGCGCAGCTTCATCGTCGCCGACACGCCCGGCCATGAGCAGTACACCCGCAACATGGCGACCGGCGCCTCGACCGCCGACCTCGCCATCATCCTGGTCGATGCGCGCAAGGGGCTGCTGCCGCAGACCCGGCGCCATTCCTTCATCGTCTCGCTGGTCGGGGTGCGCCAGATCGTGGTGGCGGTGAACAAGATGGACCTCGTCGGCTATGACGAGAGCGTCTTCCGTCAGATCGAGGCCGATTATCGCGCCATGGCCGCCGGGCTCGGCTTCTCGGCAATCGACTTCATCCCGGTCTCGGCCCGCGACGGCGAGAACGTCACGCAAGCCTCGCGCCTGACCCCCTGGTATCGCGGGCCGGCGCTGCTGCCCTTCCTCGAAGCGGTGACCGTGGCGGCCGAGGCGCGCGAGGAAGCGGGCTTTGCCCTGCCGGTGCAATGGGTCAACCGGCCCGATCTCGATTTCCGCGGCTATGCCGGCATGGTGGCGCGGGGGCGCCTGCGGGTCGGCGACGGCGTCGCCGTACTGCCTTCGGGCCGCCGCAGCAGCATCGCGCGCATCCTCGCGCCGTCCGGCGAGGTTTCGCAGGCCGGCGCCGGGCAGTCCGTCACCGTCACGCTCACCGAGGAGGTCGACGTCTCTCGCGGCGACGTCATCGCCTCGCTCGCCTATGCGCCTTCAGCCCGGCAGGAGTTGCGGGCACGGCTGCTCTGGACCGGCGAGGCGGCGCTGCGTGAGGGGGCTGAGTTCATCCTGAAGCTCGCCACCGCGACGGCGAATGCCGGCGTCACGCAGTTGCAGCACCGGCTCGATGTCGAGAGCTTCGCCGAAGTGCCGGCCGACAGCCTGCCAATGAACGCGATCGGCCTGGCGACGCTGCGGCTCGACCGGCCGCTGGCGATCCTGGACTATGCGCAGAACCGCGAGCTCGGCGGTTTCATCCTGATCGAACGCCTGAGCAACCAGACGGTCGCCTTCGGCTTCGTCGAGGAGGCGGAACCTGCCGATGGCAATGCCGGCAGGGCGCCAGGGCAGGGTGGCGATCACAGGCCGGGGTTGCGGGCTGCGCTCCTGCGCCGGGTCGGCCGGAGCGGTTCGAGCCAGCGGCACGCCTTCATCAGCGGATTGAGCTGGCGGGCAGGCTCCAGCCTGGCGCTGGCCGGTGCGGTTCTGGCGCTGGGCGGGACGGGGAGCTTCGCCGCGGTGCTGGCGGCCGGCGACTTCCTGCTGCGGCCGCTGGCCCACCGGGCGCATAAGCGCCTATGGCGCCGGGAAGGCGCGGGTGAATTACAGGATGGGGCGGGGATTTAGCGCATTCCGTCTGGGACGATCCCTCGCCGTCATTCCGGGGCGACCCTCACCCCGCGATCACCGCCGTCGCCTCGATCTCGACCATCGCCTCGGGCTCGACCAAGGCCGAGACGGCGACGACCGCCATGGCCGGGAAGTGTCGGCCGAGATGGGCGCGGTAGACCGGGCCGAGCTCGGCAAGGCAGCGGCGATAGGCCTCGATGTCGGTGACGTACCAGGTCAGGCGCATGATGTCGGTGACCTCGCCGCCGCCGGCCTCGATCACCGCCTTGATGTTGGCCAGGGTCTGGCCGACCTGGCCGAGGAAATCCCTGGCGAAGACGCCGTTCGCATCCCAGCCGACCAGGCCGCCGGTGGTCAGGAGCTTGCCCTGCGCGACCATGCCGTTGGCATAGCCGCGCGGCTGCGGCCAGCCTTCCGGCAGGACGGCGCGGGGCTTGCGCGAGGCGAGGTCGGAGGGCGGCGCACCGCTGGACATGGCGTCTTCCTGCAATCGGATCTGGTCTTCAAGGCGCGGCGGCGGCTTCGGCGCGCGCCATCTCACGCAGCGCGAAACGCTGCAGCTTCCCGGTAGGCGTCTTCGGCAGGCTTGTCACGAAGGCGATGGCGCGGGGATATTTGTAAGGCGCGATCGTCGCCTTGACATGCTCCTGCAGCGCCTTGGCCAGCGCCGCATCGGCGGTGAAGCCGGCGCGCAGCAGGACATAGGCCTTGACGATCTGGCCGCGCTCCGGGCAGGGCGCGCCGACCACGCCGCATTCGGCCACCGCCTCGTGGATCAGCAGGCAGGCCTCGACCTCGGGACCGGCGATGTTGTAGCCGGCCGAGACGATCATGTCGTCGGAGCGGGCCTGGTACCAGAAATAGCCGTCGGCATCTCGCAGATAGGTGTCGCCGGTGATGTTCCAGCCATTCTCGACATAGCGCGCCTGGCGCGGATCGGCGAGGTAGCGGCAACCGGTGGGCCCACGCACGGCGAGGCGCCCGGGCGTGCCGTCGGGCAGTTCCTCACCGGCCTCGTCGACGATCTTCGCTTCATAGCCCGGCACGGGCAGGCCGGTCGAACCGGGCCTGATCTTCTCGCGCGGCGCGCCGATGAAGATGTGCAGCATCTCTGTCGCGCCGATGCCGTCCAGCAGGGGCAAGCCGGTCTTCGCCTGCCAGGCTTCGAAGGTCGCTTTCGGCAGGGACTCGCCGGCCGAAACGCAGATGCGCAGGGATGACAGGTCGCGGCCCTCGATCTGGGCGAGCATGGCGCGATAGGCGGTCGGGGCGGTGAAGCAGACGCTGGCGCGGTGTTCTTCAATGGCCAGCATGAGATCGGCCGGCGCGGTCTTTTCCGGCAGGACGATGGCCGCGCCGATGCGCAGCGGAAACAGCACGATGCCGCCGAGACCGAAGGTGAAGGCGAGCGGCGGCGAGCCGATGAAGCGATCGTCGGGCGAGGCTTTCAGCACGCGGGCGCCGTAAGTGTCGCAAATCGCCAGCAGGTCGCGCTGGAAATGCATGGTACCCTTGGGCTCGCCGGTGGTGCCCGAGGTAAAGGCGATCAGGCAGACATCGTCCTGCGCGGTGTCGGCGGCGGTGAAATTCTCGTAGCCGGCTTGCGCCATCAGGCCTTCCAGCGCGCCGTCTCCCCATGTGACGATGGTCGAGAATTCCGGGACAAGCGCTTGGGTTGCTTGAAGATCGGCGACCACGCGATGGTCGCAAAGCGCGAGCGCGATCCTGGCCTTGCGGATCGGATAGGCTAGCTCGCCGGCGCGCAGCATCGGCATGGTCGCGACGGCGACGCCGCCGGCCTTGAGCACGGCGAGATAGGCCGCGACCATCATCGGCGTGTTGGCGGCGCGCAGGAGCACGCGATTGCCCGGGACGAGGCCGAGATCGCGCGTCAGGACATTGGCGATGCGGTTCACCGTCTCGGCGAGCCCGGCATAGCTCCAGTTCTCCTCGGGTCCGATCACGGCCAAGCGGTCGCCGCGACCCTCCGCGAGATGGCGGTCGACCAGCTCTGAAACGACGTTGAGCCGTTCGGGATAGGACAGGCCCGTGGCGGCGAGGTCGAGCGCCGGCCAGCTTTCGCGCGGCGGCAGGTTGTCGCGCGCAAATCCGTCGAGATGGCCGGAACGCGAAAAGTCTTCATCCATCGCTCAGCCTCCGTTGCCGGCGCCAGCGGCCTTCAGCAGGTCGCGGGCGATCACGACCTTCTGGACCTCGCTCGCGCCCTCATAGATGCGCAGCGCCCTGATCTCGCGGTAGAGTTCCTCGACCTTGACGCCGCGGGTGACGCCGAGCCCGCCATGGATCTGCACGGCGCGGTCGATGACGCGCTGGGCGTTCTCGGTGGCGACGAGCTTGGCGAGCGCGGCCTCGCGGGTGACGCGGGGCGCGCCGCGATCCTTGGTCCAGGCGGCGCGGTAGACCAGCAGCGCCGCGGCATCGACCTCGGCCGCGCTGTCGGCGATGGCCGCCTGCGAAAGCTGGAGATCGCCAAGCGTGCCGCCAAACAGCTTTCGGCCATTCGCGTGCGAGACGGTCTCGTGCAGGGCGCGCCGGGCGAAGCCGAGAGCGGCAGCGCCGACGGTCGAGCGGAAGATGTCGAGCGTCGCCATCGCGACCTTGAAGCCGTCGCCGGGGCCGCCGATGCGGTTCTCGAGCGGGATGCGGCAGGAATCGAAGCGCAGGGTCGCGAGCGGATGCGGGGCGATCACGTCGATGCGCTCGGCGATGCTCAGGCCGGGCGTGCCGGCCTCGACGAGATAGGCGGAGAGGCCGCGCGCGCCGGGCGCCTCGCCGGAGCGGGCGAAGACGACGTAATGGTCGGCAATGCCGCCATTCGAGATCCAGGTCTTCTCACCATCGAGGCGGATATGGCTGTTGCCGTCCGGCGTCGCCGTCGTCGCCATCGCCGCGACGTCGGAGCCGGCCTCTTTCTCCGAGAGCGCGAAGGCGGCGATGCGCTTACCGTCGCGGATGCCGGGCAGGATGGACTGCCGCATCGCCTCGCTGCCGGCAATCGAGATCGAGCCGGTGCCGAGGCCCTGCATGGCGAAGGCGAAATCGGCGAGCCCGTCGCGGGCGGCGAGGATCTCGCGGGCGAGGCAGAGCGTGCGGACATCGAGGGCGGCATGCAGGCCGCCATAGGCGGCAGGAACGGCGGCCTTCAGGAAGCCGGCTTCGCCCAGCGCCTTGACGCGAGCCCGGCAGGCGGCGTCGACATCGTCATGCGGCAGGCCGGGCAGCGTCGCGTCAGCCCAGGCGGTCAGCCTCTCGGCGAAGTCGCGGTGATGCGCCTCGAAGAACGGCCAGTCGAGCGTGTCGCCGAGCGAGACCATGCTAATTGCCCTCGAAGACCGGCTTCTGCTTGGCGGCGAAGGCGTGATAGGCGCGGGAAAAATCCTCGGTCTGCATGCACAGCGCCTGCGCCACGGCCTCCGCCTCGATCGCGCTCTCGACCGACATCGCCCATTCCATCTCCAGCATGCGTTTGGTCATGGCGTTAGCGAAGGTCGGGCCGTCGGCGAGCTCGGCGGCGAGCGCCTGCGCCTCCGCGAGCACGCTCTCGCGGGCGACGAGCCGGTTGAGGAAGCCCCAGCGCTCGGCCTCGTCGCCGCGCAGGACGCGGCCGGTATAGAGCAGTTCGGCGGCGCGGCCCTGGCCGATGATGCGGGGCAGCATGGCACAGGCGCCCATGTCGCAGCCGGCGAGGCCGACGCGGTTGAACAGGAAGGCGACCTTGGTCTCAGCCGTGCCGAGGCGCAGATCGGACGCCATCGCCATGATCGCGCCGGCGCCGGCGCAGATGCCGTCGATCGCTGCGATGATCGGCTGGGGGCAAGCGCGCATCGTCTTGACCAGCTCGCCGGTCATGCGCGTGAACTTGAGCAGGTCCTTGGTCTCCATTGCGACCAGCGGCCCGATGATCTCGAAGATGTCGCCGCCCGAGGAGAAGTTGCCGCCGGCGCCGGTGACGACGATGGCCTTGATCTCTTCCTCCTTCTGCGCTGCAAGGAAGAAGTCGGTCAGCTCGCGATAGCTCTCGAAGGTGAGGGGATTCTTCTTCTCGGGCCGGTTCAGAGTGACGGTCGCGACCTTGCCGGCGACCGAAAGCTGGAAATGCTGCGGCGTGAAGCCGGACAGCGGCAGGATGACGGGGTTGGCGATGGTCATATCTGGTCTCCCGTCGGGGTCGGCTCGCCACCCTGGCGGCGGTTGATGGCCTGGTGCAGCGAGGCCTTGGTGCGGCCGAGCAGCTGGAAGAGCTGAGCGGTCTCTGCCGGCTCCAGTCCGGCGAAGAGTTCGGCGATCCAGTCCTCGTGGCGCTCGGCCATCGCCTTGAAGGCGCGGCGGCCTTGGGCGGTCAGCGTCAGCACCTGCACGCGCCGGTCCTGGGCGGCCGGGCGCTTGTCGACCAGCCCGTCGGCGAGCAGGCCGGCGACGACGGCGGTGACGTTGCCATTCGAGACCATCAGGCGCTGCGAGACCTCGCCGACGGTCATGCCGGTCGTCGATTTCTCGAGCTGCGCCATCAGGTCGAAGCGCGGCAGCGTGGTCTTGAATTCCTCGCGCAGGCGGGTGCGGATCTCGCTCTCGATCAGGGTCGCGCAGGTCAGCAGCCTGAGCCAGAGGCGCAACTCGTCCTTGTGGTCGCCGGGGCGCTCGCTCGCCTTGGTCTCGCGGTCGAGCAGGATGGCGGTGACGGGGATTTCCATGCTCAGAACTCCCCGCCATTGATCAGGAGCGATTGGCCGGTGATGCCGCGGCTTTCCGGCTGGCAGAGATGCAGCACGGTCGCGGCGACTTCCTCCGGCGCGATCAATCGACCCTGCGGATTGTCCCTGACCAGTTGTGCCAGCGCCTCGGCCTGCGTCGCGCCGGTCTTGCCGGTGATGGCGGCGACGCTGCCGGCGACCATGTCGGTATCGGTGTAGCCGGGGCAGACGGCGTTGACGGTGACGCCGCTGCGGGCGGTCTCCAGCGCCAGCGAGCGCACCAACCCGACCACGGCATGCTTGGCCGCGACATAGGCCGAAACGTAAGGATAGCCGCGATGCCCGGCGGTCGAGGCGATGGCGATCAAGCGGCCGGAGCCGCGCTCGACCATGGCCGGAAGCGCCGGCCGGAAGCTGTTGACGGTGCCGATCAGGTTGACCTCGAGCATGCGGCGGAAGAAGGCGGCGTCGCTCTTGCGGAAGGGCGCGGTCTCGACCGCGCCGGCATTGGCGACGACGATGTCGAAGGGCCGGTCGGCGGAAAGCTTCCCGAGCGCTGCCGCCATGGCCGCCTCGTCGGTGACGTCGACGGCGGCCGCGTCATCGGCCTCGCCGGCGCGCAGGACCTGTTGCAAAACCTCGCCGTTGCGACCGATGATCGAGACCTTGGCGCCGGCAAGGTGCAGCGCCGCGGCGATCGCGCGGCCGATGCCGCGCCCGCCGCCGCTCACCAGGGCATGCTGTCCCGCCAGAGCCGATGCCATGAAGCCGCCACTCCTGTCTTGGAGGTCAATATATTTTAGGTCTGAAACATTTGGCAAGGGCCGTTTCCGGCGCTGCTTCTGGCTCGACGATGAAAATGAAAGTCATTTTATTACAGTTAGTTACTGGCATATCGGAAAGCTAGATCGGTCTCATCCCCTCGGCCGGGCGCGACCCTGTTGAGAAAAAACTATTTCAGACCTAAAATAACGGCGGCAGCTTGCGGAGAGGCGTCATGCGCATTGCGGTGGTAGGCGGCGGACCGGCGGGGCTCTATTACGCGCTCCTGATGAAGCGCGACTGGCCGGCGCTCGATGTCACTGTGTTCGAGCGCAACCGCCATGACGACACATTCGGCTTCGGCGTGGTCTTCTCCGACCAGACGCTCGACCTGTTCAAGGCGGCCGACCAGCCGAGCTATGAGGCGATCGTCTCGCGCTTCGCCTATTGGGACGATATCTCGATCCATTTCAAAGGCACCGAGCAGCGCATCTCCGGCAACGGCTTCTGCGGCTGCTCGCGGCGCACGCTCTTGATGCTGCTGCAGGAACGGGCGCGGCAGGTCGGCGTCAGCCTGCGTTTCACCGAGGAGATCGCCGACATCGCCGCGCTGAAGCGCGACTACGATCTCGTCGTCGCCGCCGACGGCATCAACAGCCGTATCCGCGAGGGCGATGCGGCGCGCTTCGGCCCCGAGGTCGATCTCAGGCCCAACCGCTTCGTCTGGATGGGCTCGACCCGACCCTTCGACGCCTTCACCTTCTTCTTCAAGGAGACGCCGCATGGCGTCTTCATCGCCCATTGCTACCAGTACGAGGCCGGGCAATCGACCTGGGTGCTGGAAACCGACCCCGAAACCTTCGCCCGCGCCGGGCTCGAGGGCATGGACGAGGCCGGCTCCGTCGCCTTCCTCGAAGGGATCTTCGCCGAGGAACTTCAGGGCCACCGGCTGATCGCCAACCGCTCGCTCTGGCGCCAATTCCCGATGATCCGCTGCCGCAACTGGGTCGTCGACAATGTCGTGCTGATCGGCGACGCCAAGGCGACCGCGCATTTCTCGATCGGCTCCGGCACCAAGCTCGCCATGGAGGATGCGATCGCGCTGCACGGCGCCTTTCGCCGCACCGGGCTCGACGTCAAGGCGGCGCTGGCTTCCTTCGAGACGACCCGCCGTGAGGAAGTCGAGAAGACCCAGCATGCGGCCGACGTCTCGCTGGTCTGGTTCGAGCAGTTGCAGCGCTTCTGGGATTTCGAGCCGCTGCGCTTCGCCTTCGGCCTGATGACCCGCTCCAAGGCGATCACCTATGACAATCTCGCCTTGCGGGC
>NZ_JAKFED010000127.1:0-2411 GCF_036675845.1 Allobosea sp. | reverse complement strand
GGCGTCGCGCCGGCCCGGAGCGGCCCGGCACGGCAGGCGCCGGCCGCACCGCCTCCGCCGCCTCCGGTCCTGGCGCCGGTTCTGCCCTACGCCCTGCCCGCACGGCCGCGCTGGACCGGCTTCTATGTCGGCGGCTCGCTCGGCGGTGGGCGTCAGAGCGACCGCACGACCGTCGGAGGACCCTTCGGCGGCCCGATGATCTCCCCGACGAACACGACAACCAACACGACCACCACCACCACGACCACCACGACCACCAGCACGGACAACACCGACTCCATCCCGGTCACCACCACCGTCACCTCGACGGTCACTTCGACGGACGCTTCGTCGGTCACCACCGTCGGGACGCCGATTCTCGCCCCCTGGGCGATCGACCCGGGCAGCGTTCCGCGCAGCCTGACGCCTGAAGGCGGCGGCGCGGTCGGAGGCGCCCAGTTCGGCTTCAACTACCAGATCGGCGCGGTCGTGATCGGCGCGGAGACCGACCTCTCCGCCACCCGCCTCGGCGGCAGCGAGACCGTCTCCGCCAATCCCGGCGCAGGAGGCTTCACCACCCGCGCCAGCAACGACCTCTCGATGCTGGGCACGGTGCGGGTGCGCGCCGGCATCGCGCTCGGCGACTTCCTGATCTACGGCACGGGCGGCTATGCCTATGGCCTCGTCGAGCAGAAGGGCTCGATCACGCCCGATAATCCGCAGACCACCTCCGGCGCCAGCGGCTCGCGCTCAGGGCTCGCCAGCGGCTGGGCGATCGGCGGCGGCATCGAGTACGCGATTGCACCCGGCATGTCGGTCAGGCTCGACTACACCCATTACGAACTCGGGCAGAAGCGGCTGATGCTGCAGGACTTCACCGGACTGGCGCCGAGCCAGTACGCAACCATGCGGCCGCGCACGGCCGGCGATATCGTCAAGGCCGGCTTCAATTTCGGCTTCTGACGAACGCCCAGGCAACGAAAAGGCCGCTGCGATCGCAGCGGCCTTGATTTCGGTTCGTTGATCTCAGCTCCTGGCTGCGACCGCCCAGCTCACCACATGTCGAGCGCGACCCGCGCCTCGTCCGACATCCGGGACTGGTCCCAGGGCGGGTCGAACGTCATGTTGACGGTGACCGAGGCGACGCCCGGCACGGCGCCGACCGCGTTCTCGACCCAGCCCGGCATCTCGCCGGCGACCGGGCAGCCCGGCGCCGTCAGCGTCATGTCGATCGCGACCTGGCGGTCATCGGCGATATCGACACGGTAGATCAAGCCGAGCTCGTAGATGTCGGACGGGATCTCCGGATCGTAGACCGTCTTCAGCGCCGCGACGATGTCGTCGGTCAGCCGGTCGATCTCCTCCGGCGGCAGGCCGGCGCTGGCGCCCATGGTCGGCGCGTTGGGCTTGAGTTCCTCGGCAGTGTCGCTCATGGCGCTTCCAGTTCAGGCAATCGGCGGATCAGGAGAACAAGTCTTCCGCCTTGCGCAGGGCCTCGACCAGCTTATCGACTTCCGCCAGCGTGTTGTAGAGGCCGAACGACGCACGGCAGGTCGATGTCACCCCATATCGTGCGAGCAGCGGCATGGCGCAATGGGTCCCGGCCCGGACGGCGACGCCGGCCCGGTCGATCACGGTGGCGACATCATGCGCATGCGCGCCCTTCATCTCGAAAGCGATGATCGCGCCCTTCTGCCTCGCCTTGCCGAAGATGCGGATCGAGTTCATCTCGCCGAGCCGCTGCATGGCGTAGTCGCCGAGCCGGGCTTCGTGCGCCGCGATGTTCTCGCGGCCGAGCGCCATCATGTAGTCGAGCGCGGCCCCGAGGCCCACGGCCTCGACGATCGCGGGCGTGCCGGCCTCGAAGCGATGCGGCGGGTCGTTATAGGTGATCGCGTCCTCGCTGACGGTCAGGATCATCTCGCCGCCCCCCTCATAGGGCGGCAGCTTGGTGAGCCATTCCCGCTTGCCCCAGAGCACGCCGGAGCCGGTCGGCCCATAGGTCTTGTGGCCGGTGAAGCAGTAGAAATCGCAGCCCAGCGCCTGCACGTCGACAGGCAGATGGACCGCGCTCTGGCTGCCGTCGACGACCAGCGGGATGCGGTAGCTCTGGCAGATGGCCGCGACCTCGGCGATCGGAATCACGGTGCCGATCGCGTTCGACATCTGCGTCAGCGCCACCACCTTGGTGCGCGGCGTGATCAGCTTCTCGAATTCCTCGAGGAGGAAATTGCCGTCCTCGTCGACCGGCGCCCATTTGATCACGGCGCCATGGCGCTCGCGCCAGTAATGCCAGGGCACGATGTTGGAGTGATGCTCCAGGATCGAGAGGATGATCTCGTCGCCCTCCTGGATCTGGAGATGGCGGCCGAGCGAGGACGCGACGGCGTTCAGCGCCCCGGTCGAGGAACGCGTGAACACGATCTCCTCGA
>NZ_JAKFED010000210.1:0-12399 GCF_036675845.1 Allobosea sp. | reverse complement strand
GCAGCGCTTGACGGATACGTTTCGACACAATTTGTGAGAGGCTGAGCGGGCTTCCAGCCTGTATGACCACCAAGCTGATGTCGAGCCGGCAAGGCTCCAGGGAAGAACCTCGACCATGACACGCAAATACTTCGGCACCGATGGCATTCGCGGCCGCGCCAACGGCGTGATCACGCCCGACCTGGCGCTGCGGGTCGGCCAGGCGACCGGCCTTGCCTTCCGTCGCGGCGATCATCGCCACCGTGTCGTGATCGGCAAGGACACGCGGCTCTCGGGCTACATGATCGAGAACGCCCTCGTCGCCGGCTTCACTTCCGTGGGCATGGACGTGCTGCTGCTCGGCCCGATGCCGACGCCGGCGGTCGCCATGCTGACGCGCTCGATGCGCTCCGATCTCGGCGTGATGATCTCCGCCTCGCACAACGCCTATGAGGACAACGGCATCAAGCTGTTCGGCCCCGACGGCTACAAGCTCAGCGACGAGGTCGAGGCCGAGATCACGCGCCTGATCGATTCCGATCTCGGCCAGCAGCTTTCGGCCTCGCCGGATCTCGGCCGGGCGAAGCGCATCGAAAGCGCCGATGCGCGCTATATCGAATTCGCCAAGCGCACCATGCCGCGGAACCTGAGCCTGGAAGGGCTGCGCATCGTCGTCGATTGCGCCAATGGCGCCGCCTACAAGGTCGCGCCCGAGGCGCTCTGGGAGCTCGGAGCCGAGGTCATCGCCATCGGCGTCGAGCCGGACGGTTTCAACATCAACCGCGATGTCGGCTCGACCAAGCCCGAGGCGCTCAGCCAGAAGGTGCTCGAACTGCGCGCCGATATCGGCATCGCGCTCGACGGCGATGCCGATCGCGTGCTGATCGTCGACGAGAACGGCCAGGTCGTCGATGGCGACCAGCTCATGGGCGTGATCGCGCGCAGCTGGCAGGAGGACGGGCTGCTCTCGGCGCCCGGCATCGTCGCGACGGTGATGTCCAATCTCGGGCTCGAGCGCTATCTCGCCGGCCTCGGCCTGTCGCTGGCGCGCACCGCCGTCGGCGACCGCTATGTGCTGGAGCATATGCGCGCCAACGGCTTCAATCTCGGCGGCGAGCAGTCGGGCCACATCATCCTCTCCGACCATACGACGACCGGCGATGGGCTGGTGGCGGCGCTGCAATTGCTCGCCGTGGTCAAGCGCCAGGAGAAGCCGGTCTCCGAGGTCTGCCACTGCTTCGAGCCGCTGCCGCAGATCCTCAAGAACGTCCGCTACAAGCAGGGCCAGCCGCTCAAGGAGAAGCCGGTGGTCAGCGCCATCGCGGCGGCCCGGCTGATGCTGGGCGAGAGCGGTCGCCTGGTGATCCGGCCGTCGGGCACCGAGCCGGTGATCCGGGTGATGGCCGAGGGCGACGACCGCGACCTCGTCATGCGCGCGGTCGACGAGGTGGTCGAGGCGGTGACGAAGGCCGCCGCCTGACGCGCCACCGAGCTTCCCCGTCATTCCGGCCGCAGCGAAGCGGAGCGCTTAGAATCCATCATAGAGCGCACCTGCCCATGATGGTTTCCGGAGCGGCGCGGCTTTTGCCGCTTGTCCGGGATGACGATGTGGTGCTGCGGAAAGACAGCATGCGCTGGCGCCGTGCTCTGCTTGCCCGAGCTGACGGAAGCGGTTCTTCAAAGCCTTGCGGCCGTTAAGCTTTCAGTAACCGACGCGCTCCCGTTCACGCAAAAGTAGGGTTAGGTTTTAAGGTTAAGTGTCGTTTAAGACATCCATGGCAAGGTCTTCCCATCGGTAACTCGCGCGAGCTGCGTCCCGCTTGCGCAAACACGAAGGAACCCTGCCATGGGCAGCCTGAAAACCCTTGCGCTCGCCGGCGCCATGGCCCTGGGCGCTTCCGCCGTCGCCAACGCCGCCGACTATCCTGTCGCCGCCCTGCCTCCGCCGCCTCCGCCGCCGGAGCTGCGCGGCCCGGTCGGTGGCGGCTGGTATCTGCGCGGCGATATCGGCGTCGGCTCGCAGTCCTATGACGAGCTCGACGTCAAGCTGAACAACGCCCCGGTCATCCAGACGGCGGGCGTCACCTCCTTCAGCACGGTCAGCCCGGAACGCAGCTTCGCCGCCTTCGCCGGCATCGGCGTCGGCTACCAGTTCAACAACTGGTTCCGCGTCGACCTGACCGGCGAATATCGCGGCGCTTCCTTCAATGGCCGCGACACCGTCAGCTATAATTTCGGCGTCCCGGTTACCCAGATCAACAACTACCGGGCCGACATCGCGACCTTCGTCGGCCTGGTCAACGGCTATATCGACCTCGGCACCTGGAACTGCCTGACGCCCTATCTCGGCGCCGGCATCGGCTTCGCCAACCACACCGTCAACGGCCTGACCGACAACGGCCTCAACCGGCCGGCCGGGCAGCTCTTCGACAACATCTCCTATGCCTATGGCGACTCGGCCAGCAAGACCAACTTCGCCTGGGCGCTGATGGCCGGCGTCGCCTATGACGTGACCTCGAACCTGAAGCTCGACATCGGCTATCGCTACCTGAACATGGGCGATGGTCCGACCATCGGTCTTGCCGGTGCAACCGGCGTGCTGGTCAATCCGAGCTCGTCGGTGCGCTTCAAGGGGATCGACAGCCACGACATCCGCATCGGCATGCGCTGGAACTTCGGCGATCCCAATTGCTGCGGCCCGAAGGAGCAGCCGGTCGCCTATGCGCCGCCGCCGGTGATCCGCAAGTACTGATCGCCGATCGCCATTCTTGAAGCCGCGCGGACCCCAGGTCCGCGCGGCTTTGCTTTTGCGCCGCCGGCGCCTGCCGCCGGCGCACGTTGACCCGGCCTGCCGCCGCCGCGAAAATGGCGGCCAGGAAGGCGCCAAATCTGCACGTCAAGCCTAATAGGGAAAGTCATCATGAAGACACGCGCCGCCGTCGCCTGGGAGGCCGGGAAGCCGCTGACCATCGAGACGATCGAGATCGGCGGGCCGAGGGCCGGCGAGGTGCTGGTCGAGGTGATGGCGACCGGCATCTGCCATACCGACGCCTATACGCTGTCGGGCCTGGACTCCGAGGGCAAGTTCCCGGCGATCCTCGGCCATGAGGGGGCGGGCATCGTGCGCGAGGTCGGCGCCGGCGTGACCAGCCTGAAGCCCGGCGACCATGTCATCCCGCTCTACACGCCCGAATGCCGCAGCTGTAAGTCCTGCCTGTCGCGCCGGACCAATCTCTGCACCTCGATCCGCGCAACGCAAGGCCAGGGCCTGATGCCCGACGGCACCTCGCGCTTCTCCTGCGATGGCGGCGAGGTCTTCCATTACATGGGCTGCTCGACCTTCGCGAATTTCACGGTGCTGCCCGAGATCGCGCTCGCCAAGGTCCGCGAGGACGCGCCCTTCGACAAGATCTGCTATATCGGCTGCGGGGTGACGACCGGCATCGGCGCGGTGATCTACACCGCCAAGGTCTGGCCGGGCGCCAATGTCGTGGTCTTCGGCCTGGGCGGCATCGGCCTCAACGTCATCCAGGGCGCCCGCATGGTCGGCGCCGACAAGATCATCGGCGTCGACATCAACCCGGGCAAGGTCGAGATGGCGAAGAAGTTCGGCATGACCGACTTCGTCAATCCGAGGGAGATCGGCAACGACAAGGTGGTGCAGGCGATCGTCGATCTCACCGGCGGCGGCGCCGACTTCTCCTTCGACGCCACCGGCAACACCGAGGTGATGCGCCAGGCGCTGGAGTGCTGCCATCGCGGTTGGGGCGAGTCGATCATCATCGGCGTCGCCGAGGCCGGCAAGGAGATCGCGACGCGGCCGTTCCAGCTGGTCACCGGCCGGGTCTGGAAGGGCACCGCCTTCGGCGGCGCGCGCGGGCGCACCGATGTGCCCAAGATCGTCGACTGGTACATGGAAGGGAAGATCAACATCGACGACCTGATCACCCACAAGCTGAGCCTGGACGAGATCAACCACGGCTTCGACCTGATGCATGAGGGCAAGTCGATCAGGAGCGTGGTGGTCTACTGAGCGGCCGCTCTTCCGCCGCATCGAGCGGGCATCAGGGGCGTCGTGGTCGGGCTTGACCCGACCATCTCGGAAACCAGCCATCTGGTCACAAGATTCTCGGGTCTGCGCTTCGCTCCGCCCGAGAATGACGCATTGGCGCCGCAGCAAAAGGATTCCCGCATGGAACTGCTCTCCTCCTCGAAGGCTTTTGGCGGACAGCAGCGTGTCTACCGGCATGACAGCTCGGCCTGCGCCTGCCCGATGAACTTCGCGGTCTATCTGCCGCCGCAGGCGGAAGCCGGGCCGGTTCCGGTGCTCTGGTATCTCTCGGGCCTGACCTGCACGTATCAGAACGTGGTGGACAAGGGCGAGTACCGGGCGGCGGCCGCCGCCAACGGCATCGCCATCGTCTGCCCCGACACCTCGCCGCGCGGGGAGGGCGTGCCGGACGAGCCGGAGAACTGGCAGTTCGGCTCCGGCGCGGGCTTCTATCTCGACGCGACGCAGGCGCCCTATGCGACGAACTATCGGATGGAGAGCTATATCCGCGACGAGCTGCCGGCGCTGCTCGCCGATGAGCTGCCGCTGGACATGTCGCGCCAGGGCATTTTCGGCCACTCGATGGGCGGGCATGGCGCGATCACGCTGGCGCTGAAGAACCCCGGCCGCTACGCCTCGGTCTCGGCCTTCGCGCCGATCGTGCAGCCCTCGACGGCCGGCTGGTCGCGGCCGGCTCTCGAAAAATATCTCGGTGCCGACGAGGCGGCCTGGCGGGCCTATGATTCGACCTTGCTGATCGCCGACGGGCATCGCGTCAGCGAATTGCTCGTCGATCAGGGCACGGCCGACGGCTTCCTCCATGACGGCCTGAGGCCCCAGCTTCTCGAACTCGCCTGCACCACGGCCGAGATCCCGCTGACGCTGACGATGCGGGAGGGCTACGACCACTCCTACAATTTCGTCTCGACCTTCATGGCCCAGCATATCGCCTGGCATGCCGAACGGCTGGTCCCGGCCTGAGGAACGAGAACCTCACTGCAGCGTTGAACGCTGGCAGTTTCGGCTCAGGGGGAAAAGGCCATGGCATCCGCAGTCTCGTCCACCAACGGCAAGCGCTCCTTGTTCACGCGCCTGTCGCAGACGACCTCGCATTGGGCCGGCAAGCCGCAGACCTTCTTCGTCGCGCTCGCGATCATCGTGGTCTGGGCCGCATCGGGGCCGTTCTTCGGCTTCAACGATACCTGGCAACTCGTCATCAACACCTCGACGACGATCGTCACCTTCCTGATGGTCTTCATCATCCAGAACAGCCAGAACCGCGACACGGCGGCGATGCAGATCAAGCTCGACGAACTGATCGCCAGGGTCGAGGGCGCACGCGAGGAGCTGCTCGATCTCGAGGAACTCGACGAGGAGAAGCTTGAGGAGATCCGCGACGAGTTCGAGGCGATCGCCCGCAAGGCCCGCTCGGCCAGGGAGGCTGCCGAAAAGGCCGGGGCCGCCTGATCCAACTGGACGCCGGCAGACACGGCGCTATCCTTCCGGCGGGGTGCATCCGCGCACGAATCGGCCGGAGAAGAGGCCATGCGGCTGGTGGGTTGGCCAAGGCTTGCTCTGGCGGTGCTGCTTGCCGTCTTCGCCGTGCCGGCTGCGGCTGCCGAGCCGCTCCTCGATGTTCAGGATGTCGCCGTCCTGCGGCAGCTCGAAGCTTCCGGCTATGGGTTTGCCGACGTGCTCGGCGCCGGAAAGGCCGATAGCACGGCCGAGCTTTCCCGCGACAGTGCCGCCTGGCGCCTCATCGCCGGGCATGTCGGCGAGGATGTCGCCGCCCTGCGGGCCGAGATGCTGGCCAATGGCCGCCGGCTCCACGAGGTCACCGACGGCAATGTCGGGCGCGTCATCGACCTGGGCTGGCTGCGCTCGCCGATCGCCCGGTTCCAGCTCACCGCGATCGTCAACCGGCTCGACCGCCAGGACTTTGCGGCGCTCTCGGCGGAGGCCGGCTGCGGCGAGGTCCGGCTGATCTTTCGCCTCGCCTATGCCTTCGACGATGCCAAGCGGAAGCGCCGGCTCGCCTCGCGCCTGCCCTTCACGCTGAACGCGGTCTTCGGCGTGCCGACCGGCGAGGACGGTTCCTGCCGGCAGGTGGCGCAGGCCTGGCTGGTCGACGAGGCGGGCGAGCCCGCGGCGCTGGCGCGGAAACTGGCAAGCGGGCCGCTGGCGAAGGCGCGGCTGCGGCTGAAGCAGATCGAGCTCAACGCCCAGATCGTGCGCTTTCCGTCCGGCATGGAGACGCAGTTCGGCGGGCAGGCGGCCTATCTGCAGCGCATCTTCGCCGCCGTTCCCGGCGAGGGCGGCGCGAGGCTCCGCCCGAAGCGGCTGGAGAATATGCCCGACGTCGCCAGGTTGAAGGCCGATGCCGGGCTGCGGCGGGAGCTGGTCGATTATGTCCGCGCCAATCTCCCGGCGATCGACCGGGGCGTCTATCTCGTGCCCGAGCGCTTCCTGGCGCTGAAGGCGATCTCCTATTCGACCTTCGGCAGCGCCCGGCTCGCCAATCACCCGTTCACCGAGGCGCTGCCGGCCGGCGCCTTCGCCGGGCTCGACTATGGCGCGGCGCGGCTGGTGCGCGGCGAGAAGGCGCTGCTGGAGCGGCTCGACAACGGCTCCTGCACCGGCTGCCATCAGGCCGGCGGCACGGCCGGCTTCCACATGTTCGGCCTCGACGATGCTTCGACCTCGGCGCTGAACAGGATCAAGGTCGGGATCTCGCCGCATCTCCATGCCGAGGGCTTTCGCCGCGCGGCCTATGTCGCCGCCTTGGCCGCCGGCGCGGAGCCGGACCGCTACCGCCCGCCTTCCTTCGCGCCGCCGGCGAACTGGCAGGCCGGGCAGCCCTTCGGCTACCAGCCTGCGGCGTTGACCATGCCCTGCCTGACGACGGAGAGCGCCAAGGCTTTCGGCGAAGGCTGGAGCTGCGCGGCGGGCTCGACCTGCAAAGCGCTGGTGGAGAGCAAGGCGGTCGGGATCGAGCTCGGCCAATGCCTGCGGCTGGAGGAGGCGCGCAACTTCTCGGGCCAGCCCTGCCTGACCGGCGCGATCAGCACGGCCGTGGGCAAGCCCTATCTCGACCGCTATCGCCAGACCGGCCAGTTCGGCGCCTTCGCCAAGGGCTTCTCGCAGACTGCGTTCAACTGCCGCCCGGCCAAGATCGGCGTCCCCGGCGGCATGGCCTATCGCCAGTGCACACCGGGCGACCGGATCTTCGCCGGCTTCGCGAACGGCAAGGTTCCCGACGAAATCTGCGGGCTCGCCGGCGGCAAGGCCTTCGACGACTGCGTCGCCACCAACCAGTTCGACGCCTGCCTCGCCAAGGCGGTGACGCGCGGCAATCGCGGCACCTGCAGCGCCACGAGCTTCTGCCGCGAGGACTATATGTGCCAGGCGATTCCCGACGACGTGCCGGGCGCGACCACGACGGTCAAGGATTACGGCTTCTGCTCGCCGACCTATTTCCTGTTCCAGATGCGGATCGACGGCCATCCCGACCCGCAGGCGCGGCCGTAGCGGCCATCCGTCATTGCGAACGCAGCGAAGCAATCCAGCGAGCGTGCCTCCGGGCTCTAGGTTGCTTCGTCGGCTTCGCCTCCCCGCAATGACGGCGTCAAGCTAACCCGCCAGCACGAAATCGAAGCGGCCGAGCTGGCCGCCTTCAGCCGGACGCAGCTTCATCAGCAGCCTGGCATCGAACAGGCCGTCGCGGCGGTTGGCGGGCTCGTCGGGGAAATAGAGCTGCGTCGTCAGCACCGGGCCTTGCGCGCCGGCGCGGAGCTTGACGTGGAGATGACGGGTGCGGCCGGGATAGAGGCCGGGCGCGCGGGTAATGAACTGGTAGCGCCCCTGCTGGTCGGCGAAGAGATGGCCGCGGAAGCGGAAGCCGCGATTATCGTATTGGCCGGACTGATCGGCCTGCCAGAAATCGAGCAGGGCGCCGGGGATCGGGCGGCATTGCCGGCTCAGCACGAAGCCGCTGAGTACGAGCAGGGGGCCGGTGCCATCCTCGCGCAGATCGGCGCGCTGCGGCGAGGCCGGGGTGAAATAAGGGCCTTCGCTCTGGCGCGGGGTCGCGGCGCCCTGGCCGTCGCAGGCCGGCGTCGCCGGCAGTTCGGCGCCTTGCGCCAGCGCCTCGGGCGGCAAGGCAAGGCCGGCGAAGCCGGCGGCCGAAAGGCTGGCGATGAGGAGGTCGCGGCGGCTCGGTGCGGCGTCGGTCATGACTTCCCCTTCCTGGCTTCCCCGCTTTCCCCAGCCCGTCCTGTCATCCCATCACATCGGCGCCGGCGCTTGTCCTTTTTCAGGCGGAGGCCGCAGCCTCACCGAACCGTGATGGAAGCCGGCCGGGGATTGGACTGCCTGTTGGCAGCAGGGCGCGGTCGCGCGTGGAGCTGGCGGCAGCGCTGGTTTTTCGGCACAGTCGCGCCAGGGAATCGGCCGGCGAAGGCGTTCCGTTCGACGAAGCGATGAGGGACGGTATGCCGACCGATATCGAGATCGCCCGTGCGGCGCGCCTGCAGCCCATCGACGCGATCGCCGCCAGCGCCGGCATTCCCGAGGCGGCGCTCCATCCCTATGGCAAGTACATCGCCAAGGTCGACACCGGCGCGATCGCGGATTTCTCGGCCAGGCCCGACGGCAAGCTGATCCTCGTCACCGCGATCAGCCCGACGCCGGCCGGCGAGGGCAAGACCACGACGACGGTCGGCCTCGGCGACGGCCTGTCGCGGCTGGGCAAGCGCACCATGATCGCGCTGCGCGAGCCCTCGCTCGGCCCCTGCTTCGGCCAGAAGGGCGGCGCGGCCGGCGGCGGCTATGCCCAGGTCGTGCCGATGGAGCAGATCAACCTGCATTTCACCGGCGATTTCCACGCCATCACCAGCGCGCACAACCTGCTCGCGGCGATGCTCGACAACCATGTCTACTGGAGCAACGAGCTCGGCTTCGACGCCCGCCATGTCGCGCTGCGGCGCGTCATGGACATGAACGACCGGGCGCTGCGCAGCGTCGTCTCCTCGCTCGGCGGGGCGAGCAACGGTTTCCCGCGCGAGGACGGCTTCGACATCACCGTCGCCTCCGAGGTGATGGCGATCTTCTGCCTCGCCACCGATCTTCCCGATCTCGAGGCGCGGCTCGGGCGCATCGTCGTCGGCCGCACGCGCGACAAGCGCCCGATCACCGCCGCCGAGCTCAAGGCGCCGGGCGCGATGACCGTGCTGCTCAAGGACGCGCTGATGCCGAACCTGGTGCAGACGCTGGAGGGCACGCCGGCCTTCGTCCATGGCGGCCCCTTCGCCAATATCGCGCATGGCTGCAATTCGGTGATCGCGACGCGTGCCGCTCTGAAGCTCGCCGATTACGTCGTGACCGAGGCCGGGTTCGGGGCCGATCTCGGCGCCGAGAAATTCTTCGACATCAAATGCCGCAAGGCCGGCCTGAAACCCGACGTCGCCGTGGTGGTCGCGACCGTCAGGGCGCTGAAGATGCATGGCGGCGTCGCCCGCGACGCGCTTTCGGCCGAGAACCTGCCGGCGCTGGAGGCGGGCCTGGCCAATCTGGCGCGCCATGTCGAGAATCTCCGCAAGTTCGGCGTGCCGCCGATCGTCGCGATCAACCAGTTCAGCTCCGACAGCGCCGCCGAGCATGCGCTGATCCAGAATTTCTGCCGCAACCATCTCGGCGTCGAGGCGGTGATCTGCCGGCACTGGGGGCTGGGCGGCGCCGGCACGGAAGAGCTCGCCGCCAAGGTCGCGGCGCTGATCGAGGGCGGCGAGGCCGATTTCGAGCCGCTCTATCCCGACGCGCTGCCGTTGCGCGCCAAACTGGAGACGGTGGCGCGCGAAATCTACGGCGCCGCCGGCATCTCGGCCGATGCCAGGGTGAGCGCGCGCTTTGCCGAGCTTGAGGCGGCCGGCCATGGCGAGCTGCCGATCTGCGTCGCCAAGACGCAATATTCCTTCTCGGCCGACCCGACGCTGCGCGGCGCACCTTCCGGCCATATCGTGCCGGTGCGCGAGCTCAGGCTGGCGGCGGGCGCCGGCTTCATCGTGGCGATCTGCGGGGACATCATGACGATGCCCGGCCTGCCGCGCCAGCCCGCGGCCGAGCGCATCCATATCGACGCGAACGGGCAGATCGAGGGGCTGTTCTGATCGCTCCCGTCGCTGCGCTCCGCGCAATGACGGCAGGCGCCATCCGCATTCGTCAACAAAGCGTAAACCATATCGCCGCCATGATGGCGGCCGCCGTGCTCCGAACCTGTCGAAGCGCGCGGGAGATGCCGACGAGATGGGTTTGCTTGCCGCCTGGAAGGGCTCGGGCCTGAAAGTGCGCGTGCTCGCGCTGGTGCTGGCGGCGCTCGTCGCCGTCGCCCTGCCGGCCTCGGGTGTCTTCCTGTGGATCGTCAACGGCACGGTGGTGAAGCTCGGCACGCTCTTCGCCGAGAAGCAGATCCTGTTCGACCGTTTCCGCGGGCTGGAAGCCCTGATGCGCGAGGTCTCGCTGGCCGAGACGGTGGCGCGCGCGCCGGTGATCGTCGAGTGGGCACAGGACGAGTCCGATCCGGAGAAGGCGAAGCGCGGCCTCGCCGAGCTCGAGCACTACCGGCTCTCGTTCACCGACCGCAGCTATTTCGTCGTGCTCGACCGGACCGGGAACTACTATTTCAACGACCGGGACAACAATTACGAGCACGCCCGGCTGCGCTATACGGTGTCGCCCGACGATCCCAAGGACGCGTGGTATTTCAAGACGCGCGCGCTGGGTTCCGGCTGCCATCTCAACGTCAACCGCGACGAGGCGCTCGGCGTCACCAAGGTCTGGATCAACTGCATCATCCGCAAGGACGGCAAGGTGCTGGGCCTGATCGGCACCGGCGTCGACCTGACCCAGTTCATCAAGGAGGTCGTCGAGTTCCCGCAGACCGGCGTGCAGAGCATGTTCGTCGATCTGCAGGGCGCGATCCAGGCGCATCGCGATCCGCGCGTCGTCGACTTCCACAGCCTGACCAAGGACATTTCGGCGAAGAAGACCATTTTCCGCCTGCTCGACGTCGAGGACGACCGCAAGGCGCTGGCCGAGATGATGCAGCAGGTCTCCAAGGGCGAGCCGCTGGTGCTCTCGCGCTTCATGCAGATGGACGGGCGCGAGGTACTGGTCGGCGTCGGCTTCCTCGACCGGCTCGGCTGGTTCAACGTCACGGTGATGGATGTCGACGCCATCATCGACCGCAAGCTGTTCACGCCGATCGCCCTGCTGATGGCGGCGATCCTGCTCGCTGCCGCGACGCTGATGACGTTGCTGTTCAAGCGCAAGGTGCTCGACCGGCTGGCGCGGGTCGAGCAGGGCGTTTCCCGCGTCCGGGCCGGTGATTTCGGCGCGAACGCGTGCGAGGACGGCAATGACGAGATCGCCAGGCTGGCGCGCGCCTTCAACGAGATGGCGCTGGCGGTCGGCGACAATACCGGCCGGCTCGAGGCGATGGTGCGCGAACGGACCGAGAAGCTCGAATTGCTGGCGCAGTACGATCCGTTGACCTCGATCCTGAACCGGCGCGGCTTCGACCATGCCTTCGCGCGCGAGCAGAACCGGGCGCGGCGCGATGGCAGGCCGAACGGCCTGATGATCGTCGATCTCGACCGTTTCAAAGACGTCAACGACGAATACGGCCATTATGCCGGCGACGAGGTGATCCTCGCCTGCGTGCAGCGGATGTCCTCGGTGCTGCGCAGCTACGACGCCTGCGCCCGCTGGGGCGGCGACGAGTTCATCCTGCTGGTCAGCGGCTGCGACGAGGCCTCTCTGGCCGCGGTCGCGGCCAAGCTCGCAGCATGCCTGCGCGAGGCGCCGGTCAGGCTCGGCGACGGCCGGTCGGTCGCGGTGACGGCGAGCATCGGCGCGGCGCTGGTCGGCCCCGAGGAAGGCCTTTCCGAGGCCGCGGCGCGAGCGGATGCGGCGCTCTACCAGGCCAAGCGCAAGGGCCGCGACGATTTCGTGCTCGATGAGCCGCAATCCGGCACGGCGCTGCGGCGGGTGGGCAGGGTGTAGACGTCATTCTCGGGCGGAGCGCAGCGTAGACCCGAGAATCTCGGGACGAGTAGCTCGATTCAGAGATGCTCGGGTCAAGCCCGGGCATGACGGCTGTCCATCAGTCGAAGGCGAGCTGTACCTTCATCGCGCGCGACTTGTCGGCGGCGAGGTCGAAGGCCTCGACGGCGCGCGCGATCGGGATCGACGCGGTGAGCAGCGGCGACAGGTCGATCCGGCCCGAGCCGATCAGCGCCACCGCCCAGTCGAACTCCTCATGGAAGCGGAAGGAGCCGCGCAGGTCGAATTCCTTGGCGACCACGACGTTCATC
>NZ_JAKFED010000059.1:0-12422 GCF_036675845.1 Allobosea sp. | reverse complement strand
GCCGTCCGCGCAGCGATCCGCAATGGCCGCAAGCTCGAGATCAGCTATCGCGACGAGGCCGGCAACCCGTCGAGCCGCGTGATCTGGCCGATCGGCCTGACCTTCTTCGAACGCGTGCGCATGGTCATCGCCTGGTGCGAGCTGCGCCAGGCCTTCCGCCATTTCCGGACGGACCGGATCGCCGAGCTGACGGCGCGCGAGGAGCGCTATCCGGCCAGGCGGGCCGACCTGTTCCGCCGCTGGCAGAAGGAAGAGCAGGAGATCGCGACCCGGCGGGCGCTGGAGCAGCCGGCGGCGATGGTGCAGTAGCGGCGCGTAGCGACGTCATGCTTGGGCTCGACCCGAGCATCTCAGGCCGCGAGGCGCCGGCCGGCGCCTTCTCGTCACGAGATTCCCGGATCTGCGCTTCGCTCCGTCCGAGAACGAGGCCAGGGCGCTAGCCGCCGGCCGCCGCCCCAGTTTCCAGCCTGACCTCGCCGGAAGCGACCAGCTTCAGCGCCTCCGGATAGAGCAGGTGCTCCTGCTCGAGCACACGCGCAGACAGGCTCGCCTCGTCGTCGCCCGGCAGCACGGGCACCTTCGCCTGCGCGATCATCGGGCCGGAATCGAGCTCGGGCACGACGAAATGCACCGTGCAGCCATGTTCCGTGGCCCCGGCCTCGAGGGCGCGGGCATGGGTGTGGGTGCCGCGGTACAGCGGCAGCAGGGAAGGGTGGATGTTGATTAGCCGGCCCTGCCAGCGTGTCACGAACCAGGGCGTCAGCACCCGCATGAAGCCGGCGAGCGCGATGAGCTCGATCTGGTTGACGCGCAGCACCTCGTCGAGCTTGCGCTCGAAGGCCTCGCGGTCCTTGCCGAAGGGGCGGTGGTCGACCGCAGCCGTCGCAATGCCGGCCAGCCGCGCCCGCTCCAGGCCGCCGGCCTCCGGCAGGTTGGCGGCAACCAATGCGATCTCGGCCGGGAAGTCGGCGGCCTGCGCCGCCTCGATCAGCGCGACCATGTTCGAGCCGCGGCCGGAGATCAGGATCGCGGTGCGCATTCGCCGCGGCGCCTCGCTCACAGGCCGAGCTTCCCGCGATAGGCAACCTGGCCGTCGCTGCCGGGCACGGCGACCTCGCCGAGGCGGACGGGCTGCTCCCCGGCCTCGCGCAGGGCGGCGGTGACGGCGTCCGCCTGCGCGGCCTCGGCCACCACGATCATGCCGATGCCGCAGTTGAAGGTGCGCAGCATCTCGCGCTCGGCGACGCCGCCGACCTTGGCGAGCCAGCCGAACACCGGCGGCACCGGGATCGTGGCGAGGTCGAGCGTGACGCCGAGATGGTCGGGCAACACCCGCGGGATGTTGTCGGGGAAGCCGCCGCCGGTGATGTGCGCCAGCGCCTTGATGCCGGGCGCCGCCTTCAGCGCCTGCAGCAGCGGCTTGACGTAGATTCGGGTCGGCGTCAGCAGCGCTTCCGCCAGGCTGGTCCCGGGTTCGAACGGCGCCGGCGCGTCCCAACCCAGTCCCGAGAGCGCGACGATGCGCCGGACCAGCGAGTAGCCGTTGGAGTGGACGCCGGAGGAGGGTAGGCCGAGCACGACGTCGCCTTCGACCAGATCGGCGCGCGGCAGCAGCGAGCCGCGCTCGGCCGCGCCGACCGCGAAGCCCGCAAGATCGTAGTCCTTGTCGGCATACATGCCCGGCATCTCGGCGGTCTCGCCGCCGATCAGCGCGCAGCCGGCCTGGCGGCAGCCCTCGGCGATGCCGCGCACGATCTCGACGCCGGCGGCGGGGTCGAGCTTGCCGGTGGCGTAGTAGTCGAGGAAGAGCAGCGGCTCGGCGCCCTGCACGACGAGGTCGTTGACGCACATGGCGACGAGGTCGATGCCGATCGTCGAATGCCGGCCGCTCTCGATGGCGATCTTCACCTTGGTGCCGACGCCGTCATTGGCGGCGACCAGGATCGGGTCGGAGAAGCCGGCCGCCTTCAGGTCGAACAGGCCGCCGAAGCCGCCGATCTCGGCATCGGCGCCCGGGCGTCTCGTCGAGCGCACCAGGGGCTTGATCGCGTCGACCATGGCGTTGCCGGCATCGATGTCGACGCCTGCCTGCGCATAGGTCAGCCCGTTGCCGCCTGTCTTGGTCATGAACCGCGCTCCTTGCTTTGCCGCGAGCGATAGGCAAGGGCGGCCCGGCTGGCAAGCCGGGAGCAGCCCTTCCCGGAAAGCGTTTCGCAGTTGTCCAGCGAATGGATTAGCCTTCAGTCGTAATCCCGGCGACGAATCGTGGCGACAGATCCTGGCGATGACGCTTCCGAACCTGATCACCATCGGCCGACTGATCCTCGTCCCTCTGGTGATCGTGATGATCATCAACGAACGCTGGCTGGCGGCCTTCGTGCTGTTCGTGGCAGCGGGCGTCTCCGACGCGATCGACGGTTTCATCGCCAAGCGCTTCGATATGGGAAGCGAGCTCGGCGCCTATCTCGATCCGGTCGCCGACAAGGCGCTGATCGTCTCGATCTACATCACGCTGGCTCTGGTCGGCGCGGTGCCGGCCTGGCTCGTCATCCTGGTGGTCTCGCGCGACATCATGATCGTCACGGCCGTGATCCTGTCCTGGCTGATGGCGAAGCCGGTCGAGATCGCGCCCTTCGTGGTCAGCAAGCTCAACACGGCGGCGCAGTTGATGTTCGCGGCGCTGATGCTGGGCTCGCGCGCCTTCGGGCTCGACATCGGCGCCGCGATCCCGGTCGCCCAGCTCGCCGTCGCGCTCTTGACGGTCGGTTCGATGGCAGCCTACCTCGCCTTCTGGCTGCGCCACATGGCGGCGTGAGCTTGGAACCCGGCCGGGACGCGCTTATTCTCGGGGTGCCGGGCTGGCCGGTCGAAACATGCTCCAGCATGGTGAGTTGGCGCGAAGCCTGACCGTTCGGCCGATTCCGGTCACACGGAAAGCACGTTGGGACGGGTACAGGACGGGCGGATGAGTTTTCAGCGTCAACTGGCCTTCTGGGCGCTCGCGCTCGCGGCCGTCATCCTGGCCCTGCTGCTTCTGCGCGACGTGCTGCTGCCGTTCATCGCGGCGCTGGCGCTGGCCTATCTGCTCGATCCGCTGGCCGACCGGCTGGAGCGGCTCGGCATGCGCCGGCTCGCGGCGACCATCGTCATCCTCTGCATCTTCCTGCTGGTCTTCGTGCTCGGCCTCGTCCTGCTGGTGCCATTGCTGAGCCAGCAGCTCGCCGACCTGGTGGCGCGCCTGCCGGCCGACGCCGCGAAGCTGCAGGCGTTGGTCATGGAGCGCGGCGCGCCGCTGCTCGAGCGCTTCGGCGGGGCCAAGCTCGCCGCGGACGCGCAGAGCTCGCTCGGCAACCTCGTCGGCGAGGCCACCAAATGGGCCGGCGGCCTGCTGCAATCGCTCTGGTCCGGCGGCACGGCGATCATCGGCGTGTTCTCGCTGCTGGTGCTGACGCCGGTCATCGCCTTCTACCTGCTGGTCGACTGGGATTATATGGTCACGACCGTCGATGGCTGGCTGCCGCTCGAGCATCGCGAGACCATCCGCGGCCTGCTGCGCGAGATGGATGCCGCGATCGCCGGCTTTCTGCGCGGGCAGGCGCTGGTCTGCCTGCTGCTCGGCCTCTTCTACGCGATCGGCCTGTCGCTGCTCGGGGTGAATTTCGGGGCGCTGATCGGCATCATCAGCGGCTTTCTCTCCTTCATCCCCTTTGTGGGTTCGCTGACCGGGCTCGTGCTCTCGGTCGGCGTCGCGATCGTGCAGTTCTGGCCGGACTGGACCATGCCGCTGGCGACGCTCGGCGTCTTCGCCGCCGGCCAGTTCATCGAAGGCAACATCCTGCAGCCGAAGTTGGTCGGCAACTCGATCGGCGTCCATCCGGTCTGGCTGATGTTCGCGCTGCTCGCCTTCGGCTCGCTCTTCGGCTTCGTCGGACTGCTGCTCGCCGTGCCGCTGGCGGCCATCATCGGCGTGCTGATGCGCTTCGCCTTGCGACAATATCTCGGCAGCAACCTCTATCACGGCGGCGACGTCGAGAAGCCGGCCGAGACCAGCCCGAGCCGCCATGCCGGGCGCTGAGCCGCCGCGCCGGCCGCGCCAGCTCGCTTTCGACCTGCCGGTCGACAGCCGGCACGGTGTCGAGGACTTCCTCGTCGGCCCCTCCAACGAGCAGGCCTATGGGCTGGTCGAGAGCTGGCCCGCCTGGCCGGACGCCTGGCTGCGCCTGGTCGGGCCGGCGGGCTCCGGCAAGACCCATCTCGCCGCGATCTGGGCCGCGCGCGCCCATGCCTGGACGATACCTGCCAGCGAGATCGGCGAAGGCCAGGTGCCGCATCTGGCCTCCGGCGGGGCGCTGGTCGTCGAGGATTGCGATGGCGGCCTGCTCGACGAGCGGGCGCTTTTCCACCTGCTCAACGCCGTCAAGGCCCGCGGCGGCTTCGTCCTGCTGACGGCGCGCACGCCGCCTGAGCAATGGGGGCTGGGCGTGCCGGACCTGCTCTCGCGCCTGCGCCTCGCGCCCGCCGCCGAGATCGCCGCGCCCGACGACGCCCTGCTGCGGGCGCTGCTCGTCAAGCTCTTCGTCGACCGTCAGCTGATCGTCGACACCGGCACGATCGAGGCGCTGGCGCTGCGCATGGAGCGTTCCTTCGCCGCCGCGCGCGACCTGGTCGACGCCATCGACCGGCTCTCGCTCGAGCGCGGCCGCCGCGTCACCCGGGCCATGGCGAGCGAGGTCGCCGCCAGCCTGTTCCCGCCGGAATAGGCTCAGGCCTTCGCGCCTGCACCCGTCGGCGCGTCGATCAGCCGGGCGTGGATCGCTTCCAGCACCATGTCGTGCGCGCGGGCGGCGATGGCGTCGAGCGACGGCGTCTTGACGAACATCGCCGCCGCCTTCTCGGTCAGCTCCTCGCGGCTCGGCAGCGCCGGCATGTGCCACTGCGCCATGGCCTCATGGGCCTGGAGCTGCATGGCGTGCAGGCGCTCGCCGGCGCGGGCCTGGATATCGCTGGCGCGGGCCTGCAGCGCGGCCAGCGCCTCGCGCAGCTCCGGCAGGGTCAGCGTCGGCAGGTTGAGCTCGGGCAGATGCAGCTCCGGCAGTCCCGGCGCGCTGGAATAGGCCTCGCGCAGCGCCTGGACGATGCGGTCGACTGGCACCGAGGCGGCCAGCCGCTCGGCCGAGCGCTCGATCACGCGCGGCGGCAGGGCCTGCGAGCGGTCGATGATCGCCTGCGGCGGCGCCTTCAGGTCCCAGGCCAGGCGCAGCTTCGAGAGGCCGAGGATCAGATAATAGGTCGGGTCCCACTGCCACCAGCGGAAGCCCTGGCGCACGCTGTACTGATAGGCGTGGTGGTTGTTGTGCCAGCCTTCGCCCATGGTGATGATCGCCAGCCACCAATTGTTCCGGCTCTCGTCGCCGGTGACATAGTGCTTGTCGCCATGCACATGCGCCAACGAGTTGATGCAGAAGGTGCCGTGATAGACCAGCACGGTCGAGACGAAGAAGCCGACGAACAGGCCGGGCCAGCCGTCGATGGCGAAGCAGGCGAGGGCGAGCAGGATCGCCGGCGCCAGCTCGAAACGGTGCAGCAGGGCGAGTTCCGGGAAGCGCGTCAGGTCGGAGACGGTGGAATCGTCGAACTCATGATGCTGGCGGCTGAAGATCCAGCCGACATGCGAATAGAAGAACGAGGTCTGCACCGGCGAGTGCACATCGTGCTCGGTGTCGGCGAAGCGATGGTGGTGCCGGTGCTTCGAGGCCCACCAGATCACGCTCTTCTGCGCCGTGCTCTGGGCGAGGAAGGCGAGGATGAACTGCATCGCGCGGCTGGTCTTGTAGGAACGGTGCGAGAAATAGCGGTGATAGCCGGCGGTGACGGCGAACATGCGCAGCCAGTAGAGCCCGAAGCAGAGCCAGAGCGAGGCCGCGGTCACGCCGCTCCAGAGCGCGCCGAAACAGGCCAGATGCGCCAGTACGAAGGGCACGGCCGAAGGGTAGACGATGTCGTCATGGTCGGTGGCGGAAGAGGGTTCTGACAAGATCGTTCTCTGGAAATGTCTGGTGCGGCATGCGGGATTCGCATGCGACCAAACAGGAGAGCAGGGGTCGGCGCAAGGCTTCCGGGCCCATCTGGCTACAATTGCGGCAGCGGGCCGCAGGTCATGCCAGGATCGCATGACGCGCCCCCGAGAGATCCCCGTCGAGAGACATGCTCATGGCATTGGACCTTGGCATTGGACCTCGAATGTCATCGAAACGTTACGCTAGGATGCCTTGACGAGGGGCGCGTCGGCCACAGGGAACGCGCCGGTCGGATTGCTGGGCAATCTGATCGGATCCGGCTCCTGGTCCGACGGCAAAACGACATAGATGACAGCTACAGGATCGACAGTGGCAAGAGCGGCGGCGAGGGCAAGGCGAATGAACCAGGATCTGGCCATAGCGGCGGCTTCACGGGCGGCGACGCCGGCGCCCGAGGTCGCGGCGCTCACCATGGACCACGCGCTGCGCCAGTCGCCGCAGCGTTTCATGAATCGCGAGCTGTCATGGCTGCAGTTCAACCGCCGGGTGATGGAGGAGGCCTCCAACCGCAACCACCCGCTGCTGGAGCAGCTGCGCTTTCTGTCGATCTCGGCCAACAACCTCGACGAGTTCTTCATGGTCCGGGTCTCCGGCCTGCGCGAGCAGCTCAAGGCCGGCGTGGTGACGCCGAGCCAGGACGGGCTGAGCCCCGCCGAGCAGCTCGTCGCGCTGGGCGCCGCGGTTTCGGACCTGACCCGGGATCAGCAGACGCGCTGGGTCGAGCTCAGGCAGGACCTGCAGGACAACCGCATCGTTCTGCTCAAGCCGGCCGATATCGGCCCGCAGGAGCGGATCTGGCTGGAGGATCGCTTCCTGCACTATGTCTTCCCGGTGCTGACGCCGCTGGCGATCGACCCGGCTCATCCCTTCCCGTTCATCCCCAATCTCGGCTTCAGCCTGGCGCTCGCGCTGGAGCGCATCAGCGACGGCCGCGCGCTCGACGCGCTGATCCGCGTCCCGGGCAAGATCGACCGCTTCATCGAGGTGCCCGATCTGGCGCGCGAGGGCTTGCAGCGCTTCATCATGCTGGAGGATCTGGTCTCGCTGTTCATCGGCAAGCTCTTCCCCGGCTACGAGGTCAAGGGCACCGGCTCCTTCCGCATCATCCGCGACTCCGATCTCGACATCGAGGAGGAGGCCGAGGATCTGGTCCGCGTCTTCGAGACCATGCTGAAGCAGCGCCGCCGCGGTGTCGTCATCCGCCTGGAGCTGCATGCCGGCACGCCGAACCATCTGCGCCAGCTGATCGTGCGCGAGCTCAAGGTCGACCTTGACGAGATCGTCATCGTCGACGGCATGATCGGCCTCAACGAGCTCTCGCAGCTCGTCGGCGTCGACCGGCCGGACCTCAAGTTCAAGCCCTACAATGCCCGCTTTCCCGAGCGCATCCGCGAGCATGGCGGCGACTGCTTCGCCGCCATCCGCCAGAAGGACCTGATCGTCCACCATCCCTATGAGAGCTTCGACGTCGTCGTGCAGTTCCTGCAGCAGGCGGCGCGCGATCCCAATGTCGTGGCGATCAAGCAGACGCTCTACCGCACCTCGTCGAACTCGCCGATCGTGCAGGCGCTGGCCGAGGCGGCCGAGGCGGGCAAGTCGGTGACGGCGCTGGTCGAGCTCAAGGCCCGCTTCGACGAGGAGGCGAACATCCGCTGGGCCAAGGATCTGGAGCGCGCCGGCGTCCAGGTGGTCTACGGCTTCATCGAGCTCAAGACGCATGCCAAGCTCTCGATGGTGGTGCGCCGCGAGGCTGGCCAGCTCGTCACCTACTGCCATATCGCGACCGGCAATTATCATCCGATCACGGCGCGCATCTACACCGACGTCTCCTTCTTCACCGCCGATCCGGTGATGGCGCAGGACGTGGCGCGCATCTTCAACTTCATCACCGGCTATGCCGAGCCGGCCGAGCTCGAGCGCATGGCGGTCTCGCCGGTCGACCTGAAGAAGCGCCTGCTCGACGACATCGCCGAGGAGGTCGCGCATGTGAGGGCCGGCCGCAGGGGCGCGATCTGGGGCAAGTGCAACTCGCTCGTCGATCCCGAGATCATCGATGCCCTCTACGATGCCAGCCAGGCCGGCGTGCAGATCGATTTCGTCGTGCGCGGCATCTGCTGCCTCCGGCCCGGCGTCCCCGGCCTCTCCGACAATATCCGGGTCAAGTCGATCGTCGGGCGCTTCCTCGAGCACACCCGTGTCTATGCCTTCGGAGCCGGCCACGGCATGCCTTCTCCCAAGGCAAAGCTCTACATTTCCTCGGCCGACCTCATGCCGCGCAACCTCGACCGCCGCGTCGAGGCGCTGACGCCGATCCTCAACCCCACCGTGCACCAGCAGATGCTCGAACAGATCATGCTGGCGAATTTTCTCGACAACGAACAGAGCTGGACCATCTTGCCCGATGGCGGCTCGCGCCGCATTGTCCCGCCGTCGGCCGAAGAGTCGTTCAACGCCCATAATTACTTCATGACGAATCCGAGCCTGTCAGGTCGTGGAAAATCCCTCTCTAGTTCGAGCCCTCGCAGCCTTTCCCGCCGTTCCGGCAAGAAGGCCTGAGCAGGCGCAGGGCCGCCTCAGCCTCGACGATACCGTCGCGATCATCGATATCGGTTCGAATTCGGTCCGCCTCGTCGTCTACGAGAACCTGTCGCGGGCGCCGGGACAGGTCTTCAACGAGAAGGAGATGGCCGGGCTCGGCCGCCAGGTCGCGACGACCGGCATGCTCGCCGCCGACGCCGTCGACAAGGCGCTGGGCGCGCTGGTGCGCTTCCGCATCCTGTGCGAGGCGATGCATGTCGCGCAATTGCGCGTCATCGCCACGGCGGCGGCGCGCTACGCCTCCAACGGCCCTGATTTCATCGCAAGGGCGGAGGCCGCCGTCGGCCAGCCGATCGAGCTGATCTCGGGCGGGCGCGAGGCCTATCTCTCGGCGCTCGGCGTCATCTCCGGCTTCGACAGGCCCAATGGCGTCGTCGGCGACCTCGGCGGCGGCTCGCTCGAGCTTGCCGCCGTCGACGGCGACACGGTCGGGGAGGGCATCAGCCTGCCGCTCGGGGGGCTGGCCCTGATGGACCGCTCGAAGAGCTCGATCAGGGCGGCCGAGAAGATCGTCCGCGACGATCTCGACCATCATCCGCAGCTCGCTGCCATGCGCGGCCGCGACTTCTTCGCCGTCGGCGGCACCTGGCGGGCGCTGGCGACGCTGCACCAGCGCCAGTCGGGCTACCCGCTCAACGTCATGCACGGCTACACGGTGTCGGCGCGCGAGGCGAGCGAGTTCGTCCGCCTGGTCGAGCGGGCCGACGCCGCCATGCTCGAATCGATCGAGGCGATCTCCTCCGCCCGCCGGCCGCTGCTCGCCTATGGCGCCCTCGTGCTCGATCAGCTGATCAAGCGTGGCCGCCCGCGCAATGTGGTGATCTCGGCCCACGGCGTGCGCGAGGGGCTGATGCATGAACAACTGGCGACGTCGGAGCGGACCGCCGACGCGCTGCTGCGCGGCGCCCAGGACTACAACCAGCTGCGCGCCCGCGACCCGCGCCACGCCGCCGACCTGATCGCCTGGACCGAGAAACTGCTCGACGGCGCCTATCCCGGCGACGATCCGGCGCTGAAGCGCCTGCAAACGGCCGCCTGCCTGCTCTCCGACATCGGCTGGCGCGCCCATCCCGATTATCGCGGCGAGCAGACCCTCAACGTCATCGCCCATGCCCCGTTCAGCGGCGTCGACCATGCCGGGCGCGCCTTCCTCTCGCTGACCGCCTTCTACCGCTATGCCGGGCTGAAGGGCGTCGCCCCGGCCGCCGAGGGGCTGCGGCGGCTGCTGACGCCGCGTGTGCTCGAGCGCGCGCATGTTCTCGCGGCGATCTTCCGCGTCGCCTATCTGATCTCGGCCGGCATGCCCGGCATCCTGTCGCAGACGACGCTTATCTGCGTCGATCGTCGCCTCGTGCTGAGCCTGCCGCGGGAGTTCCGCGCGCTGGCGAGCCAGCGCGTCGCCGGGCGGCTGAAGCAGCTCGCCCGCCTGCTCGGCCGCGAGGTCGAGATCCGCTAGGCTCGGGGTTCAATTGCCCAGTAGATGAGGGGTGGGCTATGAGCGCGGCCGAGAGGTCGCTCATTGCGACTTTGTCGTTGCGGGTGGCGTTGCGCCTCGACAGGGAGGCCATGGTCATGTCGTTGATGTTGCCGGCTGAATGCTGAAGCACGCCTATGGACGATGCGCGAGTTCCGCGCCGGTCGTCCCCCCGATATGCGCCCCACCGCCATGCGGCAGCAAGGGCTCGATCCGAGCCCATTCCGCATCGCAGGCGCACCGGAACCATTGAGGGCAGGATGGCGTTTTTCGTCAGTCGCGCCGGCCCTCGGCGCGCAAGCGGAGGACAAGCTATGAAGCTTACCATTCTCGGATCCGGCGTCGCGGCCGTCCTGGCCGTGAGTGCCGCCGCCTTGGCCCAGGTCAGCATAACCATTGGCCAGCCCGAGCAGACCCGTATCAGGGAATACGTGGTCAAGGAGAAGGTCAAACCCACAATGATCAAGGAGAAGGTCATAGTGGGAGCGACACTGCCGGCCGACGTCGAGCTCCAGGAGGTTCCGGACGATTGGGGTCCGACGGTCAGCAAGTACCGCTACGTCTACACCGATGACAACGTGGTGCTGGTCGAGCCGTCGAGCCGCCGCGTCGTTCACATCATCGAATGACCATGAGGCGAGCGCCTCTCAAGTCGGGGGGCGCTCGCTTGCCTCGACAGCTTCGGGGCGGGCGCGTGCTCCAGATCGGATTTCGAGCTGAGTGAAACACCTTTCCGTCATTGCGAGGAGCGAAGCGACGAAGCAAACCAGGGGGACGTAGAGCGAGCCCTTCTGGATTGCTTCGCTGCACTCGCAATGACGGGTCGGTCAGATCGAAATCCACTCTAGCGCGCTCCGTTCGGCCGGAATCACCTGAACGGAAAGGGCTCGTGCCGGATTGTGCACTGCTCCGGCCCGCTCAGGTCACCTCGAACCAGGTCCAGAGGCCGAGGTCGAAGCGCTCCAGCACCGTCGAGGAGATCAGCCAGCGGCCGGGATTGTCGGCGATGAAGGCGATGTGCAGGCGCTTGCCTTCCGGAATCTGCACCGTGTCGAGGAAATAGGGCTCCCAGCCATCGTCGAGCGGATGCAGCAGCCGGAAGCTGTGGCCATGGACATGCAGCGGCTGCAGGAACCCGGTCTTGTTGGTGATGCCGATCACCAGCGGCGTGCCGCGCCGGACGCTGAGCAGCGGCTTGGCTTGAGGATCGCCGATCGCGCCGTTGACGCTCCACGGCCGCGCCAGGTCGAGGCCGGCCAGATCGAGTTTGTTGTCCGCCCCGATCTTTGCGCCCTTTGCGCCGCCTTCGATCAGGATGTCGGCCCGGGTCGCATCCTGCAGGCGCACCGCCGCCGGCAACGCCGGGTTCGGCGCCAGCGCGGTGATCGCGTCGGCGCTGGCACGGTTCGTCTTCGCGGTGCCGGTTTCGCTGACGAAGCGCACCAGTTGCAGGCCGGGGCCGATCAGCGCCGTCACGCTGGCGCTCGCGCCGATCTCCTCGGGCATGTCGAAGATCACGTCGTAGCGGGTTCCGGGCGCGAAGGGCAGTTGCGCCCGCACCGGCTCGAAGGTCTCGGTCGGCTGGCCGTCGACCGCGACGACGAAGGCCTTGAGACCGTCGAAGCGCAGCCGCATGATCCGCGCATTGCAGGCATTGGCCAGCCGCAGCCGGACGCGGGAGCCCGGCGGCAGGGCGACGCGCCCGGGTGGCGGCTTGCCGTTGACCGTGAGCCAGCTGCCGAGCCGGCCGGCCGCGGCGCCCTCCGGTCCGGAGCCGGAAAAGGGCAGGAGCTTGTGATCGTCGCCGAGCAGCCAGTCGCCGACCAGCACGGGCAGGTCGAGATCGACCGCCGGCGGTTCCCTTTCCTCGACGACCAGCATGCCGGCAAGCCCGCGCCCGGCCGGTTCCGAGGAGCCGCCGAGCAGCAGCGGCCGGTAGAGGTAGCTGCCGGAATCGCGGGGCGTCAGCCGGTATTCGAAGCGTGCGCCGGGCGCGATCGGCTCCTGGCTGAAGCCGCCGACGCCGTCCATGGCGTTGTCGTGACGCAGGCCGTGCCAGTGCAGCGAGAGCGGCTTGTCGGTGCGGTTGTGCAGATTGAGCCGCAGCGTCTCGCCTTGCCTGATGCGCAGGGTCGGCCCCGGCGTGCTGCCGTCCAGGGCCCAGATCTCGGTCTCGGCCGCCGGCGCCGGGCGCAGCCGCGCCTTGCCCGGGGCGGCGACGAGATCGCGAGCCGCCGGCTCCATTGCCGGAGCGGCGGGGGCCATCGCGGTTT
>NZ_JAKFED010000198.1:0-12430 GCF_036675845.1 Allobosea sp. | reverse complement strand
CTGGCTCTTGGCGAAGGCGACGTCGAAGGAGCGGTCGAGGCCGATGACCTCGCCGGTCGAGCGCATCTCCGGCCCGAGCAGCACGTCGACGCCGGGGAAGCGCGCGAAGGGGAAGACCGCCTCCTTGACGCCGACATGGTCGAGCTTCTCCTGCTTCAGCCCGAAGCCGGCGAGGCTCTCGCCGGCCATCAGCCGCGCCGCGATCTTGGCGATCGGCTTGCCGATGACCTTGGCGACGAAGGGCACCGTGCGCGAGGCGCGCGGATTGACCTCGAGCACGTAGATGACGCCGTTCTGGATGGCGTACTGCACGTTCATCAGCCCGCCGACATCGAGCGCCAGGGCCATGGCGCGGGTCTGGCGTTCCAGCTCGGCGATGGTCTCAGGCGAGAGCGAACGCGGCGGCAGCGAGCAGGCGGAATCGCCGGAATGGATGCCGGCCTCCTCGATATGCTCCATGATCCCGGCGATGAAGGCGTCCTTGCCGTCGCAGAGGCAGTCGACGTCGACCTCGATCGCATCCGAAAGATAGCGGTCGAAGAGCAGCGGGTTCTTGCCGAGCACGGTGTTGATCTGGCCGGTCTTGTCGTTCGGGTACTTGGCCTTGACCTCGGAGGGGATCAGGCTCGGCAGCGTGCCGAGCAGGTAGTTCTCGAACTGGGTCTCGTCGCGGATGATCTCCATGGCGCGGCCGCCGAGCACATAGGAGGGCCGGACCACGAAGGGCAGGCCGAGTTCGGCCGCGATCAGCCGCGACTGCTCGACCGAATAGGCGATGCCGTTCTTCGGCTGCTTGAGCTGGAGCTTGTCGAGCAGGCGCTTGAAGCGGTCGCGGTCCTCGGCGAGGTCGATCATGTCGGGCGAGGTGCCGAGGATCGGGATGCCGGCCTCTTCCAGCGCATGCGCCAGCTTCAGCGGCGTCTGGCCGCCGAACTGGACGATGACGCCGTGCAGCGTGCCGGCCTGCTTCTCGGTCTCGAGGATCTCGAGCACGTCCTCGGCGGTCAGCGGCTCGAAATAGAGCCGGTCCGAGGTGTCGTAATCGGTCGAGACCGTCTCGGGGTTGCAGTTGACCATGATGGTCTCGTAGCCGGCATCGCGCAGCGCGTAGCAGGCATGGCAGCAGCAATAGTCGAACTCGATGCCCTGGCCGATGCGGTTGGGGCCGCCGCCGAGGATGACGACCTTCTTGGCGGAAGAGGGCAGCGCCTCGTCGGCCGGGGCGCCGGCGAAGGGCATCGCATAGGTCGAGTACATATAGGCCGTCGGCGAGGCGAACTCGGCGGCGCAGGTGTCGATGCGCTTGAACACCGGGCGCACGTCGAGCGAGCGGCGCAGCGCCTTCACTTCCTGCTCGCTCTTGCCGGCGACGGCGGCGAGGCGCTTGTCGGAGAAGCCCATCGCCTTGACCTGCCGGAAGGCGATCGGCGTCTGCGGCAGGCCGTGGACGCGGATCTTCTCCTCGGTCTCGACGATGCCGCGCATCTGGGCGAGGAACCAGGGGTCGATCCTGCAGCTCTCATGAATCTGCTCGTCGGTGAAGCCGAGGCGCATCGCCTGGGCGACATGCAGGATGCGGTCGGGCGTCGGGGTCGAGAGGGCCGCCTTGACGGCATTCCTGTCGTCGCCATGGCCGAGGCCTTCGACCTCGATCTCGTCAAGGCCGTCGAGGCCGGTCTCGAGCGAGCGCAGCGCCTTCTGCAGCGATTCCTGGAAGGTCCGGCCGATCGCCATCGCCTCGCCGACCGACTTCATCGCCGTGGTCAGGGTCGGCTCGGAGCCGGGGAACTTCTCGAAGGCGAAGCGCGGGATCTTGGTGACGACATAGTCGATGGTCGGCTCGAAGGAGGCCGGCGTCGCGCCGCCGGTGATGTCGTTCTCGATCTCGTCGAGCGTGTAGCCGACGGCGAGCCGCGCCGCGACCTTGGCGATCGGGAAGCCGGTCGCTTTTGACGCCAAGGCGGAAGACCGCGAGACGCGCGGGTTCATCTCGATGACGATCATCCGGCCGGTCACCGGGTCGACGGCGAACTGGACGTTCGAGCCGCCGGTCTCGACGCCGATCTCGCGCAGCACCGCCAGCGAGGCGTCGCGCATGATCTGGTATTCCTTGTCGGTCAGCGTCAGCGCCGGCGCGACGGTGATCGAATCGCCGGTATGGACGCCCATCGGGTCGATGTTCTCGATCGAGCAGACGATGATGCAGTTGTCGGCTTTGTCCCGAACAACCTCCATCTCGTACTCCTTCCAGCCGAGGACGCTCTCCTCGATCAGGACCTCGCTGGTCGGCGAGGCGTCCATGCCGCGCTCGACGATGTCGATGAACTCGCCCTTGTTGTAGGCGATGCCGCCGCCGGTGCCGCCCATGGTGAAGGAGGGGCGGATGATCGCCGGCAGGCCGATATCCTCGAGGGCGTCCAGCGCGGCGCCGAGCGACTTCACATGGTGCGAGCGCGGGGTGGAGAGGCCGATCTTGGTCATCGCCTCGCGGAAGCGCTCGCGGTCCTCGGCCTTGTCGATGGCATCGGCGGTGGCGCCGATCATCTCGATGTCGAACTTCTCCAGCACGCCCATCTTCTGCAGCGAGAGCGCGCAGTTCAGCGCGGTCTGGCCGCCCATGGTCGGCAGCAGGGCGAAGCCGCCGGGCAGGACGTTGCGCTCCTTCTCGATGATCTTGGCGACGATCTCCGGCGTGATCGGCTCGACATAGGTCGAATCGGCGAGCTCCGGATCGGTCATGATCGTCGCCGGGTTCGAGTTGACCAGGACGATGCGGTAGCCCTCCGCCTTCAGCGTCTTGCAGGCCTGGGTGCCGGAATAGTCGAATTCGCAGGCCTGGCCGATGATGATGGGGCCGGCGCCGATGATCAGGATCGTCTTGATGTCTGTGCGCTTGGGCATGGCTCGACCGGTTCCGTGCGGGCGCGCACGACCGTCCGATCGAAGCGAACGGGGCCGGGCAGCGCCTGAATGAATGCTAGGCGCTCGCTATAGACGGGAGCGGCGGCGGGGGGAAGCAGAAAGCGCGAGAAGGCGCAGGCGTGCACAGGAGGAAGGCGCGCGAGGGCGCCGGCGGCAGCCTTCCAGCCGGCGCATACGGGCCGGAACGCCCCGGCGATGGTTGCGAGCCGGCGCCATCGATGCGATAGAGGCCCCGGGTGCTCCGCCGCGAAGGTCGGGCGGGCAGGTTACTGCACTGGTCGGGCCGCCAGTGCGAGGAGACCTGCAGCAATGATCCCGACCACCCGGGCGCGCCTCCTGCGTGCGCGCCGCGCTTTTGTCCGCAATTCCGTCATCGCCCCGGACAAGGGGCAGCGTCGATGAGCGGTTCCATCGGCGCCCGCAAGCCCGACACCACCCTTCGCAAATTCGTCGAGAGCGAATCGGCCGGCGGTCTCGTCCTGATGGCCGCCGCGCTGGTTGCCATCGTCATCGCCAACTCGCCGCTGGCTTCGAGCTATTTCGCCGCCCTGAAGCTCTATATCGGGCCGCTCAGCCTGCTGCACTGGATCAATGACGCGCTGATGGCGCTGTTCTTCCTGTTCGTCGGGCTCGAGATCAAGCGCGAGATGCTCGACGGGCAGCTTTCGAGCTGGTCACGCCGGATCCTGCCCGGCGCAGCGGCCCTCGGCGGAATGGTCGTTCCAGGGCTGATCTTCATCGCCTTCAACCGGGCCGACCCGTCGGCGCTGCGCGGCTGGGCGATTCCAGCCGCGACCGACATCGCCTTCGCGCTCGGGGTGCTGTCGCTGCTCGGCTCGCGGGTGCCGGGCTCGCTCAAGGTCTTCCTGGCGGCGCTGGCGATCATCGACGATCTCGGCGCGGTCGTCATCATCGCGCTGTTCTATACGGCCGATCTCAATATCTACGCCCTGCTGGGCGGTGTCGTCGTGTTCGGCGCGCTCTGCGGCCTGAACCGCCTCGGCCACCAGAAGCTGCCGGCCTATCTCGCCCTTGGCCTCGCCCTGTGGGTGCTGACCCTGATCTCGGGCGTGCATGCCACGGTCGCCGGCGTCCTGCTGGCGCTGACCATCCCGATCCGGGTCACGCCCGCGAAGCCCGAGGCCGACCCGGCGCACTCGCCGCTGCATCGCCTCGAACACCGTCTGCATCTGCCGGTCGCCTTCCTGGTCGTCCCGATCTTCGGCTTCGCCAACGCCGGCGTCTCGTTCTCCGGGCTTTCGCCCGAGGTGCTGGGCGACATGCTGGCGGTCGGCGTCGCCGCCGGCCTGTTCTTCGGGAAGCTGATCGGGGTGCTGGGCTCGGTCCTGCTGATGGAGCGCAAGGGCTGGGCCGACCTGCCGGCCAATGCGAGCTGGAGCCAGATGGTCGGCGTGGCGCTGCTCTGCGGCATCGGCTTCACCATGAGCCTGTTCATCGGCCTGCTCGCCTTCGAGGACCCGGCCATGCAGGCGCGGGTGAAATACGGGATCCTCGCCGGCTCGCTGCTCTCGGGCCTGGCGGGCTACCTCGTGCTGCGGGTGGCCCGCCGGGAGGACCCGCCGCCGCGCGCCGCCGGCTGAGACGGCGGGTTTGCTGGAAAACGCTCGCGAAAGGGCGGGAGGGCAGCCGCCTTGCCGCTTTGCGAGGACCTGCCGCAGGTATAGCATTGCCGCTTCCGCGATGGCGTCGAGCCGGTTCGCGACTGACCCGGCCACGCCCAACCAGAGGAGCATGGTCATGCGTCAACCCGATCCGCAAAAGCTCGATGCACTGGTGGGACGCCTCGTCGGGGACGTCGGAGCCTGCGTCACCGGCTCGCTGATCGTGCTCGGCGATCAGCTCGGCCTCTACAAGGCGATGGGGGACGGCAATCCGGTCACCGCGTCTGAACTCGCCAGCCGCACCGGCGTCAAGGAACGCTATATCCGCGAATGGCTCTCGGCCCAGGCCGCGGCCGAGTATATCGACTATGACGAGAAGACGGATCGGTTCAGCCTCTCGCCCGAGCAGGCCATGACCTTCGCCGAGGAAGGCAGCCCGGCCTTCTTCGCCGGGGCCTTCGAGATCGTGCAGTCCATGTGGGTCGACGAGCCCAAGATCGAACAGGTGTTCCGGACCGGCGCCGGCCTCGGCTGGCATGAGCACAGCAAATGCCTGTTCCGCGGCACCGAGCGCTTCTTCCGCCCCGGCTACAACGCCAATCTGAAGACGAGCTGGATCCCGGCGCTCGAGGGCGTCGAGGCGAAGCTCGAGAAGGGCGCGGTCGTCGCCGATGTCGGCTGCGGCCATGGCGCCTCGACCATCCTGATGGCGCAGGCCTATCCGAAATCGCGCTTCTTCGCCTTCGACTATCACGGACCTTCGATCGAGAAGGCGCGCGAGGCGGCCGAGGAGGCCGGCGTCGGCGACCGGATCGTCTTCGAGAAGGCCACGGCCAAGGATTTCCCGGCGAAGAAATACGATCTCGTGGCGATGTTCGATTGCCTGCACGACATGGGCGACCCCGTCGGGGCCGGCCGCCATGTCAGGGAGACGCTGGCCGAGGACGGCACCTGGATGATCGTCGAGCCCTTCGCCCACGACCATCTCAAGGACAATCTCAATCCGGTCGGCCGGATCTTCTACGGCGCCTCGACGATGATCTGCACGCCGGCCTCGCTGTCGCAGGAGGTCGGGCTCGGGCTCGGCGCCCAGGCCGGCGAGATGCGGCTGCGCAAGGTCGCGCTCGACGCCGGCTTCTCGCATTTCCGCCGTTCGAGCGAGACGCCGTTCAACATGGTGTTCGAAGTGCGGAGTTGATTTCGACGCTCGTCCGGCTGGGATGTGAGGACAGGTTCGCCATGAAGCGAACCTGTCGATGCAAACGCCTGAACGATGCCGGGTGGAGGCAGGGACCGAACCGCCCGGCATTGCTCAGCGCGCAGGCGGCGCGACGGCGATCTCGCTGACGAGCGTGGCCTTGCGCGCCGCGGCCCGGCGTCGCCGCACCGAGAGCAGCAGCAAAGCGAGCGCTGCGAGCTCGCAGGCGGCGCCGACGAAGCCGAGCTCCCAGGAGGCGCCGTGGCGCAGGACCTGCTGCCCGAGCGCGGCGCCGGCGGCGATGCCGACATAGAGCGCCGAGGCGTTGAGCGAGAGCGCGACCACGGTCGCCTCCGGCGCCATCGCGGCGAGCCGCGACATCTGCGAGGGATGGCCGGCCCAGCCCGCGCCGCTCCAGACCGTCAGCACGACGGGCAGGACGAAGATCGCGACTGCCGGCGGCAGCGTCACCGCGACGAGCGAGGCCGAGGCGAGCGCGACCGCGAGCAGGATGAGCACGAAGGTCAGCGTCGGCACGGGGCCGAAGCGGTCGCTGGCCTGGCCGCCCCATTGGTTGCCGAGAGCCGCGCCGATGCCGGTCAGGACCAGCGTGGCGCTCAGCCAATGGCCGGTGATGCCGGCATGGGCCGAGAGGAAGGGCGCGATGTAGGTGTAGAGGGTGAAGGCGCCGGTCGTCCAAAGCGCGGTGGTGCCGAGCGCGAGCAGCACGTCGCCGCGGCGCGCGACCTGCAGGCGTTCGGCGAGCGTGTTGGTACCGCGCGGCAGCCCGGCCGGCATCTTGAGAAGCAGGCCGAGCAAGGCGAGGGCGCCGAACAGGGCGACGACCAGGAAGGCGAAATGCCAGCCGAGCGTCGCGACCGCGGTGCCGAGCGGGACGCCGAGAATCAGCGAGACGGTCATGCCGCCGGTGACGAGTGCGATCGCGCGCGCCCGGCGCTCCGGCGGCACCAGCGCCACGGCGACCGCATTGGCAGCCGGCATGAACACGCCGGCGCCGAGCGCCATGACGATGCGGGCCAGCATCATCCAGCCGAAATCGCTGGTGAAGGCGGCGAGCAGATTGGCGAGGGTGAAGACGGTGAGCGAGCCGATCAGGACGAGCCGCCGGTCGAGATTGCCGAGCAGCGTCGAAAGCACCGGCGAGCCGACGGCGTAGGCGATGGCGAAGACCGAGATCAGCAGTCCGGCCGTGTCGACCGGGACGCCGAACGCGACGGCGAGGTTCGGCAGGATGCCGGTGATGACGAGGCTGCCCGTGCCGATGGCGAAGGCGCCGCCGGCCAGCAGGAGAAGGCGGATATCCATGGCAGATCGCTCCGTGGGGAGTTGCCGACAATTTCAATGATCGTTGAATCATGCGTGCCGTGAGGCCATGAGTCAATCATAATTTCAAAGATCGTTGAAACTTGTCAGGAGCGATGCCGTCGCCTATGTGGGAGGTAATGAAACAGCAGCCCGTCCATCCTGATATCGACGAGGTGTTGCCGGCCGACGTGTTCGCGGCGCTGGGCGATCCGATCCGGCTCGGCATCCTGGTCTCGCTCGCGGCGTTCGACGAGGTCGACAAGGTGCGCTGCGGCAGCTTCACCGAACTCGCCTCGCCCTCGCTGCTCTCCTACCACTTCGCCAAATTGCGCGAGGCCGGGATCACGCGGGTGAGGGCGGAGGGGACGGTCCGCTTCATCAGCCTGCGCCGCGAGGAGTTCGACCGGCGCTTCCCGGGCCTGCTCGACAGCGTGATCGAGACGGCGCGCCGGGACCCTTCCGTGCCACGGATCAGCAATCCCGGCTGAATGCCGCGTTGGGCGCCAGGCGTCGTCCTTCCAAAGGTTACGAGAAGGCGCTTGCAAAGCGAGCTATCTCCAGTAATGTTATGTTGTAACATTACATTATATCCTTTGAGTTCCCGCCTTTCGTCACCCGGCTCCCCGGCTCCCCGGCGCCGTGAGGGGCCACGACGCATCCACAGGAGAGATCGATGCATCTTCGCTTCGCCGCGGCCGCCCTGGCCTGCGGCCTCGGTGCGCAGGCCGCCTGCGCGCATGACCACGCCGTATCGCGCGGCCGGCTCGTCTTTGCCGACCACGAGAAGCCGGTCGTGCGCGTGCTCGACCTCGACAGCGGCGAGGTCACGCACAGTTTCGACATGCCCAAGGCCAATCCCGGTTTCGCCGGCGTCGAGGGCGGGCGCTTCGTGGTGATCAAGACCGGCGACGAGGCCGGGACGCTGCGCATCCTCGATACCGGCCTGCGCTACGAATCCCATGGCGACCATGTCGACATCGACAAGGAGGAGGTCCGGCTGCTGGACTTCGCCGTCACCGGCGACCGCCCGGCCCATGTCGTCTCGAAGAAGGGCCGCCTCGCGCTGTTCTATGACGGCAAGCGTCCCTGGGAGGGCAAGAGCGAGCCCAAGGCGGTGCTGGTCGAGATCAAGAGCCTGCACGGGAAGGCGCCTGTCGTCGCTACCTGGGCGAGCCCGGCGCCGCAGCACGGCATCGCGGTTCCGCTCGGCGGCAGGCAGTGGCTGATCTCCGTGCCGAACGCGATCTATGCCAGGGGCGAGGATCGCAGCGCCTCGTCGCGGCCTGACGGTTTCCAGATTCTGGAGCAGGGCAAGATCCTGGAGCAGGGCAGGAGCTGGAAGACCGTCGCCAGCTTCAACGACTTGGGCCGGGCGGACGCCTCCTGCAAGCTGTTCCACGGCTATGCCGAAGCCAAGGGCCAGCATGTCTTCGGCTGTGCCGAAGGCGATGGCGGCGGTGTGCTGGTGCTGTCGCGCCGCGGCAAGGGCGCCTGGCATGCCCGCAAGCTCGCCTATCCCGACGCGCGCCGTGTCAGCTCGCTCAAGGCGCGCGAGGGCGAGCGCTACATCGTCGGCAATTACGGCGCGAAAGGCCCCTACAACGCGCTGCTGCGCATCGATCCGGCGGCGGAAAGCCTGGCGGGCGCCGATATCCTGCCGGTTCCGGAGGGCCAGGCGGCCTGCCAGTTCGAGCTCGGCGGCGACGGCGCGCGCCTCGCCAATCTGACGCCCGACGGCAAACTGCGCATCTACGAGATCGCCCCGGCCTGGAAGGAGCTGGCGAGTTTCGAGGCGGTGCCGGCCTTCGACTGCCAGTATGGCGCCAGGACCCCGACCCCGTCGCTGGCGGTCATCGGCGCCAGCGCCTTCGTCAGCGACCCGAGCAATGGCCGCATCCGCGAATACCATCTCGACACGCTGAAGCAGGGCCTCGACCTGCCGGTCGAGGGCAAGCCGGCCAATCTCGCCGGCAGCGATGCGGGCTGATCCGGCGTAGGCATCCGTTCAGCATCCGGGCTATAGGCTGCCCGGATGCCGCTTCGACGCCTTCCCCGCCAGCTCGTCGCCTATGCCTTCTCGGGCGGGATCACGGCGGTGGCGCATTACGCCCTGCTGATCGGGCTGGTCGAGCTCGGCGGCGTCGATCCGGTGCCGGCCTCGCTCGCCGGCTTCGCGCTCGGCGCCGTGGTCTCCTACACGCTGAACCGCTGGCTGACCTTCGACGCGACGCGCTCGCATGCGCAGGCGAGCTGGCGCTTCGGGCTGATCGCCTTCGGCGGCTTCCTGCTCACCGGCGTGCTGATGCACCTGTTCGTGAAGGTCGCCGGACTGCCCTATCTGCCGATGCAGCTCGTGACCACGCTGATCGTCATGGTCTTCACCTTCGCCGGCCACAAATCCTTCTCCTTCGCCGATCGCGAAGGCGGCTGACGGGCTCGTCGTCAGGCCGGCTTGCGGGCGGAAAAAGCCATGCGATGCGGGTTGTGGCCGAAGTTCGGGTGCGGGGCGACCTGCTCGTAGCCGGCGCCGGCGATCAGGCCGGTGATCGTGGCGGCGTCATAGGTGGTCAGTCCGTACTGGGCCCTGAGCTTGCGATAATCGGAGAAGACCGTGCGGACGAGCCCCGCCAGCGCGGCGAAGAAGAAGCCGCCGCGCCAGCCGAAGGCGAGCAGCTCGGTCGCGTCGGTCAGCGGCGAGAGATCGGGCGGGATCACATCGGCGAGGATGAGTTGGCCGCCCGGCTCCAGCTTGCCCAGCCAAAGCCCGAGGAGCTGCTTCAGCTCGTCGATGCTGAGATATTGCAGCAGCGAATTGGCGACGACGAGATCGAGCGAAGCCTCCGGCAGGGCCTCGACCTCCTCCGGCGAGACCACGGCGAGGTTGGAAAGGCGGCCGAAGCGGGCCCGCAGGCGGTCGCGGACATTCGGCGCCGCCTCGCACAGGATCAGCCGGCCGGCGGCCGAAGCGACGAGATCGGCCGAGAGCGCCTCGCCGCAGCCATGGTCGAGCACCACCGCGTCCGGTGACGGCACGAGCGCGGCAAGGTCGAGGGCGATGCGCCGGTAATGCAGCGCCTTGTGCCGTTCCGAGACATAGATGGCGTGCTCGCCATTCCAGAAATCGCGCCAGGACATCGGGTCTTTCCGTTTTGCGCCGGCGCAGGAGAGGCGTCGGCGCAAAAGCCCTATCACGCCGGAGCGCGCTTGGGAGCAGGCGGCTGGCCCGAACGGTTTGCGCTGGGGCAGGGGAGCCCCTAGCCTTCCCCAAACGATCCATGCGCCGGGGGGACCATGCTGTTGCTACCCAAGCTCCTGAAGCGGTTCGTCCGCCAGGGCCGCCTCACCGTGATCACGCCCGACGGCAAGCGCCATGTCTTCGGGCCCGGCCCCGGCCCGATCAGCTTCGCCGGCCAGCAGAAGATCGCGCCGGAGGTCACGGCGCGCTTTGCCGACGACAGGATCGAACGCGAGATCTTCCTCAACCCCGAGCTGGCGCTGGCCGAAGGCTATATGGACGGGCGGGTCGATTTCGAGGACGGCTCGTCGATCCACGACCTGCTCAGCCTGTTCTGGCTGCAGCGCAAGGAGCTCCGCAAGCATCCGCTGCAGCAGGCGGTCCGCAAGCTGCGCTTCCGCCTCCGGCGCTTGCGCATGCACAACCCGCTCGGCGTCGCCGGCAAGAAGGTGAAGCACCATTACGACATCCCGACCGACTTCTACCGGCTCTGGCTCGACGAGACGATGACCTATTCCTGCGCCTACTGGCACAGCCCCGAGGTCGGGCTCGAGGCGGCGCAGAAGGCCAAGCTCCGGCATCTCGCCGCCAAGCTCAGGATCGAGCCGGGCATGCGGGTGCTCGATATCGGCTCGGGCTGGGGCGAGCTTTCGATCTATCTGGCCAAGGCCTGCGGGGCGAAGGTCACCGGCCTCAATGTCTCGCCCGACCAGATGGCGGCGGCCGAGAAGCGGGCGGAAGCCGCCGGGGTCGGCGATGCCGTCAGCTTCGTCAACCAGGACTATCGCGAGCTCAGCGGCAGCTTCGACCGGGTCGTCTCGGTCGGCATGATGGAGCATGTCGGCGTCGCGCATTACCTCGAATATTTCGAGAAGATCCGCGACCTCCTGACGCCGGACGGGATCGCGCTCGTCCACTGCATCGGCCGCGTCGGCCCGCCGGGCTTCACCGGCCCGTTCTTCGACAAATACATCTTCCCCGGCGGCTATGCGCCGGCGCTGTCGGAGGTCTTCGCCGCGGTCGAGCAGACCGGGCTCTGGTCGTCCGACTGCGAATTCTGGCGCCGGCACTATCACTGGACGCTGGAAGCCTGGCGCGAGCGCTTCATGGCGCATCGCGAGGAGGTCGCCGCGATGATGGGCGAGCGCTTCGCGCGGATGTGGGAGTTCTATCTCAGCGCCTGCTCGATCTCCTTCGACATCGGCGGCGACATGGTCTTCCAGCTGCTGCTCGGCCAGCACAAGAGCGCCGTGCCGGTGATCCGGGACTACGTGACCGAGGCCGAGGCGGAGCTGGCAGGGCGGGGGTTTTAGGGGCGACCGAAGAGTGAACACCGCTCGGTGGCAGCCGACGGCCAACGGGAGCGAGGCGACGGGTTCCCACAAGCGGAAATTAACTCTTTCGCGTCAGACAAGGTCCGCACCATGGGCGAGGGGACGTGCTCGGCCATGCCTGAAGTCGCTAACGGGCACCGCTAACGACGACGCCGATGGACCTTCCGACCCTCTGGTACCTGACGATCGGAACCCTGCTCATCGCGGCCGCGATGACGCTTTGGGAGCGGAAAGCGCAAGCCCACCGGTCGCGGGAGCTCGGTATCTGGGCTCTTGCCTATTGCGTCTTCGCCATCGGCTGCGTCGTTGCGATGAACCGCAGCATGCTTCCGGGCGTGTCCGGCTCGGCGCTCGCCAATGTCGTCATGGTGCTCGGCTATCTGCTGTTGCTGCACGGGGCCTTGGTGCTGGACGGCAAGGCGTTGCACCCCATTCTCGGCGCAGCCCTTCTCGCCGCCCTCGGAATGTCATGGATCGTCGCCGGAACCAGCTGGGGGAGCATCTTCTGGAACCATGTCGGCTCGCTCCCGATCGCGGTCATCTGCGCCCTTACCGCGCTCGTCCTGTTCCGCAGCCGGACTGCGAGAGGGCTCCGGTCCCGCCCGATCGCGATCGCCGTCTTCGTCGGTCACGGCATTTTCTACGGCGCCCGCGCCTTCGTCATTCCGTTCGTCACATCGCTCTATGGCGACGGGGTGCTGCCCGTGGTTGCCAAAACCACGATGTACGAGGCCGTGCTGTTCACGGTCGCGATGCCGATGTCCTTTCTCCTGCTCGTGCGGGAGGAGGAGAG
>NZ_JAKFED010000170.1:0-12646 GCF_036675845.1 Allobosea sp. | reverse complement strand
CGGCGACCAGCGGCGAGAATCCGGCAACGAGCTGGAGATACTGCGCGACGAACAGGAAGATGCCGAACAGGAAGAAGAAGGCGAGCATGTTGATCGTCAGCGCGATGCGGAAGGCCGTGCTGCGGAACAGGCCAAGATCGACGAAGGGATCGGCGAGCCAACGCTGGCGGCGCAGGAAGACGGCGCCGATGGCAAGGCCGGCGAGCATGATCGCAACCGGCAGCCAGGCGAGACCGTCCTCGGCAATGCGCTTCAGCCCGTAGATCAGCGCGAGCACGGCGACGACCGAGAGCCCGGCGCTGGCAAGATCGATGCGGCCGGCATCCGGGTCCTTGTATTCGGGCAGGAGCCACGGGCCGAGGATCAGCAGCAGCACCATCACCGGGACATTGGCGAGGAAGACCGAGCCCCACCAGAAATGCTCGAGCAGCAGCCCGCCGGCGAGCGGGCCGATGGCGCCGCCGGCCGAGAAGCTGGAGATCCAGATGCCGATGGCGAAGCGGCGCTCGTCGGGATCCTCGAACATGCTGCGGATCAGCGACAGCGTCGAGGGCGCCAGCGTCGCGCCGGCGAGGCCGAGCAGCGCCCGGGTCGCGATCAGCATCGGCGCGCTGGTCGAGAAGGCGGCGACGATCGAGGCCAGGCCGAAGGCTGCGGCGCCGATCAGCAGCAGCTTGCGCCGGCCGATCCGGTCGCCGAGCGTGCCCATGGTGACAAGCGCGCCGGCGACCATGAAGCCGTAGATGTCGACGATCCAGAGCAGCTGCGAGGCGCTCGGCCGGAGATCCGCGGTGAGATGCGGCACCGCCAGGTTGAGGACGGTCAGGTCCATGGCATAGAGCAGGCAAGGCAGCGCGATCACCGCCAGCCCGATCCATTCGCGCTTCGTCGCCTTGCGCAGGGGGAGTGCCGCTTCCATGCCTTGCCTCGCTCGCCTCTCGCCCGCCGGTTCCGCGGGGCGCCCGCTCTGGCCGCGCCTGCCGTCAACGCCTGTCAGGACCGCACGCGGCTGTCACGGCTTTGGCTGAATCTTGCGCCGCCCTGCCGCAAGGACGCATGAGCTTGCGCCGTCCCGACAGGGCGGATGCCAGCTAGCGCTACGTCATTCCGGCCGCAGCGAAGCGTAGCGCCGGAATCCATCGTAGAGCGCTGCGCCCTTCGATGGATTCCGGAGCTGCGCCGCTTCGCGGCTTGTCCGGAATGACGCGACGTTTCAACCCGATCGCAGTCTGCGACGGCGGTCGGTTCCGGTTCGCGCTCAGACCTTGGCCCGCGGGTCGCGCTTCGCCAGCCGCGCCAGCAGGTAGTCGACCTCGGCCCTCGCCGCGGCGGTGAGGGCGGCGCCGGGCTTGCGCTGGGCGTCATGGGCGAGGATGCCGCGCTTCACCATCGTGTATTTGCGCACGGCGAGGCCGACGCCCTGCTGCTGCTCGTAGCGCATCAGCGGCAGATGCGCGTCGAAGATGTCATGCGCCTCGTCGCGCTTGCCGGCCTTGCTCAGCTTCACGACGTCGATCAGCAATTCCGGGAAGGCATAGCCGGTATTGGCGCCGTCGACACCGCGCTCCATCTCGAAATCGAGGAAGATGCCGCCATTGCCGGTCAGGATCGAGACATGGCGCAGGCTGCCCTCGGCCTCGAACCTGCGGAGCGTCGAGATCTTCTCCAGGCCCGGCCAGTCCTCATGCTTCAGCATCACGCAGGACGGGTGGTCCTGGATGATCTTGCGGATGACGGCCGGCGTCATCACCACCGAGAGCGTCAGCGGATAATCCTGGATGACGAAGGGGATGTCGGTGCCGATCGCCTCGATGGCCTGGGCATAATAGCCGGTGATCTGGTCGTCGGTGCGCAGGTTCGAAGGCGGCGCGATCATCACGCCGCCGGCGCCGAGATCCATCACCTGGCGCGCCAGCGAGCGCATCGCGGCAAAGCCCGGCGCCGAGACGCCGACGATGATCGGCTTGCCGCCCATCTTCGCGACAGCGCGCTTGACGAGGCCGACCGCCTCCTCCGGCTCGAGCTTGGGCGCCTCGCCCATGATGCCGAGCACGGTGATGCCGTCCGAGCCGATGCCGGCATAGAACTCGAACAGCTTGTCGGCCGAGGTCCAGTCGATCGCGCCGTCCGGCATGAACGGCGTCGGGGCGATCGGGAAGACGCCGCTGGCTTCGGGGGTCAGGCGCATGGTCGAATTCCTTCGGATTCTGGTCAAACGATGCGGGTGCGGACGCTGCCGACGCCGGCGATGGCGCCCTCCAGCACATCGCCCTTCACCACCGCGGCGACGCCTTCCGGCGTGCCGGTGAAGATCAGGTCGCCCGGCGCGAGCGCAACCAGGCCGGAGAGATAGGCGATGGTCTCGGGCACGTTCCAGATCTGCTTGGCGAGGTCGGAGGTCTGGCGAACCTTGCCGTTGACCTTGAGCTCGATCAGGCCGGCGTCGGGATGACCGGCCTTGGCCGCTGATACGATCTCGCCCATCGGCGCGGAGGAGTCGAAGCCCTTGCCCATGTCCCAGGGCCGGCCCGCCTTCTTGGCTGCGCCCTGCAGGTCACGGCGGGTCATGTCGAGGCCGGCGGCATAGCCATAGACATGCGAGAGGGCGTCGGCCTCGGCGATGTCCGTGCCACCCTTCGCGATCGCGACGACGAGTTCCATCTCGTGATGCAGGTCGGCGGTCTTGGGCGGATAGGGCATGTCGGCACCGCCGGTAAGCAGCGCATCCGCCGGCTTCATGAAGAAGAACGGCTCCTCGCGGTCGGGATCGCCACCCATCTCGCGGGTATGCTCGGCGTAGTTGCGCCCGACGCAGAAGATGCGGCGCACCGGAAAGAGGCCGCCGCCGGCGACGGGCGCCGCGACGATGGCTGGCGGATCGATGACATAGCTCGACATGGCGGCGCTCCCTGAGGCGGCTTCGCCCGCTTCATGAGCGAGCGTGGCTTTCGGGGCAAGTGCCGGCAGGCTCGGGGCGGGGCTGCAAGCGCGGCATTGCCGCGCCGGCCGAACTCACGGTTTCGGCAGGTCCGGCACCTTGTAGGCCGTCGTCGCCTTGATCCGCTCCATGGCGAAGCGCGAGGTGACGTTCTTTAGCGGGATCGTCTCGATCAGCTTCTTGTAGAAGCCGTCATAGGCGGCCATGTCGGCGACGACGACGCGCAGCATGTAGTCGACATCGCCGGCCATGCGATAGAACTCCATCACCTCCGGCATGGCCGCGACGCTCTGGGCGAACTTCTCCAGCCAGGGGCCGGAATGGTCGGCCGTCTCGATCTGGACGAAGACGGTGAGGCCGAGCCCGATCCGCTCCGGCGCGACCAGCGCGACGCGCTTGACGATGACGCCGGACTGCTCGAGCCGCTGGATCCGCTTCCAGCACGGGGTCTGCGACAGGCCGACGCGATCGGCCAATTCGGCGATCGAGATGTTGGCGTCCGCCTGCAGGACGGTGAGAATCTTCCGGTCGATCGCATCCATTCTTTCGATCCACAGCTCTGGAGAAGAATTCTCATGCCGAAATCGGTCACATAGAATATTCTTCTTTTTGATGGCGTTGTCTTGTCTTTAGATAGAAAATCCTTTTATCAACCGTCAATAGGCAACAAAACACGCTCCCGTCGAGGAATTAAGTCATGGACCGCCGCCAGTTCCTGCTCGCCGGCTCGTCGCTGCTTGCGGCAGCCCCCTTCGCCGGCGCGAGCGCTCAGGACGCCGCCCCTGCCCGCATCGGCTACATCCCGGTCATCGGCACGGCCCCGATCTTCGTCGCGCACGGCGAAGGCTGGCTGAAGCAGGCTGGCATCACCCCTGCCTTCACGGTCTTCGAATCGGGCCCGCACATGATCCAGGCCCTCGCCTCGGGCACGATCGACCTCTATGTCGCCGGCGTCGCGCCGCTCGCCGTCGCCCGCTCGCGCGGCGTCGACATCCGCGTCGTCGCCTCGACCGCGATCGGCGAGAACGTCTTCGTCGCGGCACCCGCGCTGGCGAAATTCTTCACGGCCGGAACGAACGCGGCGGCTGCCTTCAAGGCGCACAAGGCCGCGACCGGCAAGCCGGCGCGGCTCGCGACCCAGCCGGCCGGCTCGGTGCCGAACACGGTGCTGCAATACTGGCTCTGGGAAGTCGCCAAGGCCGACAAGGCCGATATCGAGATCGTGCCGATGGGCATCGACGCGACCCAGCAGGCGGTGCTCGCCGGCGCGGTCGAGGGCGCCATCGTGCGCGAGCCGGCCCTGACCATCATCCAGACCCGCAATCCCGGCATCAAGCTGATCGCCGGCGGCGAGGAGGTCTTCCCCGGCCAGCCCGGCACCGTCGCCGCCGTCTCGGGCGCCTTCGCGACCAAGAACGGCGCGGCCGTGCAGGGCCTGGTTTCCGGCCTGGTCAAGGCCGCCGAACTGCTGGCCAAGACGCCGGAGAAGGCCGTCCCGCATGTCGGTGCCGCACTCGGCAAGGGCATCGTCGACCCGGCCCTGATCCAGAAGGCACTGGTCTCGCCGGCGAGCAGGTTCCAGATCGACCCGCGCAAGATCATCGAGCCGGCGCGCGCCATGCAGGCCTATCAGGTCAAGCTCGGCTCGCTCGAGAAGGAACTGCCGTTCGACGGGTTGTTCGAGACGCAATATTACGAGCGCGCGCTCCAGGGCTGACGGACGGACATCTTGACATCTCTGCGGGCTCCGGCCCTTGCCCTGACGGGCCTCATCGCCTTCCTGTTGCTCTGGGAGGCGATCCCTTATTTCGCGATCGTCAACCCGGCCTTCCTGCCCGGGCCGAGCGCGCTGCCGGCGGCCTTCCTGCGCGAATTGCGGTCGGGTGCCTGGCTTTCCGCCATCGGCGGATCGCTCGGTCACTATTTCACCGGCTTGTTCACCGGCGCCGGCCTCGGCATCGCGCTCGGCGTGCTGACCGGCATGTCGAAGATCGCCGACGAGCTGACCTCCTGGGTGGTGCGGCTGCTGCGGCCGATCCCCGGCCTGGCCTGGGTGCCGTTCGCGATCATCTGGTTCGGGGTCAACCCGCAGGCGGCGGTCTTCATCATCGCCATCGGTGTGTTCTGGATCGTCTTCTTCGCGGCGCAGGGCGCGATCCGCGGCGTCGACCGCGACCTGATCGAGGTCGCCGATGCCTTCGGCTTCCGTACTCCGCTGCAGCGCCTTGTCAAAATCCTCCTGCCGGCAGCGATGCCCGGCATTCTCGTCGGCGTGCGCACCGCGCTCGGCCAGGCCTGGATGGCGGTGGTCGCGGCGGAAATCTTCGGCGTCGCCGGCGTCGGCCAGCGGATGATGCAGGCCTCCAGCCTGCTCGCCACCGATCTCGTGGTGATCTACATGCTGACCATGGCGGCCCTCTACGGCCTGCTCGACACCGCCTTCGTCGCCTTCCAGAAATGGGTGCTGCGATGGAAAGCGTGATCGACATCAGGGGCCTGTCGCTGACCTTCACCCGCAATGGCGAGGCGACGGAGGTGCTGCACAAGCTCGACCTTACGGTCGCGCGCGGCGAGTTCCTGGCCATCGTCGGGCCGTCCGGCGTCGGCAAGTCGACGCTGCTGCGCGTCATCGCCGGGCTGGCGAAGCCGAGCGGCGGCGAGGTCGCGATCCACGCCAGGGACAGTTCGCGCCGGCCGGTCGCGCTGGTCTTCCAGGATTCCCGGCTCCTGCCCTGGCGCAAGGTGGTCTCGAATGTCGGCTTCGGGCTGGAAGGCCAGGTGCCGCGAGCCCAGCGCCTCGCCAAGGCGCAGCAGACGCTCGACCTCGTCGGACTCGGCAATCTTTCGCAGCGCTGGCCGCACCAGCTCTCCGGCGGCCAGCGCCAGCGCGTCTCGCTGGCGCGAGCGCTGGCGGTCGAGCCCGAGATCCTCTTGATGGACGAGCCGTTCTCGGCCCTCGACGCCCTCACCCGCGAGACCCTGCAGGACGAGTTGATCCGGGTCTGGCAGCGGACGGGCAAGACCGTGCTCTTCGTCACCCACGACATCGACGAAGCAGCCTATCTCGCCGACCGGGTGGTGGTGCTGTCGGGCGCGCCCGGCCAGATCATCGCCGAGCACCGGATCGGCGCAGCGCGGCCGCGAAGGCGCGGGGCGGAGGCCGAGGCGGAGATCGTGCGCGCCGTCAGGATCGGCCTTGGCGCCGATACGGTGAGCGACGGCGCAGCAATCTGATCAACGGGCGTTCCCCACAGAGGAAAATCGTTCGCCTTTACGAACGAATGGAGAGCTGATATTCCCCTTGTCCGTTATAACGAACGGGCGAGGACGACCGGCCATGGCGATCGAAGCGAGCGACACCCAGGCGCTGCATCCGGAAACCCGCCTGGTCCATGCCGGCATCCTGCGCTCGCAGTTCGGCGAAACGTCGGAGGCACTGTTCCTGACCCAGGGCCATGTCTACGACAGCGCCGAGCAATGCGAGGCGCGCTTCCTGAACAAGGACCCCGGCTTCCAATATGGCCGTCTCTCGAACCCGACGGTCTCCATGCTGGAACAGCGCATGGCCGCCTTCGAAGGCGCGGAATCCTGCCGCGCGACGGCGACCGGCATGGCCGCGGTCACCGCCGCGATGATGGGGCTGGTGCGAGCGGGCGACCATGTCGTCGCCGCGCGCGCCCTGTTCGGCTCGTGCCGCTACATCATCGAGGACCATCTGCCGCGCTACGGCGTCTCGTCCACCCTGGTCGACGGCACCGATCTTACGGCATGGCGCGCCGCCATCCAGCCCAATACCAAGGCGTTCTTCCTCGAAAGCCCGGCCAACCCGACCCTGGAAGTCATCGACATCGCCGCCGTAGCCGGACTGGCGAAGGAAGCCGGCGTCAAGCTGGTGGTCGACAATGTCTTCGCCACGCCGCTGTTCCAGCGCCCGCTCGAGCTCGGCGCCGACATCGTGGTCTATTCGGCGACCAAGCATATCGACGGCCAGGGCCGATGCCTGGGGGGGCTCGTGCTCGGCTCGAAGGAACTGATCGAGGGCGAGATCCAGACCTTCCTGCGCCAGACCGGCCCGGCGCTCTCACCCTTCAACGCCTGGGTGATGCTGAAGGCGCTGGAAACGCTGCCGCTGCGCGTCCGCAAGCAGGCCGAAAACGCCGCAATCGTCGCCGGATGGCTGAAGAGCCGCAAGGAGCTACCGCATGTCGCCTTCATCGGCGATCCGGAGCATCCGCAGGCGCAGATCATCGCCAGGCAGATGAGTGGCCCCTCGACCCTGATCGCCTTCGAGGCCGCCGGCGGGCAGGCCGGGGCCTTCCGCCTGCTGAACCGGCTGAAGCTGATCCGCATCTCCAACAATCTCGGCGACGCCAAGAGCCTGATTGTCCACCCCGCGACGACGACGCATCAGCGCTTCACGCCGGAAGTCAGGGCGAGCATGGGCGTCAGCGACGGGCTGATCCGCCTTTCGATCGGCCTGGAGCATCCGGACGACCTGATCGCCGATCTGGCGCAGGCGCTGGCAGCGGTCTGACAACCGGCTGAAAGGGCCCCTCGTCATGACGACGGAGGCGACAGCGATCTACCTTGAGGAGCCGCGCAGCGTTCGCGCCGAATTTTGAACCGGCTGCCACCTTGCTGCGTTGAACCTCCGCAACAACCGAGGTTCACATGATCCGCAAGACCGCCCTCGCCTTCCTGCTCTGCGCGCCCCTGGCCGCTCCGGCACTCGCGCAGAGCGCGTCGCCGGCCTCCCCCGCTCCGGTCGAAAAGCCGGCCTCTCCCGAGCTCGCCGCCTGCAAATCGACCGCGATGATCGCGATCACGGCGCGTGAGCCCGAGATCAAGGACATCGTCATCGACGAGGACGGGCTGACCATCGCGACCTCCGAAACCAAGGTCGGGGATACGCCGATCACGCGCATCATCATGGGCGAGGCCTATCTGAGGACCGACCGCTCGGACAAGCCGCGCCGCTTCCTCTGCCTGCTCGGCGAGAAGGGCAAGGTGCTGCTGACCTTCTTCACCCAGCGCTGAGGCGCCATCCCGCTCGGGCGGCCAGAGCAGCTCAGGCGAAATGAAGCTCGGTGCGGCGCCTTGCCGTCGCGAGCGTCAATCGCCGTCGACAATCCGGGTGTTGGGCCGGTCGCGGCCGTCGGCGAGCTCCGCATGCCACTCGCCCCTGGCATCCTGGTAGACGATGCCGTCGGTGACGCCGGGGCGCTTCTGGCGGGCCGCGGCCTTCTCCGCAGCCTTCAGCGCCGCGTCATGCGATCGAAAGGTCTCCGACAACGCATCGCCGACCTTGTAGGCCCAGCCGTCGTCGTGCTGGACGATCTCGTATTTGACCATGACCATGAGCATCCTCCAGGGCTCACAAGTCGAACCGCCGCAGCCGCGCCAGGTTCCACCGTCAGCGAAGATAACGCCGCCGGGCCGGTCGAGGGAAGCGTCGAGATCGGCCGCGCGGATTATTCGCCATTGCCGGCATCGGCGGCGCGCAGGCCGTCCAGCACCGGCATCGAGGTGATGTTGTAGCCGGCGTCGACATGGTGGATGTCGCCGGTGACGCCGCCGGAGAGGTCCGAGAGATAATACAGCGCCGCGCCGCCGATCTCCTCCAGCGTCACCGATTTGCGCAAGGGGGAATTGGCGCGCTGCCAGGAATACATGGCGCGGGCGTCGGAGATGCCGGCACCGGCCAGGGTGCGGACCGGCCCGGGCGAGAGCGCATTGACGCGGATGCCGCGCGGGCCGTAATCGGCGGCAAGATAGCGCATGCTCGCCTCCAGCGCCGCCTTGGCGACGCCCATGACGTTGTAGTTCGGCATTACCCGCGTCGAGCCGCCATAGGTCAGCGTGATCATGCTGCCGCCCTTCGGCATGCGCTCGGCCGCGCGCCTGGCGGCTTCCGTGAAGGAGAAGCAGGAAATCACCATGGTGCGCGAGAAGTTCTCGCGGCTGGTGTCGGCATAGAGCCCCTTGAGCTCGCTCTTGTCGGAGAAGCCGATGGCATGGATCAGGAAATCGAGGGTGTTGCGCTCGGGATCGCCACCCCAGGCCTCGTCGATGGCGGCGAAGGTCGAATCGACGGTCGCGATGTCCTCGACATCGCAGGGGATGACCAGCTTCGAGCCGATGCTCTCGGCCAGCGGCTTGACGCGCTTGCCCAGCGCCTCGCCCTGATAGGTGAAGGCCATCTCGGCACCCTGCGCATGCAGGGCCCGGGCGATGCCCCAGGCGATCGAGTTCTGGTTGGCGACGCCCATGACGAGGCCGCGCTTGTTGTGCATCAGGGGGAGCATGAGTCTGTCTCGGACGGATTTCCGGAACTCGGAAAGGGATGGGAATTCTATGGCGCGGTTCGAAACGCTATCCAACCATTAGGCGCCAGGCACGCTCGCTACAAATGCTTCTTCACCGCCGCCGCCGTATCCTTCGAGGTCGCGAGCGGGACGATCTCGAAGCGGGCGAGGTCGCCCCAGGCCAGCACCCATTCCTGCAGCTTGGTGACGTCGTCGCACTCCATGACCTGGAAGCAGCGTGCGAAATCGGCCGAGATCCAGCTGTCGATATAGGTGAGGCCTTCCGGCATCATCCGGCCGCGCTCATGGAAGCGGGCGTAGATCTCCTTCACCCGCGCCTGATCGAAATGCTCGATCACCATGAAGAGCATGGCCGGTCGCCTCAGGCCTCGAGGCGCTTCATCACGATGGTGGCGTTGGTGCCGCCGAAGCCGAACGAGTTGGAGAGCACGCAACCGAGCCCGGCATTGTCGATGCGCTTGCGCACGATCGGCATGTCGGCGAAGGCCGGGTCGAGCTCCTCGATATGGGCGCTCTGGCAGATGAAATCGTTGTTGAGCATCAGCAGCGAGTAGATCGCCTCCTGGACGCCGGTGGCGCCGAGCGAATGGCCGGTGAGCGACTTGGTCGCCGAGATCGGCGGGCTCTTCTCGCCGGCGCCGAAGACCTCGCGGATCGCCTCGATCTCCTTGGCGTCGCCGACCGGGGTCGAGGTGCCGTGCGGGTTGATGTAGTCGACCTTGGCCTTCACGCCTTCCAGCGCCATGCGCATGCAGCGCACCGCGCCCTCGCCCGAGGGCGCGACCATGTCGTAGCCGTCGGAGGTCGCGCCATAGCCGACGATCTCGCCATAGATCTTGGCACCGCGGGCCTTGGCGTGCTCCAGTTCCTCCAGCACGACGACGCCGGCGCCGCCGGCGATGACGAAGCCGTCGCGGCGGGTGTCATAGGCGCGCGAGGCGACGGCAGGCGTCTCGTTGAAGTCGGTGGACATCGCGCCCATGGCGTCGAACAGCACCGACAGCGTCCAGTCGAGCTCCTCGCAGCCGCCGGCGAAGACGACGTCCTGCTTGCCCCACTGGATCAGCTCATAGGCATTGCCGATGCAGTGGTTCGAGGTCGCGCAGGCCGAGGAGATCGAATAGTTCACGCCCTTGATCTTGAACCAGGTCGCGAGCGTCGCGGACGCGGTCGAGGACATCCCCTTGGGCACGGCGAAGGGGCCGACCTTCTTGGAGGAGCCGCTCTCGCGGGCCTTGTCATAGGCGTCGATCAGCGCCCGGGTCGAGGGGCCGCCCGAGCCCATGACGATGCCGGTGCGTTCATGGCTGATCTCGGAGGATTCGAGCCCGGCATCGGCGATGGCCTGCTCCATGGCGACATGGTTCCAGGCCGAACCGCCACCGTGGAAGCGCATGGCCCGCCGGTCGACCACATCCGAGGCGACCAGCGTCGGCACGCCGCCGACGCGGCTGCGGAAGCCGTGCTCGGCGAATTCAGGCACGAAGGAGATGCCCGACCTGGCCTCGTGCAGGGAGGACAGCACTTCCTGCGTATTGTTGCCGATGGACGAGACGATGCCCATCCCGGTGACCACAACGCGTCTCATGCTCGCTTCTCCGGCTGTTTGGTGGCGCGCCGGGTCGCATCTGCCCAGCCCGCTCTCCTAGTCGTACCGCGCAAATGGACCGCGGCGACGGCCCGCGCAAGGCGGGCCGTCGATTTTGCTCAGAGCCGGATGCTTGCAGATGGCTTCGCTGCGCGATGCCATCTGCAAGCTGAATCCGTCTCCATCAAAAGATTAGAGCAGGATTCTTGCGAAAAACCGGTTCCCACCTTTTTCGCATCCTGCTCTATGCGCCTTCCGGCTTGAAAAGGCCGACGCGCATGTCGGCAACGGTATAGATGCGCTTGCCGTCGGCCTCGAGCCAGCCATCGGCGATGCCGAGCACCAGCTTGGACTTGAAGACGCGCTTGAATTCGACGCCGTAGACCACCTTCTTGACGCTCGGCAGCACCTGGTCGGCGAATTTGACCTCGCCGACGCCGAGCGCCCGGCCCCGGCCGGGCAGGCCGAGCCAGCCGAGGAAGAAGCCGGTGAGCTGCCAGAGCGCATCGAGCCCGAGGCAGCCCGGCATCACCGGATCGCCCTTGAAATGGCAATCGAAGAACCAGAGGTCCGGCCGGACGTCGAATTCGGCGCGGACGAAGCCCTTGCCGTGCGGGCCGCCATCCTCGCTGATTTCGGCGATACGATCGAACATCAGCATGGGCGGCAGCGGCAGCTGCGCATTGCCCGGCCCGAACAGCTCCCCGCGACCGCAGGCGAGGATCTCCTCGTAGCTGAATGACGATTGCCGCTCCATTCCCGTTCCGCTCCGTTCCGGCCGCCCGATCCCGGCGGTCATCTCTCGTGACGCGTGCCTAACACGCCGTTGCGGCGAAACGAAAGGGGCGCTTGGCGACCCCGAGCCCGAATGATCGGCGCGACGAGCCGCCGCGCCGGCGCGGCAATGCTTGCGGCCCGGGAGCCGAAGCCTTAAATCGAAGGCAGGAGCCGGCGGCGTTTGGCGCGCCGGCCGTCAGGCAAGGAGGCAGGCCCGAAGCATGAACGATCTGACCCCGCAGGAACTGGGCTACGGATCGAGCGCGCGCCAGGGTTGCCCGTTCCATGACGTGCGCCAGCGGCTACGCCGCGTGGGCCTCAGGCCGACGCGGCAGCGCGTCTCGCTGGGCTGGCTGCTCTTCGCCAAGGGCGACCGGCATGTCAGTGCCGAAATGCTCTATGAAGAGGCGATGAAGGCGCGCGTGCCGGTCTCGCTGGCGACCGTCTACAATACGCTGCACCAGTTCACCCAGGCCGGCCTGCTGCGCGAGCTCGCGATCGACGGCGCCAAGACCTTCTTCGACACCGACAACAGCGACCACCACCATTTCGTCGTCGACGGCGAGGACAAGGTGATCGACATCCCGGCCTCGGCCGTCGACGTCGCGGAACTGCCGCCGCCGCCGGCCGGCTACGAGATTGCCCGGGTCGACGTCGTGGTCCGGCTGCGCAAGATCGACGGCTGAAGCGCCCGTTGTCCCTGGCGCGGGGGACCGTCACCATCGGAAGAAGGATTTCCGCCATGGCCGGCTCGCGGCGCCATTTCGTCGGCGCATTGGCGCTCGGCTTCCTGGCGTCGGCCGGCGCGGCCTCCGCTGCCACGGCGACCCTGCGCGGGACGGTCTCCTATCGCGAGCGCATCGCGCTGCCGCCGGGCGCCATCGTCGAGGTCAAGCTGCTCGACGTCTCGCTCGCCGACGCGCCGGCGCGGACCATCGCCGAGACGCGCGTCAGCGGCCGGCGCAACCCGGCGCGCTATGTGTTGCGCTTCGATCGCTCGCTGATCGTGCCCCGCCG
>NZ_JAKFED010000066.1:0-12758 GCF_036675845.1 Allobosea sp. | reverse complement strand
CCCGAGGGCACCGCCCGGCTCTTCGCCGAAGGCGGCTTCTTCACCCCGGACGGCAAGGCGCGGATGCAGCCGCTGGCGCAGCCGGCGCTGGCCGCCGCGGTGAGCGACACCTTACCGCTGCTGCTCAACACCGGCCGCGTCCGCGACCACTGGCATACGATGACGCGCACCGGCCTGAGCCCGCGCCTTTCCGCCCATATCGCCGAGCCCAGCGTGCTGGTGCATCCGGACGACGCGCTGCGCTTCGGGCTGCGCGACAATGGCTTTGCCCGCATCGCCAGCGCCCATGGCGCGGTGGTCCTCAAGGTCGCGCTCGATCCCGGCGCCCAACCCGGCTCGATCTTCGCGCCGATCCACTGGTCGGCCGAAACCGCGTCCGACGCCCGGATCGGCGCCGCCGTGCAGCCGGCCTGCGATCCCTTCTCCGGACAGCCCGAGATGAAGGCGACGCCGGCCTCGATCGCGCCCGTCGCCTTCCGCTCGCGCGGCTTCCTGCTTTCGCAGCAGGATTTCGCCTTGCCGGAGGGAAGCTGGTGGGCGCGCGTCACGGTCGAGGGCGGGCAGGGAAGGCTCTTCGCCACCGGCGCCGACGCGGCCGAACTGATGGCGCTCGTCCGCGCCGGCTTCGGCGAGGACGGCCTCGTCGAGATGGTCGATGCCGAGCGCGGCCTCTATCGCTGCGCGGCGCTGCGCGGGGGCAGGCTGGTTGCCGCGCTCTTCGTCGGTCCCGACCATGACGCGCCGGTCTGGGATGCGGTCAAGGCCGCCTTCGCCCGCAGCGAGATCGAGCCGCGCGAGCGCCTTGCGCTGCTCTCGGGCCGCAGCCTCGACGGCGCCGTCGATCAGGGGCCGACGGTCTGCGCCTGCTTCGGCGTCGGGCTCAACGCCATCCGCGCGGCCTTCGCCGGCGGACAGGCCCTGACGCCCGAGGATATCGGGCGCCAGCTCAAGGCCGGCACGAATTGCGGTTCCTGCCTGCCGGAAATCCGCCGGATCGGGGCGCAGGCGCGCGCGACGGAGGCGGCATGACAAACGCGACGCAGCAGCACGGACAAGGGAGTATCGCGATGGGGCAGGCTGTCTCGAGGGCCGCGACGGCGGAGGCGAAGATCGTCGCGCTGCCGGCGGCGAAGGCTGCAGTCGTGGCGCTGCCGCCGGTCGCCGCCAAGCCGCTGGCCGTCAAGCCACTGGCCGGGCGCGCGGCGTCCTGGCTCAGGGCGATCGCCTTCAACCTCCTGCCGCCACTGGTGACGATCGCGCTGATCCTGCTGTTCTGGCAGATCGCCGCTTCCGGCCCGCAATCCTCGCTGCCGCCACCGAGCAGGATCTGGACGGAAGCGAAGGACCTGATCGTCGAGCCGTTCTTCTGGAACGGCTCCCAGGACATCGGGCTCGGCTGGCGCATCCTGGTCTCGCTGCAGCGCGTCGCGATCGGCTTCAGCCTGGCCGCGGTGGTCGGGGTGCTGCTGGGCACGCTGGTCGGCCAGTCGGTCTGGGCGCTGCGCGGGCTCGATCCGGTCTTCCAGGTGCTGCGTACCGTGCCGCCGCTGGCCTGGCTGCCACTCTCGCTCGCCGCCTTCCGCGACAGCCAGCCCTCGGCGATCTTCGTGATCTTCATCACCGCGATCTGGCCGGTGATCATCAATACGGCGGTCGGCATCCGCAACATCCCGCAGGATTACCGCAATGTCGCGCAGGTGCTGCGGCTGAACCAGCTCGAGTTCTTCTTCAAGATCATGGTGCCCTCGGCGGCGCCTTACATCTTCACCGGGCTGCGCATCGGTGTCGGGCTGTCCTGGCTCGCCATCGTCGCGGCCGAGATGCTGACCGGCGGCGTCGGCATCGGCTTCTTCATCTGGGATGCGTGGAACTCGTCGCGCCTTTCCGACATCATCGTGGCGCTGGTCTACATCGGCGTGGTCGGTTTCCTGCTCGACCGCCTCGTCGCCTTCATCGGCAGCGTCGTCACCCGCGGCACTGCGGCCAATTGAGGGAGCGACGCGTCATGAGCCAGCCCTATCTCAAGATCGACCATGTCGACAAAAGCTTCCAGCGCGGCGCCGTCTCGACCGAGGTGCTGAAAGACATCAGCCTCGTCATCGACAAGGGCGAGTTCGTCTCGATCATCGGCCATTCCGGCTGCGGAAAATCGACCCTGCTCAACATCGTCGCCGGGCTGACCCCGGTGAGCGCCGGCGGCGTGCTGCTCGAAGGCAAGGAGGTTCGCGATCCCGGGCCGGAGCGCGCGGTGGTCTTCCAGAACCATTCGCTGCTGCCCTGGCTCAGCGTCTACGACAATGTCGGGCTCGCGGTGAACAAGGTCTTCGGAGGCAGTAAGAGCAGAGCCGAGCGGCATGACTGGATCATGCACAATCTCGACCTCGTCCAGATGGGCCATGCCAGGGACAAGCGCCCGGCGGAAATCTCCGGCGGCATGAAGCAGCGCGTCGGCATCGCGCGCGGGCTGGCGATGGAGCCGAAGATCCTGCTGCTCGACGAGCCTTTCGGGGCGCTCGACGCGCTGACCCGGGCGCATCTGCAGGATTCGATCATGCAGATCCATGCCGGGCTCGGGAACACGATGATCATGATCACCCATGACGTCGACGAGGCCGTGCTGCTCTCGGACCGCATCGTGATGATGACCAACGGCCCCTCTGCCCGCATCGGCGAGGTGCTGGACGTGCGCCTCGAGCGCCCGCGCAAGCGGCTCGAGCTGGTTTCCGACCGCACCTACATCGCCGCGCGCGAGGCGGTGCTGAAATTCCTCTACGAGCGCCACCGCTTCGTCGAGGCGGCGTGAGCGGCAGCCATGAGCAACGACTTCACCCCCGATCAGAAGCGCTATCTCGAAGGCTTCACGAGCGGCATGCAGTCGGCCCGCGCTGCACGGGGACTGGGCCCGCTCGGCGGCGCGGGCGGTGCGGCCGCGTCGGCGCCTTCCGGCCCGGACAAAGAGCATATCGAGGCGCAGGCGAAGACCGTCGCCACCGGTGGCAAGCTGGTCGATCAGGAGAAGTGGAAGCAGGCCGAGCATCCCTTCGACGCCTATGCCCGCTTCAAGGAGCAGGCTTCCGGCGGCGTCTATCCGAAGCCGGAGGACAATTTCCGCTGGCGCTATCACGGCCTGTTCTATGTGGCACCGGCGCAGAACTCCTATATGTGCCGGCTGCGCATCCCGAACGGCATCCTCAAGGCCTGGCAGTTCGAGGGCGTCGCCGATCTCGCCGAGCGGCTTTGTGGCGGCTATGCGCACGTCACCACCCGCGCCAACCTGCAGATCCGCGAGATCAGCGCCGAGAACGCGCCGCTGCTGCTCGAGGGGCTCGCCGATCTCGGCCTCACCGCCAAAGGCTCCGGCGCCGACAACATCCGCAACGTCACCGGCTCGGCGACCGCCGGCATCGACCCGCTCGAATTACTGGACACGCGGCCCCATGCCCGCGCCTGGCACCACCACATCCTCAATGACCGCTCGCTCTACGGCCTGCCGCGCAAGTTCAACGTCGCCTTCGACGGCGCCGGCTCGATCGCGACGCTGGAGGACACCAACGATATCGGCTTCCAGGCGATCGAGGTTGGAGAGGGCGCGTCCTTCGAGGGCAGGCCGGTTGAGCCCGGCATCTGGTATCGGCTGGCGCTCGGCGGCATCACCGGCCATCACGACCTCGCCCGCGACACCGGCGTGATCGTCGCGCCGTCGGACGCGGTCGCGGTGGCGGATGCGATCGTGCGCGTCTTCATCGCCAATGGCGACCGCACCAACCGCGCCAGGTCGCGCCTGAAATACGTGCTCGACGCCTGGGGCTTCGACAAGTTCCTCGCGGCAGTGGAGGAGAGGCTCGGCCGCCGGCTGATCCGGGTCGAAGCGAGTTTCGTGCAGCCCCGGCCCGTCTATGACCGTCTCGCCCATGTCGGCGTGCATCGCCAGGCCCAACCGGATCTCAACTGGGTCGGCGTCGCGCTCCCGGTCGGCAAGCTCACCGTCGCGCAGATGCGGGTTATTGCCGCGATCTCCAAGGAGTGCGGCGACGGCGATATCCGCCTCACCGTCTGGCAGAACCTGCTGATCTCGGGCGTACCCGACGCGAAGGTCGAGGATGTGCTGGCGAACCTGATCGCCATTGGGCTCTCGGCGGAAACCTCGATCCTGCGTGCGGGGCTGATCGCCTGCACCGGGGCGACCGGCTGCAAGTTCGCCGCCGCCCACACCAAGGAGGATGCGCTCGCCATCGCCGCCCATTGCGAGCCGCGCATCACGCTGGAGACACCGGTGAACATCCACCTGACCGGCTGCCATCATTCCTGCGCCCAGCACTATATCGGCGATCTCGGGCTGATCGGCGCGAAGGTCCCGGTCAACGAGGAGGGCGACACCGTGCCGGGCTACGACCTGCTGGTCGGCGGCGGCTATGGCGTCGATGGCGGCATGGCGCGGCCATTCCGCGAAAAGGTCAGGGCCGAGGACGCACCGGTACTGGTCGAGGCGGTGCTGCGGACCTGGCAGCTGCATCGTGCCACGCCCGACGAGAGCTTCGTCGCCTTCGCCCGCCGCCATGAGATCGCGGCGCTGCAGGCGCTGGTCGCGCAGATGGGAGAGGCGGCATGACCGTCCAGACGCCAAATCCGCTCGTCCAGGTCCTGCCCGAGACGGCACCGTTCAGCGAGGAACAGCGCTCCTGGCTGAACGGCTTCTTCGCCGGCCTGCTTTCGCTCGACAATGCCGGCGTCACCGCGCTGTCGCCGGCTGAGAACGCCGCCGTGATGGGCGAGGGCGATGACGGCGCGCCCTGGCACGACCCGGCGATGGAGATGGCCGAGCGCATGAAGCTCGCCGAGGGAAAGCCGCTGCCACGCAAGCTCTTCGCCGCCATGGCGCAGCAGGATTGCGGCCAGTGCGGCTATGTTTGCGAGAGCTATTCGGCGGCGATCGCCGAGGGCAAGGAGCCGCGCCTGAATCTTTGCGCGCCCGGCGGCAAGGAGACGTTGCGCCAGCTCAAGGCGCTGATGGAGGACGGCGGTGGCGGCGCTTCGGCCGCGGCGCCGGCGGAAGCTGCCCCCGCCACGCCCACCGGCCCAGTCGGGCGTTCCCGTGAGAACCCGGCGCTCGCCACCTTCCTGTCGCGCCGCAAGCTCAATGGCCAGGGCTCGGAGAAGGAGACCTGGCATGTCGAGTTCGACCTCTCGGAAACCGGACTCGACTACATCGTCGGCGATGCCTTCGGCGTCGTGGCACAGAACGATCCGCGCCTGGTCGATGCGGTCATCGCGCTCCTCGGCGCGCGCCCCGATGCACTGGTCTGCGGCAAGACCCTGCGCGAGGCGCTGCTCGCCGATTGCGGGCTCGGCCCGGCGCCCGACGCGCTGTTCCAGCTGGTCTCCTATGTCACTGGCGGCGAGACCCGCGCCAAGGCGAAGCGGCTGGCGGCCGGCGAGGATCCGGACGGCGATCTCGACCGGCTCGACGTGCTCGGCACCCTGCACAAGTTCGGCCAGGCGCGGCTCTCGGCCGAGGCTTTCGTCGAGGCGCTCGATCCGTTGCAGCCGCGGCTCTATTCGATCTCGTCCTCCTGCAATGCCACGCCGGGCCGCATCTCGCTGACCGTCGATACGGTTCGCTACAAGGTCGGCTCGCGGCCGCGCTGGGGCGTCGCCTCGACCTATCTCGGCGAGCGCGTCCAGCCCGGCGACAAGGTGCCGGTCTATGTCCAGCGTGCCCATGGCTTCGGGCTGCCGGCGAATCCGGAGACGCCGGTCATCATGTGCGGCCCGGGCACCGGCATCGCGCCCTTCCGCGCCTTCCTGCAGGATCGCCGGGCGACGGGGGCGAAGGGCCGGAACTGGCTGTTCTTCGGCCATCAGCGCAGAACGTCCGACTTCTTCTACGAGGACGAGCTCAATGCCCTGAAGGCGGAAGGCGTTCTCACCGGGCTGACGCTGGCCTGGTCGCGCGACGGCAAGGACAAGATCTATGTCCAGGACCGGATGCGCGAGCGCGGTGCCGAGCTCTTCGCCTGGTTGGAGCAGGGTGCGCAATTCTATGTCTGCGGCGACGCCAAGCGCATGGCCAAGGATGTCGAGCGCGCGATGGTCGATGTCGTCGCCGAGCATGGAAAACGGCCTGTCGACGAGGCCGTCGCCTATGTCGCCGCGCTGAAGAAGGCCGGGCGCTACCAGGCCGATGTCTACTGACCGGGTCGGTTTCGGTTTCGGGCTTACCTCTCAGAACGGCAGGCCGACATAATTCTCGGCCAGCGCCGTCATCGCCGCCGGCGAAGAGACGAGATAGGCGCGCTCGGCGTCCTGGATGCGGCCGCCGAAGCCGTCATTGTCGGGGAAATGATGCATCAGCGCCGTCAGCCACCAGGAGAAGCGCTCGGCCTTCCAGACGCGGGCCAGCGCGCGCGCCGAATAGGCGTCGATCCCGGCCTGTGAACGCTCGGCGTAATGTTCGCGCAGGGCTTCCGACAGGTAGTGCACGTCGCTCGCCGCCAGGTTCAGGCCCTTGGCGCCGGTCGGGGGCACGATATGGGCGGCGTCGCCGGCGAGGAACAGGCGGCCGAAGCGCATCGGCTCGGCGACGAAGGAGCGTAAGGGCGCCAGCGATTTCTCGAGCGAGGGGCCGGTCATCAGGGCTTCCGCGGTGGCGGGGTCGAGCCGGCGGCGCAGCTCGGCCCAGAAGCGCTCGTCCGACCAGTCGTCGATGCGCTCGTTCAGGGCGCATTGCAGATAGTAGCGGCTGCGGCTGTTCGAGCGCATCGAGCAGAGCGCGAAGCCGCGCTCCTCGCCGGCATAGATCAGCTCATGCGAGACCGGCGGCACATCGGCGAGCAGGCCGAGCCAGCCGAAGGGATAGACCCGCTCGAAGGTGCGCAGCGCCCGGCTCGGCACGCTGGCGCGCGAGACGCCGTGATAGCCGTCGCAGCCGGCGATGAAGTCGCAGTCGAGCCGCTTCGGCTCGCCGCGCTCGACATAGGTGACGTAAGGGGCGTCGCCGTCGAAATCATGCAGGGCGACCTTTCCGGCCTCGTAGACCGTGACCGCGCCCTGCGCGGCGCGCAGCTCCATCAGGTCGCGGGTGACCTCGGTCTGGCCATAGACGGTGACCTGTTTCCCGGTCAGCCCGGCAAGGTCGATCCGGTGCCGCATCCCGCCGAACAGCAGGTCGAAGCCGTCATGCGGCAGGCCCTCGGCATGCAGGCGCCCACCGGCCCCGACGGCATCGAGCAGCCCGACCGTGCCGCTCTCGAGCACGCCGGCGCGGATGCGCGAGAGCACATAATCGCCGCTACGCTGTTCGAGGATGACGGTCTCGATCCCGGCGCGGTGCAATAGCTGGCCGAGCAGCAGGCCGGCCGGCCCGGCGCCGATGATCGCGACTTGCGTTCGCATTCTGGTTTCGTCCCTGGCCGGCCCGGCTCGGAGCAGGCCGGTTGCGCGTTCCCCGCGCGCATCCTGCGCGGAGTTGCAAAGCGGCGTCCAGAGCGCCGGCCGCCGGCCTTTCGTCGTAGTTACCGGCGCCGGGAAGGCTCAGAAGCCGGCCGCGTGCCCGTCCTTGCGGAAGTCCGAGCCGCCGACATAGCCACCCTCGATGCGCTGGACGAGCTGCGCGCCGCCGAAGCCGAAGCTGGAGTCGGGCGCCTCGAGCGCAATCTTGTGGCCAAGTTCGGTCAACTGGCCGATGGCAGCGGCGTTCATCGTGCTTTCGAGCGCGAGATCGAGCCCTTGCATGACGCGCCAGCGCGGCGCATCGGCCGCCGTCTGCGGATCCTGGCCCCAGAGTTGGGTACGCAGCATCATCTGGAGATGGCCCTGCGCCTGCATCGGCCCGCCCATCAGGCCGAAGGCCATGACCGGCTCCGAAGCGCCCATGATGAAGCCGGGGATGATGGTGTGGAACGGGCGCTTGCCGGGACCGACCTCGTTGGGATGCCCGGCCTCTGTGGTGAAGCCGAAGCCGCGATTCTGCAGGCTGATGCCGGTGCCCGGCACCACGACGCCGGAGCCGAAGCCGGCATAGTTCGACTGGATATAGGAGACCATCATGCCGTCGGCGTCGCCGGTGGCGAGGCAGACGGTGCCTCCCTGCTTCGGCGCCCCGACCGGGAATTCAGTCGCCCGGTCGCGGTCGATCAGCTTGGCGCGCGAGGCGAGATAGGCCTGGTCGAGCAGATGCGCGGCCGTCACCTCGCGCATGCCGGCTTCGTCGGAGACGTAGGTATCGACGTCGAGGAAGGCGAGCTTCATCGCCTCGATCTGCAGGTGCAGCGCCTCGGCGCTGTCGGGCGCGAAGCGGCCGATATCGGTTTCGCGCAGCATGCCGAGCGCCATCAGGGCGGCGATGCCCTGGCCGTTGGGTGGGATCTCGTGCAGCGAGGCCTCGTCGAAGCGCATGCCGAGCGTGCCGCACCAATCGTTGCGATGGGCGGCGAGGTCGTCCTGCGTCAGCGCGGCGCCGTGCTCGCGGGCGAAGGCGGCGATCTTCTCGGCAAGCTCGCCGCGGTAGAAGGCTTCGCCACGCGTCTTCGCGATGAGGCGCAGGCTTTTCGCCATTTCCGGCGTGCGGAAGATCTCGCCGGCCCGCGGCGCCCGGCCGCCCGGCATGAAATGCGGGGCGAAGCCGGGCTGCGCCTGCAGCAGCTCCGCCCCGCGCCGCCAGAGCTCGCCGATGATCGGGGTAACGTGGAAGCCGCGCGAAGCGTAGTCGATCGCCGGCTCGAACAGGGTCTCGAAAGGCAGCTTGCCGAAACGCTGCGACAGCTCGGCCCAGGCCGAGACGGCGCCCGGCACGGTGACGCTTTCCCAGCCGCGCTGCGGCATCCCCGCCTGGCCGGCGAAACGCTGCGGCGTCCAGGCGGCGGGCGAGCGGCCGGAGGCGTTGAGCCCATGCAGTTCCTTGCCGTCCCAGAGGATGCAGAAGGCGTCGGAACCCAGGCCGTTGCCGGTCGGCTCGACCACCGGCAGGGTGATCGCCGCGGCCAGCGCCGCATCGAGCGCATTGCCGCCCTTGCGCAGCATGGCGAGACCGGCCTCGGTCGCCAGCGGATGCGAGGTCGCGACGAGGTTGCGGGCCAGGACGGGAGAGCGCCGCGAAGGGTAGGGCGCGTCGATCGGGAACTTCATCAGCGATGCTTTCGGCGGGGATTGGGCCATCGGCTGCGCGAAGGCCGGGGACGGGCGCGGAGCGCAGGGGGCGGCCCGGTGCACGGAAAGTGCCGCGAAGCGCCGCCTTCGGCAAGCTTTCGCGGATGTGCCCCGGGCCGGGCGGCTATGCCTTGCGCGAGGCCGGGATCATGATCGCACCCGAGGCGGCCACCACCAAAGCGAGGCCGAGCCAGTCGGTCGCCGTCGGTCGCTCGCCGAGCAGCAGCACCGAGCCGAGCACGCCGACCGCCGGCACCATCAAGGTGCCGAGGCTGGCGATGCCGGCCGGCAGCCGCGCGACCACGACGAACCAGAGGAAATAGGCGAGCGCCTGCGCGCCGACGATGTGGAAGCCGAGGGCCGTCAAGACAGGAGGCGACAGCGCCTTCGGCACCGGAATGCCCTCGAAAACCAGCATGCCGAGGCCGGCGACGGCGCCGCCGATCAGCAATTGCCAGGCGGCGATCGCCAGTGCCGGCGCCGAAACCGGCCAGCGCTTGGTGACGATGGTGCCGAGCGCCCAGCTCAAGGCGGCCAGCAGCGCGAGCGCCAGCCCCGGCGAGAACTGGCCGCTGCGGATCAGCGGCAGGCCGAGGCAGGCGAGCCCGGCGATGCCGAGGCCGAGGCCGAGCAGGCGCCGCCGGTCGAAGCGCTCGCCCAGGAGCGGCAAAGCGAGCAGCGTCGCCCAGATCGGCATGGTGAAGGTCAGGATCGCGGCGCGCGAGGTCGGCGCCATCAGCTGGGCGAAGGCGAGCAGGACGTTGAAGGCGGCGATCGAGAGGAAGCCGGCGACGATCAGGCGCGGCCATTGCCGCCTCGGCACGGACAGTGGCACGCCCCGGACCAGCGCGACCGCGACCAGGACCAGCCCGGCAAAGCTCATGCCGCCGGCGCGCAGGGTCCAGGGGGCGATCTCGGTCAGCGAGATGCGCACCGCCGGCCAGTTGAAGCCCCACAGCAGGCCGAGCAGCGGGACCAGCAGCAGGGCGCGGGCCGGGGCCGGCGCGCTCAACTCTCGATGCTCTCGACGCCACACCATTCGGCGACGAAGAGCGCCATGGTGCCGGTGATGCGCTTCAGCGAAGCGAGGCTGACGCGCTCGTCGAAGGCGTGGATGTTCTGCGAGATCGGCCCGTAGCAGAGCGCCGGGATCCTGTCGTAGAGCGCGTAGACCCGGGTATCGAGATAGCCGGCGGTCATGAAGCTCTTCAGCTCCTTGCCCGTCGAGCCCTGATGGGCCCGGCCGAGCACGGCTTCCGCCTCGCTGCCGGGCTCCAGCACATAGCCCTCGGAATAGAAGCCGTTGAAGGCGAGCTTCGGCGGATTGTTGGCGAGGAACTTGTCGGCGCGCGCATGGGCGAGGACCGTCGCCTCGATTCGTTTCGCCAGCTCCTCGGCCGAGACGCCGGGATAAAGCCCGATGCGGCAGTCGATCCTGCACCAGCAGGGCACCGACGAGGCCCAGTCGCCACCCTCGATCTTGCCGATATTGAGGTTGATCGGGTGGTCGACATCCTCGAAATGCTCGCGCCCGGCCTTCTCGCGGTTGAGCTCTTCTTCCAGCCCGCGCAGGGCGGCGATGACGCGATAGGCGGCGTCGATGGCGTTGGCGCCCGACGCCATTTCGCGGACATGCATCGGCACGCCGCGAACCTCGACCTGGAACCAGAGCACGCCGGTATTGGCGCGCACCAGCATTTCCTCCTCCGGCTCGGGGATCAGCACGGCGTCGGCCTTGTAGCCGCGCAGATGCGTCATCAGCGCGCCGTTGCCGGTCGATTCCTCCTCGACCACCGACTGGACATAGACGGTCGCCGCCGGCTGCAGGCCGATGCGGCGCAGCGCGTCGAGACAGAACAGGTTGGCGGCACCGCCCGCCTTCATATCGGCACCGCCGCGGCCATAGAGCCAGTCGCCGTCGATGACGGGGTCGAAGGGCGGATGCGTCCAGAGCTCGGCCGGGCCGGTCGGTACCACGTCGACATGGGCCTGCAGGATCAGCGAACGGCCCTTCTCCTCGCGCGGGTGATGGATGCCGACGACGATCGGCGCGTCGGAATGGGTATCCGAGAAGGGCGCGCCGCCGGGATGGGCGGCGATGGCATCCCGGTCCATGGCGAAGCGATCCATGGTGAAGCCGCGATCCTTGAGGGCGCGGAAGACGAAATCCTGGACCGTATGCTCCTGCCCGCGCGTCGATCCGAAGCGGATCATCTTCTGGGTGAAGGCGAGCTGTTCGGAAAAGCCCGCCTCGACGGAGGCGAGGATGCGGTCGCGCAGTGCGGGGTCGAGAGGCATGGGGAGAGACTCCGAAGGCAAATGACGACGGGCATTGAGCTGAAGTCCGTCATGGTCGGGCCTGACCCGACCATCTCGGAAACCAGCTATCTGGTCACGAGATTCTCGGGTCTGCGCTGCGCTCCGCCCGAGAATGACGTCAGTGATCACCGCCCGAACCGCTTGCCGCCGGGGACGGCGGCGAGGAGCTGGCGCGTGTAGTCGTGCTGGGGGTCGGCGAAGAGCGCCGCCGTCACGCCGCTCTCGACGATGCGGCCGCGCTGCATCACCGCGATGCGGTCGCAGATCTGCGCCGCGACGCGCAGGTCGTGGGTGACGAACAGGATGGCGAGGCCGAGCCGCTGCTGGATGTCCTTGATCAGGGTCAGGATCTGCGCCTGGACCGAGACGTCGAGCGCCGAGACCGCCTCGTCGGCGACGAGCACGTCGGGGTCGAGCGCCAGCGCCCGGGCGATGCCGATGCGCTGGCGCTGGCCCCCGGAGAATTCGTGCGGATAGCGGTCGATCGCATTGGCCGAGAGGCCGACCAGCTCGAGCAGTTCCTTCGCCCGGGCCAGGGCCTGCGCCCGCGGTGTGCCATGCGCCACTGGCCCGTCGGAGATGATCCGGCCGACCGTCTGGCGCGGGTTGAGCGAGGCGAACGGGTCCTGGAAGACCATCTGGATGCGCTTGCGGTGCTGGCGCAGCGCCGCGACGCTGAGATCGCTGAGCACGATGTCGCCGAGCGTGATCCTGCCGCCATCGGGCTCGATCAGCCTGAGGCAGCAGCGCCCGACCGTCGATTTGCCGGAACCGGATTCGCCGACGAGGCCGAGCGTCTCGCCGCGGGCGAGGGTGAAGCTGACATCGTCGGCCGCCTTCACCTCGCGTCCGGGGCGGAAGAAGGAGCGCTTGCGATAGACCTTGCCGAGCCCCTCGACGGCGAGGACCGGCGCATTATCGGTCCGCGCCGGCCGCTCCGGCGGCGTCAGCGAGGGCACCGCCGCGAGCAGGCGGCGGGTATAGTCGTGGCGGGGCTGCGACAGCACCGCATCGGCCGTGCCTTCCTCGACCAGCTTGCCGTGCTGGAGCACGGCGATGCGGTCGGCGATCTCGGCGACGACGCCGAAATCATGGGTGATGAACAGCACCGCGGTGCCGTGCTTGTGGCGCAGGTTGTCGAGCAGCTTGAGGATCTGCGCCTGCGTCGTCACGTCGAGCGCCGTGGTCGGCTCGTCGGCGATCAGCAGCTTCGGCTCGAGCGCCAGCGCCATCGCGATCATCACGCGCTGGCGCTGGCCGCCGGAGAGCTCGTGCGGATAGGCCCGCGCCAGCCG
>NZ_JAKFED010000073.1:0-12775 GCF_036675845.1 Allobosea sp. | reverse complement strand
TGGCGCAGCTCGGCACGAGCAGCTGGATCATCGTGCTGATGGTCGCCGCCCTTTCCGTCTGGCGGGCGCCGGATCCGGAGGCTTCGCTGCGGGGGCTGCTGCTGGCCGCCTTCGCGCTGGTGGTGGTGGTCGGGATCCTGGTTCTGCCCAGAAGCGAGCGCGATTTCGCCAGCGCGGCGGCGAGCGCGGCGCTCATGGTGCTGTTGCTGGTCTACGCCGCCATCCTGCTCGCGCCGCAACTGGCGATCCATGGCGCCGAGGGCGTCGAGGGTGGCCATGCCGGCGACTGGCGCGGCCATCTCTCGCACAAGAACTACGCCGCGCCGGTGTTCTCGATCCTGACCATGCTCGGCATCTATTGCTGGCGCATGGGCTTGAGGCTGCGCGGCTTCGCGATCATCTGCCTCGGCACGATCTTCGTCCTGAACAGCGGCTCGAAGACGACGATGGGCTTCCTGCCGGTGGCGATCGGGCTCGTCCTGCTCGGCCGCGCCCTCGGCCGGCCGCGCCTGATCCTGGCGCTGCATGGCGTGCTGGTGCTGCTCGTCGCGGCCCTGACGGTCGGCACCGTGCTGTCGCCGACGCTGCTGCGCCTGGCGAGCGCCGTGATCGCGGACCCGACCTTCACCGGCCGCGACGAGATCTGGCGTTTCGCCAGCGCCCATATCGGGGAGAAGCCCTGGCTCGGCCATGGCTATCTCGGCTTCTGGCAGACCCCCGTAGTCACCACGCTGGAGGAGAATTTCGAGGCGAGCTGGGATATTCGCGGCATCGGCTCGGGCCATAACAGCTATCTCGACGCGATGCTGATGTTCGGGATTCCGGGCGCGGTCCTGACGATCTACTGCCTGATGGTGCTGCCGCTGAGGAACTATGTCCGGGCCGACCGGGACCCGGCCCGCCGGAGGCTGGCCGACCTGTTCGCGATGATCGTCATCTTCATGACCTATGTCGGCATGCTGGAATCGTTCTTCCTCAATCGCGCCGACCCGCTCTGGATCCTGTTCGCGCTCGCGGTGCTGGGGCTGGAATTCGCCAGCCGCCTGCCGACAAGGCGGCTCTGATACCAACGGCCCTTGAATTTGCCCCTTGCGCGGGCCCTGCCGTCATTGCGAGGAGCGAAGCGACGAAGCAATCCAGGGGCCGCCTTGCGAGCCCTCCTGGATTGCTTCGCTTGCGCTCGCAATGACGGAGAGGGTACGGCTCCGGTCAACCGCGAAGACCATTGGTATGAGGCGCGAAAATCCTCAGCGCGTCGGGATTGCCGCCGGCTCTTCCCCCAGCGGGCGCGGCGCCGGCTTCGGCCGGTCGCCGAGGACATAGCGCTTCACCTTGAGGAAGGGCTTCTCGATGACCAGCCAGGAGAACAGGGCGAAGCCGACCACCAGCGGGGTGGAGACCAGGAAAAGCAGCAGCCCATCGCCCTGGAGGAAGCCGAGCTTGGCGATCAGCGCCTGCTGGATCGGGAAGCCGTAGAGATAGATGCCGTAGGAGACGTCGAGCTTGCGGATCGAGTCGGGCAGCCGGAGCGGCAGCAGCCCGACATAGACGACGCAATAGGTCAGGAAGGGCGCAACCAGAAAGGCGAGCTCGCGTTCCTGCGACATCAGGAAAAGCGCAGCGCCGAGCGAACCGAGAAACAGCAGCCAATGCATCTTCAGATGCTCGCGCCACTGGAAATAGCTGCAGCCGACGAGGAAATAGAAGACCACCACCGTCCAGTGGTAGTTGCCCTCCGTGACGCCGAAGCCGAGTTGATAGGCCGCCGCCGTCGCGGCGATCGTCAGGGCGGTGACCAGCGCAGTGAAGAGCGACCGGTTCCGGACGATCCCGAAATAGATCATCAGGGCCATCAGGATATAGCAGTAGAACTCCGGCTTGAGGGTCCAGAGGTTCTGGTTGACCGTGTCCGGCAGCGGGTTGGTCTCGAAGACACCGGGCAGTTCGAAGCGGATCCGGCCGACGACATTGCCGAAATATTCGAGGAAGCGGATGTCGCGGAAATAATCGGCCAGCAGATAGGTGGTGAAGATCGGGCCGAGCACCAGGGCCGACAGCGTCACCTCGACGAAGAGCGCCGGGACGATCCGGATGAAGCGCAAGGTGATGAAGGGCTTGACCGCGCCGGTCCTGAGCGCGCTGCCCGTCACCAGGAAACCGCTGAGCGCGAAGAAGGCCGGAACCAGGCTGAGCCGGAACAAGCCCTGCAGGCCGACCCAGTCATTGCTGGTATCCATCCCGGCGACCCAGCCGGAATGGGCGCCGAGGATCAGCAGCGACAGGCCGAGCCGCAGCGCGTTGAAGCCGGGGCCCTCGCCATTGTTCGCCTCGAGGATGTCCCCTGCGCTGGGAGCGGCCTGGTAGAAGCTGAACATGCGCCACATGACCAATTCTAGCGACAGCCCGGGTTGGTAGGCTGGCGTCAGGTCATGCTCTTGCGCAAATTGCCTTTCAACGGTCGAGCAGGATTAACCTTACTGCGAACGCTCCAAATTGCTCGACTCGCGGCCTGTAAAATCGCGGTACGGGCCCTTGCGAGGAGGTCGTCCCGCCCGCGCAGATCGGCAGGTCGAGCCGACCGGCGCGGCTCCGAAGGATCGCTGACTGGCATGCCCAAAGCCCGCGAGGTGATCCAGCGCAGGGCGTCAAAGCACTTCGCAGGAGGCATGCTGCAGCGTCGGATGCGAGAAGCGGGTTTCCACCTGGCGCCCGCGCGACCAGCCTTCATAGACGCTGAACCCCGGCTTCAGGCGCCATTCCACCGATATGCTGCAGGCGTTCCTGCCGTCCGTTCGCAGCCAGATGGCAAAGGTGTGCGATGGCCGCGCCGCCACCCGTACCAGCGTGTTCTGGTTGACGACCTTCCATTGCGCGGCGAAGCGGCCACCGAGCTCGTCCCCGAGGCCCGCCTCCCTTTCACGCGTCATCGTGTTGCGGCGCCGGCCACCACCGGTCCGGGTGAATGCCTCGGTGACCTTGCCCTTGTCGCTGAGGGTGACAAGGAAGGTCGACTGGACCGACCGGGCCCTTTCGACGGGCTCGATCTCGTGGGTCACCCAGGACAGGGAGAGGCGGAAGCGCGCTTCCGCATTGGCTGCGGCGGGAAAGGCCAGGGCCAGGAGCAGGGAAGTGGGAAGAAGCGAGCCAGCGAAGCGCATGATGCATTGCTCCGATGCTGCTGATCCGACGCGGCGTTCACTCGCAGAACTATTGGCCGTTGAAGTTGAAGCCGCCGGGGGCGCGTTAGAGGTCACAGCACTTCGCATTTCGCGGAAGGCCAAGTCGGCTCGGCGAACTTGCGATACCGGCTACGTCCCGATCCCCAGCTCTCGTATACGGTAAAGCCTGGCTTCAGGCGCCATTCGAGGGAGGCCGTGCAGGACCGGTCGCCCTGGGTACGCAGCCAGATGGCGAAGGTATGAGAGGGGCAGCCGGTCAGCCGGACCAGCGTGTTCTCGTTGACGACCTTCCATTGATTGAGCGCGCGTCCCCCGTCGACTTCGCCGAGTTGGGCCTCGCGGGATTGGCTGCTTGGTCCAGCTCGCCTTATCGCCGGATGCCGTTCGATGACCTCGCGCACCTTTTTGTCGGCTCCGAGCGTTACAAGGTAGGTGAAATGCAAATTCCGCACCCGTTCTTCCGGTTCGATCTCGGTATCGATCCAGAATACGGCCAACCGGAATTTTGCTTCCGCATGGGCTGCGGCAGGAAAGCTCAAAGCCAGGAGCAGCGAGGCCGGAAGGAGCGAACTGGCGAGGCGCATAGAGTTCTCTCCTTGTTACCCGTCTGAGGTCAGGTTCACTCGCAGAAGGACTGGCCGTTGAAGCTGAAGCAGCGGCCGGCCCGCGGCGCCGGGGCGCGCGGCTTCTGGCGCGGCTCGACCGGCTGCGCCACCCGCTTCGGCTTCGGCGCGACGCAATCGCCGTCGGCATCCAGCCTCTGGCCGCGAGGGCAGGCCTTGGCGACGCAGGCGCCGTTGCGCTCGACCTGCCGCGACGAGCACGAGAGCGGGCAGATGCGCCCGGTCTGCCGCTTGAGGAGGTCGAGGAACTCGGCGCTGGGGGCGTCCGGCGGGCTGACCCGTGCCAGGCGCGCGAATTCCTGCACCGCCCGGCTTGTCGGCCGGCTCGACCAGTCGCCCTCGGGCTTGCCGCGATAGCAGCCGACCCGGCCAAGCTCGAGATTGATCGTCTTCGTCAGCGCGGCGAGGTCGAGCTGGACGGAGGGCCGGGCAACCGGCGCCGCGGAACCGTCGCTCGGCAGGCCGGCGACCTGCACCGGCGCGCCCGCGGCTGCATTTTCGCGCCCGGCAGCGGCCGCGGCCTCGCGTTCGACGCGCTGCAATTCCTCTGCCGCCCGCCGGCGCTCGGCCTCGAGCTGCGTGACCAGCCGCGCCCGGTCGCGCTCGACGGCCTGCCGGATCGCCGCTTCGGCCTTGAAGCGTTCCGCGAGCTCGGCGGAGGCGCGGCGGTTCTCCTCTTCCAGCGTGGCAAGCCTTGCAGCGATTCGGCGTTCCTCCTCCTGCTTCTGGCGGTTCGCATCGGCCTCGGCGGCCTTCAGCCGGTCGCTCTGGGCGGCGGAAAGCCTGTCGCGCTCGCGTGCCTGGCTTTCGCGCTCCCTGTCGTCGCGGGCACGGCGGGCCTGTTCCTCGGCGCGGGCCGCGAGCTCGGCCTGGACCTTGCGGTTCTCGGCCTCGAGCTCGGCGAGGCGCTGGTCGAGGCGGCGGCGCTGTTCGGCCTGCTGCCGGCCGGCTTCCTCCTCCGCCTTGCGCCGGGTTTCGGCCTGTGCCGCGGCAAGCCGGTCGCGCTCGGCCTTTTCGGCGGCCAGGCGCTGGGCCTCGGCCTGCCGGGCCGTCTCCGCCGCCTGTGCCGCCCGGCGTCGCTCCTCCTCGTAGCCTGCGAGCTGCCTGCGCAGCGTCTCCTCGCGCTGGGCTCGCTCGATGGTGTCGATGCGCGCCCTGGCGGCGTCGGCGAGATAGCTCTTGGGGAAGCGATCGAGGAAGCCATGCAGGGCCGGGGCATCGGTGCTCTCGCGCACCTTGGTCCAGGCTTGGAGGTCCGTCTCGCTGCGGTTGAAGTAGAAGTCGCCGAGAAGGGATAGCGAGAGCTCCGGCGTCTGCCGGCCCTTGGTGCGCTGGTTCACGCTGACCGCGACGCGCCGGAACATCTGGCCGATCTCGAGGCCCGGTTCGGAGAGATGCTCGAGCATGGCGGCGCTGAACGGGCTGTTGCGGCCGGTTCCGTCAGCCGCCACGTCGTTGGCCTGCGTGGCGTAGGCGACGACCATGCCCGTGCTCTGAGCCATGCGTGCGAGGCCGCGACCGATCGAGCTGTCGCGGCTGCGCCCGGAACTGGCGATCCGGTCGGCGAGCGGATTGTTGCGGCAGGCGTCGAGGATGAGGATGCGGATGCCTTTGGCGTTCTGCAGCGCATCGATGACGTCAGCGACACGGGTCGTCTCGTAGGGGATGGCGAACTCGTCGCTGGGGGCGGCGTCGACCGGCAGCAGGAAGTTCTCGCCGCGGAACTGCAGGCCGTGGCCGGCATAGAAGACCAGCGCCGCGTCGGCGCCGTCGGCGGCACGCGCGAAGCGGCCGAGTGCCTCGCCCATGGCGCGGCGGTCGAGGTCCCGGCCCTCGATGACGTCGAAGCCGACGGCCCTGAGGGCCGCGGCCATGTCCTGCGCATCATTGCCAGGGTTCGGCAGGGCGGGGGCGGCGCGATAGGCGGCATTGCCGACGACCAGCGCGACGCGGCGCTCTTTCGGCTCATTGGCAAGGGGCGCGCTCAGCGAGCCTGCGAAGACCAGCATGAGCGCGATGAGCCGCAGGAGATGCAGGGAAGTCTGCACTGTCGCGTTTCCAGTCCAGGCCGCTTGACAGGCGAGTATACGGACACGCGCTATGCTTGCCAGTGGCAATTCCGACTGGTTACGACCGAGCTGCGGCGAGCATCGCGGCAGTCGCTCCGGCATTTGCCGCCGCTGGCGGCTGGCTCCCGCAGTCCCGGCGGAGCTTGCGACTCAGCCCATCGTCGCCTTCACCGTCTCGACCAGCTGCTTCATCGTGAAGGGCTTGGGCAGGAAGTGGAATTCCTCGCCCTCGGGCAGGTTCTTGCGGAAGGCTTCCTCTGCGTAGCCGGAGACGAATACGACCTTGGTTTCCGGATTGCGCTGGCGCAGTTCGCCGAGCAGGGTCGGGCCGTCCATCTCGGGCATGACGACGTCGGAGATGACGAGGTCGATCTTGCCCTCGTGCCGGAGGAAGATGTCGAGCGCCTCGACGCCCGAGGCGGCTTCGTGGACGGTGTAGCCACGCGAGATCAGCATGCGGGCGTTGAGTGCGCGCACCGCGTCCTCGTCCTCGACCAGGAGGATGACGCCGGCGCCGGTATGGTCGGCCGCGACCTTCTTCGGCGCCTCGCGCGCCGCGGCCTCGGCGGCGATATCCTCCTCGGTCGGGATATAGCGCGGCAGGAAGATGCGGAAATTCGTGCCGCGGCCGAGGACCGAGTCGCAGAAGACGAAGCCGCCGGTCTGCTTGACGATGCCATAGACCATGGAAAGGCCGAGCCCGGTGCCCTTGCCGACTTCCTTGGTGGTGAAGAAGGGCTCGAAGATCTTCTCCAGATGCTCCTGCGGGATGCCGGTGCCGCTGTCCTCGACCTCGAGCAGCACGTAATCGGCCTCGGGGAGGGCGGCGTGGCCGAGCTCGGCGACGTCGGCGGCGGCGAGATTGCGGGTGCGGACCTGAAGCTTGCCGCCGTCCTGCATGGCGTCGCGGGCGTTGACGGCGAGGTTGACGACGACCTGCTCGAGCTGGCCGAGATCGGCCTTGACCGGCCAGAGGTCGCGGCCCTGGCGGACATCGAGCGTGATCTTGTCGGCAACGACGCGCTTCAGCATCAGCGAGAGATCGGAGAGCACGTCGCCGAGCGCCAGCACCTGCGGGCGCAGCGTCTGCCGGCGCGAGAAGGCCAGGAGCTGGCGCACCAGCGAGGCCGCCCGGTAGGCGTTCTGCTTGATCTGCATGATGTCCGGGAAGGACGGATCGGTCGGCTTATGGCTGGCGAGCAGGAATTCGGAGGCGTTGATGATGACCTGCAGCACGTTGTTGAAATCGTGCGCGATGCCGCCGGCGAGCTGGCCGACCGCCTGCATCTTGCCGGCCTGGTCCATATTGTCCTTGAGCTTGCGCTCGGCGGTGGTCTCCAGCGCATAGACGATGGCGCGCTCGCCATCGGCATCCTCCGTCGCCGGCACGGGCGAGAAATAGAGCCGGGCCGAGCGGCCGTCCTCGCCGGAGAGGCCGAGGTCGAGCGGGGCGATCTCGCCCTTGCCGGCGAGCGCCGCCTCGAAGGACTGGGCCAGCGAGCCGTTGCCGTTGACCAGCTCCTGGATCGTCGCCGGCTGGGCGCCGCGCGGCGTCAGCCGGGTGAAGGCGGCGTTGGAGCGCAGGATCGCGCCGTTGCGGTCGACGGTGGCGATCGCCATCGGCGTCGAGTGGAAGAAGCGGGCGAAGCGCGCCTCGGCGTCGCTGCGCGCATCGGCGCCGGCCTCGCCGGCGGCGCGGTTGAGCACCAAGGTGCGCGAGGCGCCGGCGCGGCCGTCCTGGCCGAAGGCGACCTGGTGATGCAGCCTGACCGGCAGCGACTGGCCGTTGCGGCGACGCAGGTCGACGTCGAGCACCTCGATGCGGACATCGCCGGGCTGGCCGCGAATGGCCTGGATCAGGGCGGCGGCGTTGGGCGAGGCGATGTCGTCGAGATGCAGGCCGCCGGAGCCGAAGCGGGCGAGATCGTAGTCGAGCCAGCCGGAGAGGGTGGCGTTGAGATAGGGCACCTCGCCATCGGCGTTCATCGAGAGGAAGCCGGCCGGGGCGTGGTCGAGATAGTCGATGGCGTGCTGCAGCTCCTGGAAGGCGTTCTCCTGGCGCTCGCGCTCCGGCGTCACGTCGGAGACCGCCCATAGCGAGGCGACCCGTCCGGCCCGGCTGATCGGCGAGACCCGCACGCGGTACCAGCCGACGGCGCCGCGCTCGTTCAGGGCCGGCTCGAGCCGGATCTCCTCGGAGTGCCGCCTGCCGGCGCGTGCCGCGGTCGCCAGCCGGTAGATCGCCTCCGAGACCTCGGCGCGGCCCTTGAACAGCCGCTCGACCGGGGCGATCTCGCTGGCGTTGCGGGCGCCCGCCAGCGCCAGATAGGCCTCGTTGGCATAGACGATGCGGTTGTCGCCCTCGGTGACGACGACGCCGTCATCGGCGCCGTCGACGATGATCTTGGTCAGGTCGTTGCGGGCGGCGCGGCCGGAGAACTGCACCAGCCCGATGGCGAAGGCGAACAGGCAGAACACCCCGATGACGGAGAGCAGCGCCAGCAGGCCAAGGATCAGCGGCTGGGCCCATTCATTGGCGATGAAGCCGAGCGCGATCGCGGCGCCGACGAGCAGGCCAGCCACCAGCAGGATGATGCCGACATGGCCCGGCCTGTCGGAACGATCGATCGCGGTCGTCGCCGTGCTTGCGGTCATTGCGGCAGGTCCGTTTCCTTCGATCCGCCCGCTCCATGCGGGCAGCGGGCGCGGCGATCTTGCGATCGCGCGCCAGCCCGCGAGTTAGGCGCGGCGGCGCTTCAGGCGCAAGACGTAACCGACGACTTCGGCCACCGCCTGGTAGTGTTCGACAGGAATTTCTTCGTCGATCTCGACCGTGGCGTAGAGCGCGCGGGCCAGAGGCGGGTTTTCGATGATCGGAATGTCGTGCGCGCCGGCGACCTCGCGGATCTTCAGCGCGATGGCGTCGACGCCCTTGGCGAGGCAGACCGGCGCGCCCTGGCCGGATTCGTATTGCAGCGCGACCGCGAAATGGGTCGGGTTGGTGATGATCACGGTCGCCTTGGGCACCTGCGCCATCATGCGCGAACGCGAACGCTGGGCCCGGAGCTGGCGCAGCTTCGCCTTCACCTCGGGATTGCCCTCGGTGCTCTTGTATTCGTCCTTGAGCTCCTGCTTGGTCATGCGCTGGCGCTGGTGCCAGGTGAAGCGCTGGTAGCCGAAATCGCCGATGGCGATGACGGCGAAGATCGCCAGCACCCCGGTCATCAGCTTGATCGTCAGCACCAGCACGGCCGGGAGCAGGGCGTGCACGTCCATCTGCGCGAAGCTCTGCAGCCGGTCGCGCTCGCCCCAGAGGACCATCCAGACGCCGACCCCGACGAGCATGATCTTGGCCAGGCCCTTGGCGAAGTTGAACCAGGCCTCCTTGCCGAAGACGCGCTTGGCGCCGGCCATCGGCGAGATCCGGTCGAGTTTCGGCATCAACGGCTCGGTGGTCCAGAGCGGCTTGTGCTGGATCAGCGCGCCGGCGAGCGCCGCCACGAGGATGAAGCCGAGCGGCAGGCTGAGGGCTGCAAAGCCGGTCATCACGCCCTTGCTGGTGACGTGGAAGAGCGCGTCGCCGCCGGAAGGCACCTGATGCGCGTTCATCAGGAAGGCGCGCAGCTGCAGCGTCGCCTCGCGGGCGGCGGAGCCTGCGGCGACGAGCAGCGCCAGGGTGAAGCCGCAGAGCACGAAGAAGGTGCCGATCTCCTGCGAGCGGGCGACATCGCCCTTCTCGACCGCCTGTTCGAGCTTTCGCTGGGTCGGCTCCTCTGTGCGGTCGTCGTTCTCGGCTTCCTCTGACATCGAGCCCTCCGTTCAGAGGCCGGTGAGCTGGCGCAGGAAGGCGCCGAGATCTTCGAGGAAGACGCCCATCATCACGCCGATGGCCGCCAGGAAGACCAGCATGCCGCCTAGGATCGAGGCCGGGATCGCCAGGAAGAAGACCTGCATCTGCGGCATCAGGCGCGCCAGCACGCCGAGTCCGAGATTGAACAGCAGGCCGAAGGCGATGAAGGGCGCCGAGATCTGCACCGCCAGCGCGAAGCCCTGCGTCATCGCCTTGACCGCCAGCGCGAGCACGTCGCCGACATCGGGGAAGCCGCCGGGCGGCAGCACCCGGTAGCTCTCATGGATCGCGACCAGCGCGACATGGTGCAGGTCGGAGGCGAGGATCAGCGTGATGCCGAGCATCGAGAGCAGGTTGCCGATCGAGGGGTTCTGCATGCCCCCGGTCGGATCGACGGTCATGGCGAAGCCGAGCCCCATGGTCTGGGCGACGATCAGGCCGGCGGTCTGCAGCGCCCCCATCAGCAGCCGCACGCAGGCGCCGATCGCAAGCCCGATCAGGATCTCGCTGATCAGCAGGCCGCCGAGCCCGGCGGGGTCGGTCGGCACGGTGATCACGCCGCGCGCCATCGGCATGATGACCAGGGCGACGAAGAAGGCGAGCGAGAGTCGGGCGCGGGACAGGATGAAGCGCTCGCCGATGCCCGGCATCAGCATCACCAGCGTACCGACGCGCGCGAAGACCAGCACGAACAGGGCGCTGATCTCCGGCAGGATGGCGATCTGCATCGGGCGGTCCAGATTCCCGCGCCAGCGATTGCGGCTGCCCGGGCTCGGCCCTGCGAGGCCGCGACAGGCAGGCGCGAGGGTCATTCGCCCGTGGCGATTCGGACGGCGACCCTGCCCATATAGCCTGCCAGCGCGTCGCCCATGAACGGCAAAAACAGCAGCATCGCCGCGAAGACGGCGATGATCTTCGGGACGTAGACCAGGGTCTGCTCCTGGATCTGGGTCAGCGCCTGGAAAAGCGAGACGACAAGGCCGACGCCGAGGGCGATCAGCATCAGCGGCGCGCCGGCCTTGAGGAAGACGACGATGCCGTCGCGGGCGACGTCGAGGATGGCTCCGGAGGTCATTAGGCTGGTTCCGCTGTTGGTGTCTGGGCGAGGGCGCGGCCGTCAGACCGGCATCCGCATGATTTCCTCATAGGCGGCGATGACCCGGTCGCGGACCGCGACGAGGGTCTCGATCGCCGCCTCGCTCTCGGCCACCGCGGTGACGACATCGACGATGTCGGAGCGGCCGGCCGCGACATTGGCGGCTTGCACATCGGCGGCGCGCGCGGTCTGGGCCGTCGATTCGAGCGCCTTGCCGACGAGCGAGGAGAAGTCCGGCATGCCGGCGGCGGCGCCACCGGCTCCGGCGATGCCGGCAGGCTTCTTCAGCAAGCCGCTCGCGCCGATGCCCTGCATCGAGGCGTAGGCGCCGGCGGCGAAACTGGAGGTGGTCATGGCTGGCGTTCCGCTTCGGCTTCAGGGTCTAGACGCGCAGGATGTCGATGGTGCGCTGGAGCATCCGGCGCGTCGACGAGATCACGTTGAGATTGGCCTCGTAGCTGCGCTGGGCCTCGCGCATGTCCATGCTCTCGATCAGCGAATTGACGTTGGGCATCCGGACCTGGCCGGTGGCGTCGGCGGCCGGATGGCCGGGGTCGTGCTTGCTCCGGAAGGCGCTGCGGTCGCGCTCGACCCGGCCGAGCTCGACCACCTGGGCGTCGAGCTCGCGGTCGAGCTTGCCCTGGAAGGTGACGATCTTGCGGCGATAGGGCTCGGCGCCGGCGCGCTCGGGGGTCGAGTCGGCATTGGCGAGGTTCTCGGCGATGACGCGCATGCGCCCGGCCTGGCTCCGCAGGCCCGATGCCGCCACCGCGATGCTCTTGAGCAGGTCCATGATGCGTCTCCTCAGAGGCTCTGCCAGCGGCCCGGTTCAGCGGCCCTTGCCGATGGCGATCTTCATCAGCCCGAGGCCCTTGCTGTAGAGCGAGGCGGCGAGCTGGTAGTCGGACTGGTTCTGGGCGACCTTCAGCATCTCGTCCTCGAGGTTGACGCTGTTGCCGCTCGGCGTGGTCTCGAAGCGCTTGGGATCGCGCGGGCCGAAGCCGTTGACCTGCCCGGAGGGACCGAGATGGAGCGGCGAGGTCTGCGCCAGCACGACGCTGCCGCCCGCCGGGGAGGGCGCCTTCAGGTCATGCGGCTTGAAGCGCGGCGTGTCGGCGTTGGAGACGTTCTCGGCGAGCAGCTTCTGGCGGCTCTGATGCCAGTGCATGCGCGTCTTGAGGGCGCTCATCAGGCTGAGGCCGTTGTTCGACATGGCTCCGATCTCCGGCTCCCGGGGGCGCGCGGCTCCTGCGCGGCACTGGGAAAATATTGCCGGGTGCATGGTTAACGCCGCGTTAAGATCGGCGAATGGTGACAATCGGGTTAACCATCCGGTAACCATGTCTCCCGAATTGGCGGGCGTTATGGTATAGCCGTCAGGTTCATCCGCAGGCAGCTTCTAGAATGAGGCCGCTTGTGGCTGTCGCGTCGCTTCATGAGGCAAACCTTGCAGACTTTGTTTGGCTTCGAACTCTCGACCGGCCTGCGCTGGATCATCGCCTTCGCGATCGTGCTGGTGCTGGTGGCGCTTTTCGCCTTCCTGCTGCGGCGGATCACCGGTGGACGGCTCAGGTTCAAGGGGCAGGGCAGCGGCCGCACGCGCCAGCCAAGGCTCGGTGTCGTCGACATCCACGACCTCGACCGGCAGCGCCAGCTCATCCTGGTGCGGCGCGACAATGTCGAGCATCTGGTGATGATCGGCGGCGCTTCCGACGTCGTGATCGAGACCAACATCATGCGCAGCGGGGCGCGCGTCGCGGCACCGCTGCCGAGCGAAGGGGCGCCCGAGCGTCCGCTGGCGCTCGAGCCGCTGACGCTGCCGGAGCTGCCGCTGCGCGGCGAGAGCGCGGAAGAGCCGCGCCGGGCCCCGCCATTGCCAGAGGCCGTGCCGGTGCCGCCGATGCCGGCGCCTCCCGCCCCTCCGCTGCGTCAGCAGCAGCCCTTGTCACCGCCCTCGC
>NZ_JAKFED010000081.1:0-12777 GCF_036675845.1 Allobosea sp. | reverse complement strand
ACGCCGTTCTCGGCCAAGGACTACCGCAAGGACATCTTCGCCGATGTGATGAACGCGCTGCGGCTCGGCAATGCCGAGAGCGTCTTCCGCATCGACCACCGCATCCATATGCGCTGCGAGCTGACCAGCCCGGACCTGCTGCGCGACATCGAGCCCTATCAGGACGACGCCCTGGTCCAGCTCGTCTCGCTGATGGACCACACGCCGGGCCAGCGGCAATGGCGCAATATCGAGCATTTGCGCACCTATGCGATCGGCAACGGCAAGACTGAAGCCGAGTTCGAGGAGGACGTCGCCGTCCGCCAGGCCGAGGGCGTCGCCAATGTCGGCAGCAACTGGAGCGCCGTGGTCGAGATGTTCCAGGCGCGCGGCATCCCGATTGCCACCCATGACGACACCACGGTCGACCATGTCGAGGCCGGCATCGCCTCGGGCGCGGTGATCTCCGAATTCCCGACCACGGTCGAGGCGGCGCAGGCAGCCAAGCAGCGCGGCCTTGCCACCATCGCCGGCGCGCCGAACGTCGTGCGCGGCGGCTCGCATTCCGGCGGCGTCTCGGTTTCGGAACTGGCCGAGAAGGGCCTGCTCGACGGGCTCTCCTCCGATTATGTCCCCGCCAGCCTGCTCCAGGCCGTGCTGAAGCTCAACGCCGCCCACGGCATTTCCCTGCCGCAAGCGATGGGGATGGTGACCTGGAAGGTCGCCGACATCCTCGGGCTGAAGGATCGCGGCCATCTCAAGCCGGGCCTGCGCGCCGATCTGGTGCGCTTCCGGGCGCTTGGTGCCACGCCGGTGCTCAATGCCGTCTGGTCGAAGGGCGAGCGCGCATTTTGACCGCAACCGCGCCGCGCTACGCCATCTACTTCGCCCCCTCCGCCGAGAGCGCCCTCTGGCGCTTCGGCAGCGCGACGCTGGGCTACGATGCCATCAGCGGCAAGGAGCAGGCTTTTTCCGTGCCGCCGGGCTGCGAGGCGCTGGACTGGGCCGCGCTCACCGCCGAGCCGCGCCGCTATGGCTTCCACGCGACGCTGAAGGCGCCGTTCGAGCTCTCCAACGGCCGTAGCGAGGGGGCCTTGCGCGCCTTCGCCCGCAATTATGTCGCCGGCCGCACCCCGCCGACGCTTGAGGGCCTCGCCGTCGACGCGCTCGGCCGCTTCGTCGCCCTGACGCCGTCGCAGCCCAGCGATGCCCTGCAGAACTTCGCCTTCGATCTCGTCCAGGCCTTCGAGCCGTTCCGGGCCGCCCTGTCGCCGGCCGATCTGGCGCGGCGGCTGCAAAGCCCGCTGACGCCGGCGCACCGGGCCTATCTCGAGGCCTTCGGCTACCCCTATGTCGGCGACGCCTTCCGCTTCCACATGACGCTGACCGGCTCCTTGCCGCAGGAACTCGTCTCCCCCGTCAGGGCAGCGCTGGCGGGAGCCCATGCGCAGGCGGTGCCGGCCGGTCCGCTGCGGCTCGACCGGATCGCGATCTTCAAGCAGGCGGACCGCACCAGCCGTTTCACCCTGCTCGACAGCCTGCCTTTCGGCTGAAGGCCGAGGCGCGGCGTGTCAGGCAGGATCAGCCAGCGCGCACAGCAGCCCCAGCAGTTCACCTGCCGCTTCGGCGATCGTCCGGTCGTTGACGATGCGGCGCAGTTCGGCGCGCTCGGTCGTCAGCGGCGCCTCGCGGGCGAGCCGTGCCGCGATCTCCGCCTCGCTCTCGCGCCCGCGCGCCGCCAGCCGCTTCGCCAGCACGGCAGCCGGCGCGGCGATCTCGACCACGACGACACGCCCGGCCAGCGCCTCCGCCTGCCCGATCGCGCCGCGCGAGACATTGGCGATCACCACCTGTCCGCCGGCGATGCCGGCGAGCTCGCGCGCCGGGATGCCGTAATGCAGGCCATCGGCGGCCCAGCTCAGGGCGAGTTCGCCCCGCGCTTGCGCTGCCGCGAACCCCGCCTCGTCGCAACTGTCATGATCTTCGGCGCCAGCCAGCGCCGGGCGAGTGATCAGGCGACGCGCGAAGCGGAAGCCTTCGTCACCGGCCAGCGCGCTGCGGGCCGCGTCCATCAGCGCGTCCTTGCCGGCTCCGGACGGGCCGACCACCAGCACCAGCGCACCGGTCGAGATGCGCGTCCCGATCATCGTTTCAGCAGAGGAATCCGTCATGGTGGCCAAGAAGCTCGGGCTTGAACCGGTGATCGACCCGACCGCCAGGGTGCGGCAGGCGGTTCTCGGCCGCTATACCGAGATCGGCGCCCGCACCGCCTTCGCCGAGTCGAGCCTCGGCGATTACTCCTATGTCGTGAACGACGCGGATGTCATTTACGCGACGATCGGCAAGTTCTGCTCGATTGCCGCCCATACCCGCATCAATCCCGGCAACCACCCGATGCAGCGGGCGAGCCAGTCGCATTTCAGTTACCGCTCCTCGGCCTATTTCGATGATGCCGAGGACGACGGCGACTTCTTCGCCTGGCGCCGATCGACCCCGGTCACCATCGGCCACGATGTCTGGATCGGCCATGGCGCGATCGTCCTGCCCGGCCGCAGCATCGGCACCGGCGCCGTCGTCGCCGGCGGCGCGATCGTCACCAAGGACGTGCCGGATTACACCATCGCCGCCGGCAACCCGGCCCGCATCATCCGCCGGCGCTTCCCCGAGGAGATCGCGGAGCGGCTGAAGGCGCTGGCCTGGTGGGACTGGGAGCACGCAAGCCTGCGGGCCGCACTCGAGGATTTCCGGGCGCTCGGCGTCGAGGCGTTCCTGGAGAGGTATGAGGGCTGATCGCAACTGCGCGTCATGCTCGGGCTTGACCCGAGCATCTCCTGCAAGAGACGAGCATCTCCTGCAATAGATTCTCGGGTCTGCGCTTCGCTCCGCCCGAGAATGACGGCAGGGGCGGCAGTCTTCAGCCCTTCGCCGCCTTCGCCCGCTCGATCGCCTCGACGATCAGCTCCCTGGCCTTGGCGGCGTCGCCCCAGCCGGTCAGCTTGACCCATTTGCCGGGCTCGAGATCCTTGTAGTGCTCGAAGAAGTGCTGGATCTGGTCGAGCGTGATCTTCGGCAGGTCGGTGTAATTGTGGACGTTCTCGTAGCGCTTGGTCAGCTTCGGCACCGGCACCGCGATGATCTTCTCGTCGCCGCCGCCCTCGTCCTCCATCATCATCACGCCGATCGGACGCACCGCGATATAGGAGCCCGGAACCAGCGGGCGGGTGTTGGCGACCAGCACGTCGCAGGGGTCGCCATCCTCGGAGAGCGTATGCGGGATGAAGCCGTAATTCCCGGGATAGCGCATCGGCGTATAGAGGAAACGATCGACGAAGAGCGTGCCGGCTTCCTTGTCCATCTCGTATTTGATCGGTTCTCCGCCGATCGCGACCTCGATAACGACATTGACTTCGTCGGGGGGATTCTTGCCGATGGAGATGGCGTCGAGGCGCATGAACTTGACCTGTCTATGGACGAACTGGCGGGCCTTATGCAGGCTCGCGCCGCAAAGGCCAAGTCCGACCTTCCGCCCGTCCTTCCGCCCGTCCTTCATCGGCCCGCATGGCCTGCCCGGATTTGCGCACGGTCTCCGGCGCTGCTATCGGGCCAGCCATGGACGAGAGCTTGACCAGATGCTGAACCGCTTGCGGCGGGACGAGGACCGCTATGCCAGGCGCATGGCGCGGATCGCGCGCTGGGACCGGCCGCTCGGCGGCCGGCTCGACCGGGCGCGCGCCTGGGCCAACATGCTGCTGGCCGACCATGGCATCTTCCGGCTCGCCTATCTCAACGCCCATCGCGTCACGCCGAAGCTCTGGCGGGCGGCGCAGCCGGCGCCCGGCGACATCGCCTGGTTCGCCCGCCAGGGCGTGCGCACCATCGTCAACCTGCGCGGCGGCCGCGAGCACGGCTCCTGGCAGCTCCAGCGCGAGGCCTGCGAGCGCCATGGCGTCGCGCTGGTCGATTTCGTGCTGCGCTCGCGCGGCGCGCCCGACCGCGACACCATCCTGTCGGCGCCGCGGTTCTTTCAGGGTCTCGCCCTGCCGGCGCTGGTACACTGCAAGTCGGGCGCCGACCGCGCCGGCTTCTTCGCCGCGCTCTATCTGCTGGTCCACGAAAAGCGCCCGCTGAAGGAGGCGCAGGCCGAGCTCTCCTTCCGCTACGGCCATTTCCGCTTCGCCAAGACCGGCATCCTCGACGCCTTCTTCGAGGCCTATGGCCGCGAGGGCGAGAGCCGGGGCATCGCCTTTCTCGACTGGGTCGCGCATCATTACGATCCCGAGCGGCTGGAGCGCGAGTTCAAGCCGGGCTTCCTGTCCTCGCTGCTTGCCGACCGCCTGATCCGGCGCGAATAGGCGCACCGGCCCCCGCCGCTCAGACCCGCGATGCCTGCGGCAGCGTCCCGGCCGCCCCCCGCCCGCCAAAGCCGGTCCAGGTCAGGCAGGCATGGGCCGTCATGCGCAGCAGCGACACCCCCCCGACGGCGCAGAGCATCGGCAGCGACAGCCTGCCGAACCAGACGATGATGGCGATCATCGCGACCGCGGCGACGGCATTGGTGACCATCGGATGCTGCGGGTCGCGCGACAGCGTGCCGATCTCGTTCAGCGGCGAGACCAGGGCGATGCCGGCATAGAACAGCGTCAGGATCGCCAGCACGGTGCCGATGCCGTGCCATTGCGTCTCCTCGAGCCAGGGATCGAGGAGCAGCGCGAAGCCGGCCACGCCGGCGAACAGCCCGAAGGCGACGACCACGAGCCCGGCGGTCAGGATGCGGGCCCAGCGGCGACGCACCGGCCCCTGCCGGCTGCGCAGGCTGCTCATCACCAGCGGCAGCGTCACGGAGCCGAACATCTGCGTCGGCACGTCGAGCAGGCGCATGGCGAGCGCGACATGCGCGGCGAAGACGGGATCCGAGGTGAAGGGCAGCGCAAACAGCGGCGCCACCGAGAACCCGAAGGAGAGCAGGGCGGAGGGCAGCAGAAAGCGCGGCGCCGCGCTCCATTGCCGGGCCGAGCGCCGCAGCTCCCGCAGCGACCAGTCGGCGCGCAAGGCGAGCTGCTGGAAGGCGAAGCGGCGACGCCAGCCGAGATAGGAGGCGGAGACGGCATGGCCGAGCGCATCGGCGGCGAACAAGGCCAGCGATGAGGCGCCGAAAGGCAGGATCAGCGCCAGCATCGCACTTGGCTGAATCACCGCCTGGACCAGGCCGGCATTGCCGATCGCCCGGAAGTCGCCCTCGGCCGTGGCTTCCGCCGTCGCCAGCCGGATCGCCGCCCGGCCGGCGAGCGACAGCACGAAGAGGGCGGCATAGCCCGCCAGGACGAGGCCGAGGCTGGAGGAAACGAAAGCCGCCAGCGCGACCAGCCCCAGGAAGCCGCAGCCCGCCACGAGCGAGAGCCGGAAGGCGCGCGCCAGCCGGTCCGGGTCGCTGTTCTGGAAGAACACCGCCTCGAAGCGCAGCAGCGCCGCAATCGACAGGAAATTGGCGAGCGCCGAATAGATCGCGAAATCGGCGAAGATCTGGGGCGGGCACAGCAGGGCCGCGATCAAAAGGCCCCAGACCGAGAGGAAACGCGCCTGGATGTAGCGCAGCGCCAGCAGCAGCCCGGCCGCGCCGCCGCCGCCGGGACGCAGCGAGCGCAGCGCGTTCTGGGCCAGCTCCGGGCGCACGGCCGAAAGCGGCGCCAGAGCTCGCTCGAAGGTTACATGCGCAGCCATGCCCACGGCCTCGGTCGGGATATTCAGGGGGTGCTTCCCCGCCGCTTTCCCGGTCTTGGCGGCGGCCTTGCGAAAACGGTACGAAACCCGGCGCGCCGATCTCCGCATTCCGCGCCGCAACATCGACAGTGCGCTCACGTGGTTAACAGATCCTTGACGAAGCCCGCGCGACCCCCGGCTGCGGCACCCCGTTTCGGGGCGTGGCATGGCGACAAGATGGCGGAATCTCTCCCTGCGTCGCCTTCCTGACCATGCGGAATGCGCCGATTCCGCCGGCTCGAAGGGCCGCCCGCATCAGGGATTCAAGCGGTCGGACGCGCCATCTTGGCGCCATAAAGAACCTGCTTGGCGCCATAAAGAAACCGCCTCCGGCCGAATCGGCGGAGGCAGGCCGGTGTCCTTGGGAACCGCAGCGCAAGGGCTCCGGGTCACGTCTGCGCGAGCGGGAGCCCTTCAGGCGAAGTCGCGCTGCAGGGCCTCGAAGCGGGCGACCTGGTCGGCGAGCAGCTCGCGCTTTTCGTCGCGCCGGACGAAGACCTTGAACATCGCCTCGCCGGCGCCGTTGAAGAACTGCACCGAGCAGGAGCGGCGGCCATGGAACTGCCGGTCGACCAGGGCGATCCTCTGGCAGTTGCCGGCCTTGATATGCCCGCCGATCGGGCTGTCGCCATGGATGTTGTAATAGCCATGGCCGAAGGAGCCGACCGGCAGCGCGCCCTCGCATTCGAGCACGATGTCCTGCGTGTGCACGATGAACAGCACCGTGCCCCAGGTCGAAAGCTCCTGCCAGAGCGCCTCGAAGCGCTCAGGCAGGATGAAGCGGCGCTGGTTCTCCGGCGTCGCCTCGAGCACGGCGAGCGTCGACACGCCGACCTCGCGGGCGATGGCCTCGATGACGCCGTCCGGCTTGGCGGCCAGCGCCTGCCTGACAAGCTCCATGGGCTCCGTGACCGGCGGTTCCTGGCCTGCCGGGGCAAGCGCCTGCGAGGTCGGCATGTCGTCTCTCCTCAGTTCGTCCCGCCTCACTCTGCCGCCTGGCGCGGCAAATGCGGGTTGCTCTCGCTCAGCACCGTCTCGAAGCCTTCGAACTCCGGATGGCCGAGGAAGATCGGCGTCGCGCGCGGCTGGCCGGCGCTGCGATGCGATTCACGGAACTGCTCGGACTTCGTCCAGGTGGTGAAGTCCTCCTTCGAGGCCCAGGTCGTGTGCGAGGAATAGAGGGTGTGGTCGTCCTTCTCCGGCCCCTTGAGCAGATGGAAGGCGATGAAGCCCTTCATCTCGTCGAGCCGCGTCTTGCGCGAGGACCAGACCGCCTCGAACGCGGCCTCCTCCCCCTTGACGACCTTGAAGCGGTTCATGGCGATGAACATGGGTTTTCCTCAATAGGCTGACGGCGAAAGACGGGCGGCGTGCCGGCCGGCGCCGGAGCGCTGCAGGCCGACCGACCGCACTTGACCCCTCTTAGTAAAACTGAATATCACCGTCAACAACGGCTCAGTAATCATAGTTTTTAATGATTACAAACAGAGCCTATACTTTATAATGACTGTAAGCAGCCGATATCTCGCCGGATGGTGCCGGCATCGCGACCCCGACGAGACCGAGCCATGCAATACACGCCATCGCCCGCGACCGCCCCGCTTGCCGGCATCAAGGCCAAGCGCCTCGGCCGGGAATTCGCCGCCGCCATCGGGCTGACGCTTTTCGCCGCTTCCGGCCTCGTCGGAGCCGATGCCTGGCCGGCCCGGATGGCGCAGACCGCCTTCGGCTTCGTCGCCAGCGCCCAGGCGCAATCCGCGCAGCGCATCGTCGCCGTCGGCGGCGTCGTCACCGAGGTGCTCTACGCGCTCGGCCTGCAGGAACGCATCGTCGGCGTCGACACCACCAGCCAGTGGCCGCCGGAAGCGCTGAAGGAAAAGAAGAGCGTCGGCTATGTCCGGGCCCTCTCGGCCGAGGGCGTGCTCTCGCTGAAGCCGACGCTCGTCATCGCGGTCGAAGGCGCCGGCCCGCCCGACGCGCTGGCGCTCGTCCGCGAGGCTGGCCTGCCGATGGCGGCGGTTCCCGAGGCGCTGACGCCCGAAGCCGTCGTCTCGAAGATCGAGATCATCGGCAAGGCGGCCGGTGCCGCCGAGCCGGCAAAGCAGCTCGCGGCCGGCGTCAAGGCCCGCTTCGAGGAGCTCGACAAGCTGCGCGCCGGCCTGCCGAAGCCGCGCCGCGTGCTCTTCGTCCTCTCGCTGCAGAACGGCCGCACCATGGTCGGCGGCCGCAACAGCACGGCCGACGCCATCATCGCGCTCGCCGGGGGCGTCAACGCCGCCGAGGCGGTCGAAGGCTACAAGCCGATGACCGACGAGGCGATCATCACCGCTGCCCCGGACTATGTGCTGATGATGCGCCACAGCGCCGCCCCGAACGCCACGCCGGAGGAGCTCTTCGCCATGCCGGCCTTCTCGCAGACACCGGCAGCCAAGGCCAAGAGCCTGATCCGCATGGACGGCCTCTATCTGCTCGGCTTCGGGCCGCGCACGCCCAACGCCGCTCGCGACCTGATGGCCGCGCTCTATCCGGAAGCCCGGATCGCGCAGCTTCCCGCCGCCCAATGACGCTCGCGATGAAGCAGGCCGCAGCGCCCGGCGCGGCCGCGCTCGCGCAGCTCGCCGCGAACCGGCGGCAGAGGAACCTCGTCGTCGTCGCCGGCCTGGCCGGCTTCTGCCTCCTGCTGATGCTGCTTTCGCTGGGTGCCGGCGCCTTCGCGATCGCCCCCGGCCGCGTCGCCGATATCCTGCTGGCGCGCATCGGTTTCGGCCCCGCCGATCTGCTCGACAGCCGCGAGGCGCTGGTCGTGCTCAACATCCGCATGCCGCGCCTGCTGCTCGGCGCGCTGGTCGGCGCCGCGCTCGCCATCTCGGGTGCCCTGATGCAGGGCCTGTTCCGCAATCCGCTCGCCGATCCCGGGCTCGTCGGCGTCTCGGCCGGTGCCGGCCTCGCCGCCGCGGCGACCATCGTGCTCGGCGACCGCCTGCTGGCGGGCATGGACATGAAGCTGCCCTTCGCGGTCCTGCCCTTCGGCGCCTTCTTCGGCGGGCTCGTCTCGACGCTGGCGCTCTATTTGATCGCGACGCGCGAGGGCCGCACCTCGGTCGCGACCATGCTGCTGGCCGGCGTCGCGCTCGGCGCGCTCGCCGGCTCGCTCACCGGGCTGCTCGCCTTCATCTCGGACGACCGGCAATTGCGCGACCTGACCTTCTGGTCGATGGGCAGCCTGGGCGGCGCGAGCTGGAGCAAGCTCTCGGTGGTCGCGCCGATCGTGCTGCCGCTGCTCATCGCCGTGCCGCTGCTGGCGCGCGGGCTCAATGCGCTGATGCTGGGCGAGGCCGAGGCCTATCACCTCGGCATCGCCGTGCAGCGCATCAAGGCGCTGGCGGTGCTGCTGGTCGCGCTCGCGGTCGGCGCCAGCGTCGCCGCGGCCGGCGTCATCGGCTTCGTCGGCATCGTCGTGCCGCATCTGATCCGCCTGCTGATCGGCCCCGACCACCGCCTGCTGCTGCCGCTCTCGGCGATCGGCGGCGCCACGCTCCTCGTCGGCGCCGACATCGTCGCCCGCCTGATCGTCGTGCCGGCCGAGCTGCCGATCGGCATCGTCACCGCCTTCATCGGGGCGCCCTTCTTCCTCTGGCTGCTGCTGCGCCGCGGCCGGATCGCCGAAAGCTGAACCATGGCCGCGATCCTCGAAGCGCAGGACCTGCATTACCGCGTCCGCGGCACGGCCCTGGTGCGCGAGGCCTCGCTGCAGCTCGAAGCCGGCACGACCTCGATCGTCGTCGGCCCCAACGGGGCCGGCAAGTCCACCCTGCTCAAGCTCCTGACCGGCGAACTCTCGCCGGCACAGGGCGAGGTCCGGCTCGACGGCACGCCGCTCGCCGGCTCGCCGGCCTGGAGGCTCGCCTGTCAGCGCGCGGTGATGGCGCAGAACCAGCGCCTCGCCTTCCCCTTCAGCGTCTACGAGGTCGCGAGGCTCGGCCTCGAAGGCGTCGGCCGGGCCCAGCCGCGCGCCCGGAGCGACGCGATGATCGCCCAGGCGCTCGAGACGGCCGGGGTGCTCGGCCTCGCCGGGCGCCAGTACCAGACCCTGTCCGGCGGCGAGCAGCAGCGCGTCCAGTTCGCCCGGGCGCTCTGCCAGCTCGAGGCCGGCCGCACGGTGGCTGAGCGCCAGGTGCTCTTCCTCGACGAGCCGATCGCCAGCCTCGACCTTTGCCACCAGCTCGCACTTCTCGATGCCGCCCGCGCCATAGCGACGCAAGGGGCGGCGGTGCTGATTGTGCTGCACGACCTCAACCTCGCCGTGACCTATGCCGACCGGCTGCTGGTGATGCATGAGGGGCTGATCGTCGCGCAGGGCGCCCCGGCCGCGATCCTCGACGACGCCCTGCTGCGCGGCGTCTTCAGGGTCGATCTCGTCTTCAGCCGGCTGCCACCGACCGGTTTGCCCTTCCTCCTGCCGCAGCAGCATCTGCGGGCGGGCTCCGGGCCGGCACTGCGCGCCGCGAGCGCCTGATCCCCGCAAGAAAGCGTTGGTCAGCCGTCGCGGCGGGTCTATAGCCAAGCCCTCCCCCGCTTTGCGACCGTGCCATGACCGAACAGATCGACCGCCTTTCCTTCCCGAAGGACCGTATCCGCGTCCTGCTGCTGGAAGGCATCAACGATTCCGCCGCCGCGATCCTGCAGAACGCGGGCTACACCAATCTGACGCGGCTGCCGAAGGCGCTCGACGAGGCCCAGCTCGTCGAGGCGATCGCCAAGACGCATATCCTCGGCATCCGCTCGCGCACCCAGCTCACCGGAACGGCGCTCGCCGCGGCCCAGCGCCTTTTCGCCGTCGGCTGCTTCTCGGTGGGAACCAACCAGGTCGACCTCGATGCCGCCCGCCTGCGCGGCATCACGGTGTTCAACGCACCCTTCTCGAATACCCGCAGCGTCGCCGAACTGACGATCGGCGAGATCGTGATGCTGCTGCGCCGGATCCCCGACCGCTCGCGCTCGGCGCATCAGGGCGGTTGGGACAAATCGGCCAACGGCGCCTTCGAGGTGCGCGGCAAGACGCTCGGCATCGTCGGCTACGGCAATATCGGCAGCCAGCTCTCGAACATCGCCGAGGCGATGGGCATGCGGGTGATCTATTACGATCACACCGACCGGCTGCGCCATGGCAATACCGAGCCTGTCGACAGCCTGAAGGGGCTGCTCGCCGCCAGCGACATCGTCTCGCTGCATGTCCCCGAGACGCAGGCCACCCATGGCATGATCGGCGCGGCCGAGATCGCAGCGATGCGGCAGGGTGCTTATCTCATCAACAATTCGCGCGGCACGGTCGTCGATCTCGAGGCGCTCGCGCAGGCGCTGAAGAACGGGCATCTCGCCGGTGCCGCGGTCGACGTCTTCCCGAAGGAGCCGGCCTCGAACGCCGAGCGCTTCGTCACGCCGCTGCAGGGCCTGCCCAACGTCATCCTGACCCCGCATGTCGGCGGCTCGACCGAGGAGGCGCAGGAGCGCATCGGCGCCGAGGTGGCGCGCAAGCTCGTCGACTATTCCGATGTCGGCTCGACGGTCGGCGCCGTCAACTTCCCGCAGGTCCAGCTTCCGGCACGGCCGGCCGGGACCCGCTTCATCCATGTCCAGCGCAATGTGCCGGGCATGCTGCGCCGCCTCAACGACGTCTTCGCCAGCCGCAATCTCAACATCGCGGCGCAGAACTACCAGACCGATGGCGAGATCGGCTATGTCGTGATGGAGGCCGATCCGGTCGGCGAGGTCGCCCGCGAGATCCTCGAGGAGATCCGTAGCCTCGACGGCACGATCCGGGCGAGGCTGCTCTACGAGCGGGGATAGATGGATCGTCATTCTCGGGCGGAGCGAAGCGCAGACCCGAGCATCTCCTGAAGGAGATGCTCGGGGCAAGCCCGGGCATGACGTGCCTTTGGCCGCTCACGCCGCCGTCTTCAGCCCGACGATGCCGGCGAGCACCAGCGCGATCCAGAACAGCCGGGCCGCCGTCGCCGGCTCGTGGAAGACCGCGATGCCGACGAGCACGGAACCGACCGCGCCGATCCCGGTCCAGACGGCATAGGCGGTGCCGAGCGGCAGCACCTCCAGCGCCTTGACCAGCAGCACGACGAAGACGACCAGCAAGGCGACCGAGATCAGCGCCCAGGGCAGGTCGCGGAAACCGTCGGCCTTCTTCATGGCAAACGCCCAGGCGACGTCGACGACGCCGGAGGCGATCAGGGCGATCCAGGCCCAGCCCGTCGTCATGATGCGCTCGCGGTGCTGGCAGCGGGGACGGTGGGCGTTGCCGCGAATTCCTCGGCAAGGACGGCGAGCCGGGCATGCGCCTTGTCGCGTGCCGCCGCCACCGCCGGCTCCGGCCCGACCGTCGGCCCCTGCCCCACCACCGTGATCTCGCCCAGCCCGATGAAGCGCAGCGCCGCTTCGAGATAGGGCGTCGCCAGGTCCGGCCGGCCCCAGCTCGGGCCGGTGCTGTAGTCGCCGGCGCTGGCGACGATCGCCAGCGTCGGGCGCGGCCGCAGCAGCGGCGAATAGCCCTTCTCCGGATCGAAGCGGAAGGCCAGCCCCGGCTGCGTCACCAGGTCGATCCAGTGCTTGAGCTTGTAGGGAATGCCGAAATTCCACATCGGCGTCGCGATCACGACGAGATCGGCGGCATCGAGCCGGGCGACCATCGCCTCGATCGTTTGCCAAGCCGCGGCTTCGCGCTCGCCATGCGGCCGGCCGGCCAGCCGGGCATATTTCGCTGCGAGCGCGGCCCCATCGAACTCCGGCAATTCTTCGCGCCAGAGATCGAGTTCGTCGACATCGAGCGCGGGCATGAGTTCGCGCAGGCGGGTCTGAAAGGCCTCCGCCGCCGCACGCGAGGCGGAATCGCCTTGGCGCGGGGAGGCCTGAACAAGCAGCAGTCTCGGCATGGCATGGCTCCGTTGCGGGGCGCACCGAAGGCGCACCGCAATCGAAATGCGTCGCGTCTATGCAAATTCAAATGCTTGCCTTGCGATCAGGATTCGCATC
>NZ_JAKFED010000078.1:0-12784 GCF_036675845.1 Allobosea sp. | reverse complement strand
GCCGCGCCCGCAGCCGGCGCCCGCCGCCGCCCGGCCCGCCGGGGGCATGCTCCTGCGCACGCTTTCCGACGACGAGAAGGATGCGCGTCAGCGTGCCCTCTCCGATGCCCGTGCGACCGAGGCCGAGGCCCGCGCCCGCGCCGAGGAGGAGGCCCGCCAGCGCTCCGCCCGCGAGGAGCGCGAGCGCACCGAGCGCGAGGCGGCCCAGGCGCGCCAGCGCGAGGAAGAGGATCGCCGCCGCCAGGAGGACGAGCGCAAGCGCCGTGCCGACAGCGCCGTGCGCCAGCGCATGGGCGAGGAAGCCGCCGCGCCGCGTCCGGCCGCGCCGCCCGCCGCTGCCGACCCCTCGGCTCCGCCGGCGCCCGCTGCTCCCTATGCCGCGTCGCCACGTCCCGCGCCGTCCGGCCCGCGCGACTATGCCGCGCCGCGCCAGCCGATGCGCGATGTCGGTGCTCGCCCGCCGAGCCTCGACGTCCGCCGGCCGCGTGCCGATACGCCGCGCCCGCCGCGCCCCGATGCCAATGCCACGGCCGAGCCGCTCGTCGCGCGGCCGGCTCGGCAGGCGCCCTCTTCGGCAGGCGCGCCGCGCAGCCGTCCCGATGACGGCGAGGCGCGCCCCGCCTTCCGCCGTCCCGGCGGGGCTCCCGGCGCGCCCCGCGGCGCGCCGGCTCCGGCTCCCAAGACCCCCAAGGTCGGCGAGAAGCCGCGCGGCCGCCTGACGCTGTCCACCGCCACCGGCGGGGACGACGAGCGCACGCGTTCGGTCGCGGCCTTCCGCCGCCGCGTCCAGCGCATGACCGGCCACCGCGCTTCGGACGTCGCCAAGGAGCGCGTGATGCGCGAGGTGATCGTCCCAGAGACGATCACCATCCAGGAACTCGCCAACCGCATGACCGAGCGGGGCGTCGACGTCATCCGCCTGCTGATGAAGCAGGGCGCGATGCACAAGATCACCGATGTGATCGACGCCGACACCGCCCAGCTCGTCGCGGAGGAAATGGGCCACACCGTCAAGCGCGTCGCCGAATCCGACGTCGAGGAGGGCCTGTTCGACACGCCCGATACCGACGAGATGCTGGTTTCGCGCCCGCCGGTCGTCACGATCATGGGCCATGTCGACCACGGCAAGACCTCGCTGCTCGACGCGATCCGCAAGACCACCGTGGTCACCGGCGAGGCCGGCGGCATCACCCAGCATATCGGCGCCTATCAGGTGACGACGCCTTCGGGCTCCAAGGTGACCTTCATCGACACCCCCGGCCACGCCGCCTTCACGGCGATGCGTGCCCGCGGCGCCAAGGTGACGGACGTGGTCGTGCTCGTGGTCGCGGCCGATGACGGCGTCATGCCGCAGACGGTCGAGGCCATCAACCACGCCAAGGCGGCCAAGGTGCCGCTGATCGTGGCGATCAACAAGATCGACAAGTCGGACGCCAATCCGGACCGGGTGCGCTCCGAGCTGCTGCAATACGAGATCCAGGTCGAGTCGCTCGGCGGCGAGACGCTGGAGATCGAGGTCTCGGCCAAGACCGGCAAGGGCCTCGACACGCTGCTCGATGCGATCGCGCTGCAGGCCGAGCTGCTCGACCTCAAGGCCAACCCCGATCGCGCCGCCGAAGGCACGGTCATTGAGGCCAAGCTCGACCGCGGCCGCGGCCCGGTCGCGACCGTGCTCGTCCAGCGCGGCACCCTGCGCACCGGCGACATCATCGTCGCCGGCTCGGAATGGGGTCGCGTCAGGGCGCTGATCGGCGATACCGGAGCCCAGATCAAGGAGGCGCCGCCTTCGCTGCCGGTCGAGGTCCTCGGCTTCAACGGCACGCCCGAGGCCGGCGATCGCGTCGCGGTCGTCGTGTCCGAGGCGCGCGCCCGCGAGGTCACCGATTACCGCGAGCGCCAGAAGCGCGACCGTCTCGCCGCCCGTGGCGCCGGCTCGGGCGCCGGCCGCTCGCTGGCCGAGATGATGCGCGAGCTCAAGGAAGGCGCCGGCCGCAAGGAGTTCCCGCTGGTCGTCAAGGGCGACGTGCAGGGCTCGGTCGAAGCCATCGTCGGCTCGCTGGAGAAGGTCGGCAACGAGGAGGTGCGCGCCCGCGTGCTGCAATCGGGCGTCGGCGCGATCACCGAATCGGACGTCACGCTGGCCCAGGCTTCGGGCGCGGTGGTGATCGGCTTCAACGTGCGCGCCCATAAGGAAGCGCGCGAGGCGGCCGAGCGCACCGGGGTCGAGATCCGCTACTACAACATCATCTACAACCTGATGGATGACGTTAAGGACGCGATGTCGGGCCTGCTTGCGCCGACGCTGCGCGAGACCATGCTCGGCAACGCCCAGATCCTCGAGATCTTCAACGTCTCGAAGGTCGGCAAGATCGCCGGCTGCCGCGTCACCGACGGCACCATCGAGCGCGGCGCCAATGTCCGCCTGATCCGCGACGGCGTCGTGGTGCACGAGGGCAAGCTCGCCCAGCTCAAGCGCTTCAAGGACGACGCCAAGGAAGTCGTGGCGGGCCAGGATTGCGGCATGTCCTTCGAGAACTACCAGGACATGCGTGCCGGCGACGTGATCGAGTGCTACCGCGTCGAGGAGATCAAGCGGACGCTGTGAGCGTTCGCTTGCAGCGGCGTCATGGCCGGGCGCGGGCCCGGCCATCGCCTCCCGAATGAGGCGCCTTGCGCGCTCCTGAATGTCACCGGATGGCCGGGCCGCGCCCGGCCATGACGCGTTGACAACCCACGCTCATCCGGTCCGAGCCCGGAGAACGAGAACCATGGCAAAACCCGTAAAGACCTCCGGCCCTTCGCAGCGCCAGCTCCGCGTCGGCGAACTGATCCGCCACGCGCTCGCCGAAATGCTGGCGCGCGGCGAAATCCATGACGACGTGCTGGCGAAGCACGTCATCACCGTCCCCGAAGTCAGGCTCTCGCCCGATCTGCGGCTCGCGACCTGCTACATCATGCCGCTCGGTGGCCAGGACGTGGCGCCGGTGCTGAAGGCGCTGACCGGCCACAAGCGCTATATCCGGGGCGAGATCGCGCATCGCGTCAACCTGAAATACGCGCCCGACGTCCGCTTCCTGCAGGATGAGAGCTTCGCCGAGGCCGAGCGCATCGACGCCCTGCTCTATTCCGACAAGGTCCGCCCGGACATCCTGCAGCAGCCGCTTCGCATCGACCGCGACGACAACGACCAAGACAAGCTTCAAGACAAGTCCAATGACGACGACTGAAGAGAACGGCGCCGGCGCCGAAGGCCGGCAGGAACCGGGCGGCAAGGAATTCGCGCCGCGGCCGAAGAAGCGCGACATCCATGGCTGGGTCGTGCTCGACAAGCCCGTCGGCATGACCTCGACCCATGCGGTCGCCGTGGTCAAGCGCGCCTTCTGCGCCAAGAAGGCCGGCCATGCCGGCACGCTCGACCCGCTCGCATCGGGCCTTCTGCCGATCGCGCTCGGCGAGGCCACCAAGACCGTGCCCTTCGTCATGGATGGCCGCAAGGCCTATCAGTTCACCGTCGCCTGGGGCTCGCAGACCGATACCGACGATACCGAGGGCAAGGTCGTCGCGACTTCGGACATGCGCCCGGAAGAGACGGCGATCGCGGCGCTGCTGCCGCGCTTCACCGGTACGATCCAGCAGGTGCCGCCGAAATTCTCGGCCATCAAGATCGCCGGCGAGCGCGCCTATGACCTCGCCCGCGACGGCGAGGAGGTGACGCTGGAGGCACGCCCGGTCGAGATCGCCTCGCTGCGCATCGTCGCGCATACGGTCGGGACCACGACCTTCGAGGCCGAATGCGGCAAGGGCACCTATGTCCGCGCCATCGCGCGCGATCTCGGCTTGGCGCTCGGCTGCCTCGGCCATGTCGCGCATCTGCGGCGCACCCGCGTCGGGCCGTTCACGGTCGACGATGCGGTGACGGTCGAGACCCTGCGCGAGGGTCCGGAGGTCGCCGCCGCGGCGCTGCGTCCCGTCGCCACCGCGCTGTCGCTGATCCCCGAGATCGTCATCCATCGCGACGCGGCGCTGCGTCTGAAGCGTGGCCAGAGCGTCCTGCTGCGCGGCGCCGACGCACCGGTGGAAGCGCAGGCGGCCTATGCCGTGAGCGGCGGCGTCCTGGTCGCCACCGGCTCGATCGAGCAGGGCGAATTCGTGCCGCACCGGGTCTTCAACCTCTGAAGGGCCGCCGTCCGCCGCGCGGGGGCGAAGTCACGCCGCGGCGCGCGGTTCCGTGTAGACGACGCAGGCTCTCGCAGGTCTGATGGCGGCAGGCGGCCATCGGCAGGCCGTCCCGGGAGGAGCCATGCGTCTCGCTTACGTCGACTACCATACCTGCGGCGAGCCGGTTCGCATCGTCACCGGCGGCTACCCGGCGCTCGCCGGGGCGACCATCCTCGAAAAGCGCCGCCAGGCCCGTGAGACCCACGATCATCTGCGCCGCGCGATGATGCTGGAGCCGCGCGGCCATGACGGCATGTATGGCGTCATCCCGGTCGCGGCGAGCCGGCCGGAAGCCGCTTTCGGCGTGCTCTTCACCCATAACGAGGGCTATTCGACGATGTGCGGCCACGCCACGATCGCGCTCGGCCGCTATGCGATCGAGCATGGTCTGGTCGCGCCGGTCGAGCCGGTGACGCATTTCTGCATTGAGGCGCCCTGCGGCCTGCTGCGTCTTGCCTGCCAGGTCGACGGTGGAAAAGTCGGGGCGGTCAGCTTCGACAGCGTGCCGGCCTTCGTCGAGGCGCGTGACCTTGCCGTCGCGCTGCCGGGCTTCGGCACGGTCGTCACCGATATCGCCTATGGCGGCGCCTATTACTGCATCCTGCCGGCCTCGCGCTTCGGGCTCGACCTGTTCGAGACGCCCGTCGAGGAGATCGTGGCTGCCGCCGGCGCGCTCACCGACAAGGTCCGTGCCAGCGTGGCGATCGCGCATCCGCGCGAGCCCGATCTCGGCTTCCTCTATGGCACGATCGTCACCGACGAGGCCGCCCCGGATGCCGAGAGCTTCAATCTCTGCGTCTTCGCCGAGCGCCAGATCGACCGTTCGCCGACCGGCTCCGGCGTGACGGCGCGGATGGCGCTCGGCCATGTCAGGGGAACGATCCCGGCGGGCCGGACCCGGCGCTTCCGCAGCATCACCGGCGGCGCCTTCACCGGCCGGGTGGTCGGCCCTGTCGCCTTTCCCGTCGCCGGAGCCGTTACCGTGGAGGTCGGCGGTACGAGCCATCTTGCCGGCGAGGGCAGCTTCGTCATCGAGCCGGACGACCCGCTCGGCCACGGCTTTGCCCTGCCGCGGCGCTTCGCCGAAATTCCCGGTGCCCCTGCGCATTCGAGCATCGCCGCAGGGTCCCGGTAAGGTTTTCCTGCCATTTTCCCGCGAACTGGGGAGGCAGGCATGACGACCGACTATGGCAAGGCCGAAGTGGCGCTCGTCGCCGGGCATGGCGGCGCCTGGAGCCTGCGGCGGCTCGCGGTCAGCCCCGGCTTCTGGCTCGCCGTCTTCGTCGCTTTCGTGCTGGCCGGGCTCGTCCTGCCGCTGCGCCTGCCGATCGGCCCGAATTATTGGGACACGGCGGTCTATTTCGACGCGGCCCAGCGCATCCATGAGGGCCAGGTCCCGAGCATCGACTTCTTCGCGCCGGTCGGCCCGCTCGGCTATTATCTGGTGGCCGGGCTCGACCTGTTCTTTCCCAATGGCCACCCCCTGCTGCTCGCCAATTGGGGCGTGCTGCCGGCGGCGCTGCCCTTGCTCGCCATCGTCGTCTTCCATGTCGGACAGCGTTCGCGCGGGCAGGCTTTCGCCCTGCTGCTGCCCTTCCTGCTGTTCGCCTCGCTGCCGATCAACCTGCACGAACTCTACCCGCTGCCGGGCTTCGACGGCTACGGCCATTACAACCGGCATATCTGCCTCTTGCTCTACATCCTGGTGGCGGCGCTGTTCTTCGTGCGCGGCCGCGCACTGATGACCGGGCTGGTCGCCGCGCTGATGCTGGCGCTGTTCCTGGTCAAGGTCACCGGCGCGGTCAGCGGCGCCATGCTGGTCGGCTATGCCATCCTGACCGGGCGGATGCGCTTCCGCGATGCCGCCCTCGCCGCCGCCGCGGTCATCGGCACCCTCGCGCTCCTCGACATCGGCTCGGGCCTGGTCAGGGCCTATGTCGAGGACATCCTGACCCTGCTCGCGCTCAACACCGGCGCCTTGCTGCCGCGCTTCCTGACCGTCGCCTCGGTCAAGTTCAACGTCATCGGCCCGACGCTGGCCTTGCTTTGCGTGCTGCTCTGGGCCGCCTGGCGGGATCGCGAGGCAGCTTCCGGCGCCTGGCTGCGGAAAGTGGCGGCCTCGACGACCGGCTGGCTCGCGGTCACCCTGTTCGCGCTGACCTTCTTCGAGACGCAGAACACCGGCAGCCTCGAATTCATCGCGCTGTGGCCGCTGCTGCTGGCGATCCTGCTCGAATGGCGCGGGCGGCCGGACAGCTTGCGCCCCGCCGTGCTGGTGCTGCTTTGCGCGGCTTCCGTGCCCTCGGCCCTGATCTTCGTCGAGCGCAGCGCCCGCGCCGTGCTCGGCGCGCCGACCTATCACGCGCTCAAGGTCGACGATCTCGGCAAGATCGGCCGGGTCAGCGTCAAGCGCGAGATCGTCGAGCGCGCGCCGGTGATGCTCGAGCATTATGCGCAGAACCAGCCTGCCTATGCCGCCCTCGCCGCCAAGGGCCAGCTCGCTTCCTTCATCCTCTATTCCGAGATCGACTATCAGGCCGCCTGGCTCCTGGAGGCCGAGCAGGGCATCGAGGCGATCCGGGCCTGGGAGAGTGCCAACAAGCGCGAGCTCAACGGCTTCTTCACGCTCGACTTCGTCGATCTCTTCAATCGCCAGCTCGACCGCAGGCCGCCGCGCCATGTCCCGATCGGCCTCGACCCGTCGCGCAGCAATCCGAAGATGGACGCCCAGACACTCGAGGACCTGCACGAGCTCGATGCGATCATGGCGCCGAGATGCCCGCCGACGACGGCCCGCCAAGCCATCTACAAGCACTTCGCCAAGGCGCTCGAGGGCCGAACCAAGGTCACGCTGTCGCCCTGCTGGGACATGTATCTGAAGCCCTGAACGGCAGCCCTCGAAGACGGGAGCCCCTATTCCGGGGCGGTCGCCCGCTGTGACAGCGCCTCGTCGATGGCCTCCCTGAGCGCGCGCGCGGCGGCGGTTATGTCCTCGCCCCCGAACAGCGCGCCGATCACCGCCACGCCATCGGCGCCGGCGGCGATGACCTGGCCGGCATTGCCCGCATCGATGCCGGCGATGGCGCCGACCGGAAGGCTCCCCAGCGCCCGCGCCGCGGCCCGGCGCAGGATACCGAAGCCCTCGACGCCGAGCGGCGCCTTGGCGTTGTCCTTGTGCTGCGTGGCAAAGACGCCGCCGGCGCAGGCATAGTCGATCTTCGCCGCCGCCAGTTCCGGCAGCTCCTCCACGCGGTTCAGCGTCGCGCCGATGATGGCGCGCGGGCCGAGCAGCCTGCGGGCATCGCCGAGCTTCATGTCGTCGGCGCCGAGATGGACCCCGTCGGCACCGGCGGCGAGCGCCACGTCGACACGGTCATTGATCAGCAGCGGCACCTGCGTGCCGTGCAGGGCCGAGCGGATGGCCCGCGCCTCGCGCACCATCTCGCGCGTCGATTCCTGCTTGGCCCGCAGCTGGATCAGGGTCGCGCCGCCCTCGACGGCTTCCCGAGCCATGTCGGCCAGCGAGCGGCCGCGCGCGATCTGCGGGTCGACGATGCCGTAGAGCGAGATGTCGACGATCATGTATAGGCCCTTCCGTCCTTGCGAGCGCAGCGAATCAATCCAGGAGGGCTCGCTCCGCCGCTGCCGGATTGCTTCGTCGCTTGCCTTCCCGCGATGACGATGGCGATCGTCATCGCTGGTTTATCACCGCATCCGCTCTGCCAGCGTCGCCTCGTCCATCGCCGCCACCGCGTCGATCAGTTCGGGCTCGAAGCTGCCCGGCCCGCGCGAGCGCTCCGCGGCGATCTCGCCGGCAATGCCATAGGCCGTCAAGGCAGCCGCCGCAGCGATGGCGGGGTTTTCCTCGACGGCGCAGCAGGCGGCGATCAGGGCCCCGGCGGCACAGCCGACGCCGGTGACCTTGGTCATCAGCGGGTGGCCATGGGCGATGGCGAAACCGCCGCGCCGCCCCTCGATCCGGTCGACCTTGCCGGTGGTGACGCGGGTCACGTCGTCAGCGGCATCGAGATCGCCGGCGAGAGCCGCCATCTCCGTCGCATTGCCGCGCACGACGAGGTTCGGCAAGCGCAGCACCTGGCGGGCGACATGCCGGCGCAGCGGGGAGAGCTCGACGAAGACCGGATCGAACACCAGCGGCTTGCCGCGGTCGCGCGCGACCTCCAGCAGCTTGGGGATGGCGAGCTCGCTCTCGGCGTTGATCGTGCCGATATTGATCAGGATCGCGCCCGCCCCCTCCGCCATCGCCGCGACCTCGTCGACATGGATCGCCATCGACGGAATCGCGCCGAAGGCGAGCAGCATGTTGGCGGTGATGTTCTGCGCCACGGTATTGGTCAGGCACTGCACCCGCGGGCGGGATTCCGCCACGCGGGCGAGAACCGAGGCGACGCACGCCGCGTCGAGCCGGTCCATCGCCGCGGTCGCGCTCATTCCGCCGCCGGCAGGTAGAGCTGTGCGCCCTTGGTCAGGAACTCCTCCGACTTCGCCGCCATGCCCTCCGAGGCCATGGCCTCGAGCGCCGCGCGCTCGTTCTCGCCCATCGCCAGCACCTCGGCGCGCAGGTCCTGGGTAATCTTCATCGAGCAGAATTTCGGCCCGCACATCGAGCAGAAATGCGCGACCTTGTGGGCGTCCTTGGGCAGCGTCTCGTCGTGGAAGGAGCGCGCCGTATCGGGATCGAGCGCCAGGTTGAACTGGTCCTCCCAGCGGAAGTCGAAGCGGGCGCGGGAGACCGCGTCGTCGCGGATCTTGGCTGCAGGGTGGCCCTTGGCGAGATCGGCGGCATGGGCCGCGATCCGGTAGGTGATCACGCCGGTCTTGACGTCGTCGCGATCGGGCAGGCCGAGATGCTCCTTCGGCGTGACATAGCAGAGCATGGCGCAGCCGAACCAGCCGATCATCGCCGCGCCGATGCCGGAGGTGATGTGGTCGTAGCCCGGCGCGATGTCGGTGGTCAGCGGGCCGAGTGTGTAGAACGGGGCCTCGCCGCATTCGCGCAGCTGCTTGTCCATGTTCTCCTTGATCTTGTGCATCGGCACGTGGCCGGGGCCCTCGATCATCACCTGGCAGCCCTTGTCCCAGGCGACCTTGGTGAGCTCGCCCAGCGTCTCCAGCTCGGCGAACTGGGCGCGGTCATTGGCGTCGGCGATCGAGCCGGGACGCAGGCCGTCGCCGAGCGAGAACGAGACGTCGTATTTGCGCATGATCTCGCAGATCTCGTCGAAGCGCTCGTAGAGGAAGCTCTCCTTGTGGTGCGCCAGGCACCAGCGCGCCATGATCGAGCCGCCGCGCGAGACGATGCCGGTGACGCGCGATGCCGTCAGCGGAACATAGGGAAGCCTGACGCCGGCATGGATGGTGAAGTAGTCGACGCCCTGCTCGGCTTGCTCGACGAGCGTGTCCTTGAACACCTCCCAGTCGAGCTTGATCGGGTCGCCGCCGACCTTCTCCAGCGCCTGGTAGATCGGCACCGTGCCGATCGGAACCGGCGAGTTGCGCAGGATCCAGGAGCGGATGTTGTGGATGTTGCGGCCGGTCGAGAGGTCCATCACCGTGTCGGCGCCCCAGCGGATCGCCCAGACCAGCTTCTCGACCTCCTCGGCGGCGCCGGAAGTGACGGCCGAATTGCCGATATTGGCGTTGATCTTGACCAGGAAGTTGCGGCCGATCGCCATCGGCTCCAGCTCGGGGTGGTTGATATTGGCCGGGATGATGGCGCGCCCGCGCGCGATCTCGCTGCGCACGAATTCGGGCGTGACGAATTCCGGCACGCAGGCGCCAAAACTCTCGCCATCGGCATGGCGCTCCTTGGCGCCCTCCAGCATGGCGGCGCGGCCGAGATTCTCGCGATGCGCGACGTAGATCATCTCGGGCGTGATGATGCCGGCCTTGGCGAACTCGTACTGTGTCGCCATCTGGCCGGGCCTGGCCTCGAGGATCGGGCGCTGCGCCGGGCAGGCCGGAACCAGGTGCTCCTCGCCGATATGGCCGTTGTCGGCCGCGGTCACGGCGCGGCCGGGCACGGTCGCAAAGCCCAGCGCGTCGAGCCAGGCGCGGCGCGGCTGGGGCAGGCCGGCATTGAGGTCGATCGCGATATCGGTCTCGGTATAGGGGCCGGACGGATCGTAGATGCGCACCGGCGGTTCGGAATCCGTGGTGAGCTGCACCTCGCGGAAGGGCACCCGCATCTCGGGATGCTCGGGCGGCGCGACATAGATCTTGCGCGAGCCGATGATCGGGCCGGTGGTGACGCTCTGCGGCGCGGTCTTGACGCTGTTCTTCTGGGGCTTGGTATGGGCGTTCATGGGATCTCCTCCTTGGTCCAAGGTTCAGGAGATCCGGGCTTGTAAAGCGGTCCAGTCGCTGTCTGCGGGTATGGGGATACGCCGCGTTCCAGTCCCTCCGCCGGTATGACCCGGATCAGGTTCGACGGGTTCGGCTTTGCGCCATCTCAGCTCTTGCGAGCACCCCTCGGAACGAAGCGGAGGTTAGAACCGGTGCAGGGCGGAAGCAAGCCGGCTTCGGCCCGGGGGCCATGTGGTGGGGGCATGCCGGTTGGTCATCGCGCTCGCGCCATGGCGAAGGCGAGCGTCTTCACAGCTCGCGGTGAAAGCCGGGCGCGGTCAGGCCGTGATGTCGACGTTCTGGCCCTGGCCGGTCGGGAGGGCGGCCTTCTGCTGTTCGGCGCTTTCCTGCAGGAGTTCCGCCATGGCGTGCTCGGCATCGGCCTGCTGCTTGACCATTTCGGTCTGCAGCGCCTGCCGGGTCGAGGCGGCGCGCATGGCCACGAAGCTCTCGGCGACCAGGAAGGATGAATCGCTCATGCTGGTACTCCTCGCCGGCAGGATAGGCGGCGAGCCTTACGCAAATCTGAACGCGGCGCCGCGCTCTCGAACGATCAGGGCGCGATGATCGACGGCACCGGCTTCGGCATCGGCACCTCGCGATTGGGCTCCGGCGGGGCGCCGCGATTGCGCACCAGCCTGTCCCGCTCGGCCGCGCTGCCGGCGCGCTCGCCCTGCGGCGCGGCCTTCTGCGCCTCGTTTGCATTCGGCGCCAGCGGTACGCCCGGCGCGCGCTGGCGCTGGGTCGTCGTCGCGCCCGAGCCGGGTTGGCCCTGAGCGGCGGCGGCTTCGGCGGCGACCAGTCCGACGAGGACCAGGCTCATCAGGAACCAACGGTATCTGCGCATGATGCCCTCCTGCGGTCGCAGGCCGGCGGGCCGCAGCCCCCCGACCTGTCGATGGAACGAGCGGCGGCGGGCAAGGTTCCGCCGCGCTTCGCAAGGCGCGGTTTGCCATGGCGGCATGGGCACCCGGGGAACGGGAGCCCATGCCCTTCCTCACTGCGCGTTCTGGCCGGTCAGCAGCGGCGTGATCCGGCGCAGCGTCACGCGCCGGTTCTCGCGCGCGGCTTCCTGCGTCTGGACCTTGAGGTTCTGCTCGCCATAGCCCTGCGTCGTCAGGTTCTCGGCCGGCACGCCGAAATCGCGGGTCAGGATCTCGGCGACCGACTGTGCCCGCCGATCCGAGAGCGACAGGTTGTCGATGTCGGCGCCGACCGCATCGGTATGGCCCTCGATCAGGAAGACCTCGTTCGGCGTCCGCTCGACCGCTTGAAGCACGGCCTGCGCCAGCACCCGCAGGCGCTGCGCCTGGTCGGTCGTGACCGTCCAGGAGCCCGAATCGAAGTTGATCGTGTCGACATCGACGCTGCGCATATGGGCGCGCAGATCGGGCGAGTAGCGTACCTCGTCCAGCGTGTAGCGGCGCGGCACCGGAGCGACCGGCGGCGCGGTGATGGTCTCGTAGATCAGCCGCTCGTCGGCGCGTTCGGCGTCGACGATGTAGCGCTCGCGCGGGATGCGCAGCCGCGGCGGCGGCAGCTCGACCACCTCCTCGGCGAAGCGCGGGCGCGGCCCGTCGCGGCGCATATTATCGATGATGATGATCTCGGCGCCGTCGCGCTGGCGCCGCGAGCGCCGCAGCAGCCGGCCGTCGCCATCCGTCACCGTGACGATCTGCGTGCCGTCGGGCCGGTCATAGATCGTCACGGTTTCCTCGCCGCGGCGTTCGCTGCGGGTGTCGAGGCCGAGATCTCGGAAGCGCTGGTTCTCGTCGCGGCGGATGATGACGCGGTCGTCCTCGCCGCGGATGAGGGTGCGCCCCGGCTCGCGGATGATGGTGACGTCGCCTTCGCGCGTCTCCTGCCGGCGGCTGCGGATATCGTCGATCCGATCCGCTCCTTGCGTCGCCATGATGCCGCCGATCGCAGCCGCACCGAGCCCGATCGCGGCGGCGCCGCCGAGGCCGATGGCGCCGCGCCGGCCCTGACGGTCGGGCGCCGGCGGCTGGCCAGGAGCCGCCTGTCCGGCGGGCTGGCCGGGCGGTGCGACTTGCGGTGGTTGTCCGGCCTGTCCGGGCGCTGGAACCGCATTGGGCTGTGCCGGGGCCAGGCCGGGCTGGCGGCTGGGCGCGGTCGCCGGCTGGCCGGGAGCGGCCTGCGACGGCGCGGTTCCGGGTTGCGGCGGGGCTCCCGCCGGGCG
>NZ_JAKFED010000010.1:0-12867 GCF_036675845.1 Allobosea sp. | reverse complement strand
CTCCCGTCCTCCCCCTCATGGATCGCGCCGGTCATCAGGATGTCTCCGGCCTCCGCGCCGGAGGTGAACACCTTCCGGGCCGTGATGCGATAGCCGTCGCCGTCCCTCTCGGCTTTCCCCGAGCCGCCGATCCAGTCCGAGCCGCCGGACGACAGCAGGATGATCTTCTCGGCGGCGATCCGCTTCAGCAAGGGCTCGACGGCGGCGACCTTCTGGTGCCGCCAGCGCCAGGCGGGGATGGCGACCTGGTGCGTGTGCATGGAAAAGGCGAGCGCGGTGGAACCGCATGCCCGTGCGAGCACGCGCAGCATCTCGGCGAGCTCGGGTATCTCCGCGCCGCCGCCGCCGAGTTCCCGCGGGACGCCGGCCTCGACCAGGCCCGCCTCCTTCAGCAAGGCGTAGTTCTCGGTGACGAAACGGTCGTTCTGGTCGATCTCGGCGGCTCGCTCGGCGAGCTTCCGTGAGAGATCATGCGCGGTTTCCACGACGCTGGCGGGACACGCGCTACCGGCGACGAAGGATGAGGCAGGAGCTATCGAGGCGGTGTTCGTTGACATGACGTCCTCCATTGCTGCGAGGCTGAAGGATCACCGCTGAAGCCGTGAGGTTCCAGTTCTGCAACTGTACCACGACATTTTTTGCGCCACACTGATCCGATACCGTTCGCCCAAAAGAAGAGCGGGGTTCGCAATGGACAATCGCGGCGGCTATGGCCAATTCTGCCCGGTATCGATGGCGTCGGAGATATTGTGCAGTCGCTGGACGACGCTGGTGGTGCGCGAGCTGCTCTGCGGCAGCACCCGCTTCAATGACCTGCGGCGCGGCCTGCCGAAGATGTCGCCCGCCCTGTTGTCGAAACGGCTCAAGGAACTGCAGCAAGCCGGCGTGATCACCGTGTCGCGCAGGACCAGCAGTTCTGTCGAGTACCATCTGTCCGAAGCCGGCGAGGAGCTCAGATCCTTGATCATGGGGCTCGGCAACTGGGCCCAGCGCTGGATGGAATCGCGACTTTCGCTGAAGAACCTCGATCCGTCGCTGCTGATGTGGGACATGCGCCGAAGCATCAACGTCAAGCTGTTGCCCGAGCGTCGCTGTACGATACAGTTTCTGTACCCCGAGCTGTCGCGATCGCAAAAGAGCTGGTGGCTGGTGGTGGATGGCGGCGGCGTCGACCTCTGCAATTTCGATCCCGGCCATCAGCTCGATCTTCTCGTCACGAGTTCCTTGCACTCGATGACGGCGATCTGGATGGGGCTGACGACGATCAAGAAAGAGTCGGACAGCGGACGGCTTGAGATCGATGGCGATCCCTCGCTGGCAAGCTCCATGCAGCAATGGCTGGGGCTCAGCAGTTTCGCCCACGAGCCACGGCGGGTGCAGTGACGAGGGCGACGACCCGACGCCTGCGATCAGCGCGGGCGGGATTTGGCGCGGCCGTCATTCTCGGGCGAGGCCCTCGGGTCCGACCTTCGGTCGGCCCAAGGATAAACTCCGTGCAGACCCGAGAATATCAGAACGGGAGGGCGCAGCAGAAGCTGTCTGCGGTCTGAGATGCTCGGGTCAAGCCCGAGCATGACGCTCGGCGCTCGCCCTGCATACAAAATTCCGCATACCATCTTGCCCCCGGCGCCCGGGCGCACTACCCATTGCATACAAGAAGCGCCTTTGAGCGACCGACCATGGGAGGATCGAGATGAACAGCTTCAGGAAGACCGCCTTCGCCTTCGCCGCGCTGCTCGCCGGCGCCGCACCGGCCTTCGCCTTTCCCGACCGGCCGGTGCAGCTGATCGTGCCCTGGGCCGCCGGCGGCGGCATGGATTCGGTGATGCGGATCTTCGCCAACGGGCTGGAAGCCGAGCTCAAGCAGCCGGTCAACGTCATCAACCGCACCGGTGGCGGCGGCATCACCGGCCACACGGCCATCGCCACTGCGGCGCCCGACGGCTACACCATCGGCGGCGCCAGCCCCGAGATTTCCTTCTACAAGGCGCTCGGCCTCGGCGAGTTGACGCCGGACAGCATCGACATGTTCTCGCGCATCTCGCTGATCCCGGCCGGCGTCACGGTCAAGGCCGACAGCCCCTACAAGACCATCGCCGACTACCTGAAGGCGGTGAAGGACAGTCCCAAGGGCACGCTGATGGCCTCCGGCACCGGCGTCGGCGGCTCCTGGCACATCGCCTCGGGCGGCCTCCTGAAGGCGGCAGGCATCGCGCCGGACGCCGTGCGCTGGGTGCCGAGCAATGGCGGGGCGCCAGCCCTGCAGGATCTCGTCGCCGGCGGCCTCCAGGTCTTCACCGGCTCGCCGATCGAGGCCAAGGGCATGCTCGAGGCCGGCCGGGTGCGCACCATCCTGCTGATGACCGAGGAGCGCCATCCGAGCTTCCCGGACGTGCCGAGCGCCAAGGAGGCCGGGCTCGACTGGACCTATCAGAACTGGTTCGCGCTGGCCGCGCCGAAGGGCGTGCCGGCCGACCGCCGCAAGATCCTGTTCGAGGCGGCGCAGCGCACCATGCAGCGCGAGGACGTCCGCAAGGGCATGGCCGATCGCGGCATCACCCCGGTCTGGGACAAGCCGGAAGAGTTCGCCGCCTACGTCAAGGCCTTCACCGAGCGCGGCAATGCCGTGCTGAAGGATCTCGGCCTGGCGAAGAACTGACGAAGGGCGCGGCGCGCCCTTCGTCATTCTCGGCCGGAGCGAAGCGCAGAGCCGAGAATCTCGTAACGATGAGGCTCCCGGAGCCTCATCCGGCCTGAGATGCCCGGGTCAGGCCCGGGCATGACGGCTGCTACATCCTGAACACGCCGAAGCGCGTCTCGGGCACCTCCGCGTTGAGGCAGGCCGAATAGGCCAGCGCCAGCACGCGCCGCGTTTCCGAGGGCAGGATGATGCCGTCGTCCCAGAGCCTCGCCGTGGCGTAATAGGGCGAGCCCTCGGCCTCGATCTTGTCGCGGATCGGCGCCTTGAAGGCCTCCGCATCCTGCGCCGTCCAGGGCTTGCCCTCGACCTCGAGATTGTCGCCGCGCACCGTCGCGAGCACGCTCGCAGCCTGCTCGGCGCCCATCACCGAGACCTTCGAATTCGGCCAGGCGAACAGGAAGCGCGGCGAATAGGCCCGCCCGCACATGCCGTAATTGCCGGCGCCGAAGGAGCCGCCGACCAGGATGGTGATCTTCGGCACCCGGGCCGAGGCGACGGCGGTGACCAGCTTGGCGCCGTCCCTGGCGATGCCGCGCGTCTCGACATCGCGGCCGACCATGAAGCCGGTGATGTTCTGCAGGAAGAGCAGCGGGATGCGGCGCTGGCAGCAGAGCTCGATGAAATGCGCGCCCTTCAGCGCGCTCTCCGAGAACAGGATGCCGTTATTGCCGATGATGCCGACCGGGATGCCGTGGATGCGGGCAAAGCCAGTGACCAGCGTCGTGCCGTAGAGCCGCTTGAACTCGTCGAACTCCGAACCGTCGACCAGCCGGGCGATGACCTCGCGGATGTCGTATTGCTTCTTCAGATCGGTCGGGACCACAGCCTCGAGCTCTTCGGCGGCATAGAGCGGCTCCACCGCCTCGGCGATGTCGATATCCGGGCGCTTGACGCTGTTGAAATTGCCGGCGATCCGCCGGGCGATGGCCAGCGCATGGGTGTCGTCGCCGGCATAGTGATCGGCGACGCCCGACAGGCGGGCATGGACGTCGGCGCCGCCGAGATCCTCCGCCGAGACGACCTCGCCGGTCGCAGCCTTCACCAGCGGCGGGCCGCCGAGGAAGATCGTGCCCTGCTTCCTGACGATGACGGTCTCGTCCGACATCGCCGGCACATAGGCGCCGCCGGCGGTGCAGGAGCCCATCACCACGGCGATCTGCGGGATGCCGAGCCCGGACAAGGTCGCCTGGTTGTAGAAGATCCGGCCGAAATGCTCGCGGTCGGGAAAGACCTCGGTCTGGTGCGGCAGGTTGGCGCCGCCGGAATCGACCAGGTAGATGCAGGGCAGCTTGTTCTCGCGCGCGATCTCCTGCGCCCGCAGATGCTTCTTCACCGTCATCGGGTAATAGGTGCCGCCCTTGATGGTGGCGTCGTTGCAGACGACCATCGCCTCGCGCCCGGCGACGCGGCCGATGCCGGCGATCATGCCGGCGCCGTGCACGTCCTTCTCGTACATGTCATAGGCGGCGAGCGAGCCGATCTCGAGGAAGGCCGAGCCCGGATCGAGCAGGCGCAGCACGCGCTCCCTCGGCAGGAGTTTTCCGCGCGCCGTGTGGCGCTCGCGCGAACGCGCATTGCCGCCGAGCGCGGCGGTGGCGCGGCGCTCCTGCAGTTCGCCACGCAGCGTCGCCCAGGCTTCGGCGTTGGCGCGCGTCTCGGCCGAATTCAGGTCGACCTTGCTCTCGATGACCGGCACGTCGCGCTCCCTGGAGCCCGTTCCGATCGGCTTGCACCGCAAGCTGATCGGAACGGTCTCTCATCTCAAGTTCAGAAACGGATTCACCGATCGGATTGATTCAATCCGATCGGATCCGGCTCTAGCGAAATCTCGTCCGCGGGTTATGGCGCGGCGCGGGCAAAACGCCAACCGGCACCGGCGCCAAGCCGCGCCGTGCGCGAAACTGCGCGCCCTACTCCTGCAGGCGCCTGACCGAGCCGGTGACGGTCGGCGCCGCGACCGCGCCGATCGCGCCGCCGGCGACGGCACCGATCGGCCCGCCGATCAGCGCGCCCGTACCGGCGCCGGCTGCGGCACCGGCGATGCGCTCATCCGTGGTGGTGCAGGCGCCGAGAAGGGCCGCCAGGCAGCCTGCGAAGAAGATCGTCCTCATCATTGTCCCCATGCATGACTCGAATCGGTCGAGCATGGGCGGCGATGGTCAATGGAAGGTGAACGCCCGTGCCGGCCCGGTGCCGTTCATCGCTCGGCAGCGACGGTCGGCCCGAAGACCAGCTCGAACTGGGCCCGCAGCAGGCTGTCGACCTCCGGCATCGTCACCGGCAGGCCGAGATCGACCAGCGAGGTCACGCCATGGCCGGCGATGCCGCAGGGCACGATGCCGTCGAAATGCGAGAGCTCCGGCTCGACATTGAGCGAGATGCCGTGGAACGAGACCCAGCGCCGGACGCGGATGCCGAGCGCGGCGATCTTGTCCTCGACCTCGGCGCCCTTCTCCGGGCGGCGCACCCAGACGCCGACGCGCTCCTCGCGGCGCTCGCCGCGGATGTTGAACTCACCGAGCGTGCCGATCAGCCAGGCTTCGAGCGCAGCGACGAAGCGGCGCAGATCCGGCTCGCGCCGCTTCAGGTCGAGCATCACATAGGCGACGCGCTGGCCGGGGCCGTGATAGGTGAACTGGCCCCCTCGCCCGCTGCGATGCACCGGAAAGCGCCCCGGCACCAGCAGGTCCTCATCCTTCGCCGAAGTGCCGGCGGTATAGAGCGCGGGATGCTCGACCAGCCAGACGCGCTCGCGCGCCCGCCCATCCGCGATCAGCGCGGCGCGGCTCTCCATCTCGGCGACGGCAGCCTCATAGCCGACCGGAGCCTCGGCGATCACCCATTCGACCGGTGCCGAACCCGCCTCGGGCAGGAAAGAAACCGCAAGCGCCTCGCGCGTCTTCACCTTGGATTAACCCTGTCCGTTCAACTCTTGTAAACCGGCAGCGCCCGTTCGCCTCGCCGTGCTCATGCGCCGTTTTCCGCGTCGCTGGCAAGTTCGTGGAATGATTGTGAAGTAGGCTTGCGGAGGCGGATTTTGAAGGCCGATCTCGATCTCGTCTCGATGGAGCTGACCGTGGTGCTGGGCTCGACTCAGATGCCGATCTACAAATTGCTGCGCATGGGGCGCGGCGCGATCATCGAACTCAACGCCAGCGAGACCGACGAGGTCCAGATCCTCGCCAACAACCACCCTTTCGCCAAGGGCCATGTCGTCGTCAGCGGCACCAAGATTTCGGTCGAGATCACCGAGATGCTGAGGCGGCCGACGGTGTTCACGCTCGATACCGTCGCGGAAGCCGCCTGACCCGCGGCCCGCGGTTTCCTCAAGCCTTTTGTTGCCAGTCGCCGGCGTGCCGCAATCGGCGCGCTGAACGCCGAATCGCCGGCTTTCTGTCGTTGCCGCGGCACCAGGATGCAGTTTCCGACGGCCCGTCGCACGGCCTTTGGAACTTCTCCCGATTTTCCTTCGCGCTGGCTCTTGTAGCGGGGGATTCGATTTGGTAGACCCGCGCCGCTCTGGAGTTCGCCGCCGCCGCGCGGCATGCTTCGAGCCGCTGCGGTCATGGCGGAATTGGTAGACGCACTACCTTGAGGTGGTAGCGGGGAGACCCGTGGAGGTTCGAGTCCTCTTGACCGCACCAGTTTAGGGCTCATGCCCCGCAAAACGGCGATCCGCGAGGGTCGCCGTTTTTCGTTGTGCCGCGCCGCAGTTCCGTCGCGAAACGGTCACGGCGCGTTCATGCCGCGTTGCCACGAGGACGCGCCGCTGACACAAGGGCGGCTCGCCGCCCTCAAGCCAATCCCGCAGCCTCGCATCCTGGAGCCGGACCGATGGTGAAAGCCGAGATCGCTCCCGACGAGACGCGGCCGATCCGTGACGAAGAAGGCGTCATGGACGAGGGCTTCGTCGAGCAGGTCTCGCAGGCCGTGCTGCTGTCGGACCTGACGACGCTGCGCCGCCTCGTCGCCGACCTTCACGAGGCCGATCTCGGCGGCCTGCTCGAGGCGCTCGACAGCGAGGAGCGGCCGAAGCTGATCTCCCTGCTCGGCGGCGATTTCGACTTCACCGCCCTGACCGAGGTCGACGACGCCGTCCGCGAGGAGATTCTCGACGAGCTTTCGCCCGAGACCGTCGCCGAGGGCGTGCGCGATCTCGACACCGACGACGCGGTCTACATCCTCGAGGACCTCGACGAAGCCGACAAGAACAGGATTCTCGACCAGTTGACGCCGGCCGAGCGGACGGTGCTGCAGCAGGGCCTGGACTATCCCGAAGGCTCGGCCGGCCGGCGCATGCAAGCCAAGTTGATCGCGGTGCCGCCTTTCTGGAGCGTCGGCCAGACCATCGACTTCCTGCGCGAGACGCAGGACCTGCCCGAACGCTTCTTCGAGATCTTCGTCGCCGATCCGAGCCATCGTTTTATCGGCGCGGTCAGGCTCGACCGCCTGCTGCGCACCAAGCGGCCGGTCAGCATCGCCGATCTGATCGAGGATGGCCGCCGCATCGTCGAGGCCGACGACGACCTCGAGGACGTGGCGCGGATGTTCCAGCGCTATGACCTCGTCGCCGCCCCGGTCGTCGACAAGAGCGGCCGCCTCGTCGGCGTGATGACCATCGACGACGTCGTCGACGTGATCGAGGAAGCGGCCGACGACGACGTCAAGCAGCTTGCCGGCGTCGACGCGGACGAAGAATTGTCGGACTCGGTGCGCGAGGTGGCGCTGAGCCGCTTCCGCTGGCGCTTCATCAGCCTGGTCGCCGCCTTCGTCAGCGCCTCGGTGATGGCGATGTTCGAGGCGCAGCTGTCGAAGCTCGTCGCTCTTGCCGTGCTCGCGCCGATCGTTGCCAGCCAGGGCGGCAACGCCGCGACCCAGACGATGACGGTCGCGGTGCGTGCGCTGGGCACCGGCGAGCTCGGAAGCTGGAACATGAGCCGCTTCTTCCGGCGCGAGATGATCGTCGGGCTGCTGAACGGCGTCGCCTTCGCGGCGATCACCGCGATGGTGGCCGGTTTCTGGTTCGCCAACGCCATGCTTGGGGCGGTGATCGGCCTGGCGATGGTGGCGACCCTCATCGTCGCAGCGCTCGCCGGCGTCGCCGTGCCGCTGACGCTGCACAAGCTGCGCATCGATCCGGCGGTCGCGTCCGGCACCTTCGTCACCACCGTCACCGACGTCGTCGGCTTCTTTTCCTTCCTCGGCATCGCGACGATTCTGCTGCGTCTGGGCTGAGGGGACGACCATGGCCGCCACGGAAAGGCCGGTAACGTAAACCGGACGTCAAGCTTTCTCCTTAATCTTGCGACAGATGATCTGCCGCCGCATGCGAAACCCTTTTCCCGCCTCGTTCGTCTTCGCGGCCGCGCTCGCCTTACTCGGCGGCTGCGTGGCGCTGGACCATTATCCGAGCAAGGGTGACGCGCGGCCCCATCCCGGCGTCGAGGCCGCCCGTCGCTACGCGATCCAGGGCATCGACATCTCGCGCTGGCAGGGCGAGATCGACTGGGCTTCGGTCAAGGCGGCCGGCACCCGCTTCGCCTATATCAAGGCGACCGAGGGCGGCGACCATATCGACCCGGCTTTCCTGCGGAACTGGGAGGGCGCGCGCCGCGCCGGCGTCGCCCGTGGCGCCTATCACTTCGTCTTCTGGTGCCGGCCCGCCCATGAGCAGGCGGTCTGGTTCAAGCAGCACATCCCCAACGATCCCGACGCCCTGCCGCCGGTGCTCGATGTCGAGTGGAACGGCCATTCCAAGACCTGCCCGAAGAAGGTCGAGCGTTCGCTGGCGCTGGAGAAGATCCGGCTGATGCTGACCGAGCTCGAGCAGCACACCGGCAAGAAGCCGGTCATCTACACCGACATCACCTTCCACAAGGACGTGCTGGAAGGCGAGTTCGACGACTACCCCTATTGGATCCGTTCGACCGCGGCCAAGCCCGAGGCCCGCTATCACGACCGGCGCTGGGCCTTCTGGCAGTTCACCACCACCGGCCGCGTCCCCGGCATCAAGGGCGATGTCGACCGCAACGCCTTCTTCGGCAATGACGGCGAATTCGCCGGCTGGCGCTCCGGCCAGTTCGACATCGGCACCCGCACCTGGAAGCGGGAGCGGCCGGTGCCGGGCAATCCGAGCCCCGGCCCCGAGCGTCCGCCGGCGCAAACGCCGGTCGCCACCCTCCCCGGCGCCAGCGCTCCCGTTGCGGCCGCCTTCCACCCCGCCGCCGCCCGGCCCGACGACCTCGCCGAGCCGGAAGCCGAGTGAGCCAGGCCCGCACGCCCGGCCGCTTCGCCGGTTAACCAAGGCTGAAGCCGGCCGCGCGAATGCTAACCACCTCTTAACCCGGCCGCCGCCTATCCTGCCTGTGAATACAGGAGAAGAGCATGGCGCGCCGCGCTGAGACCCGCCCGGAAGCGCGCCACAAGCCTGGCCTCCCCTATCGCCTCGTGATGGCGGCGGCGCTCGGCCTGCTCTGCGCCACGCCGGCCGAGGCGCTCTATCCGAAGAAGGGCGATTCCAGCCCGCATGCTGGCGTCAGCGACGCCCGCCGCCGCGTCATCCAGGGCATCGACGTCTCGCGCTGGCAGGGCGAGATCGACTGGGCCAGGGTCAAGGATGCCGGCACCCGCTTCGCCTTCATCAAGGCGACCGAGGGCGGCGACCATCTCGATCCGAGCTTCCGCAAGAACTGGGAAGGCGCGAAGAAGGCCGGCGTGCCGCGCGGCGCCTATCATTTCGTCTGGTGGTGCCGCCCGGCCAAGGACCAGGTGCGCTGGTTCAAGCGCCATATCCCGAAGGACCGCGACGCGCTGCCGCCGGTGCTCGACGTCGAATGGAACGGCCATTCGGAATCCTGCGGCAAGAAGATCCCGCGCGAGAAGGCGCTCGCCAAGATCCGCGTAATGCTGAAGGGCCTCGAGGAGCACACCGGCAAGAAGCCGATCATCTATACCGACATCACCTTCCATGAGGACGTGCTGGAGGGCGAGTTCAACGGCCATCCCTATTGGCTGCGCTCGACCGCCGCGCCCCTGCGCCACCGCTATGAACGCAAGCAGTGGGAGTTCTGGCAGTTCACCACCACCGGCCGCGTCCCCGGCATCACCGGCGATGTCGACCGCAACGCCTTCTTCGGCACGGAGGGCGAGTTCGTCGCCTGGCGCGACGGCCGCTTCGACATCGGCGCGCGCCAATGGCGCGGCGGACCTAAGGTCGCCGCGCCGAAGCCGCCCGCGCGCCCGGTCGGGATCAAGGCCACGAAGATCGCGCGCGACGCGCCGCCCAGATTGATCCCGCCGGCGCGGCCGCCGAAATCGGCGCAGGCGCGCGAAGTCGCCAGCACCGGCTCGATCCGGCGCAACTGACACGAACAGCGCGAAACTGCGCTGAGATGCTTTTCGACCAAACTCGCCGTCATTCCGGACAAGCCGGCAGCGGCGCCGCTCCGGAATCCATCGTAGCGCAGCGCCCTACGATGGATTCCGGCGCTCCGCTTCGCTACGGCCGGAATGACGGCACGAGGTGAACGATCCGCAGGGCCATGTGCATCCGCGCAGAACGGGACCTCTGACTCGCCCGCTGACTCGGGCGCCATCCGCGCTATAAGGCAGGAAACCGCATCCTGCCCGGGAGGGACTCATGCTCGCCAACGCGCCGCGCCCGTTCAACTTCGACCTCGGCGAGACCGCCGACGCGATCCGCGACACGGTCCACGCCTTCGCGCAGGAGAAGATCGCCCCGCGCGCCGAGGAGATCGACAAGACCAACCAGTTCCCGCGCGATCTCTGGCCGCAAATGGGCGCGCTCGGCCTGCACGGCATCACCGTCAAGGAAGAGGATGGCGGCGCCGGCCTCGGCTATCTCGAGCATTGCGTCGCGATCGAGGAGGTCAGCCGCGCCTCGGCCTCGGTCGGCCTCTCCTACGGCGCCCATTCGAACCTTTGCGTCAACCAGATCGCCCGCAACGGCAATGCCGCCCAGAAGGCGAAGTATCTGCCGAAGCTGATCTCCGGCGAGCATGTCGGCGCGCTCGCCATGTCAGAGCCCGGCTCGGGCTCCGACGTCGTCTCGATGAAGACCAAGGCACTGAAGAAGGGCGACCGCTACGTCCTCACCGGCAACAAGATGTGGATCACCAACGGCCCGATCGCCGAGACGCTGGTGGTCTATGCCAAGACCGATCCGGAAGCCGGCTCGCGCGGCATCACCGCCTTCCTGATCGAGAAGGGCATGAAGGGCTTCTCGACCCATCAGAAGCTCGACAAGCTCGGCATGCGCGGCTCCGACACCTGCGAGCTGGTCTTCGAGGATTGTGAGGTGCCGGAGGAGAACGTGCTCGGCCAGGTCGGCCGCGGCGTCAACGTGCTGATGAGCGGGCTCGACTATGAGCGCGTCGTGCTCTCGGCCGGCCCGCTCGGCATCATGCAGGCGGCGATGGACATCGTCCTGCCCTATGTCCACGAGCGCAAGCAGTTCGGCCAGTCGATCGGCGAGTTCCAGCTCGTCCAGGGCAAGGTCGCCGACATGTATGTCGCGATGAATTCCTGCCGGGCCTATGTCTACGCCGTCGCCAAGGCCTGCGACCGGGCCGAAACCACCCGCGAGGACGCCGCCGGCGCGATCCTGATCGCCGCCGAGAAGGCGACGCAGCTGGCGCTCGACGCGATCCAGCTCCTCGGCGGCAACGGCTATATCAACGACTATCCGACGGGCCGCCTGCTGCGCGACGCAAAACTCTACGAGATCGGAGCGGGGACGAGCGAGATCAGGCGGATGCTGATCGGGCGGGAACTGTTCAACAAGACGAAGTGAGGGCTACCAGCGTCATGCCCGGGCTTGACCCGGGCATCTCAGGACGAGAAGCCTGTGTCAGGCAGGCGCCTTCCCTTCCCGAGATTCTCGGGTCTGCGCTTCGCTCCGCCCGAGAATGACGTGGTGCTCGCATGCCTCTCTACTTCGCCTACGGCCTGAACATGGACGTCGCCGGCATGCGCGAGCGCTGCCCGCGCTCGAAGGCGCTCGGCCTCGCCCGCCTGCCCCGCCACCGCTTCATCGTCACCACCGACGGCTATGCCTCGGTGATCCGCGACCCGCGCGAGAGCGTCCACGGCGTACTCTGGGACTGCGCGCTCGGCGACATCCGCACGCTCGACAAGTTCGAGGAGCTCGCCAGCGGCCTTTACGTCAAGATCAGCCAGCCGGTGATCGTCGAAGGCGGGGCGAAGCGGGCGCTGGTCTATCTCGGACGCAGCGGCATGCCCGGAAAGCCCCGGCCCGGCTATCTCGAACAGGTCGTGACAGCAGCGAAAGAGTGGGCTCTGCCAGAGGCTTACATCGCCGGCATGACTCGGTTTCTGAGCAAGCCGAATCTCGATCTGAAGTCCTTGAATCGGGATGCCAGCGAGGCGCTGCCGCCGGGCCCGGTTCCAGGCGTCCGGCCGCGCGCCGCCGCGCCGAAGTAACGACACCGTCATTCCGGACAAGCCGCGAAGCGGCGTAGATCCGGAATCCATCATCGGGCTCGGCTCCCGACGATGGATTCCGTCATTCCGCTTCGCTCAAGCCGGAATGACGGAGCAAGGGGTGGAACTGGCGGCTCTACGCCGCCAGCCCCTTGGCCAGCTCGCTGACCTGCTTCTCGAACAGCGCCCGGTAGGCGCCGTCCTCGCGGGCGAGCAGAGCCTCGTGCGGGCCCTCCTCAACCACCTTGCCGCGGTCGAAGACGAGGATGCGGTCCATCGCGCGCACGGTCGAGAGCCGGTGCGCGATGACGATGGTGGTGCGGCCTTCCATCAGCCGCTCCATCGCCTCCTGGATCAGCGCCTCCGATTCCGAATCGAGGCTCGAGGTCGCCTCGTCCAGGATCAGGACCGGCGCATCGGCCAGGAAGGCCCGCGCCAGCGCGACACGCTGGCGCTCGCCGCCCGAGAGCTTGACGCCGCGCTCGCCGACGAGCGTGGCATAGCCCTTGGGCAGGCGCATGATGAACTCATGCGCATTGGCCAGCTTCGCCGCCTGCTCGATCTGCGCTTGCGAGGCGCCCGGCCGGCCATAGGCGATGTTCTCCGCCAGCGAGCGGTGGAACAGCACCGGCTCCTGCTGCACGATCGCGATCTGCGAGCGCAGCGAGGCCTGCGTCGCTGTGGCGATATCGCGCCCGTCGATG
>NZ_JAKFED010000110.1:0-53531 GCF_036675845.1 Allobosea sp. | reverse complement strand
GCGCCTGCGGCAACGTCGTGAAGTCGAGAAGAGACGCGACTAATGATCGCGGCGCCGCGAACCCGAGTCGAGACATGCCTCAGAAGACCTCCGCCGCGCCGCCCCTCGCCGAGGCCCGTCCGCAGCGCCGCACCATCCATGGCGTGCCCCTGGTCGACGACTACGCCTGGCTGCGGGCGGAGAACTGGAAGGAGGTGCTGCGCGAACCGGCAGCCCTGCCGGCCGACATCCGCGCCTATATCGAGGCCGAGAACGCCTGGTGCGAGCGGCTGATGAAACCGACCCGGGCGCTGCAGCGCGAGCTCGTCAAGGAGATGCGCGGGCGCATCAAGGAGGACGACAGCGAGTTGCCCCAGCCCGACGGCCCCTTCCTCTATTATCAGCGCTACCGGCGCGGCGGCGAACACCCGCTGATCTGCCGCAAGCCCCGCCAGAGCAAGGCCACAGGCAAGTCTGCAGGCAAGCCCGGCCGCGAGCAGGTCATGCTCGACGCCGACGCGCTCTCCGACGGCAAGGAGTTCTTCGATCTCGGCGATGCCACGCACAGCCCCGACCACCGGCTGCTTGCCTGGAGCGCCGACGAGGCCGGCTCGGAACTCTATTTGATCCGCGTGCGCGACCTCGCGGCCCGCAAGGAACTGGCCGACGAGATCCGCGACACCAGCGGCGAGATGATCTGGACGCAGGATGCCGGTGCCTTCGTCTATGTGGCGCTCGATGCCGATCACCGACCTTCGCGCGTGCTGCGCCATCGGCTCGGCACGCCGCAGAGCGAGGACGAATTGCTCTACGAGGAAACCGATCCCGGCCTTTTCGTCGACATCGACGAGACGCAGTCGCACCGCTTCCTGCTGATCTCGAGCAGCGACCACGAGACCACGGAGGTCCGCATCGTCGACCTTTCCCTTCCCGCGGACCGGCCGCGCATCATCGCGGCGCGCCAGGCCGGGCGGCAATATGCCGTCGAGCACCATGGCGACGAGCTCCTGATCCTGACCAATGCCGACGACGCCGAGGACTTCAAGATCGTGCGCGCGCCGCTGGACGACCCCTCGCCGGAGCGCTGGGTCGATCTCGTACCCCACAAGCCGGGCCGGCTGATCCTCAACCATCTTTGCCTGCGCGGCCGCCTGATCCGCCTGGAGCGCGAGGACGGCCTGCCGCGCCTGGTGATCCGCGACCTCGCGAGCGGGGCGGAAAGCAGCATCGCCTTCGCCGAGGAGGCGTATGGGCTCGGCATCGATGCCGGCTACGAGTTCGACACCGACCATGTCCGCTTCATCTATGCTTCGATGGCGCGCCCGGCCGAGACCTTCGACTACGACATGACAAGCGGCGAGCGGACCCTGCTGAAGCGGCAGGAGGTGCCGTCCGGCCACGATCCGGAGGCCTATGTCGTGCGCCGCATCTTCGCGACGGCTCCGGACGGCGCGAAGGTACCGGTCTCGCTGCTGCATCGGCGCGATCTTGTGCTCGACGGTTCGGCGCCCTGCCTGCTCTATGGCTACGGCTCCTATGGCGCGGCGATGTCGGCCTCGTTCCGCACCCGCCCCTTAAGCCTGGTCGACCGTGGCTTCGTCTACGCGATCGCCCATATCCGCGGCGGCACCGACAAGGGCTGGCGCTGGTATCTCGACGGCAAGCGCGAGAACAAGCCGAACAGCTTCACCGATTTCATCGCGGCCGGCGAGATGCTGGCCGCCGAAGGCTATACCGCGCGCGGCCGCATCGTCGCCGAGGGCGGCAGCGCCGGCGGCATGCTGATGGGCGCCGTCGCCAATCTCGCGCCGGAGCTGTTCGCCGGCATCGTCGCCGAGGTGCCCTTCGTCGACGTGCTCAACACCATCCTCGACGAGAGCCTGCCGCTGACGCCGATGGAATGGCCGGAATGGGGCGACCCCATCCGCGACGAAGCCGCCTTCCATTCGATCCGCGCCTATTCGCCCTATGACAATGTCCGCGCCCAGGCCTATCCGCCGATCCTGGCGATGGGCGGCCTGACCGATCCGCGCGTGACCTATTGGGAGCCGGCGAAATGGGTGGCGCGCCTGCGCGCGACCATGACCGGCGGCGGCCCGGTGCTGCTGCACACCAATATGGAGGCCGGGCATGCCGGCTCGGCCGGCCGCTTCGATTCGCTGAAGGAGACGGCGCTGGCCTACGCCTTCGCCATCACCGCGGTCGGCGGCGGCTGGGGCCGGCAGGCTTAAAGTCTGTTGTTTTCACTCGGAACCACCGCCGTCATCCTAGGCGAGCGAAGCTCGGCCCGGGATCCATCATAAGGCTCCGGCGCCCTACGATGGATCCCGGATCTACGCCGCTTCGCGGCTTGTCCAGGATGACGGCGGGGGTTCCGCCGAAAGAGCGGCACGCCCTAACTCTTCAATGAGAATCCGGCGATGGTTTCGCCGGAGAACAGGTTCAACCCGAACCCGACTCCAGCCGGCTCTTCTCGCTGGCGAGATAGGCCTTGAGCTCGTCCATCGAGGCGAAGACATAGTCGCCATCGGGGGTGCGCGCCTGGATCGAGCCGTCGGCGTAGATGGTGAAATGCGTCTCGCCGACCTGATAGGCGCCGACGATGCCTTCGTCGGAGGCCGGCGGGAGGTCCGCCCCGCGGGCAGTGGTCGCAGCCGGTTCTTCTTCCGGTTCTTGCGCCTCTTCCTCCGCCTGCGGCGGCGCTTCCGGCACGATCTCGCCCGTTGCGGACTCCGGGGGCGGGGCAGGCTCGCCCTCCTCCGACCGGCTCGACGCCGGCGCTTCCAGCGTCTCCTCCGCCATCTCCTCGGGCACGGCTTCGGCAGGCACGGCTCCGGCAGGCTCCTCTGCGACCTCGGGCACCGCGCCTGAAGCGGCAGCCGGCTCTTCGAGATCGTCGAGCGCATCGCTGCTGCGCGGCTGCGTCACCGGAGGCCAGGGGCGCGGTGCCATCCAATCGCCGGCCACGTCGAGGGAGCGCCGCGGCGGCTCGACGTCCGGAGCGGCGCCGGGTTTCCCCAGGGCATCGGTCAACTGCTCGCGCAGGGCGCTGAAATCATCGGGATCGGAGGCGGGCTTTTCGGCACGCCCCCCCCCCTCCTCCTCGCCGATGCGATCGAGCCGCGGCCACCAGCTCCGCTCGGCCTCGGTCGATGCTTCCTCGGGCCCGGCCTCGGCTTCCGGCTCGAATTCGAGTTCCGACTGGTTTTCGGAAACCGGTTCGGCTTCGGGCGCGCCCTCGCTCTCCGGCGCCTGAGTGCCGTCCGCCGGCCCGGGGGCAATGTCCCGCGCCTGCTCCACCGCGGGCGTCGGCAGCAGCGCAGCCTCGAAGAAATCCGGCTCGATCCTGTCGGCACGCTCGGCCTGCATCGCCGGATCGGAGCCCAGCCGGGCGGCAGGCGGCAACAGCCAGTCGTCATGATCGAGATCGGCTTCGGGTTTCGCCGGATCGTCGGCCAACGGCGCGGCCGCTTCGACGTCCTCGACCGGCGCAGTCGGTGGCGCCGCGACCGGGGCCGGCGCGTCGGCCGCCTCCTCGCCGCGATCGGCGGGCTGACCGGGCTGCGCCAAGCCGGCCAGTCCGCCGCCAAGCGCGATCGCACCGGCACCGGCCGCCACCGCGGCAGTACCAAAATCCGGTTCCGGCGCAGGGGTTTCATTGCGCGGTACGACCGGCCCCCGCGCCAGGGCGGGCTCGTCATACCGCTCGGCGCCCAGCGACACCGCCGCCATGGCACCGGCAACCATCGTCTTCAGCCGGCGAATTTCGGCCAGGATCGCCGCAGCAGCCAGCAGCAGCAGCCCGGCCGCCGCCGAAAGCGCGCCGAGAATGACCTCTGTGAAGCCCCGCTCCAGAACCCGATAGGGCCAGCCATCGAAGATGGCGTAGGCGCCGCCTGCCAGCAGGGCGAGCCCGAGAACCACGAATACCTTGACCAAACGCTCGCTCCTTGGAGGCGGTACAGTCCTGCGACAGCTTGCCGCCTCAAGGTTAAACTACCGATACGCCCGGGTGTTGCCAACCAAGTGCCCGGCACGAACCTCGTGAACCGAAGTCGAGCCGAGCCGGTGCCGTTGCGATCTCTTCGCTTGGCGGTTGCCGCTGCCGCCTTCGCGGCTTAACTAACGGAAGGATGGCGGGACGTTCCGCCGGGCCTCGCGGCCCACGCGATTCATCATTGCAGCCATTCTCACGTCGCGATTTCGACAGCCCAAGGAGAGGCCCTATGTCCTTTACCCTGCCCGATCTGCCCTATCCCCATGATGCACTGCAGCCCTTCATGTCGAAGGAGACGCTCGAATATCATCATGACAAGCACCACCAGGCCTATGTGACCAACGGCAACAACGCGATCAAGGGCACCGAGTTCGAGGGCAAGTCGCTCGAGGAGATCGTCAAGAGCTCGCACGGCAAGAACCCGGCCGTGTTCAACAATGCCGGCCAGCACTACAACCACCTGCACTTCTGGAAGTGGATGAAGCCCAATGGCGGCGGCAAGCTGCCGGGCGCGCTGGAGAAGGCGGTGGTCGACTCCTTCGGCTCGGTCGACAAGTTCAAGGAAGATTTCGTCGCCGCCGGCGTCGGCCAGTTCGGCTCGGGCTGGGCCTGGCTCGAGGTCAAGGGCGGCAAGCTCGCCGTCAGCAAGACGCCGAACGGCGAGAGCCCGCTGATCCATGGCGCGACCCCGATCCTCGGCGTCGACGTCTGGGAGCACTCCTACTATATCGACTACCGCAACCGCCGGCCCGACTATCTCAAGGCCTTCCTCGAGAGCCTGGTGAACTGGGACTACGTCGCCGAGCTCTATGACGGCGCCAAGGCCTGAACCGGCCAGCGGCAATCAAGACGAAGCGGGGCCCTCACGGGCCCCGTTTTCGTTTCGGGAGTTTGCCTGGCTCAGGCCGAGACGCGCTTGAGGAACTGGTCCACGGTCGAATCGAGCCGCATCGCCTGGGCGGAGACCTCGCCGGCGGCATGACGGACCTGCTCGGCCGAGCGCCCGGTCTCCTCGACGCTGTCGGCGAGCACGCTGAGATCGCTCGACACCGACAGGGCCGAGGAGCTCGCCATGGCGACGCCGCTGGCGATCTCGCCGGTGGCGATGGCCTGCTGCTCGATCGAGGTCGCGACCGAATTGGCGAAGCTCTCGATCGCGCCCATGCGGCTGGCGATGTTCTGGATGGCGCCGACGACCTCGCCGGTCGCGCCCTGGATGGCGCTCACCTGCGAGACGATACGGTCGGTCGCATCGGCGGTCTGGGAGGCGAGGCTCTTGACCTCGGCGGCGACGACGGCGAAGCCGCGCCCGGCCTCGCCGGCGCGGGCCGCCTCGATCGTGGCGTTGAGCGCGAGCAGATTGGTCTGGGCGGCGATGTCGCGGATCAGGTTGACCACCTCGCCGATGGCGCGGGCGGTCTCGTCGAGCGCGTGCACGGAGCTCGCCGTGTCGCGCGAGGCCGAGGCCGCCTCGACGATCTCGGTGCGGACGCGCCGGACCTGGAACTCGACCTCGCGAATGGCGGCGCCCATTTCCTCGGCGGCCTGGGCGGCGCTCTCGACATTGGCGGAAGCGCCGTGCGAGTTCTGCGCCGCGCGGGCGGCGCGCTGCGAGGATTCGGCGGCGACCCGGGCGAGCCCGTCGGAGGCCTCGCCCATCCGGTCGGCATTGCTCTTGAACGCCTCGAGCGCGACGCCGACCTCGGCGCGGAACATGGCGATGGCCTCGTCGACGCGCTGCTGCTGCCGGCGGCGCTCGGCCTCGGTCGAGAACTGCTGCTCCTGCAGGGTGGCGCGCTCGCCGAGACGGAGCTTGAGGATGCCGAGCGCGCGGGCGATGGAGCCGATCTCGTCGCGGCGCCCGGTGGCGTCGATCGGCGTGTCGAGCTTGCCGTCGGAGATGCTGACGATCGCCCTGGTCATGCTCTTCAGCGGCTTCATCGTGCGCGACAGCGAGAACCAGAGCAGCGGCCCGAGCACGATCAGCACGCCGAGCCCGAGGCCGATCGTCACGAACTGCTCCCAGGCCGCCCGGGCGATGAGGCGGGTCTTGTCGAAGCGGATGGCGACATAGCCGATCTGCTTCTGATGGCCGCCGACCCGCACGACGAGAAGCTGCGTGATAAAGGTTTTGTCCTCGAGCTGCAGCGGGCTCTGCTTCGCGAGCGCCGCCCAGGGTTCGCGGCCGATCATCTGGGCGAGGTTCTTCGGCGTCAGCGAAAGCCGCGCCTCCTCGGTGCGGCCGGCGCTGGCCAGCGCAGAGACGTCGTCCGCCACGATGCCGGAATCGAAATCCGGGTCGCGCTTCAGCGATTCGAGGATATAGCCGAGCGTGGTGGTGTCGCGCGCCAGGATCAGCGCTGGCGAGGCGTTGACGACCATGGTGGTCAGCGCGGTCATCTTCTGCTCGAGATCGCCGCGCGTCTTGCCGTCATTGTAGCGGGCGGCCGCGATGACGACGAAGATGATGGCGACCGCGACGATCGCGACCGCCGCCCCGGCGATCTGGCTGCTGAGGGAGCCCGAGCCTTCCTCGGTCTGGTCCGCGGCGGGTTGCGTGGCCCGGGGTCGCTTCGCCCACAGCTTGAACCAGGTCATCGTGCTCATTTCCTTGCGGGCGCAGATGGCACGATCAGCTTGGAAATGCCTGGACCGCCCGGAAGCCAAGGTGCCGCAGCAGGGTAAATTTTCGATTGCCGTGCCCATGCGGAATTGCGCAATTTTTTGCGTACCGCCTCAGGCGGGCGCGTCAGGCGAGCTCCGAAAAGCGGGCGAGGCGCAGGCCCGGCGGCGGCGCGAAGGCGAGCAAAGCGGCATGCTCCAGCGGCCGCGTCGCGACCACCGGATCGAGCGCGACCAATTCGGCGTCGACATGCCCGGGATGGCACATCACCAGATGCGCCGGCCCTGGCCTTTCCAGGAAGCAGGCGAGATCGGTGGTGAAATCGCGCGCCGGATCGAAGGGCGACACGCCGGAAAAGCCGCGATTGAGCGGGATGCCGCGCCGCGCTGCGGCCGGGCGCAGGCCGGCGGCGAGGCCGGCGATGACCAGCGCCTTGCCGACGGCGACACCCCGCGCCCGGATCGCCGCAATGGAATCGGCGGGATCGCGCAGATAGACCGAGCCCGGCGGGTAGCGCCTGGCGACGGCCTCGAGCACGGCGCGCCGGATGCCGGGCAGGACATGGACGTGCTGGTGGCCGTCGACGAAATCGGGCGCCCGCCCGAGGCCATCCTCGAAGGCGTCGAGCTGGCGGGCGAGCTCGGCCGCGATCTCGCGCCGTGCTGCGGCCGAGCCCAGCGCCAGCCGCGCCAGCTCGCCCAGCTTCGGCAGCTCGCCTCCCGGCGCCAGCGCCGACATGGCCGAGAGCGGCGCGGCGCAGGTCAGGTTGAAGTGGAGGCCGAGATCGGCCTTGCCGGAGAAGGTCCCGAGCTCGCCGGCGAGCCCGCGCCAATGCGGCCGGCTCGTCATCGCGCCGGTGGCGGAAAGCTTGCCGCGCGCCAGCAATTCGAGGATCGAGCGGCTGACGCCGGCGGTCATGGCGAAATCATCGGCGCAGAGCACGAAACCGCGGGTCATTCCGGCCTGTTGTCCCTCGTTCATCGAGCGTGCTGTATGTAGCCGCCGGCGGAACCGGTGCGCGTCCCGGCCCGCGGGCTGCGCCATCGCGCCGCCACCCCTATCCTACACGCTGAGGTCGTCAAAGCCTTGCCTGCCACGCCAGCCCTCGCCGCTTCGGCCAATCTCGTCTCGCCGCCGCCACGGCCGGAGCTTTCGGTGGTGGTGCCGGTCCATGACGAGGCCGACAACCTGCCGCTCCTGGTCGAAAGGCTCAAGGGCGTGCTCGACGCCTGCGTCTCCTCCTGGGAGATCGTCTGCGTCGACGATGGCAGCCGCGACGGCACGCTTGCGGTGCTGCGCCTGATGCACGCCGCCGACCCGCGCATCAATGCCATCTCGTTCAGCCGGAATTTCGGCAAGGAGATCGCCATCGCCGCCGGCCTCGACCATGCCAGCGGCGACGCCGTGGTGATCATGGATGCCGACCTGCAGCATCCGCCCGAGGTCATCCCGGTCTTCCTGGCGAAATGGCGCGAGGGCTTCCTCAACATCTATGCCCAGCGCACCGACCGCGAAGGCGAGGGCCGGCTGAAGCGCGGCTTCGCCAAGGCCTTCTACAAGCTCTTCGCCAGTTTCGGCGAGACCGAGCTGCCCGAGGGCGCCGGCGATTTCCGGCTTCTCGACCGCAAGGTGGTCGAGGCGCTGCGGGCGCTGCCGGAGCGGGCGCGCTTCTCGAAGGGGCTTTATGCCTGGGTCGGCTTCCCCGCCACCGGCGTGCCCTTCGAGGTCGCCGAACGCGCCCATGGCCAGACCAAGTTCCGCTTCCGCAAGCTGTTCAGCTTCGCCTTCGACGGACTATCCTCGTTCTCGACTGTGCCGCTGAAGATCGCGACCTGGCTCGGCGTCATGATCGCCATCGGGGCGGCACTGACCGGTCTGTTCTTCCTGGTCCGCACCCTGCTCGTCGGCACCGACCTGCCCGGCTTCCCGTCGCTGATCGTCTCGATCATGTTCTTCTCGGGCATCCAGCTGATCTCGCTCGGGCTGATCGGCGAATATGTCGGGCGCATCTTCGCCGAGGTGAAGCGGCGGCCGCTCTATCTGGTCGGCGAGCGCATCGGCTTCGAGAAGCTCGACAGCGTCCACCCGCGCGGCGACGCCCTGCCGCCACTGATCCGGTAGCCGGCGGGCTGGACAATCGCCGCAAGCGACGGCATCGCTTGCCGCATGATCTCGACGTCATTCCGGCCGAAGCGCAGCGAAGTGCCGGAATCCATCGCAGCGCGCTGCGCTCTTCGATGGATTCCGGAGCTGCGCCGCTTCGCGGCTTGTCCGGAATGACGGGGCGGGTGACGCGAGCCGCCACGCGATGCTGAGAAAAATCCTTTCGGTCAGCGGTTTCACGCTGCTCTCGCGGGTCTCCGGCTTCGTCCGCGACATCGTGCTGGCGGCCACGCTCGGCGCCGGGCCGCTGATGGACGCCTTCTCGGTCGCGCTGCGCCTGCCGAACCATTTCCGCGCCATCTTCGGCGAAGGCGCCTTCAACCAGGCCTATATCCCCGCCTTCAGCCGCATCCGGGAGGGCTCGGGCGCTGCCGCCTCGTCGCAATTCTCGAACCGCGTCTTCACGCTGAACCTGATCGTCCAGCTCGCGCTGCTCGGGCTCGCCTTGCCCTTCATGCCGGAGCTGGTGCGCCTGCTGGCGCCGGGCTTCGCCGATGATCCCCTGCGCTTCGACCTCGCCGTGGCGCTGACGCGGATCACCTTCCCCTATCTGATGTTCATCACGCTGGTGACGCTGCTTTCCGGCAATCTCAACGCGGTCGACCGTTTCGCGGCCGCCGCCGCGGCGCCGATCCTGCTCAATCTCAGTCTAATCAGCGCCCTCGCCATCGCCTTCCTGTTCCCGAGCGCGGCGCATGCCGCCGCCTGGGGCGTCGCAGTGGCCGGCGTGCTGGAATGGCTGCTGCTCTGGCTGGCGGCGCGGCAGGCCGGGGTCTCGGCGGCGCTGACCCGGCCGCGCCTCGATGGCGAGGTGAAGCGCTTCCTCAAGGCGCTGGGACCGGCGGTGATCGGCTCGGCCGGCGTCCAGATCGCGATCTTCGCCGACACCATCATCGCCTCGCTGCTGCCGGCCGGCGCCTATGCGGCGCTCTACTATGCCGAGCGGCTCTACCAGTTGCCGCTCGGCGTCATCGCCATCGGCGTCGGCACGGTGCTGCTGCCGACGATGAGCCGCGCCATCGCCGCCGGCGACGAGGCCGGGGCAGACAAGGCGCAGAACCGGGCCGTGGCGCTGACCCTGGTCGCCGCCGCCCCGTTCGCCGCCGCCTTCCTCGCCATTCCCGAGCTCGTCGTCTCAGCCCTGTTCGAGCGCGGCCGCTTCGACGCCGCCGCGAGCCAGGCGGCGGGCGCCGTGCTCTTCGCCTATGCGATCGGCCTGCCGGCGATCGTGCTGCTGCGCTCGCAGGTCTCGGCCTTCCAGGCGCGCGGCGACACGACGACGCCGATGCTGGTCTCGCTTTGCGCCATCGCCGCCAATGTCGCGCTGAAGCTGCTGCTCTGGCGCGATTTCGGCGCGCCGGGCCTGGCGCTCGCCACCGCCGCCGGCGCCTGGATCAATGTCGGAGCGCTGTTCGTGCTGGCGCTGCGGCGCGGCTGGACCAGGCCCGAGCGCGGCCTGTCCTTGCTGATCCTGATCGTCGCGGTCGCGGCCGGCTGCGCCGGGCTCGCCGCACGGCTGCTGGCGCCGCCGCTCTATGCCAGCCTCGCCGGCTTCGCCTTCGAGCCGAGGCTGGTGGCGCTGGCCGTCCTCGGCCTGCTCGCGGCCATGCTCTATGGGGCCCTTGCCGCCGGCGGGCTGAAAGCGGCGGGGCTGCTGCGCCTGCTGCGATAGAGACGGATTCACCGATCAGATTGAATCAATCTGATCGGTGAATCCGTCTCTAAACTTGAGATGAGAGCCCGTCATGCTCGGGCTTGGCCCGAGCATCTCCTGCAAGGGATTCTCGGGTCTACGCTGCGCTTCGCCCGAGAATGACGGCGCCGTCGGCGCCTCGCCTCAGTCCGCTACGAGACTTGCACCGCGGCGCAGATGTTCGGCTGCCTCCGTCGCCATCCGCGCGACGATCTCGCCGGCTGGCGGCACGTCGGCGATCAGCCCGGCCGCCTCGCCATAGATCACCGCCGCCCTGTCCGGATCGCCGGCCATGAAGGCTTCGCGATAGGCCGGAATCTCGACCTCGCTCGCCGCGCGCAGGTCAGCATCGCGGCCGCGCCATCTGGCGATGAAGGCGTTGTCGGCGACGCGGATGTCGAAGGGCTTCGGCCAGTCGAGCCCGCGGGCGATGTCGGGCAGGGAGGAACGCACCGTCCCGTCGCCGGTCGCGGCGATCGCGGCGGCGTGGTGGTTCTGGTGGACCAGCGCCTCGCGGCTCGCCCAGAAACGAGTGCCGACCAGCACGCCGTCGGCGCCCAGCATCAGCGCGGCGGCGAGCCCGCGGCCATCGGCGATGCCGCCGGCCGCCAGCAGCAGGGTATCGGGGCTCTCGCGGGCGAGCAGATCGGCGACCTCGGGGACGAAGGGCAAGGTTGCGCGCGTTTGGCCATGGCCGCCGGCCTCGCTGCCCTGCGCGACGATGACGGAGGCGCCGGCTTCGAGCGCCTGCCTGACATGCGCGACGCTCTGGCACTGGCAGATCAGCGGAATGCCGGCAGCTTCGATCTCGCCGGCGAAGGGCGCCGGATCGCCGAAGGAGAGCATCAGCGCCGCCGGGCGATGCGCCAGCACCTCGCCGAGCAGCTGCGGCTGCTTGGCCAGCGACCAGGTGATGAAGCCGCAGCCGGTGCGGGTATTGCCGGCGGCGGCATATTGCGTCCTGAGCCAGTCGCTATCGCCATAGCCGCCGCCGATCAGGCCGAGGCCGCCGGCCCGGGTCACCGCCGCCGCCAGCGCCCCGCCCGCCGCCAGCGCCATCGGCGCCGAGAGGATCGGGTGCTCGATGCCGAGACGCTCGGTGAGGCGGGTGACGAGGCGGGCCATGCGGAGACCTCAGGCTGGCTTGGAGTGGGCGAAATCCATGTAGAGCTCGCGCGCCTTGCGGAACATCGGGCCGGGCTGGAGCTCGCGGTCGTCGATACGGTAGATCGGCATGACCTTCGAGTAGTTGCCCGAGGAGAAGATCTCGTCGGCCTGCTCGAAATCGGCATAGCTCAGGCTGGTCTCCTCGACCGGGACGCCGGCGCCGCGCAGCAGCGAGATCACGCGCTGGCGGGTGATGCCGTTGAGGAAGGTGCCGTTCGGGGCCGGCGTCTTCACCACGCCGTCCGTGGCGAGGAAGATGTTGGAGGTGCCGGTCTCGGCGACATTGCCGAGCATGTCGAGCACCAGCGCGTTGTCGAAGCCCCGGCCCTTGGCCTCGCGCAGGATGCGGGCATTGTTGGGATAGAGGCAGCCGGCCTTGGCGTCGGTCGGCATGGTCTCCATGGTCGGGCGGCGATAGGCGCCCTTGGTCACCGAGAAACCCTTGCCCGGATCGCCCATCGCGGCCTCGAACAGGCAGAGGCAGAACCGGGTCGAGTCCTCGTCCGGCATGATCGTCGACGGGCCGTCGGCTTCGCCCCAATACATCGGCTTGACGTAGAGCGCCGTGCCCTTGGCGAACTTCCTGGCGCCCTCATGCGTCTTTTCGACGATGAACTCCGGCGTCACGGTCGGCTTCAGGCCGAGCGCCCTGGCCGAGCGGTTGACGCGGGCGGCATGGGCCGCGAGATCGGGCGCCACATCATCGAAATAGCGCGCGCCATCGAACACCGACGAGCTCTGCCAGAGCACGTGGCTGCGCGGGCCGACGAGGCCGGGATTGCCCTCATGCCAGTCCCCCTCGAACCAGCTCCAGGTTTGCGAATACCAGGCCATGAGGCGCTCCCGATCTGTCCATTCTGCGGAGCCGCACCGTCTGCCGCCGCCCCGGCGGCGTCAACTCGCTGCCGGGGGGCCGGCGAACGATTGATGTGATGGCTGCGATCGTAACCGGTGATGGATCGCGGCGCCTCGCGCAAAAGCGCGAAACCGCTTCGGCATCACGCCCGGCGAAGGATCAAAGCCCGAAGGCGCGGGCCAGCGAGACGGTGGCCATGCCGACGAGCAGCGCCAGCAGCTCGCTGCGCCGCAGCACCATGCTGGCGATCGCGGCCAGCAGCGCCAGCCCGGCAGCCAGGCCGAGGCGCTCGATCAGCGGCAGCACGGTGGCGAAGACGATCGAGCCGGGAAGCGCCGCAAGCCCGCGCCGGACCCGCGGCGTCAGCGGCACGAAGCCCATCAGCACGACGCCGGAGATGCGGCACAGATAGGTCGCCAGCGCCATCGCCAGGATGGCGAGATAGGGCCCCCAGGCGCCGGGTTCAGGCAGCGTCATCGAGGAAGGCTCCGACAAGGGCGCCGGAGAGCGCGCCGATGATGATGAAGGCATAGCCGTCGACCAGCTTGGAGACGACGAGGGCGACCACGCCGGCGACGATCCAGGGCAGCGCCGCCCGGCGGCCGCGCCAGAGCGGCACGATCATCGCCGCAAAGAAGATCGGCATCACCAGGTCGATGCCGTATTGGCGCGGATCGGCGACGAGCGAGCCAAGCAGGTAGCCCGGGATGGTGGCGATGAGCCAGACCGTCCACAGGCAGAGGCCGGCCCCGACGACGACGCCGAGATCGCGGCCGCCCTCGGCCCGATAGCGCGTGCCGATCAGCCAGTTGGCATCGGTGAAGACGAAGAGCTGGAGCGCATTGACCAGGCGCGGATAGCGGGCGAACCAGGGCTGCAGCGAGGCGCCCTGCAGGATCGAGCGAGCGTTGACCGTCGCAGTCACGAAGGCGAGCCCGGCAATCGCGCCCCAGGTCCATTCGGGGCGCCAGAGTTCCATGGCGACGAGCTGGGCGACGCCGGCATAGACCAGCGCGCTCATCAGCAGCGCTTCGACCAGGCTCAGCCCCTTGGCGGACGCGGCAGCGCCGAAGGCGACGGCAAAGACGACGATGCCCGGCAGGAGCATGGAAACCCGGCGCAGGCCGAGCGCCATTCCCGCGAGGGTCAGTTGCGGCGGGAGGACGGGCTCGGAATGGCTTTCCGGATGGGGCATGCGCTGTTCGAAGCGGGTCGGCGGGCCGCCGTCAATGGTCGCAGCGCGGCCGGCGCATGAGTGCAGCGCAAAGCGGCGGCGAACCGCGCGCCGGCGCGACAGGCCGGCGGATCGCGGCTAGAACGACTCATGCTCTGGCTTTCCTCCCCGGGCGCGCGCGCCGCGACGCTCCCGGCCATCTGGCTGATAGCGACAGACCGGCGCCCGGCGACGCTGCCGGAACGCTCGGCCCTGCGGCGCGGACTGGCGCGGAGCATCCTCGCCAACCAGTTCAACCTGGATCCGGAGGCCGTGACGCTCGACCATGAGCCTGCGGGGCGCCCCCTGATCGCGAACCCGCATGGCTCGGGGCTGCACCTGTCGCTGGCGACGCGCGCCGGCCTCGTCGCGGTCGCGCTCTCCCACCAGCCCGCAGGCGTCGATGTCGAAGGCGTCGAACTCACTGCGGAGCCGCCTTTGGCCGCCCTGCATCCCGGCGAGCGCGCCATGCTGCAGGCCCTGCCGCCGCCAGCCCGGCCGCTGGCCTTCGCCCAGCTCTGGAGCGCCAAGGAGGCCTATGTGAAAGCGCTGGGAACCGGCTTCCGGCGCGCGCCCGAGAGCTTCCTGGTCCGGCTCGCGGGGCTCGACCTCTTCGAGGTCGACGACCCGGAGCGGCCGGGCGCCGCCCTCGCCGGCGCCAGCCGCATCATGAAAAACGGCGGCCATGGGACCATGGCCGCCGCCTTTATCGAGCTCGCTTGAGAGCCTCTCAGCCCGGCTGGTCGACGGGCTTCTTCTTCAGGGCATAGGCGACGACGCAGACGACGATCGCGCCCAGGGCCGAGCTGACATAATGCGGCATGCTGGCCGGCTTGATGCCGATCGGGCTCTGGTCCAGGGGAACGTTGACGACCCAGCTCGGCCAATTGACCTGGAGCCATTGCAGGACGGCGATATCGCCGATCAGCATTTCCGCAGCGATCCAGCCGAGCAGCGCCGCGCCGAGCCAGATCAGGATCGGGTAGCGGGTGATGATCGAGGTCAGGAACTGCGCGCCCATGATGATCAGCGGGATCGAGAGCAGCAGGCCGAAGATGAAGAGCTCGGGATGTCCGCGCGAGGCGGCCGCGATGGCGATGACGTTGTCCAGGCTCATCACCGCGTCCGCGATGGCGATCGTCCGCACCGCCTTCCACAGGCTGTCGCTGGCGGCGATGTCGCTGTGCTCCTCCTCCTCGCCCATGGCGAGCTTGATCGCGATCCAGAACAGCAGCAGGCCGCCGATGACCTTCAGATAGGGGACGGCCAGCAGATAGGTGACGACCAGCGCGAAGATGATGCGCAGGCCGATCGCGGCGGAGGCGCCGAGCCAGATGCCGACCTTGCGCTGTTTCTCGGGCAGGGAGCGGCAGGCGAGCGCGATCACGACCGCGTTGTCGCCGGAGAGCAGGAGGTCGATCCAGATGATCTGGAGCAGCGACACCCAGAAGGTTGACGTTGAGAAATCCATAACGCGGTCGTTCCCTCACTCTCGGGGCCGTCAGCCCCCCTGTGGCCCCATCGGCCGTTTTAGGCAAGCACCGGCGCCGAGAAAGCGCCGCCGGTGCCTCGATTGCTGCCCGGCCTCAGCCGAGCTGTTGTTCCACCGCCTTGCCGGCGGCCTCCGTGCCGAGCTTGCCGCCGAGATCGCGGGTCCGGGTCCGCTCGTCGCCGAGCGCCCGCTCGATCGCGGCCTCGATCGCCTTCGCCGCTTCGGTCTCGCCGAGATGGTCGAGCATCATCGCGCCCGACCAGATCATGCCGACCGGGTTGGCGATGCCTTGGCCGAAAATGTCCGGCGCCGAGCCGTGCACCGGCTCGAACAGCGAAGGATGGTCGCCGGTCGGGTTGATGTTGCCGGAAGGCGCGATGCCGATCGTGCCGGTGCAGGCCGGGCCGAGATCCGAGAGGATGTCGCCAAACAGGTTGGAGGCGACGACGACGTCGAAGCGGTCCGGATTCAGCACGAAATGCGCGGTCAGGATGTCGATATGGTACTGGTCGACGGCAACGCCCGGATAATTCTTCGCCATCTCCTTCACCCGCTCATCCCAGTAGGGCATGGTGATCGAGATGCCGTTGGATTTGGTGGCGGAAGTCAGCTTCTTGCGCGGCCGGCGCTGCGCCAACTCGAAGGCATATTTCAGCACGCGGTCGACGCCGACGCGGCTCATCACCGTCTCCTGGATGACGATCTCGCGCTCGGTGCCGGCATACATCCGCCCGCCGACCGAGGAATACTCGCCCTCGGTGTTCTCGCGCACCACGAAGAAGTCGATGTCGCCGGGCTTGCGACCGACCAGCGGGCCGGGCACGCCGGGCATCAGCCGCACCGGCCGCAGGTTGACGTACTGGTCGAATTCGCGCCGGAACAGCAGCAGCGAGCCCCAGAGCGAGATATGGTCCGGCACCTGCTCCGGCATGCCGACGGCACCGAAATAGATCGCGTCATGGCCGCCGATCTTCTCCTTCCAGTCGTCCGGCAGCATCTTGCCGTGCTTCGCGTAGTAGTCGCAGGAGGAGAAGTCGAACTGGTCGAGGCGCAGCTCGAAGCCGTATTTCTTCGACGCCGCCTCGAGCACGCGCAGGCCCTCGGGCATGACCTCCTTGCCGATGCCATCGCCGGCAATGACGGCGATGCGGTAGACGCGATTGGTGCGGCTCATGCGGGTTCTCCAAAGAAGGCAGCAAATTCGGCGGCGACGAGATCGGGGATCTCTTCCGCCAGATAATGGCCGCCCGGCAATGCCTTGCCGCGCACATCGGCCGCGCGCAGGCGCCAGAGCGCCAGCGGATCGAAGCAGCGGCCGATGACGCCGTTCTCGCCCCAGAGCGCCAGCAGCGGCTGGGCGAGCTTGCGCCCGCCATCCTCGTCGTCATGGCGGATGTCGATGGTCGCGGCGGCGCGGTAATCCTCGCAGCTGGCGTGGACGGCCGCCGGATCGGCAAAGCAGCGCAGGTAATGCTCCAGCGCCTCCGGCGCGAAGGGCGACAGCCCGGCCGAGCCCGAGCCGCATTTCTTCAGCCAGTAGGCCTTCGGGTCGGCGCCGATCATGCGCTCGGGAAAGGGCGCCGGCTGGATCAGGAAGAACCAGTGCCAATAGGCGCGGGCGAAGGCCTCGCCGGTGCCCGCATACATCTCGCGCGTCGGCGCGATGTCGAGCGTGGCGAGACGGATGACGCGCTCCTCATGGTCGAGCGCGAGCCGATGGGCGACGCGCGCGCCGCGATCATGGGCGCCGACGAAGAAGCGCCGATGGCCGAGCACGGTCATGACCTCAGCCATGTCCTGCGCCATGGCGCGTTTCGAATAGGGAAAATGCTCGGCGTCGGTCGGCGGCTTCGAACTGTCGCCATAGCCGCGCAGATCGGCGCAGACGAGCGTGAACCGGTCCTTCAGCAGGGCTGCGACCCTGTGCCAGAGCGCATGGGTCTGCGGATAGCCGTGCAGGAGCAGGAGCGGCGGCCCCTCCCCGCCGGTGCGGACGCGGATGCGCGCACCGGAAGCCTCGACGTCGAGCAGCCTGAAGCCGGGAAAGAGACTGTCTTCGACGGGGACCTCGGTGACGGACATCCAGCCTCACGATTTGCAACAATGAGCAGGCGATACCCGGATTTCCGGGCGATTTCGCCTGCCGATTATTTCATAATCCTGATCAATAACGGTGGGCAGTGGTCAGCCCGGCCGTCATTGCGAGGAGGCTTCTGCCGACGAAGCAACCCAGGGGCCGCAGTGCGAACCCCGCTGGATTGCTTCGCTTGCGCTCGCAATGACGGCAATCGCCGCCCGGCCTACCCCCGCAGCGCCGCGCCGTAGCGCTTGGCCATCTCGGCGACGATCCTGGCCGCGACGGCCTCGATCTCGGCTTCGGTCAGCGTCTTCTCGACCGGCTGCAGCGTCACCGCCAGCGCCACCGACTTCTTGCCCGGCTCGACGCCGGCGCCCTCGTAGAGGTCGAAGACGCCGACCTCGGCGATCAGCGCCCGGTCGGCATTCTGGGCCGTCCGCGCCATGTCGCCGGCAGCGACGGCCTGGTCGACGATGAAGGCGAAATCGCGGGTCAGCGGCTGGAAATCGGAGAGGGCGAGCTTCGGCTTGACCTTGGTCGGCTTGTATTTCGGCAAAGGCAGCGCATCGAGATGGATCTCGAAGGCGACCAGCGGCCCCTTGACGTCGAGCGCCTTGAGCACCCGCGGATGGACCTCGCCGAAGGCGCCGATGACGCCCTTGGGGCCGAATTGCAGCGTGGCCGAGCGGCCGGGATGGGCCCAGGCCGGACCGCCCGCGACGATCTGCAGGCCGCCGACCGCCACGCCGAGCCCGGCGAGCAGGTTCATGACGTCGGCCTTGGCGTCGAAGGCGTCGACCGCCCTCGCTGCCCCGTCCCAATGACGGCCGGTGCCTTCGAGCCGGGCGGTGCCGCGACGCAGGCCGGCGGCGGCGATCAGTTGCCCCTCCGGCTCGTCGCTCTGGAAGACCTGGCCGACCTCGAACAGCGCGACATCGCCGAGCCCGCGGTCGACATTGGCCTGCGCCGAACGGATCAGCCCCGGCAGCAGCGAGGGCCGCATGTCGGAAAGGTCGGCCGCGATCGGATTGGCGAGGACGAGCTTGCGCGAGCCGCCGCCGAATAGCTTGGCCGCCTCATGCGAGATGAAGGACCAGGTCACGGCCTCGACCAGGCCGCGGCTGGCGAGCAGGCGCTTGGCCTGGCGCGTGCGCTTCTGCAGCACGGTCAGCACCGGCTTGACGACCTCGCCCTTGATCCGCGGCAGCGGCGCGGAAGCGACCCGGTCGAGCCCTGCGATGCGCAGGATCTCCTCGACCAGATCGGCCTTGCCCTCGACATCGCCGCGCCAGGAGGGAGCCGCGACCTTGACCCGGTCGCCGGCGCCCGAAACGTGGAAGCCGAGCGAGGTCAGGGCCAGCTTCATCTCGACCTGCGGCAGGTCGAGCCCGGTCAGGCGCTTGACCTCGGACCAGGGGAAATCGATGGCGCGGGCGCTCTCGGGCAGTTCGCCGGCGAAGACCATCTCGGAGGGTTCGCCGCCGCAGAGCTCGACGATCATCTGCGTCGCGAGATCGAGGCCCGGCCGGCAGAAATCCGGGTCGACGCCGCGCTCGAAACGGTAGCGCGCATCGGAGGTGATGCCCATGGCGCGGCCCGAGCGGGCGATGTTGAGCGGATCCCAGAGGGCGCTTTCGACCAGCACGTCGACGGTGCTCTCATCGCAGCCCGACGCCTCGCCGCCCATGATGCCGGCGAAGGATTCGACGCCCTTCTCGTCGGCGATCACGACCTGCTCGTCGGTCAGCGTATAGGTCTTGCCGTCGAGCGCCAGGATCTGCTCGCCGGCCCTGGCCCGGCGCACCGTCAGGTTGCCATGGACCTTGGCCGCGTCGAAGACGTGCAGCGGCCGGCTGCGGTCATAGGTCATGAAATTGGTGATATCGACCAGCGCGTTGATGGGCCGCAGGCCGATGGCACGCAGGCGCGCCTGCAGCCAGTCCGGCGACGGACCGTTCTTCACGCCGCGCACCAGCCGCAGCGCGAAGGCCGGGCAAAGCCGCTTGTCCTGCGGGGCGAAGTCGAGCTTGACGTCGACCGGGCAAGGGAAGCTGCCACGGACCGGCTGCACCGGCTGCGTCTTCAGCGTGCCGAGCCCGGCGGCGGCGAGGTCACGGGCCACACCGGCGACGCCGAGCGCATCGGCGCGGTTCGGCGTCACCGCGATCTCGATCATCGCATCGTCGAGGCCGGCATAGATGGCGTAGGGCTGGCCGAGCGGCGCATCGTCGGGCAGGTCGATGATGCCGTCATGGTCCTCGGAAAGCTGGAGCTCGGCCTCGGAGACCAGCATGCCGTTCGACTCGACGCCGCGGATCACGCCCTTGCCGAGCGTGATGTCCTTGCCGGGAATGTAGGTACCGGGCGGCGAGAACACGCTCTTCATGCCGGTGCGGGCATTGGGCGCGCCGCAGACGACCTGCACCGGCTCGCCCGAGCCGGTATCGACCAGGCAGACCCGCAGCCGGTCGGCATTGGGATGCGGCTTTGCCTCGACGACATAGGCGATGGTGAAGGCCGACAGCGCCTTGGCCTTGTCCTCGACCGCCTCGACCTCGAGACCGACGCGGGTCAGCGTCTCGGTGATGGTGTCGAGCGAATCCGTGGTGTCGAGATGGTCTTTGAGCCAGGAGAGGGTGAATTTCATGATCTTCCGTCGCTACGCAAATTGGCCGTCGAAAGCGCCGACCCGGTCTCGTTCAGCCGGTCGTCGCCATCGGTTCTGATCTTCATCTCGTTACCGCGCCAGCTGACCTCGCCGGCGAGGAAGGCATAGGCCCAGATGCCGGGGAAAACGAGGTCGCGGGCGAGATAGGCCGCCGGCGTGCGCCAGTTCAGGAACCAGCCGACACCTTTCGCCAGCGCCATCTCGCCGGCATACCAGATCGCGAGCACGAGCAGCCCGGCCTGCCAGCCCGCGAGGCCGAAGGCGGGCGCGGCGAAGCCGGCCAGCAGCGCCGGCACCAGCGGCCCGGAGAGAATCTCCGGCGCGAAGAAGGGCAGGAAGGTGACGCGGCGCAGCCGGGCCCAGCGGAACTGGCGCTGGACCACGTCGCGCAGGCTGCGGCGGCCGAGCGGTTGCTCGAAGGGCTGGCCGACCAGATGGACATGCTTGCCGGCCCGGCGCACCAGCTTGGTCGCCGCCGCATCCTCGGCGATCTCGGCGGCGAGCGCCGCGATGCCGCCATTGGCGTCGAGGAAGGGCTTGTTCCAGAGCATCGACTTACCCTGGGCGAAGCCGAGGCCGAGCGCCTCGGCGGCATATTGCCAGCGCGCCTGGAAGGTGTTGAGGAAGGCGCATTCCACCTCGGCGCCGAAGCATAGCGGGCGCGAGCCGACCGGCGTCGAGCAGACGAGGCCGCTATCGTCGCGCCACGCCGCCATCAGGCGCTGCAGATAATCCTTCGGCATCAGCACGTTGGAATCGGCGAGCACGACCCAGTCATGCCGCGCCGCCTGCCAGCCCTTGACGCAGTTGTTGAGCTTGGGATTGGCGCTGACCGCGACATCGCCGACGATCAGGCGCGCACGGCCCGGGGCATGGCTCGCGATCAGTTCCTCGACCAGCGGCAGGATCGGATCCTCCGCATCGGCGACGCAGAAGATGGTCTCGTAGTCGGGATGGTCGAGGACGAGGCCGGAGGTCAGCGTCTCGTGGCTGAAGGCCTCGAGGCCGCGCAGCGGCCGGATGATCGTCACCGGCGGGCACTGGCGCAAAAGCGCGGATTCGACCGGCTTGCGACGCAGGCGCAGGAAAGCGATGGCCAGGCACACAAGGTTGGCCGCCACCATCAGTGCCGCGATCAGGCCAGCCCAATGCGCCGCGCTCATGCGCCTTTCCTCTCCTAAAGCCCGGAGCTCACGACGACAGCCCGCCCGTCAGGGTCGGCAGATCGAGCGGGCGGAAACCGTAATGCGAGAGCCAGCGGATATCGGCCTCGAAGAAGGGCCGCAGATCCGTCATGCCGTATTTCAGCATGGCGATGCGGTCGATGCCCATGCCCCAGGCGAAGCCCTGATAGACGTCCGGATCGAGCCCGCAATTCTTCAGCACGTTCGGGTGGACCATGCCGCAGCCGAGGATCTCGAGCCAGTCCTCGCCCTCGCCGAAGCGGATCTCGCCGCCCTTGCGCGAGCACTGGATGTCGACCTCGGCCGAAGGCTCGGTGAAGGGGAAGAAGGACGGGCGGAAGCGCATCTTGACGCTCTCGACCTCGAAGAACGCCTTGCAGAACTCCTCCAGCACCCATTTCATGTGGCCGAAATGGGTCTTCTTGTCGATGACGAGGCCCTCGACCTGATGGAACATCGGCGTGTGGGTCTGGTCGGAATCCATGCGGTAGGTCCGGCCCGGGCAGATCACGCGGATCGGCGGCTCCTGCGCCAGCATGGTACGCACCTGCACCGGCGAGGTATGGGTGCGCAGGAGCTTGCGCTCGCCATTGGCGTCGGGCGCGAAGAAGAAGGTGTCGTGCATCTCCCGCGCCGGGTGGCCGACGGGGAAGTTGAGCTTGGTGAAATTGAGGTCGTCGGTCTCGACATCCGGCCCCTCGGCGACCGAAAAGCCCATATCGCCGAAGATCGCGGTGATCTCGTCGATGACCTGGCTGATCGGGTGGATGCGCCCGCGCGCCTCCGGCCCCTCGCGCACCGGCAGCGAGATGTCGAGCCGCTCGGCCGCAAGCCGCGCCCCCAGCGCCGCTTCGCCCAGCGCCTCCTTGCGGGCACCGAGTGCCTGCTGGACGCCGTCGCGCAGGCCGTTGATCAGCGGCCCCTTCTCCTTGCGCTCGTCCGGCGTCATCGCGCCGAGCGTCTTCAGCAGGCCGGAAACCGAGCCGGCCTTGCCGAGCGCCGCGATGCGCAATTGTTCGAGCGCCGCCTCGTCCTGCGCCGCGGCGATCTCGCCGAGAAGGGTATCGCGAAGGGTGTTGATGTCGTTCATGCCTGATCTGGTCCGTTAGCGCGTTGTTCCGCCCGGCCGGAGCCGGCTGGCGGACGGGAACTCGCGCCACATCGAAATGCCGGAGCATGCTCCGGCGAGGCATCTTCTAGGGTGTCGGCCATGCGGATGCCAGCCCGAATTGCGCTGGCAAAGCGAGGAGATCACGCGGTTTTTCGCTCCGGCCGGCGCTGCCCGGCCCGCTTCATGACAGAACCGTCGCAGTCGCGCCCTGCCGGGGGCGACAGGGGCGACCCGGCCCGGCTATGCAAAGGATCAGCACGGAGATGCCGAGATGCCTGACAACACCGCCCAGAAGAATTCGCCGTCCTACCGCCTCGCCGCCCTCGACCGGGACTTCATCCTGGGCGATTCGAACCGCGGCGTGCGCTTCATGCTCGAATACCAGAAGGCGGAGGACAATCTCCGGGCGCGCGGCATCCTCTCGACCATCGTCGTCTTCGGCTCGGCGCGGGTGCGCGAGGGCGAGCGCTGGTACGAAGCCGCAAGGCAATTCGCCCGCATCGCCTCGGAGCGCGGCGGGGCGCTCGAGCCCGGCGCCAGCGGGCGCCACCATGTCATCGCTACCGGCGGCGGCCCCGGCATCATGGAGGCCGCCAACCGCGGCGCCGGCGAAGCCGGCGCGGTCTCGATCGGCTTCAACATCACCCTGCCGCACGAGCAGGAGCCCAACGCCTTCTCGACGCCGGACCTGACCTTCCGCTTCCACTATTTCGCGATTCGCAAGATGCATCTGGCCATGCGGGCGGCGGCGCTGGTCGCCTTCCCCGGCGGCTTCGGCACGCTCGACGAATTGTTCGAGATCATGACGCTGACGCAGACCGGCAAGATGCCGCCGGTGCCGATCGTGCTCTATGACAGCGGCTTCTGGAAAGGGCTGCTCGATCTCAAGCGCATGGCCGAGGCCGGTTTCATCCGGAAGGAGGACCTCGCCCTGTTCTGCTATGCCGACACGCCGGAGGAGGCCTATGCCCGGATCGTCGCGGGAGCCGGCGATGGCTGGACACCGGCGGCGGCGGACAGCGTTCAGACCTGAGCACCAGCGTCATTGCGAGGCGCGAAGCGGCGAAGCAATCCAGGAGGGCTCGCTCGATGCCCCTGGATTGCTTCGCTGCGCTCGCAATGACGGGGAAGCCGCAAGCCGACCGAAAGCAAGCCAAAGAAAAAGGCCGGCATCGCTGCCGGCCTTTTCGCATTCTCGAAACCCGAAGGATCAGGCCGCCTGGCGGGCGCCTTCATCCTTGGCGAGCGTCGCCTTGACCGTCTCGACGACGGCGCCGAAGGCCACTGCGTCGTCGATCGCCAGCGCCGACAGGGTCTTGCGGTCGAGCTCGAGGCCCGACTTGGTGAGCCCGTTGATGAAGGCCGAATAGGTCAGGCCGTGCTCGCGCACCGCAGCGTTGAGGCGCTGGATCCAGAGCGCGCGGAACGAGCGCTTCCGGTTCTTGCGGTCGCGATAGGCATACTGCATCGACCGATCGACGGCCGCCTTGGCGGCGCGGATCGTATTCTTGCGGCGGCCATAGAAACCCTTGGCGGCCTTCAGTGTCTTCTTGTGCTTGGCGTGGGACGTAACGCCCCGTTTCACGCGAGCCATGTTTGATCTCCGGAAAGGTTGTCAGGCGTCAGCCGTTGGGAAGGAAGAATTTCTTCACGTTGGCAGCGTCGCCCTCGAACAGGGTCGTCGTGCCGCGCTGGTTGCGGATCTGCTTGTTGGTCCGCTTGATCATCCCGTGACGCTTGCCGGCCTGGGCAGCGAGCACCTTGCCGGTTCCGGTGATTTTGAAGCGCTTCTTGGCGCTCGCCTTCGTCTTCATCTTGGGCATTTCAGCTCCTCATAGGTCGCGAGCGCGCGAGGTGCGCCGCTTCAATTTTGCTTTGGGAAGCAAAGAACGATCGCCACGGCAGCCCTTATCAGCCGGGCGATCGAAGGCCGCGCGTATGACAGAAAAGCCGCGCCCTGGCAAGCGCGGCCTTCCTTTGCGCTCAGGCGAGCGCCGGTTCGCGCTCTCGCCGCGGCTCGGCGATCAGGCAGAACCCGACCGCGACGATCGCCAGCGCCGAGAAGCCGCCGGCGACCGACATATAGAAACCGCTGCTCGCGCCATAGAGATCGATCAGCCAGCCCGAGGCGGCCGACCCCGCCGCCATGCCGATGCCCATACCGGTCATCACCCAGGTGATACCCTCGGTCAGCTTCGCGGCCGGCGCGTGCCGCTCGACCAGCGCCATGGCGACGATGACGGTCGGCGAGATCGAGGCGCCGGCGATGAAGAGCACGGTGCCGAGCATCCAGAGCGAGGAGACGATCAGCAGCGGCAAGGTCGTTGCCGCGGCAAGCGCGATCGCGAGCAGCAATTGCGTGGCGAGCGGCAGGCGCAGGCGCAGCGTACCGAAGACGAGACCGGTGATGAAGGAACCGGCGGCGTAGGCCGCGAGCGCCAGGCTCGCCGCCGCCTTGTTACCCTGCGCCTCGGCGAAAGCCACCGCCGTGACCTCGGCGGTGCCAAAGACCACGCCGAGCGCGACCATGACCAGGGCGATGATCTGCACCGGGACGAGCCGGATGGCCGAACCGCCCTCGCTGACGCCCTGCGGGTGCACGGGCGGTTCGGTTACGCGCTGGACCACGAACAAGGCCATGCCGACGGCGAGCAGGATCGTCGCCGCGAGCGGCCCGGCCTCCGGGAACCAGATGACGCTGAGGCCGATCGAGATCACAGGGCCGATCATGAAGATGACCTCGTCGACGACCGACTCGAAGGCGAAGGCGGTGCGCAAATGTGGCGTGTCCCTGTAGATCTCGATCCAGCGGGCGCGCACCATCGCCATCATGCTCGGCTCCAGCCCGGCGAGACCGGCAAAGAGGAAGAGCACCCAGATCGGCGCATTGAGGCGGGTGGCCACCATCAAGCCGACCAGCGCGACGATGGTCGCGAGCGTTGCGGGAATCAGCACCTTGCTCTGGCCATGCCGGTCGACCAGCCGCGAGATCTGCGGCGCGATCAGCGCATTGGCGAGCGCGAAGGTCGCGGCAACGCCGCCGGCGAGCCAGTACTCGCCGCGGGCCTGAGACAGCATGGTGACGATGCCGATGGTGAGCATCGAGAAAGGCATGCGGGCAATGAAGCCGGCGGCCGAGAAGCCGATCGAGCCGGGAGCCCGGAAAATCTCGCGATAGGGGTTGGGCATGGACGTCTCCGTCACATCGAAGCGTAATTGACATACGTTGCGTATGTGACATGAGTAATTATATACGCAACGCATGTCAATTCACATACGACGCGTATGCGAAAGGAAAATGGATGAGCCGCAGGCCGCGCCAGCAGATGATCGCCGAGACCCGCGCCAAGCTGATCGAGGCGGCGCGCGCCGCCTTCGGCACGGCCGGCTATGCCGCGACCTCGATGGACGATCTGACCGCCGCGGCCGGGCTGACACGCGGGGCGCTCTACCATCATTTCGGCGACAAGAAGGGCTTGCTCGCCGCGGTGATCGCGCAGATCGACGACGAGATGAACGAACGCCTGCGCGCCGTCACCGAGCGGGCCGAGGATCCCTGGACCGGCTTCCGCGACGAATGCACCGCCTATATCGAGATGGCGCTGGAGCCGGAGATCCAGCGCGTCGTGCTGCGCGACGGCCCCGCCGTCCTCGGCGATCCCTGGACCTGGCCGACGCAGAGCGCCTGCATCCGCTCGATGACGGACAGCCTGTCGAAGCTCGCGGCCGCCGGAACCATCCTCGCCGTCGACGCCGAGGCGGCAGCACGGCTGATCTCCGGCGCGACCCTGCACGCTGCGCAGTGGATCGCCCATGCGCCCGATGCGCCAGCGGCCTCGCGCAAGGCGATCGAGGCTTTCAACGCCCTGCTGGACGGGCTGCGCGCCCGGCGCTGACACAGAGGCGCGGTGAAACAAACGAATTTCTTTCTATGACATGAATTGGATGTTTCATCTCGACCGGTTGCCTGTTAGCCTTCGGCCGTGGACCAATCGCATCTGAGCACAGCCCTTGCCGACCGTTTCGAGCAGCTGCCGCAGCAATTGCAGGCGGCGGCGCGCTGGGTGCTCGACCATCCGGCCGATGTGGCGCTGCTGACGACGCGCGAGCAGGCCAAGCGCGCCGGGCTGTCGCCGGCGACCTTGACGCGCCTCGCCCAGCGCTTCGGCCTCGCCGGCTATGACGAATTGCGGGCGATCCATGCCGCCACGCTGCGGCAGCGTCCGGAGGGTTTTGCCGGCCGCGCCGGCGAATTGATGCAGCGCCATGGCGACGAGGGTGCCGGCGCGATCGCGCAGGACATGTTCGCGGCGCTGGCCGAGCATTTGCGGGCGCTGCGCGAGCCGGAGGCGCTGGCCCGGTTCGAGCACGCGGCCGCCCTGCTTGCAGAGGCGCAGACGGTGTTCTGCTTCGGGCTGCGCTCGTCCTTCCCGGCCGCCTATATGCTCGACTATATCCGCGACCTGATCGGCGCCGACTCGGTGCTGGCCGACGGCGCCGGCGGGCGCGGCATCGACGCACTGCGCCGGATCGGCCCCGGCGATGCGCTGTTCGCCGTCTCGGTGGCGCCCTATACGCGGCTGACGCTGCAGGCGGCAGCGCTGGCGAAAGCGAAGGGCGCGAAGCTGATCGCGCTGACCGACAGCCCGCTCTCGCCGCTCGCCGCCATCGCCGATGCGGCGCTGCTGGTGCGGACCGAGACGCCTTCCTTCTTCCACAGCATGACGCCGGCCTTCGCCGCGGTCGAATGCCTGGCGGCGCTGATGACGGCGCGCAAGGGCAGCGCGGCGCTGGCGGGAATCGCCCGTCACGAGGCGGAGCTCGAAGCCGCCGGCACCTTCCTGCAACCCAGAGCCGCCAAGCGAGGCCGCAAATGAGCCATGTCCTGCATCGCATGCTCGGCAAGACCTATCCCCTCGCCAATGGCGGCGAGGGCGTCGTGCTGCGCGACCGCGACGGCCGCGAGCATATCGACGCCTCGGGCGGCGCGGCGGTCTCCTGCCTCGGCCATGGCCATCCCGACGTGCTGGCGGCGATGCACGCGCAGATCGACAAGCTCGCCTATGCCCATACCAGCTTCTTCACCACCGATGCCGCCGAGGAGCTCGCCGACCATCTGATCGCGCGGGCGCCGGCCGGCATGGAAAGCGTCTATTTCTGCAGCTCGGGCTCGGAGGCGATCGAGGCCTGCCTGAAGATGGCGCGGCATTATTTCGTCGAGAAGGGCGAGCGCAAGCGCGTCAACTTCATCTCGCGGCTGCAGAGCTATCACGGCATCACGCTGGGGGCGCTCTCGGTCGGCGGCCGGATGAAGGACCGCGCCCCCTTCGCCGAGATGCTGATGCAGGGCCATCACATCTCGCCCTGCTTCGAATATCGCGGCCGGCGCGCCGACGAGACCAGCGAGCAATATGGCCTGCGCACCGCCGACGAGCTCGAGGCGAAGATCCTCGAGCTCGGCCCCGAGACGGTCTGCGCCTTCGTCGCCGAGACGGTGGTCGGGGCGACGCTCGGAGCGGCGCCGGCAGCGCCAGGCTATTTCAAGCGCATCCGCGAGATCTGCGACCGCCATGGCGTGCTGCTCATCCTCGACGAGGTGATGTGCGGCATGGGCCGCACCGGCACGCTGCACGCCTGCGAGCAGGAAGGCATCGCGCCGGACCTGATGGCGATCGCCAAGGGGCTGGGCGGCGGCTACGCGCCGATCGGCGCCATGCTGGCCTCGAAACGGATCGTCGAGGCGGTGCGCCAGGGCTCGGGCGCCTTCCCGCACAGCCAGACCTATGTCGGCCATCCGCTCGCCTGCGCTGCCGCGCTGGCGGTGCAGAAGGTAATCGAGCGCGACGACCTGCTCGTCAATGTCCGCCGCCAGGGCGCGCGGCTGGAGCAGCGGCTGCGCGAGCGCTTCGGCAACCACCATCATGTCGGCGACATTCGCGGCCGCGGCCATTTCTGGGGCGTCGAGATCGTCGCCGAGCGCTCGGGCAAGACGCCGTTCGATCCTGGGCTCAAGCTCAACGCCCGGATCAAGCAGGCGGCGCAGGAGCGCGGGCTCCTGGTCTATCCGATGGGCGGCACGGCCGATGGCAGCGCCGGCGACCATGTCCTGCTGGCGCCGCCCTTCATCGTCGACGCCGCCACCATAGACGCCATCGTCGAACGCCTGGGCGATGCGGTCGACGCCGCGCTAGGTTCGGTGCTACCGGCCTGAGAAGACCACCATGCGGGCCGCCAAAGAGCCTGCACCAACATAGGGGAACTGCCATGAAACGACTGAAACAGGCCGGCCTGACCGCGCTCGCACTGGCGGCACTCGCCGCTCCAGCAGCGGCGCAGAACGGGACGCTCGAACGCGTCAAGGCCCGCGGCGAACTGATCTGCGGCAACCATATCGCCCTGCCCGGCTTCGGCCTGCAGGGTTCAGACGGGCGCTGGGCCGGGCTCGACATCGATCTCTGCCGCGCCGTCGCCTCGGCGATCTTCAACGACCCGAACAAGATCAAGTTCGTGCCGACGACGCCGCAGATGCGCTTCCTCGTCGTGCAGAACGGCGAGGTCGACATGCTCGCCCGCAACGCCACCTACACGATGTCGCGCGACACCTCGGCGGGCATGTCCTGGCCGATCATCAACTATTACGATGGCCAGGGCTTCATGGTGAGGAAGGCGCTGGGCGTCACCGAGGCGAAGGGGCTGAGCGGCGCCTCGATCTGCGTGACGCAGGGCACCACCACCGAATTGAACCTCGCCGACTTCTTCCGCGCCAACAACCTGAAATACGAGATCATCGGCTTCGCCACCAATGAGGAGGGCGTCAAGGCGCTGGAAGCCGGCCGCTGCGACGCCTTCACCACCGATTCCTCGGGCCTCGCCGCCGAGCGGCTGAAGTTCTCCAAGCCCGACGAGTTCGTGATCCTGCCGACGCTGATCTCGCGCGAGCCGCTCGGCCCGGCGGTGAAGCGCGGCGACGAAAGCTGGTTCAACCTGGTCAAATGGGTGCACTACGCCATGCTCAATGCCGAGGAGTTCGGCGTGACCACGGCCAATGTCGACGAGATGCTGAAATCGTCGAACCCGGAAGTGAAGCGCCTGCTCGGCGTCGAAGGCAAGTTCGGCGAGGGGCTCGGCCTGACCAATGACTGGGCCTACCGGATCATCAAGCATGTCGGCAATTACGGCGAGAGCTTCGAGCGCAATGTCGGCATGGGCTCGAAGCTGCAGTTGAAGCGCGGGCTGAACGACCTCGCCTCGAGGGGTGGGCTGCAATACCCCTATCCGATCCGCTGAGCATGCTCGTCGACGCGATCATGCTCCCGCCGGCCGAACGGAAAGCGCGCCGGTGCGGATCGCGCTGATCCATGCGCTGCGCCATTCGCCGCCTCCGATCGAGGCGGCGTTTGCGCGCCTGTGGCCGCAGGCCACGCTGATGAACCTGCTCGACGACAGCCTCTCGGCCGACCTCGCCCGCGACGGCAAGATCACCGCGGCGATGACGCGGCGCTTCCTCGAACTCGCCCGCTATGCGAAGGCGACCGGCACCGAGGGCATCCTGTTCACCTGCTCGGCCTTCGGCCCCTGCATCGAGGCGGTGCAGCGCGAGTTTGCGCCGATGCCGGTGCTGAAGCCGAACGAGGCGATGATCGAGGAAGCGCAGGCGGCAGGCGCGCGCATCGGCCTGCTCGCCAGCTTCGCACCGACGCTCGCCTCGATGCCGGCGGAGTTTCCCGCCGCGCTTTCGGTCGTGCCGAGGCTAGCCGAGGGGGCGCTCGCGGCGCTCGATCGCGGCGATGGCGAGGCGCATGACCGGCTGGCGGCGGAGGCGGCACGCGACCTCGCCGATTGCGACGCGATCGCGCTGGCGCAGTTCAGTCTGGCGCGGGCCGCGCCGGCCGTTGCCGCCGCGACCGGCAGGCCGGTGCTGACGACGCCGGAGAGCGCCGTGCGGAAGCTCAGGCGGCTGCTGGCCTGAGCGCCGCTCAGAACCCTTCCATCCGGCGCAGCGCCTCGAAATGCTTGGTCGCCTGGTAGACCAGCACCTGGCGCCATTCGCGCGCCGTCGCCTCGATCTCCTCGGCCGGGATCAGCTTCAAGGGCCGGCCGGTCGACATCGCCAGCACCTGCTGGCGGCAGGCGCGTTCGAGGAAATAGAGATCGTCGAAGGCAACCGCGACCGAAGGCCCGCCGATGGTGACGCCGTGATGGGCGAGGAAGGTGATGTCGGCGTGGCCCTGCTCGCGATTGGCCGCGACGATCGCCTCGCCCTCGCCCTCGTCGAGCGCGAGCCCGCCGAAATGATCCTGGTAGAGCGTGCGGCCATGGAAGCGGCAGGCGGTCTGGTGCGCCATCTCGAGCCGGCCGCCCTCGACCATGGTCAGCGCCGTGGCATAGGGCATGTGGACATGCAGCACCGCGACATGGCGGTGATTGGCCTTGTGGGCGGCGACATGGATGTTGCGGGCGGTGGCCTCGACCTCGCCCTCCCCTTCCAGCACCTGGCCCTGCTCGTCGATCAGCAGCAGGTCGGACGGCCGCATCTCCGACCAGTGCACGCCATAGGGGTTGATCAGGTAGCGCGGCCGCCCGTCCGGGCCGTCGGGCAGCGCCACCGAGAAATGATTGCAGATGCCCTCGTTGAGCTCGAACCTGGCGGCGAGGCGCAAGGCGGCGGCGAGATCGCGGCGCTGCTCGGTGACGGTCGGTCTGGTCATGGCGGCGATGGCCTCACGCTGGCTGGCAATGGCTCAGCCAAGCATCGCACGCCCCGACATGACAAGGCCCGGCGCGAGGGCCGGGCCTGATCGGATTCGCATGGCGCAAGATTCACATGGCGCGAGCCGCGCCTGCCGGTGACGCCTCAGCGAGGCGCGAGAACCATCACCATCTGGCGGCCTTCGAGCTGCCAGTCGCTCTCGACCTTGGCGATCTCGGCGAGATCGGCCTTGACGCGCTCGAGCACCTTCACGCCGAGATCCTGGTGCGCCATCTCGCGGCCACGGAAGCGCAGGGTCACCTTGACCTTGTCGCCCTCGTCGAAGAAGCCGTGCATGGCCTTCATCTTCACCTCGTAATCGTGCTTGTCGATGCCGGGGCGGAGCTTGATTTCCTTGATCTCGATGGTGCGCTGCTTCTTGCGCGCCTCGGCCGCCTTCTTCTGCTCGAGGAAGCGGAAGCGGCCATAATCGAGAATCTTGCAGACGGGCGGCTCGGAATTGGGGGCGATCTCGACGAGGTCGAGTCCGGCATCCTCAGCAATCTTCAGCGCCTCGAAAAACGAGACCACGCCGCGATTGACGCCAGTGTCGTCGATGAGCTGGACGTCACGAACGCCGCGAATGTCGCGGTTGGAGCGGGGACCGTCCTTGGTCGGGGTGGGAGCTGCACGATATGGGCGGCGAATGGCTGTATTCTCCTGTGACTGGCGCGTTACGCACCGTTGATCAGACACATTGCACAACGCGTAGCGTTGTCAATGGACGGCAAAGTCAAATGCGCGTGGCAAGGCGGCAAATGCCGGCGACGCGAGCGGCACGCGGCCCCGCCCTCCACGCAGGTAGTCGGTCCTCTCAACGCCCCAGCAGGGCGCAGTAGACATCCAGCGTATCGTTGACCATCGAGGCCAGCGAGAAATGCCGTTCGACATGCAGGCGGGCCCGCCGCGCCAGGGCATCCCGGGCGGAGGGGCGCAGCGCCAGCGCGTCGCGCAGGGCCGCGGCCAGGGCCGGCGCATCGCCGGGCGGAACGCGCCAGCCGGTGCGCTCAGAGGGGCCGACCTGCGGCGGCGCCAGCACCGTCTCCGGCACGGCCCCGAGATCGGAGACCACGACGGGTACGCCCATCGCCTGCGCCTCGACGGCAACGCGGCCGAAGGCTTCGGGCTCGGTCGAAGGCACGGCGACGATCGCCGCCGACAGCATCGCGGCCGGCATGTCGCTGCAATGCCCGACCCGGCGCACGCGCTTCTCCAGCCCGGCCCGGGCGATGGCCTCGTCGAGCTCGCGGACATAGCCGTCGCGGCCCTGGGCGTCGCCGGCGAGGATGAAGGCGGTGTCCTCGTCGCCGGCCTCGCGCATCAGCCGCGCCGCCTCGATCAGCACCTTCTGGCCCTTCCAGCCGGTGAGCCGGCCGGGCAAGAGCACGATGCGCTGATGCGGCTCGACACCCCAGGCGCGGCGGAGCGCGCTGACCCGCTCGGGCCCGACCGCGGCCGGCGCGAAGGCCGAGAAATCGGTGCCGCGGTTGACGATGCGGATGCGGTCGCGCGCGAAGCCGTGCCGCGCCAGGATCAGGTCGGCGGTATAGGCCGAGTTGGCGATGACGACGTCACCACGCGCCATCACCGAATTGTAATGGTTCTTCACCACCGAGCGGCTGTTGTAGGAGCCGTGATAGGTGGTGACGAAGGGCAGCCGCAGCGCCCGCGTCGCCGCCAGCGCGACCCAGGCCGGGGCGCGCGAGCGGGCATGGACGAGGTCGACGCGCTCCTGCCGGCAGAGGCTTGCGAGCTTGCGCACGTTCAGGGCCATGGCGAACGGATTCTTGGATGCCGCCGGGAAAGGCAGCCAGATGCCGCCCTTGGCCTGGAGCTCGGCGACGAGCCGGCCGCCCTCGGTCGCGACCAGCGCGCGGGCGCCGGCCTCGGTCAAACCCTCGGCGATATCGACGGCGGTGCGCTCGGCCCCGCCCGCTTCGAGCTCGGGGATGATCTGCAGCACGGTGCGCCCGCTCAGCGGGTGCGTCTCGGTCGAGGGCAACGAGAGTGGTGCGCCGGAGCGCAAGGTGGTGCTCACCGTTCGAAAGGGCCTTCTTGCTGAAAGCGGGTTTGCCATCTGCGCCATGATGGGCATAGCGCTTACGCGAAGCACAGCGGCCCCGGCGCAGATTCCCGCGGTTCGTCACAGGAGAAATAGGGTGAATATGCCTCAACCGCAATTTCTGAGCGTCGGCGAGGGCGAACGCCGCCGGGAGATCGCCGTGCTGGCCCAGCCCGGCAGTGGTCCGGCCGTGGTCTGGCTCGGCGGTTTCCGCTCCGACATGCGCGCGACCAAGGCCGAGGCACTGGCGGCCTGGGCGCAGGCGAAGGGCCGCAGCTTCATCCGCTTCGACTATGCCGGCCACGGCGAATCGAGCGGCGATTTCGCGCGCTGGACCCTGTCCGACTGGCTCGACGACGCGCTCGCCGTGCTGGCCGCGCAGGTCGCGGGGCCGGCGGTGCTGGTCGGCTCGTCGATGGGTGGCTGGCTCGCCTTGCTGGCGGCGCGGCGGCTGCGCGAGCGGGCGCCGGGGCAGGCCCCGGCCGGCCTGGTGCTGATCGCGCCGGCCGTCGACTTCTCGGAAGAGCTGATGTGGGCGCAGATGCCGCAGGCGGTCCGCGAGACAATCCTGAACGACGGCGTCTGGCTGCGCCCCTCGGCCTATGCGCCGGAACCGACCCCGATCACGCGGGCGCTGATCGAGGACGGGCGCCGCCATCTCCTGTTCGGGCAGCCGATCGAGACCGGCTGCCCCGTCCATATCCTGCAGGGAATGAAGGACCCCGACGTGCCCTATGACCAGGCGCTCAGGCTGGTCGAGCACCTGCCGCACGATCCGGTGGTCCTGACCCTGGTCAAGGACGGCGACCACCGCCTGTCGACGCCGGAGGACATCGAGCGCCTCGTCGCGGCCGTGGAGGGCATCGCCCCCGCGGCCGGCTGAAGCCTCGGGTGCCTAGATCGCCGGGCGTCCATTCGGACGCAGAGATGGCGATCTAGCTCTTTGTTGTAGCATCGGATTCAACCGAAAGCCGGATTCCACTTTTCGGACCGATGCTCTAGTGCAGGCTGACCATCTTCAGGTCGTGCTCCCAGGCATTGGCGGTCGCGGCTTCGCGCGAATCGGTCACCAGGATCGGCGCGCCATCGGCCGAGAGCAAAGCGAAGAGCTGCAGGCCGGGCTCGATATGCGGCGCCTGCGGAAAGATCCGCACCAGCTCGTCGGAGGTCATCGGCTTGAGATAGGCGACCTGGCCGGCGCCGAGCGCGGCGAATTCGGCCGTGGTCAGGGGATTGTATCTGGTCTCGGTCATCGCGCCCTCCTTCAGAGCAGTGCGAGGCGGTTTGATTGTGAACCCGTGATCATGAACAGAAGGCAAACCGCGTGCCTCCCCATACCGACCTCCTTCAGTCGCGGCTCATGATATCGATACGCCGGACGAGCCGTTCCGGTTCCGGACGGGCGAGATCAATGGCGAGCAGCCCGTTGGAAAGATCGGCGCCCAGGACCTGCATGCCGTCGGCGAGCAGGAAGCAGCGCTGGAACTGCCGCGCGGCGATACCGCGATGCAGGAACTGGCGCGTCTTGTCGTCGATCTGGCGGCCGCGGATGGTGAGCTGGTTCTCTTCCAGCGTGATCTCGAGCTGTTCGCGCGAGAATCCTGCCACCGCAAGCGTGATCCGCAGCTTGTCGGGCTCGTTTTCGGTGCGCGGCATGCGCTCGATGTTATAGGGCGGATAGCCTTCGCCGGCGCCTTTGGCGACACGGTCGAGAGCCCGCTCGATATCGTCGAAGCCGAGCAGAAAAGGATGCGACAAGCTAGGCGGACGCGTCATTGCGAAGCCCTTGAAAAGGCGCCTCTTGAACTTGGCGGAGCCCGCTGGCGCAGCACCCCGCACGCGACGGGCGAACCCCACCGCGCAGCCACGATATGGCGACCCCTGGGCCGGGCTTCAAGTCCGCTGCGGCCCGGCTTCAATCCAGCGCCGCGACGAGCTCGATCTCGATCAGGAGGCGCGGATCGACCAAGGCGGTGACGCCGACCATGGTGCTCGCCGGATAGGGCCCCTCGCCGAGATATTTCGCGCGCACCTTGCGCACCGCCGCCACCTTCTCCGGCGTCAGCTCGACGACATAGGTCACCGTCTTGAAGACCTTCGAGAAATCGGCGCCGGCAGCGGCGAGCCCGGCCGCGAGATTGGCATAGACCTGCTCGGCCTGGGCGGCGACATCGCCCTCGCCCACGACCTTGCCCATCGCGTCGAGCGCGATCTGTCCGGAAACATGGACCTGCCGGCCGGCGCTGACGACCGCGACATGGCAATAGCCGGTCGGCGGCGCGAGCGAGGCGGGGTCGATGCGGTCGATCTTCATCGGCATGGCGAGTGTCCTGGCGCCTAGGGCGGGTGCGATGCGCGGCGCGACCGCAACAGGTCGACGCGGCGAAGGCCGATCCGACAGCCTAAGCCGCCGGCGCGGCCCGCCGCAATCTTCAGGACGATCTCTCTAGCGGAGGGAGATGGTACAGCCACCCCGGCTTGAACGGGGGACCTCTAGATCCACAATCTAGCGCTCTAACCAACTGAGCTATGGCTGCACGGCTTCGCGAAATCCGCGATCGCATATCCCTGCCGACATGGGCCGGCAACCGCCGGACCGGTGCCGATCCGGCGACGGCGCGGAACCTAGTGCCGCGCCGAGCCGAATGCAACGGTGAAATGCAGGGCCGACGCGCGGAAGCTGCGCCGGCCGCCCGATCAGGGGCGCGGCAGCTCCTTGCGGGCCGTCGCGGCGAGGTCGCCGAGATGGCTCGACAGCGATTCATAGCCGCGGCGGAAGGCCCTGGCCTGCAACGCCACCGCGTCGGCGGGGCTCTGCGTGCGGGCCAGCGTCTCGATCTCGCCCAGCTTCGCCTTCAGCTCGGCACAGGCATGGTCGAGCACCTTGGCCTGGATCGCCCCGAAGGTGCGGGTCAGCGCCAGCGTCTGGTTCAGCCAGGCGGTCGGCGCATAGGGGCCCAAGCCGGCAAGCCCGGCGGGAGCCGCCTTCGCCACGGCCACGAGCCTGGCCGGGGCGGAAGTCGCGGTCTCGACCGCCTTTTCGACGACGGCGGCAGCGGGCTTGATCGCAACGATTTTCGCCTTCGCCGGCTTGGCGGGCGCTGCCACGGTCTTGGCAGACGCAGCCACGGTCTTGGCGGCGCGTTTCGGCGACTCGGCCTTGGCGCGCGGGGCCGCGACCTTGGCAATGCGGCTGACGGCTACCATGCGCGCGGGCTCGGCCTTCGCCTGCGCCGGCTTGGCAGCAGGCTTGGCCACGGACTTGGCGACAGGAGCGGCAGCCTTCACGGGCTGCGCCGGCGCGCCCTGCACCACGGCCGGCCGAGGCTTGGGCGACTTCGCGGCGGGAGCGGTATTCGCGAGAACGGGCTTGGCGAGAACGGGCTTGGCGGGAACAGGCTTGGCGGGAGTGGGAGCCGGCTTCACTGCGACAGGGCTCGCCGGCACTGCGACAGGGCTCGCTGGCGCAGGCTTGGCCGGAACTGCGTCGACCACCGGCTTCTCGGTCGCCTTGGGAGCGGCGGGCGCCGCTTCGACCTTGACGGGCGCCGGCGCGGCCGGGACGGGGGCCGGCGGGATCGCCGCTGCGGTCACGGTCGCCGGGGTGGGCTGCAATTCGGTCATCGCCTTGACCGGCGCGAGGCTGATCGGAGCCTTGCCGGGGGTGGTTTGCTTCGCCATTGCGGTTTTCCTTCAGGTTTCGGGCAGGCGGACCTGCAGAGATGGAGGCCGGGCTGACACCCGGCCCGCTAGAGCACGCGCCGATCAGGTTGTTCCAACCTGATCGGATCCGGCTCGTCTGCGAGACCCGCTCCGCCCTGGCAGCAGGCGTTACTTCGTCTTCGTCGCCTTGGCGGCGGTCTCGGCCGTCTTGGCCGCAGCTTCCTGGACCGCCGAACCGAGTTCCTTGAGCTGAGCCTGGAACGAGGCCATCTGCGACTTCAGGAACTCGGACTGGTGCTGCAGCACCTCATTGACATCGCGCGCCCGGACCAGCTTCTGGGCGAGGTCGAAAGCGGCGGCGACATTGCTCTCGGCATAGCCGATCGCCTTGCGGGTCGCGTCCTGCGCGTTGACGCGGGCCGACTCGGCCGAGCCATGGGCGTTCTCGACGGCCTTCTGGGCGGCACCGATGAAACCGTCGAAAGCCTTGCGGGCCTGATCGACGCTCTTCTCGGCGAATTCGCGCATCTCGGTAGGCACCTCGTAGGGGGTCTTGCCGTCCATGATCGATCCTCCTGCTGGGTTGTGACCAGGGCCTGCGCCTGCACTGCCAAGCTTTATTGTGCACTGCAATATCATTATTGCAGTGCAATGACAACGTGCCGCGCGAATGGCGGCGCCGCCACATTAACGCTGTTTGGAAACGCCAGGGGAGAGGGCGGGTTCCCACATGGATTCCCAATCATTTGGGCGCTATTAAAGATTTGTTAGGCATAATCGCGCCGGGTTGCAGAGTTCGCCGGAAAAGCGGGACGGGATGAGCGGATCCGAACAGGATTGGACGGCCTTGGGCAGCGCACTGGCGCTGGACGGCGCGCTGGCGCCGTTCGCGGCGGGGGGCGCGCTGCTGCTCTGGTCGCTCGACGGCCGGGAGCTTCTGCACGCCAATCCGGCGGGCAAGGCGCTGCTCGCGCACGGTCCTGCGACCCTGCCGACGGCCGTGCACGATCGGCTGCGCCTTCTCGGCGGCGGCCTCGCCTCGACCGGTAATCTCCGACTCGAGCGCCTGCGGCTGGGCACGGGGCTTTCCGGCCTGGTCACCTGCGCCTGCAAGCTGGTCGAGAGCCCGGCCGGGCGGGCACTGGCGCTCGGCATCACCGGCGCGGAACTGCGGCGCCTCGGAATCAGCCTGCCGCCCGACATCGCCGCCGCGCCGGCAACGAGCCCGGCCGCCGAGCCGGACGATGCCGTCGCCACAAGCGCCGCCGAAGCGGAGCTGCCGGCGACCGCCGAACCCCGGCGCCGGACCAATCTGCGTTTCCTCTGGGAGAGCGACGCCGAAGGCCGCTTCGCCAGCGCCTCGCCGGAATTCGCCGAACTCGCCGGCACGGAGGCCGCAGCCGCCCTGCCCGGCCGCGCGTGGAGCCAGCTTCTCGGCCGCGAGGTCGTCGATCTCGATGGCGACCTCGCCGAGCGCCTCGCCGCACCGGGCACCTGGAGCGGCCGCGCCGTGCTGTGGCGGGTCGCGCCGGGCGAAGGCGCGCGCGTCGAGCTCTCCGGCTTCCCGCTGTTCGACAAGGACCGGGCGCCCGCCGGCTTCCGCGGCTTCGGTCTCGTCCGGCAGGGCGAGAACGAGCCCTTCCCCGAGCCCGAAGCTGTCGTCGAAGCAACGCAACAGGCAGAAACCGGCGAGGCCATAGCCATTGCCGAACCGGCCGAGGTTCCGGCTACTCCCGACACGGTCGAGGCGACCGCGGCCAGCCAGGATGCGGAAGCCGAAACGGCCGCACAGCCCGAGACCGGCAGCGAGCCGGCGACCGCCGATGAGGCGCCGGAGGCCGAGGCTCCGACAGCCGCCGCGGCCGATGAAGAGATTGCCGCGGCGGCCGCCGCGGACGAATCCGAGACACGCCCGGCCCCCGGCAATGTCGTGCCGCTGCGCAACGGCCATCTCGCCAGCGTGCGGCCGGTCCTCGAGCCGTCGAAGACCTTGCTCTCCTCGGCCGAACGCAACGCTTTCCGCGAGATCGCCAAGGCGCTCGGCGCCCGGATCGCCGGCGACGACGAGCCCGGTCCGCGCCTGCCGGCGGCGACCCCGCTCAAGCTGGACCATGACGAAAGCCGCGACGCGGCGCAGGCGGCCGCACCGGGCGAAGCCCGCCCGGCACAGGAAGCCGCCCCGGCCGCCGTCGAAGGCCGGCCGCGCCTCGCCAACGCCCATGCCGAGATCCTCGACCGCCTGCCGATCGCGGTGCTGGTCAACCGCGACGAGACGGCGCTCTACGCCAACCGCACCCTGCTCGACCTGCTCGACTATGCCGATCTCGACGACCTCACGGCGGCGGGCGGCATCAGCCGGCTGATCAAGGGCGCGGCCAAGAGTGGCGGCGGCGCCATGGTGCTGGTCGACCGCAAGGGCGGCCTGGTCAGCGTCGACGGCAGGCTCTCCAGCATCGGCTGGCAGGGCGAGCCGGCGACCCTGATGGCCTTCCGCAACAGCGTTCCCGGCGGCGACCTCAAGCTGCTCTCGCCGGAGGAGGCCGAGCAGCAGGAGCTCGCCGCCGAGTTCGAGGCCGAGGAGGAGGAGATCTCCTCGCGCCTCGCGGCGCTCCGGCTCGAGGGCGCGGCGAACCAGTCGCATGTCGCCGAGCTGACGGCGGTGCTCGACACCGCCACCGACGGCGTCGTCACCGTCGACGGGCGCGGCCGCATCCTCTCGCTCAACCGCAGCGCCGAGGCGTTGTTCGGCTACGACCAGCGCGAGGTCGCGGGCGAGCTGTTCACCCTGCTCTTCGCACCGGAAAGCCACTCGCCGGCGCTCGACTATCTCGACGGGCTGATCGGCGGCGGCGTCGCCTCGCTGATGAATGACGGCCGCGAGGTCGTCGGCCGCGAGCGCCAGGGCGGCCGCATCCCGCTGTTCATGACGATGGGCCGCATCGCCGAGGTCCCGGACAGCAAGTTCTGCGCGGTGCTGCGCGACATCACCGCCTGGAAGAAGACCGAGGGCGAGCTGGTCGAGGCGCGCAAGGCGGCCGAGAAGGCGAGCGCCCAGAAATCGGACGTGCTCGCCAAGATCAGCCATGAGATCCGGACGCCGCTCAACGCCATCATCGGCTTCGCCGAGGTCATGGCCGAGGAGCGCTTCGGGCCGATCGAGAACGAGCGCTACAAGGAATATCTGCGCGATATCCACCATTCGGGCGGCTATGTCATCAGCCTGGTCAACGACCTGCTCGACCTCGCCAAGATCGAGGCCGGCAAGCTCGATCTCGACTTCGTCAGCGTCAACCTGAACGAGATCGCACTGTCGGCAGTGAACCTGCTGCAGCCGGAGGCGCAGCGCGGCCGTGTCGTCCTGCGTTCGGGCCTGGCGCCGAAGCTGCCGCCGGTGGTCGCCGACGAGCGCTCGCTGCGCCAGATCGTGCTCAACCTGCTTTCCAATGCGGTGAAGTTCACCGATGCCGGCGGGCAGGTCATCGTCTCGACCGCGCTCGGCGACCAGGGCGAGGCGATCCTGCGGGTGCGCGACACCGGCATCGGCATGGACGATGACGAGATCGCGCTGGCGCTGGAGCCCTTCCGCCGGGTGCCGACGACCCGTAAGGCTGGCGGCACCGGCCTCGGCCTGCCGCTGACCAAGGCGCTGGTCGAGGCCAACCGGGCGGCCCTGACCATCACCAGCGTCAAGAAGGAAGGCACGCTGGTCGAGGTCACCTTCCCGCCGCAGCGGGTGCTGGCCGGCTGAGCTCAGCCCGCCAGCGCGTGCCGGTAGAGATAGCGCTCCAGTTCGGGAATATAGCGCAGGCGCTCGAAGCCCGCCTTCTCGAGGACCCGGCAGGAGCCGGCATTCTCCGGCCGGGCGAAGGCGTGCAGTTCCGGCAGCCGCAAATGGCCGCGGGCCTCGACGAGGCTGGCGCCGGCCAGTTCCGTCGCATAGCCCCTGCCCCAGGCCGCCGGTGAGAACCAGTAGCCGAGCTCGACGCCCCAGCCCGGATCGAACGGGTCCTCGAACAGCCCGCCCCAGCCGACGATCGCGCCATCGGCCCGGCTGCGGATCGTCCAGGGCGCATAGCCCAACCGGCGCCGCTGCCATTCATGGCCGGCGACATGGCGGCGACAGGCGCGCAAGGTCGCGAGGTGACGGGTGTGACGCATGGCGTCCGCGTCGCCGAGAAAGGCGAACAGCGCCGGCACATCGGAGGGCAGCGTCGGCCGCAGCGAGAGACGTCGGGTCAGGATTTCCATATGCGACGCCTTAAAGCCGGATCCGATCATATTGCACAGCAATCCGAGCGGCGCGCTCCAACCAGATGCGACAGTCATCGTTCGCCATCGTCGTCGAAGCCGAGGATCGCGAGCGCCTGCGGGCGCAAAGCGGGCGGGCAAAGCTGCGCGTTGGCGGCGGCGGTGGGGCGTTCTAAGCTCGCCCGGCATTTGTCCAGGCCAGCGAGCGCAACCGCATGCATTTTGCCCTCACCGACGAGGAAGAGCTGATTCGCGAGAGCGCCCGCAAGCTCGCCACTGAGCGGCTGGCGCCGCTGGCCGAGAAGCTCGACCGCGGCGAGGGACGCGCCGAGTTCCTCGCCAATCTGAAGCTGCTCGCGCAGAACGGCTTCATGGCGCTGAACGTCCAGGCCGGGTTCGGCGGCTCGGAAGCCGGCACCGTCGCCTTCGCGCTGGCGCTGGAGGAACTGGCGGCGGCCTGCGCCTCGACGGCGGTGACGACCTCGGTCACCAACATGGTGGGCGAGGTGATCCAGGCCGTCGGCAGCTCCCGGCAGCAGGCGGATCATCTGCCGAAGCTCGCCGACGGGAGCTATCCGGCCGGCGCCTTCTGCCTGACCGAGGCGGGCGCCGGCTCCGACCCGGCCGGCATGAAGCTGCGCGCCCGGCGCGACGGCGACGGCTATGTGCTCGACGGCGAGAAGATCTTCATCACCAGCGGCGAATATGCCGGGCTCTTCGTGGTCTGGGCGGTGACGGATTCGCAGGCGCCCAAGGGCAAGGGCATCTCGGTCTTCCTGGTGCCGGCCGACACGCAAGGCGTCAGCGTCGGCAAGGCCGAGAAGAAGATGGGCCAGACCGGCTCGGCCACCAACACGATCCGCTTCGAGGGCGCCCGCATTCCGGCCGGCGCCCTGATGGGCAAGGAGAATGACGGCTTTCGCGTCGCGGTCGGCGAGCTTGCCGGCGGGCGCATCGGCGTCGCCGCGGTTTCGCTCGGCATCGCCCGGGCCGCGATGGACGCAGCCAAGTCCTATGCCCGCGAGCGCAAGCAGTTCGGCCAGGCGCTGACCGAGTTCCAGGGCCTGCAATGGCTGATCGCCGACCGCGAGCTCGACCTGCACGCCTCGCGCCTCTTGATCCTCGACGCGGCGGCGAAGAAGGACCGCGGCGAGCCCTTTGCCAGGGAAGCCTCGATGGCCAAGCTGTTCGCCTCCGAGGCGGCGCATCGCTGCACCGACGCGGCGATCCAGATCCATGGCGGCGCCGGCTATTGCCGCGACTTCCCGGTCGAGCGCTATGCCCGCGACGCCCGGATCACCCGCATCTATGAAGGCACCTCCGAGATTCAGCGCCTGATCATCGCCCGCGAGACCTTGCGTCAGCTCGCCTAAGCCTTCATGCCGCTAGCGTCATTGCGAGCGAAGCGAAGCAATCCAGGAGATTGCGCGAGCCCTGGATTGCTTCGCTTCGCTCGCAATGACGGCCCATCGTTCGCAACCTCAACCGGAAACCCGCCCATGTCGCTGACCATCTATGGCTGCCACCGCTCTCGTGCGACGCGTAATGTCTGGCTCGCCAACGAACTCGGCCTGTCGTTCAAGCAGGTGCCGGTGGTGCAGGTCTATCGCCTCGCCGATCCCGACGCCGCCGACGCGCCGCTCCATACCCGCAGCCCGGAATTCCTGAAGGTCAATCCCAACGGGCATATCCCGTCGATCGAGGATGACGGCTTCGTCCTGCACGAATCGCTGGCGATCAATCTCTATCTCGCCCGCAAGCATGGCGGGCCGCTGGCGCCGAAGGACGTGCAGGAGGAGGGGCTCGCGGCGATGTGGGCGCTGTGGGCCGCGACCGAATGCGAGACGCATGCGCTGAACCTGACCTACCATCTTGGCGGCTTTCCGCCGGAGAAGCGGGACCCGGCGCTGGTCGCAGCCGCGCTCGCGGCCCTGCCGCACCCCTTCGCGGTGCTCGACAAGGCGCTGGCCGAGGGCGGCGGCCATGTCATGGGCGGGCGCTTCACCGTCGCCGACATCAACGTCGCCGAGATCATCCGCTACGCCAAGCCGGCGACGCAGCTCTTCGAGGCCGCGCCGAACGTCAAGGCCTGGCTCGACGCCTGCCATGCCCGGCCGGGCTTCAAGGCGATGTGGGCGGCGCGCGAGGCGGAACCCGCCTGAGCACCGGCAGGATACGGGTGGCCGGGCCCAGCCCCGGCTGCCTACTGACGCAGGATGACCCGCCCTGCGAGGACAGATTGCGCCATGACACAGCCAACCTCCGCTCCCACGCTGCGCATGAGCCCAACCGAGTGGCTCCTGCTCATCGTCCTCTCGGTCCTGTGGGGCGGCTCGTTCTTCTTCAACAAGCTCACCGTGGCGGAATGGCCGCCCTTCGCGGTGGTGCAGGTCCGCGTCGGTCTCGCCGCGCTGTCGCTGCTTCTGGTGGTGCGGATCACCGGGCAATCCATGGCAGTGGGGCGCAGCCTCTGGCTCGCCTTCTTTGGCATGGGCATCCTCAATAATCTGATCCCGTTCAGCCTGTTCCTTTGGGGCCAGCAGCAGATCGCCAGCGGCCTCGCCTCGATCCTGAACGCCACAACGCCGATCTTCGCCGTGTTGGTGATGCACTGCTTCGGCAATGAGAAGGCGACCGGGCTGAAGCTCGGCGGCGTTCTGGCCGGCCTCATCGGCGTCGGCATCCTGATGGGGCCCGATGCGCTCGGCGGCCTCGGCTCCAACCTCGCGGCGCAGCTCGCCTGCGTTCTCGCCGCGGTGTCCTACGCCTTCTCCGGCCTGTTCGGCCGGCGCTTCCGCGGTATGTCGCCGCTCGTCGCCGCCACGGGCCAATTGTCCGCCTCGACCATCATGATCGTTCCGATCGTCTTTTTCCTGCATCCGCCCTGGACGCTGCCGGCCCCCTCGCAACAGGCGATCCTCGCGGCGATCGGCCTGGCGCTGATCTCGACGGCGCTGGCCTACATCATCTTCTTCCGGATCATGCGCACTGCTGGACCGAGCAACGTCATGCTCGTGACCTTCCTTATCCCGGTCAGCGCCATCCTGCTCGGCTCCGGCCTGCTCGGCGAAGAGCTTTTGCCGCGCCATTTCGCCGGTATGGCCGCGATCTTTGTCGGGCTCGCACTGATCGACGGCCGGGTCGCCACCTCGTGGAGCGCCAGACGAGCGGGCGCCCCGACCACTTGACCGGCTTCGGCCGAGTGCGGACAAACTCCGAAGAATCAATCCATTACGGCATCGTCCGTTATGGGAGAGCGACGTTCACCCTGTGGATGCCGCCCCCGTGGCAATGAGCTTTATTGCCAATAAATTATGAATTGCTCTAGGGTCGCAAAACGAGCGGTTGGCGCTAAAGGGCATAACAGAACTAACTGGACGATATCACAAAAAGCGATACGCCAGAGGGGAGCGGCGACGACTATGGATCTGCGGCAACTGCGATGCTTCATCGCGGTGGCGGAGGAGCTTCATTTCGGCCGGGCGGCCGAGCGGCTCGGCCTCGCGCCACCCGCGCTCTCGCGCCAGATCAGCGCGCTGGAGGACGGACTCGGCGTCAGCCTGCTGACCCGCACGACAAGGCAGGTCGCGCTCACCCGCGCCGGGCTGATCATGCTCGAAGAGGCCAAGGCCATCCTGGTGCGGATGGAGCGCGCCTCGCGTTCGGTTCGCGCCGCCTCGCTGGCCTCGAGCAAGGTGCTGCGGGTCGGGGCGATCGACTCCGCCTCGTCGAGCTTCGTGCCCGAGGCGCTGGTCACCTTCCGCTCCCGCCATCCCGGCATCGAGATCAAGTTCGTCGAGGCGATGACGGCACCGCTGGTGCAGATGCTGGAGGCCGGCAAGCTCGATCTCGCGCTGCTGCGCCCGCCGCGCAAGCCGACCGACTGCGCCTTCGAAGTGCTGCGGGTCGAGCGCCCGATCGTGGTGCTGAACGAAGGGCATCCGCTCGCCGCTCGCGACAACCTGACGATGCAGGACCTCGTCGGCGAACCCTTCGTGGTGCCGTCGAAGCGGATCCGGCCCTTCGCCTACGACCTCGTCATGGCCTATTTCGAAAGCGTCGGCGCCGTCCCCAACGTCATCATCGAGGCGACGGAGAAGCCGGCGATGATGTCGGCCGTGGCCGCCGGGCTCGGCATGTCGCTGGCGCCGGACTGGGTCTCGCGGCTGAGCTTTCCCGGCGTGACGATGCGGCGGCTGCGCGGCGCGCTGCTCGACCCGCCGCCGCCCGGCGCCCTTGTCGGCGTCGCCTGGCGGCCGCACCAGAAGCTTTCCGCCCGCGACGACTTCCTCGCCATCCTGCGCGAGAGCGTCACCCTGATCGACGAACGCGCTATCCTGCCCTTCACCGTGCCGGTGCAAGCCAGAAGGCCCGCGATGCGCGCCGTCACGACCCAAGCCGGAGGACATTGATGAGTCTCAACAAAATCGAGGCGGCGCAGGGCCTGCGCATCCGCTCGACGCAGGATTTCGCCGGGGGCGTGTTCATGATCGCGCTGGCGGGGCTGGCGCTGTTCCTGGCGCGGGACCTCCCGATGGGCTCGCTGCGCCAGATCGGCCCCGGCATGCTGCCGAAGAGCTTCGCCGTGATCTGCGCCGGGCTCGGCGCGCTGCTCTGCCTCGCCTCGCTGCGCTACCACGGCGAAAAGCTGAGCGGCTGGTCCTGGCGCGGCACCATTCATGTCCTGGGCGGCACGATCCTGTTCGCGCTCGCCATTCGCGGTTTCGATCTCGGGCCGATCCACGTTCCCTCGCTCGGCCTCGTCGTTGCCGGACCGCTGGTCGTGCTGTTCTCCGGCCTGGCGGCGGACGACCGCAACCTCAAGGAGCTGGTGATCTTCGCCGTCGTGATGACAACCGCCTGCTCGCTGCTCTTCAAATACGCGCTGGGGCTGCCGATCCCGCTGGCGCCCTGGCTGCTTGGAATCTGATCTCATGATGGAAATGATCTCGCATCTGGCGCTCGGTTTCGGCGTCGCGCTCTCCGTCAAGAACATCCTGCTCTGCTTCACCGGCTGCCTGGTCGGCACCTTGATCGGCGTCCTGCCCGGCGTCGGACCGACCGCGACGATCGCCATGCTGCTGCCGATCACCTTCGGGCTCGATCCGGTCGGCGCGCTGATCATGCTCGCGGGCATCTATTACGGCGCGCAGTACGGCGGCTCGACCACCGCGATCCTGGTCAACATCCCGGGCGAGGCGACCGCGGTCGTGACCACGCTCGACGGCCACCAGATGGCCAAGCAGGGCCGGGCCGGCATCGCGCTGGGCACGGCGGCGCTGGGCTCGTTCTTCGCCGGCACGGTCGCGACGATGGTCATCGCGGCGCTCGGCGCGCCGCTGACGCGGCTCGCCTTGCTGTTCGGGCCGGCCGAGTATTTCTCGCTGATGGTGATGGGCCTGTGCTTCGCGGTCGTGCTGGCGCGCGGCTCGATCCTCAAGGCCTTCTGCATGATCATGCTCGGCCTGCTGCTCTCGACCGTCGGCACCGACCTCGAGACCGGCCAGGAACGCATGACCTTCGGCTTCCCGCCGCTCGCCGACGGCATCGACGTCGCGGTCCTCGGCATGGGCGTGTTCGGCTTCGCCGAGGTTCTGCGCAACCTGGAGACGCCGGAGGCGCGCGATGTGGTTCGCGCCAAGATCGGCCGCCTGCTGCCGAACTGGAGCGACATCAAGCAATGCATCAAGCCGGTGCTGCGCGGCACCGGCGTCGGCGCCATGCTCGGCATCCTGCCGGGCAACGGCGCGGTGCTCGGCCCGTTCGCGAGCTACACGATCGAGAAGAAGCTCGCCAAGGACCCGTCGCGCTTCGGCCGCGGCGCCATCGAGGGCGTCGCCGGCCCCGAATCGGCCAACAACGCCGGCGCCCAGACCGCCTTCATCCCGCTGCTGACGCTCGGCATCCCGCCCAATGCGGTGATGGCGCTGATGGTCGGCGCCATGACCATCCACGGCATCATCCCCGGCCCGCAGGTGATGACCAAGAACCCGGACCTGTTCTGGGGCATGATCGCCTCGATGTGGATCGGCAACCTGATGCTGCTGATCATCAACCTGCCGCTGGTCGGGCTCTGGGTGAAGCTGCTGCAGGTGCCCTACCGGCTGATGTTCCCGGCGATCCTGATCTTCTGCTGCATCGGCATCTATTCGGTGAACAACCAGCCGGTCGACGTCGCCTTCACCGCCCTGTTCGGCCTGTTCGGCTATGTCCTGATCAAGCTCGGCTTCGAGCCGGCGCCGATGCTGCTCGGCTTCGTGCTCGGCAAGCTGATGGAGGAGAAGCTGCGCCAGGCGCTGATCATCTCGCGCGGCTCGTTCTATACCTTCATCGACTACGAAAGCCGGCCGATCTCGCTGGCGCTCCTGATCGTCGCCGTCCTCATTCTCGTCGTCGCGCTGTTGCCGTCGATCTCGAAGAAGCGCGACGAGGTCTTCACCGAATGACGGGGTTGCCTCGCGGCGCCGCGCATCCCAACTCTTCAGACAACCGCAAATGGGAGGAATACGCATGAAGAAACTCGCCCTCGGCGTCGTAGCCGCGCTGGCGCTCGCCATCCCGGCACAGGCGCAAACCAAATATCCGGAACGGCCGATCACGATGATCGTGCCCTTCGCCGCCGGCGGCCCGACCGACATCATCGCCCGCCTCGTCGGCGAGAACATGTCGAAGACGCTGGGCCAGCAGGTCGTGGTCGAGAACGTCGCCGGCGCCGGCGGCACCACCGGCATCACCCGCGCGCTGACCTCGGCACCGGACGGCTACACCATCGCGATGGGCCATCTCGGCACCTTCTCGGCGGCACCGGCGACCTATCCCGGCCTGAAATACGACCCGATCAACGGCATGCAGCCGATCGGCCTGGCCGGCGGCACGCCGATCCTGATCGTCGCCAAGAAGGACCTGGCGCCGAAGAACCTCAAGGAGTTCGTCGCGTTCGTGAAGGCGAACCCGGACAAGCTCAACGAGGCCCATGCCGGCGTCGGCTCGGTGTCGTGGACGACCTGCACCCTGCTCAAGGGCCAGCTCGGCGTGCCGAAGCTCAACTCCGTCGCCTATCGCGGCACCGGCCCGGCGCTGAACGACCTGGTCTCGGGCCAGGTCGACTTCATGTGCGACCAGATCGTCAGCGTCTCGGAACAGATCAAGGCCGGAACGATCAAGGCCTATGCGATCGCCTCGGCCGAGCGCTCGCCGGCCCTGCCGGACATCCCGACCACCAAGGAAGCGGGGCTGCCGGAATACCAGATCGAGGCGTGGAACGGGCTGACCGCACCGAAGGGCACGCCGAAGGAGGCCATCGACAAGCTGGTCGACGCGCTCGACAAGGCGCTCAAGGACGAGACGGTCAAGAAGCGCCTGCTCGATCTCGGGGCCGTGATCCCCAGCGCCGAAGAGCGCACGCCGGCCGGTTTCGCGGCACTGATCAAGCGCGACGCCGACAAGCTCGCGCCCGTGCTGGCGGCCGCCACGAAGTAATTTGGGGCGACGCTCTCCGATCGTTACCGTCACGGCGGGCCGCAAGGCCCGCCGTTTCCTTTTGGGCGCTGCGGTTTGTGCCGGAGGTCATCCCGGGCGACCGGAGGGAGACCCGGGATCCATGCCTGAGCCTTGTCGATCGTGGTTCAGGCATGGATCCCGGCTCTGCGCCGCTGACGCGGCTTGTCCGGGACGACCAGACGAGCGATTCCATCCCGAAGCATCCGGCCCTAGGATACCGCATGAGCCGCACCATCCGCCTCCCTGTCGCACCGCTGACGCCCGAAGCCTTCGCGCCCTATGGCCGCATCCTGACGCCGTCGGGCCCGCGCGATGCCGGCCGCGAGGGCTACGACATCTGGATCCAGCCCTTCGGCGCCGAGACCCGGCCGCGCCTGCAGCTCGTGCGCTACCATGCCCGGCCCTTCATCGTGAAAGTGGTCGAGCGCCATCTTCATGTCACCGAGGCGCGCCTGCCGCTCGGCCGCCCGCCCGCGATCATCGTGGTGGCGGCGCCGAGCGAGCGGCCGCCCGCTCCCGAGGATCTGCGTGCCTTCCGCCTGGAGGGCGAGGGCGTGATGTTCCATCGCGGCACCTGGCACGCCATCGATGCCTATCCGGAAGGCGCCCCCCATGCCGATTTCCTCTTCCTCTCGGAGGAGGCGACGGTCGACGAGCTCTTCGCCAATGCCGGCAGGCCGCCGCAGCGGACGCAGGTTTTCGATTTCGCAGCCGCCGGCACTGAGATCGTGATCGACGGGAAGCTGCTGAACGACAAGGGAGATCGCTGAAATCGGTCACGATCGTTCACAGCTCGTGACCGCCCTTACGGAACCTTAGAGAGGGTTTTCCGTTCTTGCTGCCGAGGTTTCCCCTCAAAGGAGAACGGAAAATGTTCAAGAAGCTTGCTCTCGTAGCGGCCCTCGCCATCGTCCCGGCCACGGCCTTCGCCCAGCAGAACCCGTCGGGCGCCCAGGGTGGCGCGGTTGGCGGCGCCACGGCGGGCGCGGTCGGCGGTGCAGTGGTCGGCGGCCCGGTCGGTGCCGTGGTCGGCGGCGTCGGCGGCGCCGTGGTCGGCGCGATCCTCGGCGACAACACCCCGCGTTTCCGCCAGTATGTCGTCGAGCAGCGCGTGCCGTCCTACACCTATGCGGAACCGGTCGTCGTCGGCGCGACCCTGCCGCGCGAAGGCGTGCGCTATTACGACGTGCCGCGCGAATATGGCGAGACCAGCTATCGCTACACGGTCGTCAATGAACGCCCCGTGCTGGTCGACCCGCAGACGCGCCGCATCGTGCAGGTCATCGAATGATCCGCATTCGGTAGCTCTGGTCAGCGCTCGCGCCATCGCGGCCTGAGCGTCGACCGGCAGCGAAGGCCCGCCCCAGCGATGGGGCGGGCCTTTCGCATGGATAATCCATCGCGGTCATGGTGCGGCGGCAGGCAGCGGCAGCCAGAGCCGCCGGTCGAAGCTGAAGGCCTGCTGCCCGACCAGCCTGACCGCGGCCGCGCCGCCATGGGCCGGATTGATCAGGAGGTTCGAGCTCCGGGGGGCAATGAAGGACGGCACCTTCAGCACCGGCGTGCGGGCTGCGGCGAGCCAGGCATCGCCGATCTGCCTCGGATCCTCCGGCAGCGCCGCGACCTCGTCGCAGATAGCACCGGCAAGGTCGATCTCGACCAGGACATAGTCGTCCGGGATCAGGTCCGGCTCGAGATCGAGATGGACTCGGACCTCGAGGATGGCGAGGGCCGGATTCTCGGCAGTATAGACGAGCGCTCGCCTGGGCGAGTTCCAGCGGCCGCCATGGAGCCTCGCGCCCTCGCCGCCGAGATCGGCGAAGGCGGCGCGGCAGACGCGCCAGGCCCGCATCAGGCGGCGATGCCGTGCGCGATCCGGCCCAGCAGCGTCTCGACCTCGGCCGCCCCCTCGCTGGTGTCGAGCAGAGCGATCGGCTTTTCGCCGCCGAGCGCCTCCGTCGGCCGGCGCAGCCATCTGCCGGCCTTCTCCTGCGAGCCGAAGGTCTCCTCCGCCTCGGCGATGACGCGGGCGGCCCGGACCAGCCGGTCGGATTGCTCGCTCGTCAAGGTGCCGATCTTGCGCCGGTGGCTCAGGGTCTTGCGCGGCAGCACGACCTCGTCGATCTCGGCCAGCGTCATGCGGCCGCTGGCGATGACGTGCTCGACCGCCGCGACCGGGAAGCCGCGGCGGACCGCCGCGATGATCGCGCGCGCGCTGTCGAGCGGGGCTCCGATCACCTTCGGTCCACCGACCACGTCGAGAGCACTGACTGCCGTCATCATCGCCTCCTGGAGCATGTCCGCGTTTCTCCGAACCGCGGACATGCTCCAACTATATGTCTTGTCGCATTGTCTTCACGCGAACCGGTGTCCACTTCGCTCGACAATGCTCCGGGCAATATGCCTACAAGATAAGGGCATATCGCCAAGTTCACAAGGGCCGGCGCTCAGCGGGTTCCGAACATCCGGTCGCCGGCATCGCCGAGGCCGGGCACGATATAGCCATGGTCGTTGAGGCGCTCGTCGATCGCCGCGGTCCAGATCCGGACGTCAGGATGGGCGTCGCGCATCCGGGCGATGCCCTCGGGCGCGGCCAGCAGGCAGACGAAGCGCAGATCATGGGCGCCGCGTTCCTTCAGCCGGTCGACGGCGGCCACCGCGGAATTCGCCGTCGCCAGCATCGGGTCCATCACCACGATCATGCGGTCGGCGATGTCGGAGGGCGCCTTGAAATAATACTCGACCGCCTGCAGCGTCTCGGGGTCGCGATAGAGCCCGATATGGGCGACGCGGGCGGCGGGCACCAGTTCGAGCATGCCATCGAGGAAGCCGACGCCGGCCCGCAGGATCGGCGCGAAGACCAGTTTCTTGCCCGAGATCACGGGCTGCATCGTCTTCTGCAGCGGCGTCTCGACCTCGATCATCTCGGTCGGCAGGTCGCGTGTCACCTCATAGCAGAGCAGCATGCCGATCTCGTTGAGGAGCTGGCGGAAGCTCTTGGTCGAACGGTCCTTCTCGCGCATCAGCGTCAACTTGTGCTGCACCAGCGGGTGGTCGACGATGGTGACGCCGTCGGAGTGGATGGTCATTCTGCTAGCCCCCTTGTGGCGCCAATCGAGCGGGAAACCCTGCCCGAACCACCGCCGTCATCCCGGCTGCAGCGAAGCGGAGCGCCGGGATCCATCGGAGGGTTCTCCGCCCTTCGATGGATCCCGGAGCGACCTTCGGCCGTCCGGGATGACGGTGTGTTTCCGGATATCTGCCTCATCCGGCTCAAAATACCGTGCCGTCGCTGACGATGGTCAAGGGCGGCCCGCCGCCTTCGCGTCTCTCGGCGGCGATGCGCCGGCCGGCGGCCCAGCTGCCGCCTTCGAGAACCTTGGCGAGCGGCAATTGCTCGCGCGTCAGGCCGAGACGCTGGCGCATCAGTTCGCCGAGCCGATCGAGCAGGGCGACCGTCAGCGCCCGCCATTCGACGACGAGTTGCGAGCCAACTTCATGGGCGCGAGAAGCGTCCCCGGGATCCTTCAGCGCGATCACCCCGAGATCGAGGAAGAGGCCGCCATTGCGGTATTCCGGCAGGCCGGTGAGGTCGTCGATGTCGAGAACCTCGATACCGGCCCATTGCAGCGGCTCGATCAGCGAATAGCTCAGCCATTGCGAGAGCTTGTGGAAGGGGACGATGCCGGCGGTGACGCTGCCCTGCGCGATCAGCGGGTGCTTCCAGCTGTCGCCGAGCGGGATGCCGGCCAGCGTCAGGCGCGAGGGCCAGATGCCGCCGAGCACATCCAGCACCTGCGACAGGATATAGCCGGCGCGCAGCGAGCCGCCATCGGCCGCCGCGAAAAGTCTGTCGAACAGGCCGCCGGGCCGGTCGAGCCCGTGCTTCTCCAGCTCCTCGCCGAGCCGGTTGAGCAAGGCGGCGCGGCCTTCGAGGCTGACCAGCGGATTGGCCGGGCCGGCCTGGAAGCCGGCGGCGAGCGCCGCGGCATCGAGCCGCTTCAGCACCGCGCTGTCGACGCGCAGCGGCTGCGCCGGATCGCTCGAGAAGAGGCCGGCGGCGAACATGTCGAGCGAGGCCAAAGCGAGCCCCTCGGAGCGGCCGATAAGCTGGCCGGTCAGCCCGTCACGATAGCGCCATGCGGCACCGGCGCCGGCATCGAGCAGCACGCTGACGATGGCGAGGTCGTAGGCGGCGCGGCCGCGCGCGACGGCATCGGTGAAGCGGGCGGTGCCGTCGAGGCTGCGCCAGCGGTCGATGCCGGCGACGGAAAAATGCCGCCAGCGCGCATGGAAGGGAATGTCGAGCGTCGGATAGTTCTGGCGGATCGTCGCCAGCACATAATCGGCGCAGGAATCGAGCCGCTCCGGGTGCACGCTGAAATGCGTCAGCCGGCCGGCGAGGCCGTGCTGCAGCATCTCCTGCGCACGCTCGCGGATGACGGCCGGCTTGAGCAGCTGGCGGACGGCTTCGGGATTGGAGTCAGGCATGTCGGTTCGGTCTGTCGCGCCAGGAAAAGGGGCTTGTCATCCCGGGCGACCGAAGGGAGACCCGGGATCCATGCCGGAACGGTTCGGGCATGGATCCCGGCTCTGCGCGGCTGAAGCCGCTCCGGCCGGGATGACCTGTTTGTGGGTTGCGAACGGCCATCGCTCAGAACTTCTCGAGGTCGCGGCCGACGGTCGACTTCAGCGCATTATCGCCCGGCGCACCATCGGGCGAGTAGTAGCCCGCCGCCTTCTTGGCCTCGATCTCGACCGAGGCGTCGGGCGGGACCAGCTCCGGCGGGATCGCGACACGCTCGCCGATCTCGATGCCGCTCTCGACCATGGCATCATACTTCATGTTCGACATCGACATCAGCCGGTCGATCTTCGTGACGCCGAGCCAGTGCAGCACATCCGGCATCAATTGCTGGAAGCGGGCGTCCTGCACGCCGGCGACGCATTCGGTGCGCTCGAAATAGGTCGCGGCGGAATCGCCGCCCTCCTGACGCTTGCGGGCGTTGTAGACGAGGAACTTCGTCACCTCGCCGAGCGCCCTGCCCTCCTTGCGGTTGTAGACGATCAGCCCGACGCCGCCGCC
>NZ_JAKFED010000205.1:0-2598 GCF_036675845.1 Allobosea sp. | reverse complement strand
CCGGGATCCATCATAAGGCTCCGGCGCCCTGCGATGGATCCCGGAGCTGCGCCGCTTCGCGGCTTGTCCAGGATGACGACAGTGGTTCCGAGTAAAAAGTGTCATGCTTTAATGAGCAGCCTGCTGCGGTCCGCCAAAGACGCGCCGCTGCCGGCTACATCACCACGGTGATCGTCTCCGCCGCGCGCGTCAGCCCGGTATAGAGCCAGCGCGCCCGGTGTTCGCGGAAGGCGAAGGCCTCATCGAACAGCACCACATCGTCCCATTGCGAGCCCTGCGATTTGTGGACGGTGAGCGCATAGCCGAAGGTGAACTCGTCGGTATGGCGGCGCAGTTCCCAGGGCACCTCCTCCTCGGTGCCGTCGAAGAAGTTCGGCAGCACCGAGACCTTGACCGGCTTGCCGCCGGTGTCGTCCTCCGGCGTCACCCGCATGGTGACGAGGCCCTTCTTCGAGGTCTTCAGCTCCTGCACGATCCAGGCGCCGCCATTGAGCAGGCCCTTGCTCTTGTCGTTGCGCAGGCAGACCAGCTTCTCGCCGACCACCGGCACATTCGAGCTGTGGCCCATCAATTGCCGCATCCGGGCATTGTAGAGCCGGCGCGTCTTGTTCATGCCGACCAGAACCTGGCCCGCGCCGAGCACGATCTCGGGCGTGATCGCGTCGCGCCGGATGACGCGGCTTTCGCCATAGTCGCCGATTTCGAGCCGCCCGCCCTCGCGCACGATCATCGACATCCGCACGATCGGGTTGTCGGCCGCCTGCCGGTGCACCTCGGTCAGCATGATGTCGGGCTCGTGCTCGGTGAAGAAGCCGCCGCCCTTGACCGGCGGCAACTGCGCCGGATCGCCCAGCACCAGCACCGGCGTGCCGAAGGAGAGCAGGTCGCGGCCGAGATCCTCGTCGACCATCGAGCATTCGTCGATGATGATCAGCTTGGCCTTGGCCGCGGCGCTCTCGCGGTTGAGCACGAAGGTCGGGCTCTCCTCGTCGACGCCGCGCGAGCGGTAGATCAGCGAATGGATGGTCTGCGCGCCCTCGCAGCCCTTGTTGCGCAGCACCAGCGCCGCCTTGCCGGTGAAGGCGGCGAAGACGACCGTGCCGTCGACGCCTTCGGCGATATGCCGGGCGAGCGTGGTCTTGCCGGTGCCGGCATAGCCGAACAGGCGGAAGAGCTGCGGCGAGCCGGCCTTGAGCCAGTCCGCGACGGCGGCGAGCGCCCCGTCCTGCTGCGGCGACCAGTTCATCGGAGGGAGGACAGGATTTCGAGCATGGCGCACATGGCCGCGAGTCGCAGGCTCCCGGCAAGTGCCGATCACGCCGAGCGCAGGCGCCGCGCGAACTGGTTGGCCTCGACCTGCAACGCCGAGATGCGTTCATCGAGCCGCCTTGCGCCGCTCGCGCCCTGCTCGGCCCGCGCCACGCTATGGGAATTGGCGTCGACGATGGTCGTCATCGCGCCGACCGCCTCGCCCGTCACCTCCGAAATGCGCGCGATGGTCTCGCCGAGCGTCTGCAGCAGGCCGCTATGCGAGCCGACCATGCTGGAAATCTCGGTGCTCGCCTGCTCGACGGCGCCGACGCGCGTGACGATGCCGGAGATCGCGGCTGCCGCCTGCGACAGCGCCTCGTCGACGGCGGCGATGCGCGCCACGACCTGGGCCGTGGCGCCAGCCGTCTGCGCCGCCAGCGCCTTGACCTCGCCCGCGACCACGGCAAAGCCGCGGCCCTGGGCGCCGGCGCGCGCCGCCTCGATCGTTGCGTTGAGGGCGAGCAGATTGGTCTGCCGCGCGATCGCCTCGATCAGCGCGACGACATCACGGATCTTGCCGGCGTTCTCGGTCAGCCGACCGACCAGGCCAGCCGTGCCGGCGGCGTCCCGTGTCGCCTCCGTCGCGATCTCGGAGACGCGCCGGACCTCGCGGTTGATCTGCTCGACGACATCCTCGAGCCGCAGCGCCGCGTCGGAAATGCGATCGGCCTCCTCGGCCGCGTCGGCGACGGCGCCGGCAGCGGAGCCGCCGCTCTGCGAAATCTGCTCGGCCTGCACCGCGGAATCGCCGAGCGCCGCCCGCAACCCCTCGCTCAACCCGGCGATGTCGACGAGCAGCCGGCCGATGCGCGCCTCGAACTCCTCGGCGATGCGATGCAGCTCTTCGGTGCGCCGCGCCTGATGCGCCTGCGCCAGCCCGGCCTCGGCCTCGCGCGTCACCAGCGTTGCGCGGACCTCGCTCAGCGTCCGCACCGTCCGGGCGAGCTCGCCGATCTCGTCGCGCCGGCGCCGATGCGGCACCTCGATGACATGGTTGCTGGCCATGGTCGCGTCGATCGCAGCCATCAGCTCGCGCAATGGCCGGGTGAGATGCGCGCGCAGCAGGGCGATGGCGAGTGCGCCGCCGGCCAGCGGCAGGCCGGCCGCGATCAGGATCACCCGCAACCGCACCCGCTCCGCCAGATCCTCGGCACTCGCCGCCGCCAGGCCGGACTGCCGGTCGAGATCGTCGCGGATCGTGGCCGTGACGCTGATGATCTGGCGGACATTCTCCTTCGCGGCTTCCGCCGAGGCCTCGATCAGCGCCGCCTTGGCGGAGACGCGGCG
>NZ_JAKFED010000058.1:0-54287 GCF_036675845.1 Allobosea sp. | reverse complement strand
ACCGTGCCGCATGGCGACCGCTCGGACGTGGTGATCGAGCCCTGGCTGACCGACCAGTGGTATGTCGACGTCAAGCCGCTGGCCAACCGCGCGCTCAAGGCGGTCAAGGACGGGCGCACGAAGATCACGCCCGAGAGCTGGACCAGGACCTATAATGACTGGCTCGAGAACATCGAGCCCTGGTGCGTCTCGCGCCAGCTCTGGTGGGGCCACCAGATCCCGGCCTGGTACGGGCCGGACGGCGAATGCTTCGTCGCCGAGTCGGAAGCCGGCGCGCAGGCGCTGGCGCTCGGCCATTATGGCGGGCCGGTCGCGCTGACGCGCGACGAGGACGTGCTCGACACCTGGTTCTCCTCGGCGCTCTGGCCGTTCTCGACGCTCGGCTGGCCGGAGGAGACGGCCGAGCTCGAGCGCTATTATCCGACGGCGACGCTGGTCACCGCCTTCGACATCATCTTCTTCTGGGTCGCCCGGATGATGATGATGGGCCTTAACTTCATGGACGAGGTGCCGTTCAAGGACGTCTACATCCACGCCATCGTTCGCGACGAGAAGGGCGCGAAGATGTCGAAGTCCAAGGGCAACGTCATCGACCCGCTGGTGCTCGTCGACAAATACGGGGCGGACGCGCTGCGCTTCACGCTCTCGGCGATGGCGGCGCAGGGGCGCGACATCAAGCTCTCGACGGCGCGCGTCGAAGGCTACCGCAACTTCGCGACCAAGATCTGGAACGCCGCCCGCTTCGCCGAGATCAATGGCTGCGTCCGTGCCGCAGGCTTCGACCCGGCCAGGGTCGCGCTGCCGCTCAACCGCTGGATCCTGAGCGAGGCCTCGCGCACCACTGACGCGATCGCCGCCGGCATCGAGACCTTCAAGTTCAACGAGGCTGCGGACGCAGCCTATCGCTTCGTCTGGGGCCAGTTCTGCGACTGGTATCTCGAACTCTCCAAGCCGGTGCTGCAGGGGGAGGGCACCGATGCCGCCGCCCTTGCCGCGAAGGCCGAGACGCAGGCAACGGTGGCCCATGTCATCGACCTGATCTGCCAGCTGCTGCATCCGTTCATGCCGTTCCTGACCGAGGAACTCTGGGCGCAGAAGGCCGGCGAGGGCGCGCCGCGTAAAGTGCCGGAAGGCGAGGCCGGGCTGGTCTGCCTGACGCGCTGGCCGCAGCTCGGCGCCTTGGTGAACGAGGCGGCCGAGGCCGAGATCGGCTTCGTCGTCGACCTGATCTCCGACATCCGCTCGGTGCGTTCCGAGACGAACGTTCCCGGCGGGGCGCAGGTGCCGCTGGTGCTGGTCAAGCCGAGCGCGGCGACGAAGGCCACGGTCGAGGCCTGGGCGCCGATGATCGAGCGCCTGGCGCGGCTCTCGGTGATCCAGTTCGCCGAGGCGGCGCCGGGCCAGTCGGCGCAGATCATCGTGCGCGGCGAGATCGCGGCCCTGCCGCTGGCCGGGATCATCGATCTTGGCGCCGAGCGGACGCGGCTGGAGAAGGAACTGGTCAAGCTCGACCAGGACATCGCCACCGTCGATCGCAAGCTCGGCAATGCCGACTTCATGGCGCGCGCACCCGAGGAGATCGTCGAGGAGAACCGCGAGCGCAAGGCCTCGGCCGAAGCGCGCAAGCTCAAGATCGCCGAGGCGCTGGAGCGGCTTTCGTAGAGCTCCCCGTCATTCCGGCTGGAGCGAAGCGGAACGCTTAGAATCCATCGTCGGGCTCCGGTGCTCTACGATGGATTCCGGAGCTGCGCCGCTTCGCGGCTTGTCCGGAATGACGGTGCCTGGGGCGCAGACGGCCGCAGGGGCGAGGCGGCGATGGGCACGGCGCTTTCCGCATTTCCGTCATGAAAGCGTCGCGCAATTGACTCTGGCGTAAGAGACTTCTGGCCTGATCCCGCCAGATGGCTTAATGCACCGAGCGCAGGGCGCCCTTGCGTCCGACGCGAGAACCCAGGACCGGTTGCCCTCTTAATGCTCAAGCGTGCTTACGACTGGTGCGTGTCCTACGCATCGCACCCGGGCGCTCCCTGGCTGCTCTTCGCGCTCACCTTCGTCGAAAGCTCGGTCAGCCCGCTGCCGCCGATCCCGCTGCTGATTCCGATGTGCATCGCGCGGCCGGACCGGGCCTGGTTCTATGCCGGGGTCTGCTCGCTCGGCGCCGTGCTCGGCGGCTATCTCGGCTATGCGATCGGCGCGCTGCTCTATGAGTCGGTCGGCGCCTGGCTGATCGGCATCTACGGGCTGCAGGAGAAGGCGGCGCACCTGATCCACACCTCGCAGGACTACTGGTTCTGGGTGCTGCTGACCAAGGGCCTGACGCCGATCCCGTTCAAGATCGTCACGATCATGTCCGGCTTCCTGCATTTCGACATCTGGAAGTTCACCGTCGGCATGGTGATCTCGCGCACCACCTTCTTCGCGATGATCGCGCTGGCGCTGCGCTTCTACGGCGACGACATCCGCATCTTCATCGAGAAGCACCTGCCGATGACGGCGCTGGCGCTGGCCGTGGTCGTCGTCGGCGGCTTCTTCGTCCTGCCCGCGGTGCTCTGAGTGCGGCGGCCCGCCCGCCGCATCAGCGCTTCCGAAACACCACGCTGAGGTTGTTGGCCGGCATCGCCGTGATCTCGGGCGCGCCGAAGAAGCCCGCCGCGGCCGCCAGCGCCGCGACCGCGTCGAGCTCGCGCAGGCCCCAGCGCGGATCGCGCTCGCGCAGGCTGGCATCGAAGGCCGCGTTGCTGGCTGCGAGCGGGACGCCGCTCTGGCGATAGGGGCCGTAGAGATAGAGCGGGCCACCGGACGGCAACAGCCTTGCCGCCTCCGCGACCAGCCCCTGCGTCGCCGCCCAGGGCGAGATGTGGATCATGTTGATGCAGATCACCGCATCGGCCCGCTCGAGCGGCCAGCCGGGCGCCGCTGCATCGAGCGGCAGGGCCGGCAGCAGGTTTTGCAGCGCGACCTCGCGCGCCCAGGCGTCGATGCTGGCGCGGGCCTGCGGATCCGGGTCCGAGGGCTGGAAGGAAAGCCGTGGCAGAGCTGTCGCGAAATGCACGGCATGCTCGCCCGAGCCGCTGGCGATTTCGAGCACCAGCCCCGCCGCGGGCAGGGCGTTGCGCAGCACGGCGAGGATCGGATCGCGGTTGCGCTGGGCGGACGGGGCGGACAGGCGGATATCGGCTTGCGGCAAGTTTGCGTTCTCCCATCGCGTTCGCTGGACGATGCCTCAGATCACGTCGCATTCGGACGAATGCGAGAAAGCGTGATCGATTCTCAAAGTTTAGAGCATTGCTCTTGCGAAAAAACCGGTGCCCACTTTTTCGCGCAATGCCTCAGATCACGTCGCATTCGGACGAATGCGAGAAAGCGTGATCGATTCTCAAAGTTTAGAGCATTGCTCGTGCGAAAAAACCGGTGCCCACTTTTTCGCGCAATGCTCTATAAGCGCAGGCGAAGCAGGCCGATAACGAGTGCGGCCCTGCAGCCTTCGAGCCGGTGTTGTTAACCGAGATTTTGATCGTCGTCGTCCTCACCGTCATCAACGGTGTGCTCGCCATGTCGGAACTGGCGGTGGTCTCCTCCAGACCAGCAAGGCTCAAGGTCCTCAGCGATCAGGGCAGCAGGGGCGCAGCGACGGCGCTGCGGCTCGCCGACGACCCCGGCCGCTTCCTGTCGAGCGTGCAGATCGGCATCACCCTGGTCGGCGTGCTCTCCGGTGCCTTCTCCGGCGCGACGCTCGGCGCGCGGCTCGCGGACTGGCTGCGGGAGGAGGGCTTGTCCGGCGCCGCCGCTGACGGGCTGGGTGTCGGCATCGTCGTCGTCGCGATTACCTATCTTTCGCTGATCATCGGCGAGCTGGTGCCGAAGCAGATCGCGCTGCGCGATCCCGAGCGCGTCGCAGCCCGCGTCGCGCCGACGATGGCGCTGCTCGCCAAGGTCGGCTCGCCGCTGGTCTGGCTGCTCGACATTTCCGGCAAGGCCGTGCTGGCGCTGCTCGGCCAGAAGGGCGAGTCGGAGGAGAAGGTCACCGAGGAAGAGGTGCGCACCATCATCGCCGAGGCGGAGACGGCCGGCGTGCTGGAGCGCGACGAGCGCGCCATGATCTCCGGGGTGATGCGCCTCGCCGACCGCTCGGCGCGGGCGCTGATGACGCCGCGGCGCGAGGTCGAGGTCATCGACCTCACCGACAGCAAGGACGAGATCAAGACCCAGGTGCGCGGCACCAGGCGCTCGCGCCTGCCGGTGCAGGATGGCGAGGCCGACGCGATCATCGGCGTGGTCACGGTCAAGGACATGTTCGACGCGCTCTCAGACGGCGACGGCCGCGAACTGCGCAGCCTCGTCCAGCAGACGCCGGTGGTGCTGGACACGACCGGCGCGCTCGACGTGCTGCGCGCCATCCGCGCCTCGCCTGTGCATATGGCGGTGGTGTTTGACGAGTACGGCCATTTCGAGGGCATCATCACCTCCAGCGACGTGCTCGAAGCGATCACCGGCGCCTTCCAGGAGGAGGAGGACAGCGAGCCGGCCATCGTCACGCGCGCCGACGGTTCCTTCCTCGTCGCCGGCTGGATGCAGGTCGACGAGTTCTCGCACGAGCTCGGCATCCATGTGCCACGCGACGCCGACTACCAGACGGTCGCGGGCTTCGTCCTCGCCGAGATGAACCGGCTGCCGAATGTCGGCGAGGGCTTCAGAAAGGGCCATTGGCGCTACGAGGTGGTCGATCTCGACGGCCGGCGCATCGACAAGATCCTGGTCAGCCGGGCCGACTGAGGGGGGCGTTGGCGGGCTGCTTTTGAGCCCTCATCCCGAGTGTCCGACCGGGAATTCGAGCCCTCATCCTGAGGAAGCCCGCAGGGCTGTCTCGAAGGATGCTCCAGAGGGTTCCGGAGCCTCCTGAAACATCCTTCGAGACGTGCTTCCTGCGGAAGCGCTCCTCAGGATGAGGGCTGAGAGACAGCCCGATTGTCCAAGCGTCCGCACGACCGGCCGTTGACGCCCTTCGGGCTCCATGATCTACTTCTCGCAGGGGTTCACTCGCGACGACCCCGTGAGGCGACAGCCCAAGGATCGCGTCCAATCTCCTTATCTTTCAGGAGGGACGCCATGTCTTCCAACATCCAGATCAGCGCTGCCCAATTGTCCCGGCTCGTCGGCATGCCCGATGCGCCGGTGCTCGTCGATGTCCGTACCGAAGAGGATTTTGCCGCCGATGCGCGGCTGCTGCCGGCCTCGCAGCGGCGCGGCCATGGCGATGCCGCGACCTGGGCCGGGCTCTATGCCGGCCGCAAGGTCGTCGTCTGCTGCCAGAGGGGGCTGAAGCTCAGCGAGGGCGCCGCGGCCTGGCTGCGGCATGAGGGTGTCGAGGCGGAAACGCTTATCGGTGGCTTCGAGGCCTGGCGCGAGGCCGGCTTGCCACTGGTCAACGGCGGCAAGTTGCCGCCCCGCGACGGCGCCGGGCGCAGCGTCTGGGTGACGCGGGCGCGGCCCAAGATCGACCGCATCGCCTGTCCCTGGCTGATCCGCCGCTTCGTCGATCCCGACGCGGTCTTCCTGTTCGTCACCGCCTCCGAGGTCGGCGCCGTCGCCGAGCGCTTCGGCGCGACCCCGTTCGACATCGACGGGGTGTTCTGGAGCCATCGCGGCGAGCGCTGCAGCTTCGACACGATGATCGAGGAGTTCGGCCTCGCCACACCGGCGCTGGACCGGCTCGCGGGGATCGTGCGCGCCGCCGATACGGCGCGGCTGGAGGACGTGCCGCAGGCGGCGGGCTTCCTCGCCGCCTCGCTCGGCCTGTCGCGAATGTATCGCGACGATCTCGCCCAGCTCGACGCCGGCATGCTGCTCTACGACGCCTTCTACCGCTGGTGTCGCGACGCCACCGAGGAAACCCATAACTGGCCGTCGGTGCCGGCAGGCGCGGAGAAGCGGTCATGACCGTCGCGACGCATGAGGCGACATCGGCCGCCGCGCCCGAAGCGCCCTCGCTGGGCGAGGCGACCCGCGTCTGGCTGAAGATCGGGCTGCTCTCCTTCGGCGGCCCGGCCGGGCAGATCGCGCTGATGCACAAAGAACTGGTCGAGGAGCGCCGCTGGATCGGCGAGCGCCGTTTCCTGCACGCGCTCAACTACTGCATGCTGCTGCCCGGCCCGGAGGCGCAGCAGCTTGCCATCTATGTCGGCTGGCTGATGCATCGCACGCTCGGCGGCCTGATCGCCGGCCTGCTCTTCATCCTGCCCGGCGCGCTGGTGATGCTGGGCTTGAGCCTGCTCTATGTGCTCTATCGCAGCGTGCCGGTGGTCGATGCGGTCTTCTTCGGCGTCAAGGCGGCCGTGCTCGCCGTGGTGATCGAGGCTGGCCTCAGGATCAGCCGGCGGGCGCTGAAGAACCGGGCGATGGTCGCGATCGCGGTCGCGGCCTTCATCGCGCTCTTCCTGTTCAAGCTGCCGTTCCCGCTGGTGATCCTCTGCGCCGGGCTCGTCGGCTGGCTCGGCAGCCGCTACGCGCCGGCCCAGTTCGATGCCGGCGGCCATGCCGGCAAGGAGGGCGCGCCCGAATTCAGGAGCACCGTCGACCTGATGTTCGAGCGTGGCGAACTGGAACATGCCAGGCCCTCGACCGCCCGGGCGCTGCGGACGCTGGCGCTGTGGCTGCCGCTCTGGCTCGGGCCCGTCGTGCTGCTCTGGCTGCTGGCCGGCGCGGACAATGTCTTCACGAAGATCGGCGCCTTCTTCAGCGCCATGGCGGTCGTCACCTTCGGCGGCGCCTATGCGGTGCTCGCCTATGTCGCGCAGGCGGCGGTGGAGAGCCATGGCTGGCTCATCGCCGGCGAGATGGTCGACGGCCTCGGCCTCGCCGAGACCACGCCCGGGCCGCTGATCCTGGTGCTGCAGTTCGTCGGCTTCCTCGCCGCCTGGCGGGGGCAGACAGGGCTCGATCCGCTCCTTGCCGGCAGCCTTGGCGCGCTGCTGACATTGTGGGTGACCTTTGCGCCCTGCTTCCTCTGGATCTTCCTCGGCGCTCCCTACATCGAGGCGTTGCGTGGCAACCGGGCGCTGTCGGCGGCGCTGACCGCGATCACGGCAGCGGTCGTCGGCGTGATCATGAACCTCGCGCTCTGGTTCGGGCTGCATGTGCTGTTCGGCTCGGTCAGGCCGGTCGTGTTCGGGCCGCTGGCGCCCGACCTGCCGGTGCTGGCTTCGCTCGACTGGCGGGCGGCGCTGCTGGCCGCGGCGGCGATGCTCGCGATGCTGCGCTTCAGGATCGGCATGATCCCGGTGCTCGCCGGTTGCGCGCTGGCCGGCGTGCTGCTCCGCCTGGCGAGCTAGGCCGGATTTCGATCCGACTGACCCGTCATTGCGAGCACAGCGAAGCAATCCAGGGGCGGCAGAGCTCTACGTCCCCCTGGATTGCTTCGTCGCTTCGCTCCTCGCAATGACGGAAAGGCGTTTCACTCAGGTCGAAATCCGATCCAGCGATTGTTGCATCCGGCGGAATTCTGAACTGCCGAAGGCGGGAATTGCGTCGCGGCAGGCGAATGGTCATCTCGACGGGCCGGAGGCCTTCGCCATGACCCATCGCTTTCTCGAGATCGCCACCACCCCCGCCGTCAGGGCAGCGCAGGAGGCGCTGGGCAGTCGGCGCGCCTATGCGAGGCAGGAGCAGGGCGAGCCGCATCACGACCGGCTCGGCGGGAGCGAGGCGGCTTTCATCGCGGCCCGCGATTCCTTCTACATGGCGAGCGTATCGGAGACTGGCTGGCCCTATCTGCAGCATCGCGGCGGTCCGGAGGGCTTCCTGCGCGTGCTCGACGAGCGGACGCTGGGCTTCGCCGACCTCAGGGGAAACCGGCAATATCTCAGCCTCGGCAACCTGACCGCCGATGACCGCGCCTGCCTGTTCCTGATGGACTATGGCAACCGGGCCCGGCTGAAGATATTCGGGCGGGCGCGCTTCCACGACCTTGCGGCCGAGCCGGAACTGGCGCGGCAACTGATCGCACCGGGTTACGCGGCGGTGCCCGAGCGCGGCGTGACGATCGCGGTCGAAGCCTTCGACTGGAACTGCCCGCAGCACATCACGCCGCGCTTCAGCGAGGCCGAACTGGCCCCCGCCCTGGCGCCGGTGCGCGAGCGGCTGGCGGAACTGGAGGCGGAGAACGCGCGGCTGCGGGCCGAGCTTGCGGCGCGCGACCCGCTCAGCGGCGGTCGTTAGGCTCGATCACCCGGTATTCGGCATCGACGATCTCGCCGCGTGCCGGGCCGGGCTGCTGGCGGCCGAAGGGGTTCTGCGGGTCGATGCCGGCGGCGCGCAGGCGGCGGCGCATCTGCCAGGCGGCGATGGCGCCGCCGATCAGCACGACCGGGATCAGGACCAGCGCCAGGCTCGCCGCCACGAGGAAGAGCAGCACGCCGAGGGCAAAGGCCCCGGCCATGATGAGATAGCTCGCCCAGCGCGGCAGCCGGGCCGTGCCCTGGTTGAGACGGCTGTTCAGGTCGATGCGGATCATGGCTCCTTGGCTCGCAGATCTTGGGCTCGCATGGTCTCTTGGGCTCGCATGGTCGACCCTTATCTAGGAAGCGATTGCGGCGTTGACGAGATCGGCGGTCGCAGTTTCAGCCCGGCGCCGGCCAATCATAGATCCAGGCATAGCGCCGGCGCAGCCCGTCGGCGCCGAGGCGGCGCAGCACGAGGTCGCGGGCGAAGCTCCAGGGCCGGCCGAGATGATAGGAGCGGCCGTTGTCGCGGCTGGCCTGCTGGACGCGCGCGGCCCGGCTCTGCCGCGCCGTGGCATAGGCGGCGAAGGCGGCCGGGACGGAAGCCGTGCCGCCCGCCTGAAGCCCGGCGGCGAGTTCATGGGCCAGCACCGCCGCGTCCTCGATCGCCAGCGCCGCACCCTGGGCGAGAAAGGGCAGGACCGGATGGGCGGCATCGCCGAGCAGAGCGATGCGGCCTTTCGCCATTGCCGCCGGCTCGCGGTCGTAGAGCGACCAGACCTGCCAGCCGGGGGCCGCCTCGACCAGCTGGCGCAGCGGGGCCGGCGCCCCGTCGGCGATGCCGGCGAGGTCCTTTGCGTCGCCGTCGCGCGACCAGCCGGGACGGGCCTCGCGCGCGGCGCGGATCAGGACGAGGTTGATCTCCTTGCCGCCGGAGACGGGATAATGGACCGCGTGCCGGGCGCTGCCGAGGCGCAGCGCGATGGCAGGCTCGCGCAGGGCGGCCGGCAGTCCCGCGGCGGGGATCAGCGTGCGCCAGGCTTCCCAGCCGGTGAAGCTCGGCTCGCGCGCGTCGCCGGCGATCTGGCGGGCGCGCGACCAGAGCCCGTCGGCGCCGATCAGGCCCATGGCCTCGACCGTCTCGGCCCCGCCGCTTTCGCCGGCGAGCGTCACGGTCAGGCCGTTTTCGGTTTCGGCGCAGTCGACCAGCCCGCGGCCGATCAGCCAGCGGATATTGGGCAGGGTGCGCGCCGCATCGAGCAGGATCTGGTGGAGGTCTGCCCGCTTCAGCGCCCGCGAGGGCGTGGCGCCCGGTGCCGGCGGGGCGAAGGGCATCTGCAGCAATGGCGCGCCGCCCTGCCAGCGGCTGATGGCCAGCGCCTCGGGCCTGACCGCGGCGCGGCGCAGCGCGATGCCGAGGTCGAGCGCCTCGAGCACGCGCCCGGCATTGGGCGAGACCTGGATGCCCGCGCCGGCCTCGGCGAAGCGGGTGCGTTTCTCGGCGATGGCGACGGGGATGCCGCGCCGCGCCAGGGCGATGGCCGCGGTGAGCCCGCCAATGCCGGCGCCGGCGATCAGGATGGGAGACATGGCCTCAACAGGTCCGGTCCCGCCGCGCCCCCGGCGGGAAGCGCCTCACGCCGCCTTGGCGGCGTCGTGATACTCGCATTCCGCCGGCTTGCCATGGCCGGCGCCGAGCGAGGGCTCGTATTTGAACAGGGTCGAGCAATAGGGGCAGACGATCTCGTCGTCGGCGCCCATGTCGAGGAAGACATGCGGATGGTCGAAGGGCGGCTTGGCGCCGATGCACATCAGCTCGCGCGCTCCGACCTGGATGACCGCGACGCCGGGGTCGTTGTGGAAATGCGGGGTGCCGTGGTCGGCCATGGTCGCTCTCTTCGTCTCGATTTGCGGCGCAGGATAGTCGTTCGCCCGCAGGCGCGCCAGTGCGCCGGGGTGGAATCGGAGGGGCCGCTTGCGGCGTGATGTCCCGCTCAGCGCAGCCGGGCGCAGGCCAGGCCGATCTCGCGGGCGCGCGCGGTCTGCTCCGGGGTCAGGGCGTCGGCCAGCGCGCGGGTCCAGAGTTCCTCGCGCTTCAGCCCGTCCATCGAGCAGGTGCAGACGCGCTCGCAGATCTCCTTCGGCGTCGTGGTCGCGACGCAACTGCGCTGGCAGGCGCTGAGGAAGGGCACCGCTTCGGCATCCGGCAGCTTCGGCCCGGAGAGCTGCATGAACAGCAGCAGCGTACCGATGAAGAGCGGCTGGTGGACGAGGTAGACGAACAGGCTGTTGCGGCCGCCGAGCGCGATGAGCCGTGCCGGGCCGGACTTCGCCCGCCATTGCGTCCAGCCGGAATCGGGCGCCCGCGCCAGCAGCAGCTTGCCCAGCGCCATGCCGGCGAGCACGCAGGCGAACCAGGGGAAGAGCGGCACGAAATCGGCGGTGCGCGGCCAGGGGCCGAAGCCGAGCCAGGAGAGCCAGTCCGATTCGAAGAGCTCGGGGCCGAGGATGAAGGGCAAAGCGAACCAGACCGCGCCGATCAGCGCCAGCGCCAGGGCAGGCAGGCGCAGGAAGGGCAAGGCGAGAAGGCTCGCCAGCGCGATGTGATGCAGGATGCCGAAGAAGATGAAGTTCTCGGGTATGGCGAACCAGGTGCCGAGGCTGACCAGCAGGGCCGCGCCCGCGACCATGGCGAAGCGGCGCAGCCAGGCCTGCCGGTTCAGTCCGTTGCGGGTCGCCAGGACGAGGCTGAAGCCGACGATCGCCAGGAAGGAGCCGGCGATCAGCCGGGCGAAGAGGCGCCAGCCCGGATCGGAGACGACGTCGACGCCGATCAGCCGGAAGAAGGAGAGATCGTAGGCGAAGTGGTAGACGAACATGGCGAGCAGGGCTGCGCCGCGCGCCAGGTCGAGCAGTTCGATGCGGCCTCTGGCCGGTAGGGTGGTCTGGGCCGAGGCCGTGGCTTGCGCGCTCATGGCGTCGTCATAGGTATTCGCGTGCATCTGGGGAAGGCCGGAGCTCCGACGCGGCCGGATTTTTCCAACCATCCTCCGTCATTCCGGGCAAGCGCAGCGCAGACCCGGAATCCATCGTAGAGCGCTGAACTCTACGATGGATTCCGGCGCTCCGCTTCGCTGCGGCCGGAATGACGGCGTTTTGCCTATGCGGCAGGCGCTCGGCATCACGCGCGCGCCAGTGTGGCTACCCAAAGCCGCGAGGTCGTGGCAGATCAGGTGGGTAGTCCTTCAAGCCACGGATAAGCGACGACGACGACATGCAGCGATTCGATTCCGACGGCGTCAGCCTCGCCTATCTCGACCTCGCCCCGACCGTCGAGGGAACCAGCGCCGAGCCGGTCGTGCTGGTGCACGGCTTCGCCTCCAGCCATGCGGTCAACTGGATCAACACCCAGTGGAGCAAGACGCTGACCCATGCCGGCTACCGGGTGGTGCTGCTCGACAATCGCGGCCATGGCCAGAGCCAGAAGCTCTACGATCCAGACGCCTATTCCTCGCAGATCATGGCCGAGGATGTCCGCCGGCTGATGGACCATCTCGCCATCGAGCGCGCCGATGTGATGGGCTATTCGATGGGCGCGCGCATCTCGGCGCATCTGGCGCTGGCGCATCCGGACCGGCTGCGCTCGCTGCTGCTCGGCGGGCTCGGCATCCACCTGGTCGAGGGCGTCGGCCTGCCGCTCGGCATCGCGGACGCGATGGAAGCGCCTTCGCTCGCCGACCTGACCGACCCGATGCAGCGCATGTTCCGCGCCTTCGCCGAGAATACCGGCAGCGATCTGCGCGCGCTCGCCGCCTGCATCCGAGGCTCGCGCCAGACGCTCTCCGTCGGCGAGGTCGGCGCCATCGCCGTGCCGACCCTGGTCTGCGTCGGGACCAAGGACGATGTCTCAGGCTCCGGGCCGGAGCTCGCGGCGCTGATCCCGGGCGCCGAGAGCTTCGACATCGAGGGCCGCGACCATAATCTCGCGGTCGGCGACAAGAGCCACAAGCAGGCGGTCCTCGCGTTTCTGTCGCGCCGGGCCTGACCGGCGCTGCCGAGAATAATAATCTCCGCTGGTAGAATATTATTCTCCATCAATGGCTTGCGGCTCATGTCTCGCATTTCGAGTCTTGTCCTTCACGGCTTGATTCAGCTAGAAGTCAGGCCCATTTGCTTCTGCGCGACGCCGCGCGTGCTGGAAAAACGCTCGCCGAGCGAACCGTAGCGGAGAACGCCATGCCATCGGGCCGCCCGAATATCGAAGCCCGCGATCCCGCTACCGGCCTCGACCGGGTCGATCCGGTCTGGTCGCGGCTGCGCCGCGAGGCCGAGCAGGCGATCGCCGCCGAGCCGACGATGACCAGTTTCATCCTGTCGACCGTGCTGAACCAGCCGAGCTTCGAGGCGGCGGTGTCGCATCGCGTCGCCGCGCGGCTCGCCCATGGCGCGCTGCCGGCCGAGTTGATCGACCAGGCCTTCGAGGAGGCGATGAGTGCCGACCCCGAGATCGGCCAGGGCATCCGCGCCGATGTCGCCGCCGTGCTCGACCGCGATCCGGCCTGCTACCGGCTGCTCGAGCCGGTGCTCTATTTCAAGGGCTTCCACGCGCTGCAGACCCACCGCCTGGCGCATTGGCTCTGGAGGCAGGACCGGCGCGACTTCGCGCTCTATCTGCAGAGCCGCTCCTCGGAAGTCTTCCAGACCGACATCAATCCGGCGGCGCGCATCGGCAAGGGCATCTTCCTCGACCATGCCACAGGCCTCGTCGTCGGCGAGACCACGGTGATCGAGGACAATGTCTCGATGCTGCAGGACGTCACGCTCGGCGGCACCGGCAAGCAGGGTGGCGATCGCCACCCGAAGATCCGCAAGGGTGTGCTGATCGGCGCCGGCGCCAAGATCCTCGGGAATATCGAAGTCGGGCAATGCGCCCGCGTCGCGGCCGGCTCGGTCGTGCTGGCGGCGGTGCCGCGCAACACCACGGTCGCCGGCGTGCCGGCCAAGGTGGTCGGCGAGGCCGGCTGCGCCGAGCCCTCGCGCTCGATGGACCAGATTCTCTCCGGCGATTGCGGCGGCGGGATCTGACGCGGATTCGGCCTGATTGAAGCGCACCCCGTCATTGCGAGGAGCGTCAGCGACGAAGCAATCCAGGGGGACGTAGCGCTCTGCCGCCCCTGGATTGCTTCGCTGCGCTCGCAATGACGGGGTGCGCTTGCCGGCAATGACGGCGCGGCTCCGTTTCTAGCCGCTGTTCCCCAGCCATTCCATCACCGCCGCCCTTTGTGGGTGCGGCTTGCGGCCGGGCGATGGCAGCAGCGTCAGCCGGTCGCCGCTCGGCATCGCATTGTCGAAGGGCGTGACCAGCCTGCCCTGGGCCAGCAGCGGCGCGACCAGGCTGTGGCGGCCGATCAGGATGCCGGCGCCGCCAAGCGCGGCGTCGAGGACCAGCGCGTAGAGCGAATAGGACGGGCCGCGGGCGGGGTCGATGCCGGTGACCCCTGCATGCTTCAGCCAGCGCGCCCAGTCGCCGCGCCAGACCGCGTCGTGCAGCAGCGTGCGGCCGGCGAGGTCGGCGGGTGTCCGCAGTTGCTCCGCCAAAGACGGGGCGCAGACCGGGGCGAGGCAGTCCTGCGCCAAAGCGAGCCCGTTCTCAGGCTGGCCCGCCAGATAGAACAGCGCCAGGTCGAAGGATGCGTCGCGGCCCGATGGCGGCTCCTCCATCGCCGAGATCGAGATCTGCAGCTCCGGAAAGGCGCGCTGCAGCGCCGGCAGCCTCGGCGAGAGCCAGAGCTGGGCGATGCAGGGCAAGGCGGCGATGGTCAGCGCCCGGCCGACATGGCTGGCGCGCAGGTCCTGAACCGCCAGCGCCAGCGCCTCGAACGCGGCGCTGAGCCGGGGCTGCGCCTCGCCGCCGGCCTCGGTCAGTTCGACGCCCTGCGCGAGCCGCCGGAACAGCGGGAAGCCGAGGAAGCCCTCGAGATGGCGAATCTGCTGGGCGATCGCACCGGGCGTGACGCCGATTTCGTCCGCGGCCCTGGCGAAGCTGCCGAGACGGGCCGCCGCCTCGAAGGCGCGCAGCGCGTTGAGCGGGGGCAGGAGCGGGCGCGGCGGCTTGACGGACATGCTCGATCTTCGGCCTCGGAGGCCGAGATTTTCTAGGCCTTGCCGCGACGATAACTGGTTTGCACGAATGGCGCCAAGCCGTTCCAATGCCGGCACGAAACGCGATGGGGCAGGGCAGGCGGATGAGCGCGAAACTGGCGAGGCGGGACTGGGTGCCGGCGGCGAGCGAGGATTACATCTCGCGCGTCGCAGGGGAGATTGCGGGCCAGGACCGGGCGGCGACCGAGGCGCGGCTCGCGGGGCTCGTCGCCGAGAACCGCGCCATCCACGAGCGCGACTGCGTCAACCTCAACCCGGCGACCAATGTGATGAACCCGCGCGCCGAGGCCGTGCTCGGGCAGGGGCTCGGCGCCCGGCCCTCGCTCGGCTATCCCGGCGACAAATACGAGATGGGGCTGGAGGCGATCGAGCAGATCGAGATCGTCACGGCCGAGCTCGCGGCTGAGGTCTTCGGCGCGAGCCATGCCGAGATCCGGGTGCCGTCCGGCGCCATCGCCAATCTCTATGTCTTCATGGCGGCGGCGAAGGCGGGCGACTGCATCATCGCGCCGCCGCCGGCGATCGGCGGCCACGTCACCCATCACGGCGCCGGCGCGGCCGGGCTCTACGGCATCGTCACCCATCCCGCGCCGGTCGACGCGAAGAACTACACCGTCGACGTCGAGCGGCTGCGGGCCGATGCGCTGCGGCTCAGGCCGAAGCTGATCAGCATCGGCGGCAGCCTCAACCTGTTCCCGCATCCGATCCGCGAGATCCGCGCCATCGCCGACGAGGTCGGCGCGATCGTGCTGTTCGACGCCGCCCATCTCTCGGGGATGATCGCCGGCCACGCCTGGCAGCAGCCGCTCGAAGAGGGCGCCCATGTCATGACGATGAGCACCTATAAGAGTCTGGGCGGGCCGCCCTCGGGGCTGATCGTCACCAGCGACGCGGAGATCGCCAGGCGGCTCGACGCCATCGCCTATCCCGGCCTGACCGCCAATTTCGACGCGGCGAAGTCGGCCTCGCTGGCGATCACGCTGATGGACTGGCAGGAGTTCGGCCGCGACTACGCGCAGATGATGGCGGCGACCGCCAGGGCGCTGGCGCTGGCGCTAGCCGAGCGGCAGGTGCCGGTCTTCGCCCGCGAGCGTGGCATGACGCAGTCGCACCAGTTCGCCATCGAGGCGGCTTCCTATGGTGGCGGCCAGGCCGCGGCGAAGCGCCTGCGCGCCGCCAACATCCTGAGCTGCGGCATCGGGCTGCCGGTCGCGGAGGTGCCGGGCGATGTCAGCGGGCTGCGGCTCGGCACGCCGGAGATCGTCCGCTTCGGCATGAAGCCCGAGCACATGCCGGAACTCGCCGGCTACATCGCCGACGGGCTCTCCGGCGCCCGCCCGGCCGAGGTGGTTGCGGCGGAAGTCACGGCCTTCCGCCGGCGGTTCACGAGCCTGCACTACATGCGCTGATACCAACGGCCTTTGGATTTGCCCCTTGCGCGGGTCTGGCCGTCATTGCGAGCGCAGCGAAGCAATCCAGGGGGACGTCGAGCGAGCCCTTCTGGATTGCTGCGCTGCGCTCGCAATGACGGAGAGCGTACGGCAGCGGTCAACCCCGAAGGTCGTTGGTCTGAGTCGAGCTTGCTGGAGTATCCTTCGAGACGCCATTCCTTGCGGAATGGCTCCTCAGGATGAGGGCTGTGGGGGGATGGCAGCCGCTTCTCAGCCCTCGATCAGCTCGATCGCCGAGCGGATCGCGGTGGCGTAGCCGCGGGGGCCGAGGCCGGCGATGATCGCGGTCGCCGCCAGCGAGACATAGGATTTGTGGTAGTGCGCCTCGCGGCGATGGATGTTGGAGATGTGCAGCTCGATGATCGGGCCGGGGAACATCTTCAGCGCATCGAGGATCGCGATCGAGGTGAAGGAATAGGCGGCCGGGTTGATGATGATGGCGCTGCCCTCGTCGATCGCCTCATGGATCCAGTCGACCAACTCGTATTCGCGGTTGGTCTGGCGGAACTCGACCGGCCAGGTCCCCGCCGCTTCGCCGCACATCGCCTCGACCTCGGCCAGAGTGGTGTGGCCGTAGATGTGCGGCTCGCGCTTGCCCAGGCGGTTGAGGTTCGGCCCGTTCAGGACATAGATCGGCTTGTTCACGGCAGCACCTGTTTCTTGTCTTCCGGCCATCCCGGCTCAGCCCTGGTAGCCCATCAGGCGCGGCAGCCAGAGCACGAGCTCGGGGATGAAGGTGATCAGCGCCAACGCCACCAGCATCGCCGCCAGGAAGGGCATGCATTCGCGGACGATGTCGCGCAGCGGCACGCCGGTGATGTTGGTCATGATGAAGAGCAGCAGGCCATAGGGCGGCGTGATCAGCCCGAGCATGATGTTGACCACGACGACGACGCCGAAATGCACCATGTCGATGCCGAGCGCCTTGGCGGTCGGGATGAAGACCGGCACGACGATCAGCAGGATCGCGGTACCTTCGAGCAGGCAGCCGAGCACCAGCAGGATCAGGTTGACCAGGATCAGGAAGCCGACCGGCGAGAGGTTCCAGCCCGCCAGGAAGACCCGCAGGCTGTCCGGGATGTTCTCGATGGTGACGACGTAGTTGAACACCAGCGCGCCGGCGATCAGCATGCCGATCGAGGCGGTGGTGCGGGCGCTGTAGGCCAGCGAGGTGTAGAAGGCGCGCAAGGAGACGCTGCGATAGAGCAGCACCGAGATCGCCAGCGCATAGGCGGCGGCGACCGCTGCAGCCTCGGTCGGCGTCGTCGCACCGCCATAGATGCCGCCGAGCAGGACGACCGGCATCATCAGGGCCGGCAAGGCCCGCCAGGTGATGCCGGGCAGCTCGCGCAGCGGAATCGGCGGCTCGACCGGGAAGTTGCGGCGCCGCGCCGTGAAGCCGATCAGCCCCATCTGCGCCCCGGCCATCAGCAGGCCGGGGATCACGCCGCCGAGGAAGAGGAAGCCGATCGAGGCGTCCGAGACCAAGGCGTAGATCACCATCGGGATCGAGGGCGGGATGATCGGCCCGATCACCGAGGAGACGGCGGTCAGCGCCGCGGCGAAGCTCGCCGGGTACTTGCCGTCCTTGGTCATCATCGCCTGCATCATCCGGCCGGTGCCGGCGGCATCGGCGATGGCCGAGCCCGACATGCCGGCGAAGATGACGCTCTGGACGACGTTGACCTGGGCGAGGCCGCCGCGAAAGCGGCCGACCAGCGCGTCGCAGAAGCGCAGCAGCCGTTCCGTCATGCTGCCGATGTTCATCAGCTCGGCGGCGAGGATGAAGAGCGGAACCGCGAGGATGACGTAGTTGGTGTACATGCCGTTGAGCAGCTGCTCGGCGGCGATCGAGAGGTCCTGGCCGACGAGGAGCAGATAGAAGATCGAGCCGGCGATCATGGCGTGGCCGATCGGCAGGCCGAGCAGCGACAGCGCGACCATCGTCGCGATGCAGAGCGAAAAGGGGCTCATACGCCCGACCCCGCCTTGGTCGGGTCGAAGGCCTCCGGTGCCTTGCCGCGCAGCGCCTGCCAGCAGAGCCAAAGATAACGCAGGATCGCGGCGACCGCGAAGGCGAGATAGATCGAATAGACCCAGCTGAAGGGCAGCTTCAGATAGGCGGTGCGCTCGACCTTCATGAAGGTGACATAGTCCGCCATCGCCGGCAGCGAGATCGTGTAGATTACGATGAGGGGCAGTGCGGTGAGGATGGCCATGACGCGCCGGACCCGCGGCCCGACGGCGCCATAGATGATGTCGAAGCGGATCTCGTCGCTCTCGCGCGTCACGAAGGCCGCGCCGAACAGCACCAGCCAGAGCCAGAGGATGACGCTGATCTCATGCGTCCAGCCGGTCGGGAAGTTGAACAGGTAGCGGAAGACGATCTGCACGAGGAAGACGGCGAACATCGCCCCGAGCATCAGCACCAGTACGTTCTCGGCGCGGCGGGCAAGCCAGCCTCCCGCCGCTCGCAGACGATCCTTCACCTTGTATCCTCCGCCGCCCCGTGGTCGCTCAGAGCGCGTTGATCTTCTCGAGCATGCCCGGCGTCCAGCTCTTGGCCAGGTCGGAGGCGAGGTATTTCTTCTGGGCGAAGTCGCGGAAGGCCTTGAGGTCTGGCGTGTAGACCTCGAGGCCCTGCTTCTTGAAGAAGTCGACGAGCTCGTCCTCCTTCTTCAGGTGCTCCTTGGTGCTCCAGTCGATGGCGGCGTCGGCTGCTGCCTGGAAGGCCGCCTGCTTTTGCGGGCTCATCGCGTTCCAGACCTTGTTGGTGACGCAGAGCAGGTCGAAGCCGACGAGGTGCGAGGTCAGCACGATCTGCGAGGAGACCTCGTAGAACTTCATGTTCTGGACGTTGGGCAGCGGGTTGTCCTGGCCGTCGATCGCGCCGGTCTGCAGGCCGGTATAGACCTCGGCATAGGCCATCGGCGTCGGATTGGCGCCGAGCGACTGGCCGAGGAACTGCCAGGCGTCGCCGCCCGGCATGCGCAGCTTGATGCCAGCCATGTCGGCGGGCGTGTTGATCTTCGTCTTCGGCTTGAGGCCGACCTGGCGGGCGCCGAAATAGGTCGGCCCGAGGATGTGGATGCCCAGCTTCTCGTCCGCCATCTTCTTCAGGTCGCGGCCGACATCGCTGGCGAAGACCTTCTTGAGGTGGTCGGCGTCGCGGAAGAGATAGGCCGAGGTGACGATCGACCAGGCCGGGAGCTGGTTCGAGATGTCCTGCGGCGCGATGTTCCCCATTTCGAGGTTGTTGCGCTGCATCGCCACCAGCTCGGTGCCCTGCTTGAACAGGTTGCCGCCGTAATAGGGCTGGAGGGTGAAGTCCTCTTTGATCGCTTCGCCGAAGCGCTTCATCATCTCGGCGCGGATGTCCTGCTCGGAGAACACCGCCGAGAAGCGCAGATTGGGCTTGGCCTGCGCCATGGCGCGTCCACCGAGGCCCAGGGTTGCGGCGGCCGCGCCGCCGGCGAGCAGAGCGCGCCTGTCGATCTTGAAAATCATGCCGAACCTCCCTCGTGGCGGCTTATCGCTCCGCCTGATCGGCGCATAATCGCCATAGCTCGCCAGCCAGCGCAACATTGATTTTCAGTTTCGTAGGATATTTTCAGTTTCCACATATGATTGGCCATCGAGCCGGGCTTGCGTTAGCATCGCCGCAAGCGCGCCGGCCGGGCCTCAGCGACGGCCTCAGCGACGCTTGCCCTGTTCGCCAGCGTCGAGGCTCGCAAAGATGCTCACCGTGACCCCGCCGGACGCGTCGGTCGGCGAGATGGCCTATCGGCGGATTCGCGCCGACATCGTCTTCGGCAGGCTGCCGCCCGGCCAGAAGCTCAAGCTCGAAGTGCTGCGCGAGGCCTACGAGGCCAGCGTCAGCACCTTGCGCGAGCTGCTCAACCGGCTGGCTTCGGAAGGGCTGATCGCGGCGGAGGGCCAGAAGGGCTTCATGGTCGCCCCGGTCTCGGCCACCAATCTGCGCGAGATCGCGGCGATGCGGCTGCTCCTCGAAGGCCATGCGCTGGCGCAGTCCTTCGCGGCCGGCGACATGGAGTGGGAGGGGCGCGTCGTCGCCGCCCACCACAAGCTCGCCCAGATGGAGCGGCGCATGCTCGATCAGGATCGCGCCGATGCCGAGCTATGGAAGCGCTATGACTGGGAGTTCCATCATGCGCTGATCTCGGCCTGCGGCTCGCAGGTGCTGCTCGATACGCATGCGGCGATCTACGACAAATATCTGCGCTACCAGATGGTCGCAGTGATCTTTCGCGGCCAGATCGCCGCCGAGGAGCACCAGATCCTGCTGGAATGCGCGCTGGCGCGCGACATGGCGCGGGCCACGGCCGTCCTCGACGTGCATGTCAACGCCTGCGTCGAACACACGCTGGAGCAGGGCAAGCTCGGATAGGGAGCGTTGCTAGCTGCCGGACCCACCATAGCGCTCCAGCATCTCGGCTTGCAGAGCCTCCTCGGTGACGGCCTGCCCGCCACCTAGCCAGATCGAGGTGATCCTGCCCGTGCCGTTGCGGACGAGGCGCGCCGGCTCGCCCGGGCTGTTGAAGGCGGAGGCCCTGGTGATGCGGCCGCGATCCGGAGCCTCGATCTCGATTTCCGGGGCATCGAGAAACGGCATCGGCAAGGCGGGATTGGCGCAGAGCACCTTGTCCTCGACCGGGACGAGATCGCCGGCGCCCCAGATCGTCCACCAGCGGCCGGCCCAACCTTGCGTCGCCGGCGAGGCCGGGCCGTGCTCGGAGAAGGTCCTGAGGATATGGACCACCCCGTCGAGCCAGGGATGGGCAAGACCGTCGATGGCGTTGGTCAGGACGGAGACGGTCAGGTCCTGTTCGGGCAAAATGACGGTGCGGGTGATGAAGCCCTGGAAGCCGCCGGAATGGCCGACCCACTGCCAGTCGCCTTCGCCGCCGGAGATGGTGCCGAGGCCGTAATGCCGGCCGAGGCTGCTCTCGCTGTCCGGCCAGAGCCGGCGCGTCATCTCGCGCCGGCTGAGCGGCGACAGGATGCTGTTTCCGGCCCTGGGCGAGAGCTGCGCGAAATAGCGGGCGACGTCGGCGGCGGTCGCGACGAAGCCGGCGGCCGAGGTCATGGCGTTGCCGGGATTATCGGCCGGGATCACCACGCGCCGGCCGAGCGGCTGGGTCCCGCTGTGGCCCCTGGCCATCGGGCCGGTCCAGAGGCCGATATCGGGCTGCGTTTCCCGGAGGCCGGCCGGGGCGACGACCTCGCGCGCGATCCAGTCGGGATAGGCCTCGCCGGTCAGCGCCTCGATCAGCAGCCCGAGCAGGGCAAAGCCGTGATTGGAGTATTTGAGGCGCTGTGCCGCCGGATAGACCGGAGGAACGGCGAGGTCGGCGAGCAGCTCGTCGCGGCGACGATAGGGGCGCCGATCGAAGAACTGGCCGGCGTCGGTGCCGTCGCGGACGAGCCCGGCGCTGTTCGAGAGAAGCTGGGTCAGGGTCGCGGCGGCGATTTCGGGATGCAGCCCCTGGACATGGGCGCCGACCTCGTCGTCGAGCCGCAAACGGCCGGCCTCGGCGAGCCGCAGGATGCCGGCGGCGGTGAAGCTCTTCGAATGCGAGGCGATGCGGAAGCCGTGGCGCGGCGTCAGATCCTCGCCGGTGGCGAGGTCGGCCTTGCCGAAGGCGGCCTCGAGCGCGATGTCGTTCCCGCTGGCGATCGCGACGGCGCAGCCCGGCTGGCGGTGATGGCGGCGCTGGAATTCGAGCCAGCTTTCGACATAGTCGAGAGCGGCGGGTAGCCAGGGTTTCATCGCAGGACCTATCCTTCGAGCCTCGTCTGCGCGAGCATGTCACGTGCCGCTCCGTTGCGTCAGGCGCTCGGGGGGATGGGGGCATGCAGGATGCGCTCGGCGCGCGGACGGCCCGTTCCGGCTTGCTCTCGCCGGCCTCGCATGGCATCCGTCCGCGCAACGCAAAAGGATCGCCCAAGTGGACAAGACCGAACTCGCCAAGCTCGAAGCCTATCTTCGCCGCACCTTCTCGAACCACCAGATCAGCGTGCGGGCGCGGCTGAAGAAGACCGATTCCGCCGAGGTCTACCTCGCCGACGAGTTCATCGGCATCATCCATGTCGATGACGAGGACGGCGACCGCTCGTTCAATTTCACCATGGCGATCCTCGACGTCGATCTCGAGGATTGAGACGCACGGCGGCGCACTGGGCATTCGGACTGAATGGAAATCCGTCATTCCGGACAAGCGGCGAAGCCGCGCCGCTCCGGAGTCCATCGTAGGGCACCGGAGCCCTACGATGGATTCCGGCGCTCCGCTTCGCTGCGGCCGGAATGACGGCCGCTGCCGACGCTACCGCACCAGCCGGTCGACGGCGCGGCGGACGCCGCCGAGCATCAGCTCCCAGTCGGCGATGACGGCGCGCGGGAAGCGGATGTTCACGTCCATGCCGCGATGCCGGAAAGTCACCCGGCAGAGCTCGTCGAACCCGGCCCCCGCCGTCTCGACCGGGCAGCGCGCCGCAAAGCCGCGTCCATCCGGCACCGAGACGAAGAGCTCGTCGCCCTCATAGGGCGAGCCCTTGCGGAAGCCGCGCACCACCAGCCCGCCCGGATTCGACCAGACCGTCGTGGTCAGGAAGCGGGCATAGACCGAAAGCTGCGTCGCCGGTTCGTTGACCTTGTCCTGCGGGCTTAAGGTCACCAGGAGCTTCAAGCGCGTCTGCGGCGTGACCGGGCCGAGGCTCGGCCAGTCGAGGCGCAGCCGCGCCATGCCGACGAGGTGGCCTTCCTCCGGATCCGCCCTGGTCAGCTTCTCCGGGATCGCGAGCACGACCTCGCCGATGCGGGTGGCCTGGAGTTCATCCCCGGTATCGGGCGGCGCCCGGCTGGCGAGCAAGGCGAGGCCCGTCCCGGCGGCGCCGAGGAACAGGATGGCCGCGGCGAGGCGCAGCAGGGCCCGGTCGCCGCTCGGCAGGGGCGGCGCCGGCCGGCGCTGCAGGCGGCTGCGGACGAGGGCCGCGAAATCGGCGGCGCCAGTGCTCGGGGGGTGGCGGTCCGGGGTGGCGTGCAGGCTCATGGTCGATGCATCCGGGCGGCCGGGGCGCGGCCTTGCGCATGACTGAATCAGAGCGCGCTTAACGCCGCGTAAACCATGTTGGCCGGCCCGGGCTCGCCGCCATGGTTAACCAAAGGTTACGAACTTCCTTTCCGCCCGGGGGCGCTTGCGGCATGGTCCGGTATCGCCCGTCGCGGAAGGCCGCTTCCCATGTCGCTCGAACCTGCCGCCGCCGAGGCGCTGAAATCGCTGTTCGTCGGCTTCGCCTTCGCCGGGCTGCTGGCCAGCGCCTTCGAACTGTTCACGCAGCGCCGCGCCGGCTTCGAGCTGCTCGAGACCGGCGGGGTGAGGGCGGTGGCGAGCGTCCCGGTCGTGGTCTTCAGCGCCCCCTTCCTGATCATCCGCAACACGGTGCGCGGCCGGCGCATCGAGGGCCGGCCCTTCTTCTTCGTGATGGCGGCGAGCATGATCGCCTCGCTCTGGAGCCTGATCAGCGGCCGCGTCGTGCTCGACCTGCTGCTGCTCATCGGCGCGGCTTGACGGCGGGGCCGCCGGGCCTGCAATCCTCGTCGCCTGTCAACGAGGACCACGCCCATGCCGCTCTATTCGCTCGACGGAACCGCGCCCGAAACGCCGCCCGATGGAGAATGGTGGCTGGCGCCCGATGCCCATCTCATCGGCCGTGTCCGGCTCGGCCGCGATGTCGGGATCTGGTTCGGCTGCGTGCTGCGCGGCGACAATGAGTGGATCGAGGTCGGCGAGCGCTCGAACATCCAGGAAGGCTGCGTGCTGCACACCGATATGGGCTTCCCGCTCAGCATCGGCGCCGGCTGCACCATCGGCCACCGCGCCATCCTGCATGGCTGCACCATCGGCGAGAACAGCCTGATCGGCATGGGCGCGACCATCCTCAACGGTGCGAGGATCGGCCGCAACAGCATCGTCGGCGCCAATGCGCTGGTGACCGAGGGCAAGGAGTTTCCCGATAATTCGCTGATCGTCGGCACGCCGGCGCGTGCGCTGCGCTCGCTGGACGAAGCCAGTACGGCGCATCTGCGCGGCGCGGCTTCCAGCTATGTCGCGAACTGGAAGCGCTTCGCAGCCGGCATGAAGCGGCTCTAAGCGCGCGTTCTCCAAAAGGTAGCGGGCCGGCCCCCGGGGAAGGGGCCGGCCCTAGACGTCGCCCGGCCGGGGGACGGGTGGGTGGGGACATGACCGGGCCTCGCCATCGATCCGGCAGGGGCTCGAGCGCAAGGCGCCGGGCAGCCACTGCCGTCCTTCTCAGTCACGCCGGAGCATGGTCCCCCGTCTGGCGTGGATATTTGAAAGTCAGGTCAGCGCAGCGAGGCCACCGTCGGCGTCGACAGGCCGCCGAGCGAGGTCCAGCCGATGCGGACCTGGGACTCGCGCTTGACATAGGTGTAGCCGGTCTGGCTCCAGGGCAGGATCGCGTTGCGCTTGTTGTCGAGGATGAAGTCGCCGCGATCGGTGCGGATCATCAGCACGGCATGGCCGGCATTCTCCTCGTCGATCACGACGGTGACGCGCATGGCCCGGCGCGGCACGCCCGCCTCGGCGAGGCGCTTGCGCTTGAGCAGGACATAATCCTCGCAATCGCCCTTGCCGTCCTGCGGGATGTCCCAGCGATCGACCATGCCCCAATGGTCCTGGTCGGTGATCGCCTCGATCTCGCGATTGGCCTTGAGGTTGGTCGCGACGATCGCCTTCCAGAGCTTGGTCGTCAGCTCGACGGAATCGGCTTCCTGCGTGTTGACGGCGCATTCCGCCGGAGTGCGCTTGCAGAAATCCGTCCAGGCATACGGCGCACGGGCGTCGCCGCCGGCGGTGATCGGCGCACTGGCGACCGGCACTCCGGCGGAATGCGACTGGCCCTGCGCGGCCGTGGCAGCCAATCCGATGGCAGCGGCGATCAGGCAGCTGCGATATCCCCGAACTCTTGAAAACATGTCGTCCCCTTTCCTGTCCCGGGGATGACCATGACTTGGTGCTGTAGAGATCACTTGAAGTGAATGCGAGCAATTTTATCTAAATCGGCTTTTCTTCTGAGGCTCGATCTCAGTATAAATCAAGTATAAAGCCGATTGTAATAATTTTTTGCGCTCGTGCAAGAAATTGTTAACCGGCCGCGCCGGGGCAGCGAGGCCGGGCCGACGCGGCGAACTCGGAGGATTAGGAGGGGAGGCGGCACCCATACCAACGGCCTTCGAGATCGACCGTTACGCCGCTATTGCGTCATTGCGAGCGCAGCGAAGCAATCCAGGAGGGCATCGAGCGCTGCCGCTCTGGATTGCTTCGCTGCGCTCGCAATGACGCAGGTCTGCACCAAAGGCCGCTGATATCAGCGGTCAGCAATCAGCCGTCGGGCCGCGACGCGGCGACGTCACGCGGGTCGATGACGTTGCTTTGGAGAGAATGAGGCCTTGCGGCCGCGGCCGGCTCAGAGCTCGAGGTTCTCGTCGAGCAGGTCGGCCGAGAGCGGCATCCGGAACTCGGCGGCGTAGCCGCCGTCGAAGCGCCGCACGATCTTGGCGGCGGTGCTGCCGAGGCGCACGGGCGCGCCCATGGTGAACTGGTGGTCGGTGGCGAAGGCGGCGCCCGAAAGCGAGAAGTCGATCAGGCGCACGGCGTGCTCGGTGCCATCCTCCAGAGTCACGACGCAGCGCGGATTGCGCGGCACGACGCGCTCATGGCGGCGATCCTCCGGCAGGCCGAGCTCATCGCGGTTGGCGAGCCAGGTCAGCTGCGCCGTGAATTTCTCGCGCTTGCGGCTGGTCGCTGTGATCGTCATGGCGAATCCGTCCGGGGTGGTGCGGACGGCAAAACCCTCGATGCGACCGAGATGTTCGAGGTAGATGATGACGCGGTCGCCGGTGGCGGGCTTGGCCGGGGCGATGACGTGCAGGCCGCCGGGGGAGATGTCCGTGGTCTGGCACGGATATTCCATGCGGTTGGGCAGCATGTAGCGGCCGAGCAGCACGACCTTCATGCGCTGATGGCGCCTGCGCTCGACGGGCGCCGGCGCCTTCCTCTGATTGTTCAGCGCGGTCAGCATCACGGATTCCGGTCCTTAACCGAAATGATCCTAAATGGCCGCTGGTTAAGAGTTGGTTAGCCTTTTCAGACCCGCCCGCCGGGCAGGAGCATCAATTTCGGCCGCTTCTCGGCCGCCGCGGCGTCGGCCGGCCGCACGGCCTGGGCGCCCGGCCAGATCATCCGGAGCGAGATCATCCGCATCGAATCGAGCGTGTCGAGGCCGAGCCATTCCGGCGTCACGGCAGGGGAGAGGGCGCCGAGCACGCGGGCATGGGTGCGGCCGCGATAGCGCAGCGGCAGCAGCAGCAGCTCCAGATGCACGGTGGCGCCGCCGACGGTCTCGGCGGCGAGGCCGGCGACCGCGCCGGCGGTCTCGTCCATCACGGTCTGGACGAGGCGGCGCATGTCGCCCTGGGCCTGGACGTCGGGCCAGAGCGCGGCGAAGGGACGGGCCCGCTGCTCGCGCCCGAACAGGGCGCAGAGCCGCGTGCCGGCGAGCCGGAAGACCGGGCCGATCGGCTCGTTCTCCAGAACGAAGGTGTCGGCCAGCGCATGGCGCAGCGCGCCGGGCTCGATCTCGCCGCGTTCCGGCGCGCTGCGCTCGCCACGCAAGGCGTCCCAATAGTTAAAAACCAGGCGGGTGCTCGGGTTCTTCATGTTCATGTCCAGTCCGGTCTTGCGCCGTCCGATACCTGTCCGGCCGCGTCCCAAACTGGGGCGCATCCGTGCGAATCGGGGACGTTCGAGTCCTTGTCTGAGAGAAGGACGCAGAGCGCGTGCCGTCTTGCCATGGGGGCGTGGCGAGGTGAGCCGGCAGGGTAACGTTAAGGTTAACAAGACGTTACGATTGTGGATAACCAGTTAAAATGCAATGTAATCGCATCGTGGAATTCGCCGTCGCGCCAGGCGCGTCGGCAGCATCGCTAGCGGGTGGCGTGGGGACGCGACCGGCCGGGGGGCGGCAAGGGGAGGGCTCGCGCTCTCCCCTTTTCGATTCCTGCCTTTTCGATTGCCTGAAGCCCACGCATGAGCCAGTGAAAGGCCCGATGCCCGCGAACCCGCAAGACCGCCAGCAAGACCGCCAGCGCCCCCCGCCGAGCGAGCCGATCCTGAACCTGCCCGCCGCCGTGGTCTGGCTGATCGCGGCGCTCGTGCTGGTCCAGGGCGCGCGCGAGCTTCTGAGCGCCCTTGACGATTTCGTGGTGATGTCCTGGCTCGCCTTCGTTCCGGCCCGGCTGACGCTGTGGCTCTCGCCCGAACGGCTCGACGATCTGGCGCAGTCTCTCGGCAATGCCGGCACCGCCGAATTCGGCCAGCGCCTGCAACTGGTGCGGCTGCTGCTCGCCGATGGCGGGGCGCATCTGTGGACCCTGCTGAGCTACGGGCTGCTCCACGGCTCCTGGCTGCATCTGGTCTCGAACGTGGTCTGGCTCGCCGCCTTCGGCAGTCCGGTGGCGCGCCGGCTCGGCACCGGGCGCTTCCTCAACCTGATGGCGCTTTCGACGATCGCCGGCGCCCTGCTGCACTGGTGGTCGCGCGAGCTCGACGTGCTGCCGCTGGTCGGCGTCTCGGCCGGCGTCTCGGGGGCGACGGCAGCCGCGATCCGCTTCGTCTTTTCGCCGGGCGTGCGTTTCGGCGGGCTCGGCGACGATGCGGCGGTGCGCGCGATTCCGGCCGAACCGTTCGGCAGCCTCTGGCGCAATTCGCGGGCGCTGCTGTTCATCGTGATCTGGTTCGTCACCAACATCCTGTTCGGGGCAGGGCTGGTGCCGATCTTCGGCGAGGAGGCGAGCATCGCCTGGGAGGCCCATATCGGCGGCTTCGTCGCCGGGCTGCTGCTCTTCCCGCTGCTCGACCGCGGGCCCGTCCGGAAGCGCTGACGCCCGCAACCGCTGCGGGTGCGAGGCCCTTGCCGCTGCGCAACAGCCGCCTTGCCGTCGCCGCAGAGTTCGCCCACATTCGATTCAGTCCAGCGTAGCGCCGGACCGCAGACGGGAACGGCCTGTCGGTCGATGGCGTTGCAGTAGTCCCAGTGGCCTGTGCGCGCCGGTCGACGGCGCCTATCGTCGGAGGAATACTCGATGAACGTCGCTCATATCCTCGGAAGCAAGGGTCACGAAGTCGTTTCGGTCCAGCCGCACCGCACGCTGGGCGAAGCGACGCGGACCCTGGCCGAGAGGCGCATCGGTGCGGTGGTGGTGACCGGGGCCGATGGCGGCCTGCTCGGCATCCTCTCGGAGCGCGACATCATCAAGGCGCTCGGCACCGGCGGCGGCGAGGCGCTGGCGCAGCCGGTCTCGCGCGCGATGACCGCCAAGGTGGTGACCTGCCGGCTCGAGACCAGCATCGACGAGCTGATGGAGATCATGACCTCCGGCCGCTTCCGGCATGTGCCGGTGATGGAGGGTGGGCGCGTCGCCGGGATCGTCTCGATCGGCGACATCGTCAAGCACCGCGTCGCCGAGATCGAGGCGGAGAGCAAGGCGATGCGCGACTATATCGCGATGGCGTGACCCTGGCGGCCGTCCGGCCGCTCAGGCATGCGGCACCGGGTTCGCGGCGACGACGGCGGCGATCTCGTCCAAGGCGCGCTCGGTCGCCTGGCGCCCGAGCGCGATCGCCTCGTCGGCGCGGTGGAAATCGAACAGGCCGACGCGGCCGAGCTTGGGGCCGATCATCACATCGGGCGGGTCGCCGGCAAGACGCGAGCGCGAGATCCGGTCCTGCGTGATGTTGAAGGCCTCGATCATCACTCCGGCGAGGCCGGGCTGGTCGTTGTTGCGGCCGACGAAGCCACGGACGCGCTCGCGCATGCCGCCGAACCAGCCGGCGACCGCCGGCGGCGGTTCGGGATCGAAGGGCTCCGGGTCGGGCTCGGCGCCATGCGACTGGATGACGGTGCCGCGGCCGCCCATATCGGTGTTGAGGTTGACGCAGAGCACGACATCGGCGCCGAGCGCGCGGGCGGCCGAGACCGGCACCGGGTTGACCAGCGCGCCGTCCATCAGCCAGCGGCCGCCGAGCTTGACCGGATCGAACACGCCGGGAAGGGCATAGGAGGCGCGCAGCGCCTCGACCAGCGGGCCGCGGGTCAGCCAGATCTCGTGGCCGGTGCCGAGCTCGGTGGCGATGGCGACGAATTTCTGCGACAGGTCGGCGATCTGCACGCCGTCGAGATCGCGCTCCAGCAGGCGCTTCAGCCGCCCTCCGGTGATCAGGCCGGCACCGCCGATATGGAAGTCCATCAGGCTGACGACGCGCCGCTTGGTCAGGCCGAGGGCGAATTCGGTGAGCTGGTCGAGCTTGCCGGCGGAAAAGCAGCCGCCGACGACGGCGCCGATCGAGGTGCCGGCGATGACGTCCGGCGTGTAGCCGGCCTCGGCCAGGGCCTGGAGGACGCCGATATGGGCCCAGCCGCGGGCCGCGCCGCCGCCGAGCGCCAGCCCGATCCTCGGCCGGCCATAGCGCAGCCCGGGTTGGATGGTGAGATCGTTCATCACAGCTCCACCGCCGCCCAATCCGAAAGCGCGTCTGGCGATATTCTCCAGTATCATCGGCACGGTCCTCCGCGAAGGTCGAGGATCGCGCCAGCCGATGAGCGCAAGGTGAACGGCGCCGTAAACGAGGGACGGCTATCGGTCGCCTTTGACGTAAATATGAAAGCTTGGTGAAAGGAATGCCAAGACCCTGCCTGATGCCAAGCCTGCGTCAGGCGAAGACCAGCCGCGCGGCGGCCTCATGGCGAAGCGGCACGGTGCGGTAGAAGCAGCTGCGCCGATGCGTGTGGCAGCAGCCGCCGTCGCCGCCGACCCGGACCTTGATCCAGAGCGCGTCCTGGTCGCAGTCGACCCGCATCTCGACGATGCTCTGGACCTGGCCCGAGGTTTCGCCCTTGCGCCAGAGCTCGCCGCGCGAGCGCGACCAGTACCAGGCCTCGCCGGTCTCGATGCTGCGCTTGAGCGACTCGGCGTTCATATGCGCGACCATCAGCAGCTCGCCGGTCCGGGCGTCGGTCGCGACGCAGGTGACGAGGCCGTCACGATCGAATTTCGGGGCCAGCACCGCGCCTTCCTCGATCTCCTGCTTGCTCGAAAGGGTGGGGAAGGCGGTCATGCGATGGTTCCTGGAGGCTGGTACGTCATGCAGAACGGTCCTGCGTGATCGGAGCGCACCGTCATTCTCGGGCGGAGCGAAGCGCAGACCCGAGAATCTCGTTCAGGAGATGCTCGGGGCAGGCCCGAGCATGACGGCTCGGAAGCCTTACAGCCCCGGCGACTTCACCATGGTGAAGAAGCGGACCTGCTCGGCGGGGTCGCGGAAGAGGCCGGTATACTGCGTCGTCATCGTCGACGAGCCCTGCTTCTGCACGCCGCGCATCGACATGCACATATGCTCGGCCTCGACCAGCACGGCGACGCCGCGCGGCTTCAGCGTGTCCTCGATCACGTGGGCGATCTGGGCCGTCATCGTCTCCTGCGTCTGCAGCCGCCGGGCGTAGACGTCGACGACACGGGCGAGCTTCGACAGGCCGACGACGCCGCCCCTCGGATAATAGCCGATATGGACCTTGCCGACGAAGGGCACCATGTGGTGCTCGCAATGCGAATGGAACGGGATGTCGCGGACCAGGACCATGTCCTGATAGCCGTCGACCTCCTCGAAGACCCGGTCGAGGATATCGTGCGCGTCCTCCCGATAGCCCCGGTAGAGCTCGCGATAGGCCTTGGCGACGCGGGTCGGGGTTTCGAGCAGCCCCTCCCGCGACGGATCGTCGCCGGCCCAGAGAATCAGGGTGCGAACCGCCTCCTCGGCCTGGGCCTGCGTCGGCTGCGCGATGATGAACTTGTCTGCGGAGGGGCCTCTCGCCCGCTCTACGGACAAGGACTTAACCACATTGTCCATGTGGAGCCTCCCGTTACGGTTGGATCGGCCTGCGATCTGCAGGCCGACATGGCAGACAAGTCGCCCTCTCGTCCAAGAACCGAATACACCCTCCCGGAGTGAGCGCCGGCACTCTATATTGGGTGCGAAGGCCGGCAACTCCAGACCCGGCCGAGGCGACCGATGCTGAACGAAGTCTATAACAAGCGCATCCTGGAATTGGCAGGAAACATTCCGCTGCTCGAGCGCCTGCCGGAGCCGGACGCGACCGCGACGGCGCATTCGCGCCTGTGCGGCTCGACGGTGACGGTCGACGTCACCATGGCGGGCGACGTCGTCACCGGCTTCGGGCACGATGTCCGGGCCTGCGCGCTCGGCCAGGCCTCGTCCTCGATCATGGCGCGCCATGTCGTCGGCTCGACCGCGGCGGAATTGCGCGAGATCCGCGAGCGGGCCCGGGCGATCCTCAAGGAGAACGCCGAGCCGCCGGACGGCAAATGGGGCGATCTTTCCGTGCTGGTGCCGGTGCGCGACTACAAGGCCCGCCATGCCTCGACCATGCTGACCTTCGACGCCGTGGTCGACGCGATCGGCCAGATCGAGGCGAGGCGGGGCGGGGCGGTGGCGGGCTGAGCAGCCTATTTCACCCCGAAGGCCAGCCGGATCTCGGGCAGGGTCTCGTCATAGCGGACGCGGAAGGTCGGGTCGGCCAGCAGGGCCTTGGCGACGACGCGGCCGATCTTGTCGCCGGCCTCGAGGTCGCTCGGATAGTGGAAGCCGCAGATCAGGCGGCTTTCGTCATAGGACTTCACCCGGTCCTCGAACTTCCCGGCCAGCGCCGGCACGGCCTCCGACAGCAGGACGGAATAGAGCGCCGCAGTCGCGGCATGGGCGGAGGGGAAGGAGGTCCCGGTCGGGCGCGCGCCCGGGCAGGGCTTGACGCGGACCTTGTTCCACATCGCGAAGGGCCGGACGCGGTTGGTCAGCCGGTTGACGCTCTTCAGCAGGATGCCGAGCTCGATCTGCGCCTCGCGCATGAGCAGGCGCACCTCGCGATGGGTGCCCTCGACATAGGCGTGGTCGATGCCTTCGAGGAAGGCGGAAAGCGTCTGGTACTGGTCGGCGATGGCGGCCTTCTCGCGCTCGGGCGTGCGGGCCTGGGAGATCGCCAGGACCTGCTCGAACTCGGCCCGGTGCTCGGGCGAGCTCTGCGGCGGCGGCAGGCCGATCACCTTGGCGACGTCGATTTTGGCGGCGTCGAGCCAGATCAGGTAAGGTCGCTGCTGGGCCTGCACTGGGGCGGCCGCAGCCATGGCAAGCATCAGCCCGGAGAGGGCGAGGGTGTTTGCGAAGGAGCGAGCGCGCATCATGACCATTACAACGGAAGCGGAATCGGATGACGGGGAGGCCGCGATGGGCCAGCCCTGTCATAGTTGCCATGTCATACCTGCCTGAACATGCTGAAAAAAGCCTTTCATGGCGGCGCATGATCGCGCTCGCCCCGCGGCGCGGCGCCCATCTGCTGATCCGCGGCTATCAGCTCAGCCTTTCCATGCTGATCGGGCGGCAGTGCCGGCACTGGCCGAGCTGCTCGAACTATGCCGACGAGGCGATCCAGCGCCACGGGCTCTGGCGCGGCGGCTGGGTCGGCTTTGCGCGCATCTGCCGCTGCACGCCGCTGGGCACCTCCGGCATCGACCTGGTCTGCGAGGAATTGCCGCCGGGCAGCGCCTGGTATCGGCCGTGGTCCTATGGCCGCTGGCGCGGCGTCAACGGCCCGCCGGCCGAGACTGGCGAGCCGATACAGCGGCCCGATGTGCCCTCGTAAAGGGGGCGGGTCGTCCCGCCCCTCCGTGGCACGCCGGCCGGGATGGCTCGGCTTGATGTCAGAATCCGCGGTTGTTCGCACGGCGCAGCGATTGCCTGTGTCGCCGGCCTCGTATAGGCCGGGCCGGCGCGCGCCGATCCGGCTGCCGGCCGCGCACTTCAAAGGCAGCCGGCCTTGACTTACGGGGCTCGTATCCCCGAGTGAGCAGGAGCGCGATCGATGACGATCTCCCTGACATTTCCCGACGGCGCCAGGCGCGAATTTCCTTCCGGCATCACCGGCAAGGAGCTGGCCGGCGGCATCTCGCCCTCGCTGCTGAAGCGCACCGTCGCCATGGCGCTCGACGGCGCCGTCGTCGACCTCGCCGACCCGATCACCCGCGATGCGAAGATCGAGTTCCTGAACCGCGAGGATCCGCGCGCGCTGGAGCTGATCCGGCACGACTGCGCCCATGTCCTCGCCGAGGCGGTGCAGGAGCTCCATCCCGGTACGCAGGTGACGATCGGCCCGGTGATCGAGAACGGCTTCTATTACGATTTCTTCCGCAACGAGCCGTTCACGCCGGAGGATTTCGCGCCGATCGAGAAGAAGATGCGCGAGATCATCGCCCGCGACAAACCCTTCACCAAGGAAGAGTGGAGCCGCGACAAGGCGAAACAGTTCTTCCGCGACAAGGGCGAGGCCTTCAAGGTCGAGCTGGTCGACGCGATCCCCGAAGACCAGACGCTGAAGATGTATGCGCAGGGCGAGTGGATCGACCTCTGCCGCGGCCCGCACATGACCTCGGTCGGCAAGGTCGGCAACGCCTTCAAGCTGATGAAGGTGGCCGGCGCCTATTGGCGCGGCGATTCGAAGAACCCGATGCTGACGCGCCTCTACGGCACGGCCTTCGCCAGGCAGGAGGAACTCGACGCACATCTCAAGCAGATCGAGGAGGCGGAGAAGCGCGACCACCGCCGTATCGGCCGCGAGATGGACCTGTTCCACTTCCAGGAGGAGGGGCCGGGCGTCGTCTTCTGGCACTCCAAGGGCTGGCGGCTGTTCCAGGAAATCATCGCCTATATGCGCCGGCGGCTCGCCGCCGATTATGAGGAGGTGAATGCGCCGCAGATCCTCGACAAGTCGCTCTGGGAGACATCCGGCCACTGGGGCTGGTACCAGGACAGCATGTTCGCGGTGAAGTCGGCCTCGGCCTTCGAGAACCCGAACGACCCCGAGCGCGACCAGCGGGTCTTTGCGCTGAAGCCGATGAACTGCCCGGGCCATGTCCAGATCTTCAAGCACGGGCTGAAGAGCTATCGCGACCTGCCGATCCGGCTCGCCGAATTCGGCAATGTCCACCGCTACGAGCCGTCGGGCGCGCTGCACGGGCTGATGCGGGTGCGCGGCTTCACCCAGGACGATGCCCATATCTTCTGCACCGAGGAGCAGCTCGCGGCCGAGTGCCTGATGATCAACGAGCTGATCCTCTCGGTCTACGAGGATTTCGGGTTCACCGAGGAACTCGTCATCAAGCTCTCGACCCGGCCGGAGAAGCGCGTCGGTTCCGACGCGGTCTGGGACCATGCCGAGGAGGTGATGACCAGGGTGCTGGAGACGATCGCGAAGCAGTCGGGCAACCGGATCAAGACCGAGATCAACCCGGGCGAAGGCGCCTTCTACGGGCCGAAGTTCGAATATGTGCTGCGCGACGCCATCGGCCGCGACTGGCAATGCGGCACGACGCAGGTCGACTTCAACCTGCCGGAGCGCTTCGGCGCCTTCTATATCGGCTCGGATGGCGAGAAGAAGCAGCCGGTGATGGTCCACCGCGCGATCTGCGGATCGCTGGAGCGTTTCACCGGCATCCTGATCGAGCACCATGCCGGGCATTTCCCGCTCTGGCTGGCGCCCGAGCAGATCCTGGTCTGCCCGATCACCTCGGAGGCCGATGCTTACGCCGAGCAGGTCACCATGGCCTGCCTCTCGGCCGGCCTGCGGGCCCGCGCCGACCTGCGCAACGAGAAGATCAGCTACAAGGTCCGCGAGCACTCGCTGGCCAAGGTCCCGGTCATCCTCGCCGTCGGCAAGCGCGAGGCCGAGGAGAAGACGGTGACCGTGCGCCGGCTCGGTAGCCAGGCCCAGACCGTGATGTCGCTCGACGCCGTGATCGCGGCGCTGACCGAAGAGGCGACGCCGCCGGACCTCGCACGGCTCAAGAAGGCGCGGGAGAAGTGGGTCGTTCGTGACCTCGGCAGAAACGACCAGTCGTCGGCGGTGCAGCGAAGCGCAGATTCGCGAGCGATACCGGAACCAAGCTGATAGGGGTTCAGGCACGGGTCCCGGGAGCCCTTTTCGGGGCCCCCGGGACGGCGCAGGTGGGTAGCGCGCGAGAGTAGCTGCTCCGCCCTCGCCAAAACGCCTCTGCCCGTGCCAAATGGCTGGTGATGCTGACCGGTTCCTATCGCAAGCGGCTTGACGCCGATCTGATCCGCTGGGTGGGCGAAGGCCTGGTCAGCGCCGAGAGCGCAACTGCAATCCGCCGTTCGCTGGGGCAGGAGGGCGGTTTCCGGCTGCCGGCGCTGCTCGGCCTGTTCGGCGGGCTCCTGATCGCCTCCAGCGTTTCCGCCTTCGTCGCGGCGAACTGGGAGGAGATGCCGCGGCTGGTCAAGCTCGGCCTCATCCTCGTCGCCCTCGCAATCTCGCTCGGCGTCGCCGCCAGGCTGGAGAGCCGCGGCTCCACCGGCGGGGCGGATGCCGCCGCGACCTGCGGCGTGCTGATCTTCGCCGCCGGCGTCGCCCTCGTCGGGCAGATGTACCATCTGCCGACCGACTGGCCGGGTGGCGCCCTGCTGATCGCCGTCGGGGCGCTGATCGCCGCCTTCCTGCTACGCTCGAACGGGGCTCTGGTCATCGCGATCGTCGCGATCTGCGCCTGGACCGGCGGCCGCTGGGACGAGAGCGACGGCGAGGTCCATCTCGGCTTCTGGCTCGCCTTCCTGCCGGCGCTGTGGCTCGCCGCGACACGGCAGAACCGCCTCGTCCACCATGTCGCCGTGCTCGCCGCCCTGCTCTGGTTCGCTTCGCTCCCCGGCAATGCCAGCTTCATGCGCTTCGATTACGGCCTGCTCGCCTACGGGCTGGCGCTCTCCGTGCTGTTCGTCACGCTCGGGGCCTGGGCGCTCGACCGGGGTGGGCCGGGCCTGCTGACCGCCTGCCTGCCCTGGGGGCTGATCGGGCTGATCCTTTCGCTCAATGTCGAGCTGATCCGCATCCTCGATGCCCATCAGGCGCGGCCCGGCACCGCGATCTGGCTCAATTATTTCGCCTATGCGCTGGCGATACCGGCACTGACCGGCCTCGGACTGCTCGGCCGCGAGCGGCACTTCGTCTGGCCGCTTTCGCTGGCGCTGCTGCTTTCCCTGCTGGTTCCGGTGTTTTTCTGGAGCGGCGGCGCGGTTTCGCTGCCGGGCAAGGTCGCGGTCGCGACGCTGATCCTGGCGATCGCGATCGGCCTCGTCGTCGCCGGGGCTGGCGGCGGCGTGCGCCGGCTGACGATCGCCGGTTCGGCCCTGTTCGCCGTCGCCGTCCTGATCCTGCTCTGGCAGACGATCGGCACGCTGCTCGACCAGTCGCTGTTCTTCCTCGCCGCCGGCGCGATCCTGATCGGGCTCGCCAGCGGCGCGAGGCGGCTGCTGGCGAAGTTCGCCCGGCCGACGGAGGTTGCGTCGTGATCCGCCTTCCGTCCGCAGACACCTGGACCCGCCGCGTGCCGGTGCTCTGGCGGGCGCTGGCCGCAATCCTGATCCTCGGCGGGCTGATCCTGATGCTGGTCGAATCGCGCGCCCGCATCCTGCGCGCCGGCGCGGAGGTTCGGCTGGCGACGGCCCCGGTCGATCCGCGCGACCTGTTCCGCGGCGACTATGTCATCCTGGGCTACAAGATCAGCACCCTCGATCCGGCGACCCTCGACGGCGAGAAGGCCCTGCGCCGCAACCAGACGGTCTATGTCCGCCTGGCGCCGGGGGCCGACGGCTTTGCCGAGGCGAAGGGCATCTATCTCGCCAGGCCGGCTGTCGGCGCGGGCGAGAGCGTGATCGAGGGCCGGGTCACCTCGACCGGGAGCTGCCTTGCCGGACCCGACGGCGAGCCCGACTGCGATCTCGGCATGCGCGCGATCCGGGTCGCCTATGGGCTGGAGAGCTATTTCGTGCCGCAAGGCAGCGGCGGCGCCATCGAGCGGACCGAACGCAAGCGGATCGAGATCGTCGCGGCGATCGCTCCTTCCGGGCAGGCCGCGATCAAGCGCCTGCTGATCGACGGCAAACTGGTCCACGCCGAGCCGCCCTACTGACGGCGCGCCGGAACGGACCGGCGGCGCGGATGTCACCTCTGCAAGCACATGGTTGTGATCGAGGCCTGCGGAGCCTTGGCGGTGACATAATGTTAACATGAACGTCAGATGAACAAGTCGCTGGCGACCTCCCGATTCAGCGCCTGACGGAGCAGTGACGAAGTGAGCGGTTTCTGGCGCCTGATGCTGTTCGGCAAGGGACCGCGCGACGCGGCCTCGCCCAGCCGCGACCTGCGCATCGACGTCATCCGTGGCCTCATCCTGCTGATCATTTTCGTCAACCACATGCCGGGCAACATCGTCTCTTCGGCGATGCCGCATAATTTCGGCTTCTCGGATGCGGCCGACATCTTCGTGCTGCTCGCCGGCATCTCGGCGGCCTTCGCCTATGGCCGCCTGATCGACCAGCGCGGCCTGCTGGTCGGCTCGCTCAAGGTCGGCGCCCGGATCTGGACGCTCTACATCGCGCATCTGGCGCTGTTCGTGCTGGTCTGCGGCATCATCGCCACCGCGATCGTGCGCACCCAGAACTCGCTCTACATGGAAGCGATCAACGTCCAGCCCTTCTTCAGCGACACGCCGACCGCCATCGTCAACGCCCTCGGCCTGACCTACCAGCCCTATTATCTCGACATCCTGCCGCTCTATATCGTGCTGCTGGCGCTGTTCCCGCTGATCTATGTCGCCGCCCGCACCAGCCCGCTGCCGACGCTGCTGCTGTCGCTGGTGGTCTGGCAGGGCGCGGCGCATCTCGGGCTGAACCTGCCCAACCATCCGGGCGAGGCGGGCTGGTTCTTCAACCCCTTCGCCTGGCAGGTGATCTTCGTCCTCGGTGTCGTCCTCGGCCGCCTGGCGCTGGTCGGCGCCCGGTTGCCGAAGCTGCCGGCGCTCGACCTGCTGGCGATCGCCGTGGTGGTCTTCGCCGCCGCCGTGAAGCTCTCCTCCAGCAATCTCCTCGCCGGCGTGCCGCTGCTGGGGGAATGGATCGACGGGCTGCAGATCGGCATCGACAAGACCAATCTCGCCGCGGCGCGGGTGATGCACCTGCTGGCGCTGGTCTGGCTGGTGCTGCGCTATCTCAGCCCGGAGGCGGCGCTGCTGCGGAGCCGGATCGGCCGCGGGCTGGCGGTGATCGGGCGCCATTCCCTCGAAGTCTTCTGCGCCGGCATCGTGCTCGCCATCGCCGGGCAGATCATCCTGGCCGAGACCTCCTTCGTCCTGTGGGTACAATTGCTTGTAAACCTGACAGGGATTACGATCCTCGCCGGGCTAGGAATGTTTCTGTCGTGGTACAAGACGCTTACGGCACGCGCCGCCGGCGCCACTCGCGAGCAGCCTGCCGCGGCCTGATCGCCGCCGCCCTGGCTTGCGCGCTGTCGCCGGCGCTCGCGGCGCCGAAGCCGCTCCCCCCCGCCAATGACGCCCGCTGCCGGGCCGGGGCCAGCCAGCACCCGTTCATGCCGCTGCTGCCGGCCTCGAAGCGGGCGCTGACCGAGACCAACCGCCTCACCATCGTCGCGCTCGGCTCGTCGACCACCGCCGGTTCGGGCGCGAGCGAGGCCAACAGCAGCTATCCGGCCGTGCTGGAGACCGAACTGCGCCGGCGCCTGCCGGGCCGCGAGGTCACGGTGATCAACAAGGGCGTCGGCGGGCAGACCGCCTATGAGATGCTGCTGCGCATCGAGAGCGACGTCATCGCCGAGAAGCCTTCCCTGGTGATCTGGCAGACGGCGGCGAACGACGCCATCCGCGACATCGGCGAGGAGAAGCTGGCGAAGATCCTGAAGAAGGGCATCCGCCAGCTGCGGGGCGCCGGGATCGACCCGGTGCTGATGGACCTGCAATGGCTGCCGCGCGAGGGGCGCTATCCGAAATACGACGACTACCGCGCCGTGCTGGCGAGGACGGCGGCCGAGAACAATGTCTCGGTGTTCCCGCGTTACGGCATGATGCGGACCTGGTCGCGCACCAGGCAGTTCACGCCGGAGGAACTTGTCGGCATGGACGGCGACCTGCATGTCGTCGATGCCGGCTATCGCTGCCTCGCCGTGCGCCTCGCCGACGGGATCGCCGCGGCGCTGACAGGGACACGCCAGGACGGCGTCGCCGCCAAGCCGGGCAACTGAAAGCTCCGGCGAACCGGGATCAGCGCGCGATCACCTCGATGTCGCGGTCGCGCCCGGCCTCGACCTTGAAGTCGCGCGAGAAGACCTGCCCCTCCTGCCGGGCGATCAGCACATAGTCGCCCTCTGCCAGGATGACCTGCGGAAAGGCGCCGATCGCCTCGCGAATGACGTCGCCGCCGGGGGTGAGGACGCTGAAGGCGGTGCCGGCAAAAGCCTCGCCGCCGGGGCCGGCGACCAGCTTCAGCGTCACCAGCGCAGCGCGGTGATGCAGCGTCGCCTGTGTCACCTGGCCGGATTCGACCCGGACATCGGCGCGCTGGATGGCGTTGGAATCACCATAGGTCGAGACGATGTGATAGGTGCCTTCCGGCAGCCGGATCAGGTCTCCGGCCTTGGCGTTGGCGACGACGAGCCGGCCTTCCGAATTGCCCTGGAGCGGCACGAACACCGAGAAGGTGAGCTGCGCCGCCGGAATCGGCGTCTCGCCGATCGAGCCTGCCAGCGACAGTCCGCCGGCGCTGATGCTGATCTTGTCGCTCAGCCCCTGCGGGCCGAGCGCGACGCGCTTGGTGCCGCTGGCGAAGCCATAGGCGGCGTGGAGAAGATAGACGCCGGGCTCGAGCGCGAAGACCGGCTCGGCATCGCTCGAGCGCGCGACGATGCGCGGCGGCGAGCCGTCGGCGGTCTCGATCAGGACGCGCCAGACCAGGCCGGAGCGGATCGGCTTGCGGTCGGAGGAGAACTGCGCGCCCAGGGTCAGCATCGCCTGGCCGGCCCGCGAGCCGATGGCGCTGCTGGCGGCAGGCGCCGGCGTGGTGACCGAACTCGGCTTGGCGGGCGAAGGGGCGGCGTCCGGCACCTGGGCGAGGGCGGGGAGGGCGAACACGGGCAAGGCAAGGAGGGCGGCCAGAAGGGCGGCCACGCAACGGCGCCCGGCCAGCCTGCTGCCTGCCTGTAATTCTTCGATTTGAAACATGCGCTGCGCCGTCATTGTCCTTGCGCCGGAGAAGGAGCAGGCTCGCTTGTCCTCATCATGGCAAAACCTTAACTCAGGGGCGGCCGCCAGCGGCGCTCGCCCTGCCTTCGTCTCCTGACTGGATCGTTCATGACCGACACGCTCGCCCTGCTCAAGCTCCGCCGCTCGGTTCCACCGCAATTTCTGGCCGAGCCCGGCCCGGACGAGCGCCAGCTTTCCGAGCTCCTGACCATTGCGGCGCGCGTGCCCGACCATGGCAAGCTCGTGCCCTGGCGCTTCATCGTCTTCTCGGGGCAGGCCAAAGCGCGGGCCGCCGCGCTGGTCGGCGAGGTCTTCCGCAAGCGCAACCCGCAGGCGCCCGAAGACAAGGTCGCGTTCGAGAGCAAGCGCCTCGCCCATGCGCCGCTCGTCGTCGCGGTTGTGTCGCGCGCCCGCCAGCACGAGAAGATCCCGCAATGGGAGCAGGAGCTCTCGGCCGGCGCGGTCTGCTTCAACCTGCTGATCGCCGCCGAGGCGATGGGCTTTTCCGGCTCCTGGCTGACGAACTGGTTCGCCTTCGACAGCGACATCCTGGCGGCCTTCGGCATCGAGGAAGGCGAGCGCATCGCCGGCTTCGTCCATCTCGGCACTGCCGATGGCAGGCCGGCCGACCGCGAGCGGCCGGACCTTGCGACCATCGTCAGCCATTACGGGAAGTGAAGCGGCCATGATCTATTCGAGCACCGGCCAGCCTCACGAGCTGAAGCACGACCCGTTCAAGGCGATCGTCGCGCCCCGGCCGATCGGCTGGATCACCGCGCTCAACGCCAAGGGCGAGGTCAATCTCTCGCCCTACAGCTTCTTCAACGCCGTCTCGTCGCGCCCCAACATCGTGATGTTCTCCTCGGAGAACCGCAAGGACGCGGTCGCCTTCATCGAGGAGACGGGCGAGTTCACCTGCAGCCTGGTCACCCGGGCGCTCGACCAGCAGATGAACCAGACCTCGGCGCCGCTACCGCGCGGCGAGAGTGAGTATGCCCATGCCGGGCTGGCGATGGCGCCCTCGCGCTTCGTCAAGCCGCCGCGGGTCGCAGCCAGCCCGGCGGCGCTCGAATGCAAGCTGCTCTCGGTGCAGCAGCTCAGCGATCTCGAGGGCCAGCCGGTGCCACGCTGGATGGTGCTCGGGCAGGTCGTCGGCGTCTTCATCGACGAGGCCTATATCCGCGACGGCCGCTTCGACACCGCCGCCGCCAACCCGATCGCGCGCTGCGGCTACAGCGACTATGCCGAGGTCGCCGAGCTGTTCTCGATCACGCGCCCGCCCGGGGGCTAGAGTCGGCTACTTTTACTCGGAACCACCGCCGTCATCCGGGGCGAGCGAAGCTCGGCCCGGGATCTATCGTAAGGCTCCGGAGCTCTAAAATGGATCCCGGAGCTGCGCCGCTTCGCGGCTTGTCCAGGATGACGGCGGTGGTTCCGAGTGAAAAAAACAGACTCCAGCAGATGCAGTCGGCTCTGCCGCGGATCAGCGTGCCGTGACGGCTTTCCCGGCGCAGCCTCGGCAACACAGTGCCGTGATCTCGAAAACCTGAATCATCCGAATCGGCTCCGGCAATCCGTTAAACCGGCTTGTCGGCCCGTGCTTTTGGCCGCGGCGCCCGGGTCGGATGCCGTATCTCGCCGTCGGGGTTTCTCGCGGTGTCGGTGATCAGCCGCCCAAGCTCGCGCGCACAGGGCGTCTTGCCGCCAGGAGACCAGATCAGCGCGAACTCCAGCTCAGGCAGTGGCGGCAGGCCATAGCCGGGCTCGAGCACCTTCATTCCCGGCTCGATCTCGTCATGGGCGATGATCGAGGCGCCGAGCCCCGCCAGCATGGCCGCCCGCAGCCCGTGCAGATTGGCGGAGGTGAAACCGGTGTGCCATTCGACGCCCGAGTCAGCCAAGGCCTCGACCGCGACCGTACGGCACAGGCAGGGCGGGTGCGACAGTGCGAGCGGCAGCGACGAGCCCGGCGGGAAGGCGAAATCCTCGGCTGCGGCCCAGACGAACCGTGATCGCCGCAGCACCGTTCCCCCGGTTTCGCCAGCCCGGCGCATCGCCACCGCGAGATCGAGTTCGCCGCTCTCGATCCTGGCGCTGAAATCCTGGCAAACACTGACCGATGCTTCCAGACGCACGGCGGGGAAGGCGCGGGCGAAGCGGCTGAGCAGCTGCGGCAGCTGGTCGCCCAGGAAGTTTTCCGGCACCCCGAAGCGGATCGAGCCCGCGAGGGACGACGACTGAAAGCGCCGGCTCAAAGCCGCATGGGCCTGCAAGATCTGCTTCGCGTGGCGAAGAAAGTCTTCGCCATCCGTGGTCAGCGCCAGTTTGCGCGTGGTCCGGACGAGGAGAGGACTGCCGACCTGCTCCTCCAGCCGCCGGATCTGGTGGCTGACCGCCGATTGCGTCAGGTGCAGCCGTTCCGCCGCACGGGTGAACCCGCCGGCCTCCTTGACCGCAACGAGGGCGCGCAACAGTTCCGGGGCAAAATCCATGATGCCGATATATTATCACCAGAACTGAAAATCAGGAAATTAAATCATTTACGTCATGCAAGAGCAGCCCCTAGACGGGTGCCTCCATCGATCCCGGCCGATGCGGGTCGATCTCGAAAGGCGCTTGTCATGACCATCTCTTCTTCCGCGCGCAATACGGCGGCGTTGGCGGGCGTCTGTCTGGCGTCCCTCATGTTCGGCCTCGAGATTTCCAGCGTACCGGTCATCCTGCCGACTCTGGAATCGGCGCTGCCGGCCGATTTCAGGGCGCTGCAGTGGATCATGAACGCCTACACCATCGCCTGCACCACGGTGCTGATGGCGACCGGCACGCTCGCCGATCGCTATGGCCGCAAGCGCGTCTTCATCGTGACCACCGCCGCCTTCGGTGCGACGTCGCTGATCTGCGGACTGGCGCAGAGCGCCTCGATCCTGATCGCCGGCCGGTTCCTGCAGGGCATGGCCGGCGGCGCCATGTTCACCTGCGCCGTCGCCATCATCTCGCACCAGTTTCCGGACGGGCGCGAGCGCGGCAGGGCCTTCACCATCTGGGGCGTGGTCAGCGGCATCGGGCTGGGCTTCGGCCCGGTGATCGGCGGCATGATCGCGGCCCTGGCGAGCTGGCAATGGGTCTTTCTGATCCACGCGCCGCTGGCCGTCCTGGCACTCGTGCCGGCCGCGATCGGCATCCGCGAATCGCGCGATCCGCACGCGAAAAAGCTCGACGTGCCCGGCATCGTCACGTTGACCCTGGCGGTCTTCGGCTTTGCCTATGTCATCACGCAGGCTGCCGAGCTCGGCGCTGCGGCGACGATCGGCCTTGCCGGCCTGGCATTCGCCAGCTTCCTCGCCTTCCTGATGGTGGAGAAGCGCGCGCCGCAGCCGATGTTCGATTTCTCGGTGTTCCGGATTCGCCGGTTCAGCGGCGCGATCATCGGCTGCATCGGCATGAATTTCAGCTACTGGCCGTTCATCATCTACCTGCCGATCTATTTCCAGAGCGGACTTGGTCTCGGCAGCGAGGCCGCCGGGCTCCTGCTTCTGGCCTACACGATCCCTTTCATGGTGATGCCGCCTGTCGCCGACCACTTGCTGCGGCGCTACGGCCCGCAAGCCGTCATTCCCCTGGGAATGGCCGTGATGGGCGCCGGCTTCATCGCGATGTGGCTCGGCAGCGGCCTTGCTCAGGCGAGCTGGGTGACCCTGCTGCCCGGCGTGCTGCTGGCCGGGGTCGGACTGGGCCTGACCAGCACTGCGGTGACCAATACGACGACCGGGGCGGTCCCGAGCAATCGCGCCGGCATGGCGTCCGGCATCGACATCAGCGCCCGCCTGATCGCGCTCGCGATCAACATTGCGGCGATGGGGCTGATCCTGGTGGAGGGCATCCGACGCTCGCTGCCGGATGCCCTTTCGGTCGTCCTCGACCGGTCGCAATTGCAGGCGCTGGCCTCCTCGATCGCCGCCGGCAATCTCGGCTCGCTGCGCGAGGCCTATCCGGCCCTGGCGCTGCACGATCCGTCCGGCGCCGGGGTGCATATGGCGCTGGTGCATGGTTTCGGCTGGGTGATGCTGTATGGCGGCATCAGCGCCGGGGTTCTGGCCGCGATCAGCTTCCTGATCTTCGGCGGTGCCACGCTGCGGGCGGAGTCCGGCACGGTTGCAGCCTGCGCCGGCTCCGCGAAACCGGACGCCTGAGACCGCCTGCGTCAGGCCAGCTTGTCGGCGCGCGCCTTGAGCCGACGCGCCCGCATCAGATGGGGGCGATCGAGCATTTCGCCATCGAGGCCGATGACGCCGAGGCCCGGATTGGCGTCGAACAGCGCGATGATTGCCTCGGCCCGGGCCAGCGCCTCGGGCGAGGGCGAGAAGACCTCGTTGATGATCGCGACCTGGGCCGGGTGGATCGCCATCTTGCCGGTGAAGCCGTCGCGCCGCCCGGCCAGGCATTCGGCGCGCAGGCCGGCATCGTCGCGGAAGGCGGTGAAGACGGTGTCGACCGCGTCGACCTGGGCGGAGGCGGCGGCGAAGAGGACAAGGGCGCGCGCCATCCGGTAGGGGTCGGCATAGCTGCCGTCCTCGAGCCGGTTGGTCTCGGCGCCGAGATCGGCGGAAAGGTCCTCGGCGCCCCAGGTCAGGGCTTCGAGCCGGTGGCTGGCGCCGGCATAGCTGCCGAGGGCGAAGATGCCCTTGCCGGTCTCCGTGGCGATGGCGATGATCCGGGTCGCGCCGTCGGCGAGGTCGCCTTCGGCCTCGCGCACCGCGATCTGGGCGGCGAGATGGGTCAGATCGGGGCCGCCCTCGGCCTTGGGCAGCATGATCGCATCGGGCGCGCCGGGGATGACCGCGTCGAGATCGGCCTCGGTCAGCCCGGTCGAGAGCGCGTTGACGCGCACGATCAGGCGCGGACGGCGCTGCCGCGCGCCGATCTCCTTCAGGAAATCGCGGGCGAGTTCGCGCGCCTGCGGCTTGGCATCGAGCGCGACCGAATCCTCGAGGTCGAGGATCAGGGCGTCGGCCCCGCTCTCGAGCCCCTTCTGCAGCTTCTTCTGGCTGTCGCCCGGCAGGAACAGGAGGGAACGCATCAGGCTTGCCCCGCTTCGAGAGGGCGCTTCTTCATGAAGGCCTGGCGGCGGCACTGGGCCACCAGCGTGCCGTCCTGCTTGTAGGCGCGGTGGTGGAAGTCGACGATGCCGGCGTCGGGGCGCGATTTCGACTCGCGCTTGGCGACGATCTCGGTGGTGCAGTTGATGGTGTCGCCCTCGAAGAGCGGGGCGGGGAAGGCGACGTCGGTCATGCCGAGATTGCCGATCGTGGTGCCGACGGTGGTGTCGTTGACCGAGATGCCGATCATCAGGCCGAGCGTGAACAGCGAGTTCATCAGCGGCTTGCCCCATTCGGTCTCGGTCGCGCAGAAATGCGCATCGATATGAAGCGGTTGCGGGTTCAAGGTCATGTTGGAGAACAGCATGTTGTCCATCTGCGTGACCGTCCGGGTCAGGCCATGCTCGATCGAGGCGCCGACCGTGAAGTCCTCGAAATAGAGGCCGCCGCGCCGGTGTCGTTTCGGTTCCGTCATCATCCTGCTCCCACGGCGTTTTCTGCGTATCCGAGCCGGCTCATGGCAGGCGCCTTAACGGTTCGCTTACCATAACCGGTCCAGTCTCCACAGGTGCTTCCGTCCGACCGGAACGGCAGCAGCCCGAGTGACTTTCCATGTTCCTTTTCAGCACGCCGAGCGCCCGCGAGACAACGCCCGCCAATCCGGTCGTCAGCGCCATCAAGGAGGGCGCCGACCGGACCGGCGTCGGCTTCGATTATCTGCTGAAGACGGCGCAGCGCGAATCCTCGCTCGAACCCGATGCCAAGGCGCGGACCTCGAGCGCGACCGGGCTGTTCCAGTTCATCGAGCAGACCTGGCTCTCGATCATGCGTCAGGAAGGCCCGAAGCAGGGCATGGCCAGTTATGCCGGCGCGATCAGCGAAGGCGAGAATGGCCGCCTGACCGTCGCCGATCCGGCCATGCGCGAAAAGATCCTGCAGCTGCGCAACGATCCGCAGGTCGCCGCCGTGATGGCCGGAGCCCTGACCCAGAAGAACGGCGAGCAGCTCGGCGCGGCGCTCGGCCGCCAGCCGCATGCCGGCGAGCTCTACATCGCCCATGTGCTCGGCGCGCGCGGCGCCAGCGACCTGATCCGCACCGCCGGCAGCGACCCCGGCCGCGCCGCCGCCCGCGATTTTCCGGAAGCGGCTGCGGCCAACAAGGCGATCTTCTTCGACAAGAGCGGCCGGGCGCGCAGCGTCCAGGAGGTCTACGGCCTGCTCGCCGCGAGCCATGCCAACACCCAGGTCGCGGCCTCGACCGGGGCGATGCTGGCGCAGGCCCGCCCCAACGCTACGACCGCAACGGCCTATGCGGCCGAGCCGGCGGTAGTGCCGATCGCCGCGGCGCTCGCACCAGGACGCGCCAAGGGGCTGATCGGGTTGTTCTCGACCGAAGGTCCGCGCACCCCGGTCTCGAAGGCGGTGGCCAATCTCTGGACGACGCCGCGCAGCGGCGGCGCCACGCGCGCGGCCGATGCCGACCCCGCCACCCGCTATTTTCCGCGCCGGGGCGCCGCGGCGGAGGGCGAGAGCGCCTCCAAGCCGGCCGCCGGCAGCGAAGCCCAGGCCGCTGCTCCGGCGCCGGTCGCGATGCGCGCGCCATTGCCGCCCGTGCGGCCACGCGAGCTTGCGGCCGAAAGCCAGCAGGAGGTCGCGGCCGCTGCGGGCAAGGCCGTGCGCTCCTCGCAGCGCCGCGGCCCGCTCGATCTGAGCGCCTTCATGACGCATGGCAGGCGCGGATGATCGTACGCCGCTTCCTGCTCTGGGCCCGCACTGCCCCGGCCGAGGCGCGCGCCGCCGGCGCTGCGGCGCTGGCCGGCGCCTATCTGCGCTCGGAGATGTCGCCGGAGGATCGGCGCGAGGCCGAGACGGCGCTGATCTTTCTGGTCGACGATCCTTCGCCGCTGGTGCGGCGGGCGCTTGCCGAAGAGTTCGCCGGGGCGAGCGGAGCGCCGCGCACCCTGGTGCTCGGGCTGATCGCCGAGCCGAGCGATGCCGCGGCCCTGCTGCTGGCGCAGTCGCCGGTGCTCGGCGAGGCCGATCTGGTCGATGCGGCGGCGATCGGCGACGGCCTCGCGCAGCGGGCGATCGCGCAGCGGCCGCATCTGCCGGCGAGCGTTGCGGCGGCCCTGGCCGAGGTCGGCGTCGAGGAGGCGCTGCTCGCGCTGCTCGGCAACCCGACGGCGGATATTCCGGAGTTCTCGCTGGCGCGCATCTTCGAGCGCGAAGGCGAATCGGGCGCCGTCCGCGAGGCGCTGCTGGCGCGCCTCGACCTCCCGGCCGGGTTGCGGCAGTCGATCGCCGGCAAGGTCTCGGATGCGCTTGCCGCCTTCGTCACCGGCTGCGGCTGGCTCACCGAGGAGCGCAGCGCCAGGCTGGCCCGCGAATCGACCGAGCGCGTCGCCGTGGCGCTCGCCGCCGGCGGCGACGACAGCGACGCGCCGGCGATCGTCGAGTGCCTGCGCGAGAACGGGCGGCTGACGCCCGGCGTGATCCTGCGCTCGCTGCTCAGCGGCGAGCCGGCTTTGGCGGAGGCCGCCTTCGCCACCCTTTCCGAGCTGCCATCGAGGCGGGTGCGGGCGCTGCTCTGGGACCGTGGCGGCTCGGGGCTGAAGGCGCTCTACCGCAAGGCGGCGATGCCGGGCGCGCTGCTGCCGGCCTTTGCCGCGGCCGTGGCGGCGCTGAAGCGCGGCGGCTACAGGGCCGGAGCGGGCGCGAGCGGCATCGACCGGGCGCTGCTCTCCGAGGTGCTGATCGCCTGCGATGGCCTGGAGGGCGCCGAGTCGCATGCCCTGATGGCCCTGCTGCGCCGGCTCGATGCCGAAGCTGCCCGCGAGGAGGCGAGGGGGCTCGCCGATTCGCTCGCCGACGATGCGGCGCTGGCGCTGCTGGTCGAGGCCGACCCGCAATTCCTGATCGAGCTGGAACTCGGCGAACTGCGCGACGCGGCCTAGTTGCTTCTCCGCGTCATGCTCGGGCCTGACCCGAGCATCTCTCTCCGGAGATTCCCGGGTCTGCGCTTCGCTCCGCCCGAGAATGACGTTCTCCGCCTCTCAATACCCGAACTGTTCCCTCAGGATGCGCTCGTCCAGGCTGTGGCCGGGGTCGTGCAGCATGACGAGGTCGCGCGAGCGGTCGATCGCGATCGCCACCGAGACGACGTTCTCGATCTGGATATGATCGGCGACGGCGCTGACCGGGCGCTTCTCCGCCTCCAGCACCTCGATCGTCACCTGCGCATGGTCGGGCAGCAGCGCGCCGCGCCAGCGCCGCGGCCGGAAGGGCGAGAGCGGTGTCAGCGCCAGCAGCGGCGCGTCGAGCGGCAGGATCGGGCCATTGGCGGAGAGATTGTAGGCGGTCGAGCCGGCTGGCGTCGCCAGCAGCACGCCGTCGGCGACGAGCTCCTCGAGTCGCACCTGGCCGTCGACCGAGAGGCGCAGCTTCGCCGCCTGGTAGGAGCGGCGCAGCAGCGAGACCTCGTTGATGGCGCGTGCCTCGACCTTGTGGCCGTCGCGGTCGAGCGCGGTCATGGCGAGCGGGTGCACGACGCTGCGCTGCGCCGCTTCGAGCCGCTTGCGCAGGCCGCGCTCGCGGAATTCGTTCATCAGGAAGCCGACCGAGCCGCGATTCATGCCGTAGATCGGCTTGGCCGTGCCCATGAAGCGGTGCAGCGTCTGCAGCATCAGCCCGTCGCCGCCGAGGGCGACGATGATCCCGGCCTCTGCCGGATCGGTGTCGCCATAGCGTTCGACCAGCCGCTCCCGGGCGGCCTGTGCCTCGGGCGTCTCGCTGGCGACGAAGGAGATGGCCTCGAAGCGCTCGGTCATCGCAGGGGGTCCGTGGGGCAGGCAGTCAGGCAAACAGGCAGTCACCCCGGCTTAGCACGGGCGCGAGCCGGATCGCGAGCCGGCGCGGCGCCAAAAAGAAAGGCCGGGGTGAAACCCCGGCCTCGCCTGCCACGCCGGGGCGCGTGATTCAGATGGCGCTGCTCCACTGCAGCGGCACCAGCTCGAAGCCGTTGCCGTCCTTGGCGATATGGCCGGTGGCGGGGAAGGGGGCGTGGTAGAAGGCGACCTGCATCCTGTCGGCCGAGGCCATGTCGAGCAGCTTGCGGCGGGTGGCGGCCGCCTGCGGCCCGTCCATGTCGAACACGGCCGACCAGTCGGGATTGCGGACGAACAGGGCCGGGTGGTTGGTGGTGTCGGACATGATCATCAGCTTGCCGGCGCCGGAGGTGACGGCGAAGACGGTGTGGCCGGGCGTATGGCCGGGCGCGGCGACCGCGGTGATGCCCGGCAGCACCTCCTTGCCGGCCTCGAACTGCTTCACCTCCTTGGCGACGGGGCCGAAGACGCGGCGCACGCCGGCGAAGGCGCCCTTCATCGCGTCCGGCGCCGCGCTCATCCTGGCGTCGTCCATCCAGAAGGCCCATTCGGCCGCCGGGACCATGACCTCGGCATTGGGGAACACGGCCGTGCCGTCCTTGAGCCGGAAGCCGTTGATGTGGTCGCCGTGGAAATGGCTGAAGACGACCGACGACACGTCCTTGGGGTCGAGGCCGGCGGCGCGGAAGTTCCTCATCCAGGCGCCGGAAGTCGGGGCGCCGGAATCGCCATTGCCGGTGTCGATCAGCGCGAGCTTGCCGCCGGACTGGATGGCGAGCGTGGTGAAGCTGATCGAGAGCGCGTCGGAGGGCAGATAGGCCTGCTCCATCGCCTTCTTGACGTCGGTGAGCTCGGCATTGCGGACGAAGCCGTCGAGCGGGCGCCGGGCGAAGCCGTCATTGATGGCGGTGACGGTGATGTCGCCGACCTTGTAGCGGTAGAAGCCGGGATTCTGGTTCACGGGAGCTCCTTGCGCCCGGGCCGGCGCGATGCCGGCGGGCAGGTCGAGGGTGGCTGCGACTGCGAGCGCGCCGGCACCCGCCATCAGGGTGCGGCGCGAAGGGTCCAAACGGGTCATGATCGGGCTCCACCCGGTGAGTGAGGGCACGACCTCCCCCGGTGGCGCTGCCCGCCAGCCGGCATCGTGTCCTGGGCTGGGCTCAGCCTGACCAGCAAACTAGCGGGCAAGGCGACGGCTTCAACTGCCGCCAGCTTGCGTAAGGTCAACTTTCCGTGATTTTGCCGGCCTGGCCGCGGGCGGCGAAGGCCTTGAGCAGGGCGGCGCAGAGGGCGAGCGAGGCGAGCGCGCCCTGGCCGCTGCAGCCGGCCACCAGCGCTTCGAAGGTCTGCTCCTCGGCCACGACGGATTGCAGGCTCCAGTTCCAGTCGGGAGCCTTCTGCCGCAGCACGTTGACGGCGACGTCGATCTCGGCGCTGATCTTGCCGATCGCCTTCCACAGCGCGCCCTGCTGGTAGATGCCGCCGGGCGGCGTGCGCGGCCCCTTCAGATAAACCGGCTTGCGGCGCACCGTGTAACCCAGCGCCTCGTAGATCTCGGCGTCGAGGTTGCGGTCGGGGCGACCGGTGGTCTCGCATTGCTCGGCGAGAGCCAGAAGCTTCGCGCGCTGCTCGGCAGAGGTCATTGCTTCGGTTCGCTCCGTTCTTCCCGCGCCGCAAGGTCCGGGCCGATTCTGCTGGAACCTATGGCCGTCGGGACGGCGCGCCAAGCCGGAGCTTCGTCCACCGGTCGTTTGCGTGATCCGGCGGCGGCCGCGAGGCGGGCCGGAGCGCCATCTCAAAGTGAGAGACGGATTCACCGATCAGGTTGGTTCAACCTGATCGGATCCGGCTCTAATGGCCCGGGGCCTCGCTGCCCATCGCCCTGTCGAGCATGGCAACGGTTTCCTCAAGGCCCTCCTTCACGCCGAGCATGAAGTCCTTGCGGAAGCCGATGATCGTGTCGGGCGGCTCGCCCTTGTGGGTATAGACGACGCTGACCTGGGCAGGATTGACGTAGACGGGCTTGCCGTCCGTGGGCGAGGTGAACTTGCAAAGCTTCGGCATGGACCGGTCTCCGGCGCGATTCGACCGGAGGAGCTATACGACAGAGCGCCTGGCCGGCGCATGTTCCCCGTCACGTCCGGCAACGCAGCCAGGCGGTCCCTATCGGCTGCGGCGGGGCGCGTAGGCGACCTGGCGGCTCCGGCGCTTGTGGCCGAACCAGGCAAATTCGCGTTCGCCGACATCGGCGTGGACGATCCCGTTCGGATAGGAGCCGATGCCGCCCGTGCTCTCCAGTGCCTTGGCCGCGGCAACGGCGGCGCGGGTGGAGGTTGCCAGCGGGCGGAAGTCGATCGCCTTGCCGCGATAATGCTGGGAGCGCCGGGCGTGACGGCCACCGCAGGTCGAGGTGATCTGGATCGGGCCGATCTTGGCGACCAGGTCCCTGATCATCGCCAGAGCTTCGGGCCTGAGGCAGGCTAATCCTTTGACCTGCGGCTGGAAGGAGAGCTTTTCGATGGAGGTCTCGGCTCGGGCACAAATGGGGAAGGACACCGCAACCAGTGCAGCCAGAATAACGCGACGCATGAACTACTCGATATGGGGAGAGGAGATTCAGGCCACCAGCATCTGGTCTGGCCGAATCATTTCAGCGGGGCGTCTAAGTTTGGCGTAAGGCGAAAAGATGGCTGCGGGCGAATCCGACATCAGGAGCACCGAGGCTCGATGCTGCAAGCCTTGCGCTTCGGCTGGTCGAGATTGCAGCCGGCATCTTCGTTTTTCCGGCTGCGGCCGGTGGTGGCCGGCGCTCCACCGACCGTCAACGGGAGCCGGCAAAGGCGCGTATGGAACGGCGCGCCATCGCGCTGAGATCATCGGGGTTTCGCGGCCGCCAGCGAGCATGGGCGGGCCAGACTGGTGCCGGCGGAGAGGATCGAACTCCCGACCTTCGGTTTACAAAACCGCTGCACTACCGCTGTGCTACGCCGGCTCCGGGGCTGCGGTACCAGCCCGGCGGGGCGAGGGCAAGCTCGGCTGCGCCGCACGCAAAAAAAGAGCCCCGCCGCGAGGGCGGGGCTCGGCAGCCGGCAAGAGGCCGGCGGATCGGGGGACGATCAGTTGTCGTAGGTGAGGATGTCGCGATCCTTGGTCTCGGGCACGAAGAGCATGCCGATGACGAAGGTCATCATCGCGATCACGATCGGGTACCAGAGGCCGTAATAGATGTCGCCGGTGCCGGCCACCATGGCGAACGAGGTCGCCGGCAGCAGGCCGCCGAACCAGCCATTGCCGATATGGTAGGGCAGCGACATGCCGGTGTAGCGGATGCGGGTCGGGAAGAGCTCGACCAGGGCCGCGGCAATCGGGCCATAGACCATCGTCACATAGATGACGAGGATGGTCAGAATCCCGATGATCGCCAGCGACTGGCCGTTGAACAGCGCGCCGACGAAGCCGGTCTTGACGATGCGGGCGTCGCCCGCCGCCGGATAGCCGGCCGCGACCGCTTCCCGGGCGAGGTTGGCGGCGAAGCCGGCGTCGATCGCGAGCTCCTTGCCATTGACCGTGACCTTGGCCGGCGTTCCGGCCGGAGCCGCGGCCTGGGTGTAGACGATCGCCTGCTGCGCGAGCGTGCGCCGGGCGATGTCGCAGGGCGCGGTGAAGGTGCGCACGCCGACCGGATCGAAGACCGAGCCGCAGGTGGCGGGGTCGGCGATGACCTGGACCTTGACGTTCTCATGCGCCGCGGCGAGGCCCGGATTGGCCGCCTTGGTCAGGGCTCCGAAGAGCGGGAAATAGGTCAGCGCCGCGATCAGGCAGCCGGCCAGGATGATCGGCTTGCGGCCGACCTTGTCGGAGAGCGCGCCGAAGAGGATGAAGCCGCCGGTGCCGAGGATGAGCGACCAGGCGATCAGCACGTTGGAGGTGTAGAGATCGACCTTGAGGATGCTCTGGATGAAGAACAGGGCGTAGAACTGCCCGGTATACCAGACCACGGCCTGGCCGGCGGTGAGGCCGAACAGGGCAAGCAGCGCGATCTTGGCGTTCTTCCACTGGCCGAAGGCCTCGGAAAGCGGCGCCTTCGAGCCGGTGCCCTCTTCCTTCATCTTCTTGAAGGCCGGCGATTCCTGCATCTGGAGACGAATCCAGACCGAGATGGCGAGCAGGAAGATCGAGGCCAGGAACGGAATGCGCCAGCCCCAGGCGCGGAAGTCCTCCTCGCCCATATTGGTGCGGATGCCGAGGATGACGATCAGCGAAAGCAGCAGGCCGAGCGTCGCCGTGGTCTGGATCCAGGAGGTGTAGAAGCCGCGCCGGCCCGGAGGCGCGTGCTCGGCGACATAGACGGCCGCGCCGCCATATTCGCCGCCCAGCGCCAGGCCCTGCAGCATGCGCAGCGCGATCAGGATCACCGGCGCCGCCCAGCCGATCGAGTTGTAGCCCGGCAGCAGGCCGACCAGGAAGGTCGAGGCGCCCATGATCACGATGGTGACGAGGAAGGTGTATTTGCGGCCGATGAGATCACCCAGCCGGCCGAAGAACAGCGCGCCGAAGGGGCGGACCAGGAAGCCGGCCGCGAAGGCGAGCAGCGCGAAGATGGCGCGCGTGTTGGGATCGAAGGCCGAGAAGAAATGCGCGCCGATCATCACGGCGAGCGAGCCGTAGAGATAGAAGTCGTACCATTCGAAAACCGTGCCCAGGGAGGAGGCGAGGATGACCCGCTTCTCTTCCCTGGTCATCGGGCGCCGCCCGGCGGCCCCGGATGCCTGTGCCATGCTCATGACCCACTCCCTCGTTCGTTCCCCCGGCGCAGCAGACCACCCGCCGCGCCTCAACGCCGCCTTGCAGCGGTCTTTCCGTTGGAGCCGGGCATTGCCGACTCACGAAAGGCCTAGAAAATGACAAGTTTGATGGGAAACGAATGAAGCCAGCGCCCAAAACCTTCAAGCAGGCACTTGGTCTTGCATCAAACGGTGTAAGACTAACGACTCATTAACGGAGCGGGTTGCCTGCGGCGTTACGGCCACCGCGCGATTCGCCTTCCGGGCGCCGGCGGGCTAGCGTGCCCCCAGCGGCATGATTCCCAGCGCAGGAGGGCGCCGACATGGCCCGCGTTCCGGTTTTGCCTCTTTTTTGCCTGTTCGGCGGCCTGTTCGCCCTCGCTCCGGTCGCCCTGGCCAAGTCCGGCGTCGCGGCGCCGGCCGGGC
>NZ_JAKFED010000188.1:0-13263 GCF_036675845.1 Allobosea sp. | reverse complement strand
GTCGCTTCGCGGAGCTGGCCCAGCAGCTTCAGGCGGTTGGCGCGCAAGCGCGGATCGGGATCGTTGACCGTGACCTTGTCGAAGAAGGCGTCGACCGCGGGCCTGAGCTCCGCCAGCGCCGCCATGGCGCCCTCATAGTCCTCGGCAGCGATGGCAGCCTCCGCCTTCGGCGTCGCCTGGCTGAGCGCCACCGCGAGCGCCTTCTCCTCGATCAGCCCGGCCTCGGCGATGAGCTGGAGATCGGCGGCGCCGGCAAAAGCGCCCTCGCCGTCCTTCTTCTCCTCGGCCTTGAGGATATTGGCGGCGCGCTTGTAGCCGGCGAGCAGGCTCCCGCCGTCATCGGTTTCGAGGAAGCGGCCGAGCGCGGCGACGCGGCGGGTGATGAGCAGGAGGTCGTCATTACCCGACGCTCCCTCACCGAGCACCGCATCGACGAGGTCATGCCGCGCGCCAGAATCGCGAAGTGTGACTTTCAGACGATCTTGGAAGAAGGCGAGCAATTCGATTGCCCGAACCGACATCAATTCGGAAACGCGCTCCGCACCTTCCACCTGCCTCGCGCGAAAAATCGCGGCAAGCTCAGCTACAGAAGGGGTCAGCGCATTGGGAATTGTCTTAGCGGCGTCCAGTGCCTCAAGCGCACTCTTGGCGCGCAAGAACTCTGTGAAGAGCTCGCTAAGTGCTGTCCGCGAAAACGGCTTCGCAAGATACTGCCAGAGCGGTAACCGCACCCCATTCTCAACCACCAGCCGGATCACGCCCAGCGCCGCCCGGCGCAGCGCATAGGGGTCCTTGCTGCCGGTCGGCTTCTCGTCGATGGCCCAGAAGCCGACCAGCGTGTCGAGCTTGTCGGCGAGCGCGACGGCGACCGAGACCGGATCGCTCGGCACGCGGTCGGAGGGGCCGAGCGGCTTGTAATGCTCCTCGATCGCGGCGCAGACGCGGGCGGGCTCGCCCTGCAGCTCGGCGTATTTCCGGCCCATCAGCCCCTGCAGTTCGGGAAACTCACCGACCATCTCGGTCGGCAGATCGGCCTTGGCGAGTTTTGCCGCGCGCTCGGCGAGATCGGCATCGGCCCCGACGATGGGAGCCAGTTCCCTCGCCAGCGCGGCGATGCGCTGGACGCGCTCGCCTTGCGTGCCGAGCTTGGCGTGGAAGACGACGCCGAGCCTGTCGAGCTTGGCCATGCGCTGGTCGAGCGGCTTCTTCAGATCGAGCCCGAGCTTCTCGGCGCTTCCTTTAAGCGTATCGAGATCGGGCAGCGGGCCGCGGTCGGTCTGCCAGAAATAGGCGGCGTCGGAGAGCCGCGCCCGGACGACGCGGCCATTGCCGGCGGTGATCGCCTCGCCGCCATCGCTCGCCATCAGGTTCGAGACCGGGATGAAGCGGTTGGCGAGCTCGCCACTGACCGGATCGCGCAGCACGAAGCATTTCTGGTTGGCGCGGATGGTGGCGCGGATCGCCTCCCCCGGGATCTCGAGGAAGCGCTCCTCGAAGGAGCCCATCAGCACGACCGGCCATTCGACCAGGCCGGCGACCTCCTCCAGCAGCCCCTCATCCTCGACCAGTTCGAGCCCGGCGGCGAAGGCGAGGTTCTTGGCATCCGTCGCGATGATCTCCTTGCGCCGGTCGGCGTCGAGCACGACCCTGGCGCGCTCCAGGCTCGCGACATAGTCCTCGAAGCGCCTGACCGTGATCGGGCCCGGCGCATGGAAGCGGTGGCCGCGGGTGATGTTGCCCGAGACGATGCCGTCGACCTCGAAGGGGACGATCTCAGTCTCCTCGGTCTCGGCGCCGAAGGTGCAGAGGATCGAATGCAGCGGGCGGACCCAGCGCAGGCTGGCGCCGGCAGCCGAGGCCTTGCCCCAGCGCATCGATTTCGGCCAGGGGAAACTACGGATCACCGCAGGCACGATCTCGGCGATCGCCGCGATCGTCTCCTGCCCCGGCTTCTCGATCACCGCGACGTAAGAGTCGCCCTTCTTCGGGTCGCTGACGATGGTCGCCTGATCGAGCGAGGCAAGCCCGGCCGCCTTGAGGAAGCCCTGGACGGCAGCGTCCGGCGCGCCGACGCGCGGCCCCTTGCGCTCCTCGCGGACATCGCGGCCGCGCACGGGCAGGCCGGCGACATGCAGCGCCAGGCGCCGCGGCGTGGCGAAGGCCTTGGCGCCCTCATAGACGAGGCCGCGCTCGACCAGCGCATCGGTGACGAGCTTCTTCAGGTCCTCCGCCGCCCGGCGCTGCATGCGCGCCGGGATTTCTTCGGAGAAGAGTTCGAGCAGGAGATCAGGCATCAGGACTGTCCGGTGATCGTGTTCATGATTTCGCGCGCTGCGAAGAATTTGGGATGGGCGGTTTCGGGCACTTCCTCGACGATTCCGAGAGCAAGTACCGTCTCGAGGTTTTTCTGAGCAGCCGGGTAGGTGACACCCAGATACTCCGCAAGCTGCGGGATCGAGAAGACCGGACGCGTGAACAGGCGGTCGACGATCGAAAGGAGCAAGGCCGAGCGGCCGGCCGATTGAAGGGTCTTGCGATAGCGCTCCCGCAGCAGGAACAGGCGATCGGCGATGGCGATCGTCTCGCGACAACTCTCCTCGACCACCGACATGAAGAAGCCCAACCAGCCTTCCCAGTCGCCAGCCCGCGAGACCTCGAACATGCGGTCGATATATTCGTCCTTGCGGCGCTCCAGCACCGGGCTGAGGAACAACGCAGGATGCAGGAGCGCCTTGCGGTCGAAGAGCGCGACCGGAATCAGGATGCGCCCGACCCGGCCATTGCCGTCGGCGAAAGGGTGAATGGCCTCGAACTGGTAGTGAATCAAAGCGGCGTCGACGAGCGGCGGCGTCGCCTCCCGGTCCTGGCGCTGCGCATAGAGTTCCAGCCGGCACAGCGCATCATAGGCTTCCTTGGGCGGAGCCGGCACGAAGCGCGCCGCCTCGAGGGAGGCCGCGCCGATCCAGTTCTGATGCTTCTTGAATTCGCCGGGTTCGATCGCCGCGCCGCGCGCCCGCGTCACGCCATGGAGCAGGTCGCGATGGGCGCCGCGTATCGTCCGCAGCGAGAGTGGAATCTCGGCAAGGCTGCCGACGGCATTCCGCAACGCAACCGCATAGTTCATGACGTCGCGGGTGTCGCCGCTCTCGGCGGAGCCGCCATAGCCCGCCTCGGCGAGCAACAGCGCGTCGACGGTGGTATACGTCCCCTCCATGCTGGATGAGGCCAGCGCTTCGCGAGCTTGCAGAGGCTGGATCAGGATATACGGATCGGGCAGCGTCCGGAGGATGCCGTTGAGTTCGCCGAGCGCCTGAGTGGCAGAGACCAGGCACGACAGGATGGCCGCGCTGTCGAAGACAGGCGGGAGGTCGTACGGAACGAAGGCCCATTGGCCATGTGTCGTCGGGACGAGATGCCCGGCCGGCGACGCGTCGAACTGACTTCTATCCACGTTTAAGACTCGACCAGACTTTTATAGAAAAAGCCAGTTTCGTTTAAAACTCGTCGCAAGTGTTATAGCAAGCGATAAAGCCGGACATCACCCCGCTCCCCCGCCGGCGGTCTTCAGCCAGGCCGCGCCGCAGGCCTTGGCGAGCTCGCGCACGCGCAGGATGTAGCTCTGGCGCTCGGTGACCGAGATCACGCCGCGCGCATCGAGCAGGTTGAAGACATGGCTCGCCTTGATGCACTGGTCATAGGCCGGCAGGGAGAGCTTGTGCTGCGGGGCATTGGTGCCCTCGCCCGCCTCGCCGGCGGCGAGCAGCGCCTTGCACTCGGCCTCGGCGTCGGCGAAATGGCGAAACAGCATCGCCGTGTCGGCATGCTCGAAATTATGGCGCGAGAACTCCTGCTCGGCCTGCAGGAAGACATCGCCATAGCTGACGCGGCCCTCGCCCTCGAGGCCGTTGAAGTTGAGGTCGTAGACGTTCTCGACGCCCTGGACATACATGGCCAGGCGCTCGAGCCCGTAGGTCAGCTCGCCGGCGACCGGCGCGCATTCGACGCCGGCGACCTGCTGGAAGTAAGTGAACTGGCTGACTTCCATGCCGTCGCACCAGCATTCCCAGCCGAGCCCCCAGGCGCCGAGCGTCGGGCTCTCCCAGTCGTCCTCGACGAAGCGGACATCGTGCAGGGCAAGATCGACGCCGATCGCCTGGAGCGAGTCGAGATAGAGTTGCTGCAGGTCCGGCGGCGACGGCTTCAGGATGACCTGGAACTGGTAATAATGCTGCAGCCGGTTGGGGTTCTCGCCATAGCGCCCGTCCTTGGGCCGGCGCGAAGGCTGGACATAGGCGGCGTTCCAGGGCTTCGGGCCGAGCGCGCGCAGCGTCGTCGCCGGATGGAAGGTGCCGGCACCGACTTCCATGTCATAGGGCTGGAGGATGACGCAGCCGCGCTCGGCCCAGAAGCGCTGCAAGGTCAGCAGCAGGCCCTGGAAGGAGCGGGTCGGATTCATCGAAGCGGAGGGCGACGCAGCCAAGAGCTCAAGCCTTCGAGATTTCAGGAAACTGGCCGTGTGCTTAGAGCATGTTCCGCAAAAGTGGAAACCACTTTTGCGACCGGAACATGCTCAACCCATTGAGTTGGCGCGAATTCTTTCCGTTCGGCTGATCCAGCCGAACGGAAAGCGCGCCAGGGGCTGGCGGCGCTCGCGGTCAAGCTTGCGCGCATGAACCGCAGGTGAACCTCGGCGGCCGGGCAGCGTTCATCGAGCAGCGCATAGGATGCCTGCCATCACGGTCCGCGGCGTTCGGGGCGAGCGCTTGAGCCGGGCCAGTGTCCAGCTGCAGGAGATTTGCAATGCTGTCATCCCGTATCGCCGCCGCCCTGTTCGGCGCCGGCGCCCTTCTTTCCACCGTGCTGATCGCCGCCCCGGCCAATGCTGCACCGATCGGCGCCGGCAGCACCCCCGCGGTCGGCGCCGAGGCCGGCGGCCTGGTGCAGCCGGCCTGGCATCGCGGCCGGCCGCACTACTGGGGCGGCCGGCGCCATTATCGCCGCCCGATCTACCGTCCGCGCTGCTTCTTCAGCGATCGGCGGGTCTGGAACGGCTACCGCTGGGTGATCCGCCCGGTGCGAATCTGCCGCTGATCAGGCGAGATCCGCCTCGCCGCGATGGAGCGCCTCGCCCAGCGCGGTGAAGCGGCCATCCTCGCCGTTGAGAACCAGGGCCGGCAGCAGCGCTGCCGGCCTTTTGCTGCCGAGCCGGGCCGAGACGATGACGCGAATCGCGGCGCGGTCGGCCCGCGGCTGCACCGGGCGGATCGTTACCGCGCCGAAGCCGGTCGCCAGCGCCGCCAGGATCGCACCCAGCGCCTCGGCGCGGTGGATGATCGTCACGCCGCCCTGCGGCTGCAGGGCGCGGCGCGCCGCCTTCAGCCAGGAGGCCAGCGGCGCGTCGGCGACATGGGCGGCACGGCGGTTCGGCACCGGCGAGGCCCGGGTCGCCCCTGGCTCGAAGAAGGGCGGATTCATCGCGACCCAGGCGGCCGAGCCTGCCGGCAGTCCCGCCTGCAGGGTGCCGTCTCCGGGTTCGCCGATCGCAGCGGCGACGACCCTGACCCGGAGCTCCAATGCGTTGAGAGCGGCGTTCCGCGCCGCCAGCGCCGCCAGTTCCGGGTCGCGCTCGACCAGCACGACGACGAGCCCCGGCTGGCGCAAGGCGGCGGCGAGGCCGGCGGTGCCGACGCCGGCGCCGAAATCGACGAGCGGGCCTTCGCCGAGCTGCGGCAGCGCGGCCGCAAGCAGGATCGCGTCGGAACCGGCGCGATGGCCTTTGCGGGGTTGCAGCAAGCGTAGCCGGCCATCGAGCAGGCGGTCCTCGCCGATCGCGCCGAGACCCGGCAGCGTCTCGTCAGTCATGATGCATCACTCGGGACGCAGCTCGCCGCCGAAGCCCGCCTCGGCCAGCAGCGCGCGGGCGCGCGCCCGGTCGGCCTCACGCACCAGGAGGCGGCGCGGGAAGGCGCCGGTCATGCCTTCGAGCGCGCTGATGTGCTGGTCGGCGACCAGGCAATCGAGATTGGCCGAGGCGAGCAGCGCCTCGATGGCGCCGAGCAGGACGAGATCGTTCGAACGGACCAGTTCATGCATGGCGCCATGGAGCCCGTGGCAGGAACGTCGCGCAAGCGCAAAATCGCTGCGCTGCGACATCGTCGCGTCAAATTGCGCGGCCCAACTGCGATTGCCGGGGCTGGCCACGCATGCGACGGTCGTGGCAAGGGCATTGCAGCAAAGCATCGCAGCAAGGCATGGCGCGCCGTCCGCGCCAGGGAAAGTTCGGAGTTTGAGCGTGGGCGTCGTCATAGCCTTCGAGGACAAGGAAGCCGGCCAGGCCGGGATCGAGGCGCTGGTCGGCCTGACCCGACCCGACATGGAGCGCGTCAACGCGATGATCCTGTCGCGCACCGGCTCGCAGGTGACGATGATCCCCGAGGTCGCCAATCACCTGATCTCGTCGGGCGGCAAGCGGCTGCGGCCGATGCTGACGCTGGCGACGGCGGCGCTCTGCGGCTATCAGGGCGAGGGCCATGTCAAGCTCGCGGCCTCGGTCGAGTTCATGCACACGGCGACGCTGCTGCATGACGACGTCGTCGACGAGAGCGACATGCGCCGCGGCAAGCTCGCCGCCCGTATGCTCTGGGGCAACGAGGCGAGCGTGCTGGTCGGCGACTTCCTGCTCGGCCAGGCTTTCAAGATGATGGTCGAGGTCGGCTCGCTGCGGGCGCTCGACATTCTTTCGACCGCTGCCGCTGTCATCGCCGAAGGCGAGGTGATGCAGCTCGCCGCCGCCAAGAACACCGAGACGACCGAGGACGAGTACCTCGCCGTGATCCGCGGCAAGACCGCCGAGCTCTTCGCCGCCGCCTGCGAGGTCGGGCCGGTGATCGCCGGCTCGCCCAAGGCCGACGCCGCCGCCTGCCGCAGCTATGGGCTGAACCTTGGCATCGCCTTCCAGCTGATCGACGACGCGCTCGACTATGGCGGCTCTTCCGGCGCGCTCGGCAAGAACACCGGCGACGATTTCCGCGAGGGCAAGATCACCCTGCCGGTGGTGCTCTCCTTCCGGCGCGGCGACGAGGGCGAACGGGCCTTCTGGCGCCGCACCCTGCAGGAAGGCCAGGTCGGCGAGGGCGATCTCGCCGAAGCGCAGGCGCTGATGCGCAAGCACCGGGCGATCGAGGATACGGTCGAACGCGCCCGCCATTATGCCAAGATGGCCAAGGACGCGCTGGGCCTGTTCCCGCAATCGCCAATGAAGCAGGCGCTGAACGAGGCTGTCGATTTCTGCGTGGCAAGGGCGCATTGAGAATTGGCTTTGCCCGGCCCAGCGCTTGCGATCGGTAGTAAAGATTACTACCCTTGAGCGTACTGGAGGACATGCCATGGCGCAGGTCGAGAAAGTCAGTGTCGCGGTTACGGCGGAGATGGCGGCCATGATGCGCCGCGCCGTCGCGAGCGGCGAATATGCCTCGTCCAGCGAGGTGGTACGCGAAGCGTTGCGCGACTGGAAGGAACGCCGGGCCGTTCGCAGCGAAGCCATCGCCGAGTTGCAGAAGCTCTGGGACGAGGGGCTTGCGAGCGGCGAACCTGTTCCTGGCGACCAGGCCTTCGCCAGGATCAGAGCCAAGATCGAAGCCGTGACGCCTCGATGAGCTTCCGGCTTCTCCCTCAGGCAGAAGCCGATATTGCCGAAATCGCCATCTACATCGCTTACGATAGCAAGGCTGCGGCTCAGCGCTGGACCGAAGCGATCTTCCGTCAATGCGAGCGCCTCGCCGATATGCCTGAGCTCGGCGTCGCGCGCGATGAGATTCGACCCGGCCTGCGTATGATGCCTGCTGGCAATTACATCCTGCTCTATCGAGAGAGCGACGACACCATCGAGATCGTGCGCGTGGTGGACGGACGCCGCAAATGGCAGGATCTGCTTTAGGTTTCGCTCAGCCCAGCACCGTCGGCTTGACCCACCAGACCGGCTGCTGACGCGAAAGCTGCCTGCCCGCTGCAGCGCTCGCCCTGCAATCGTCGAACAGCGCAAAGCAGGTCGCGCCCGAGCCGGACATGCGCGCCAGCCGGCAGCCGGGCAGCGCGGCGAGCTGCGCCAGGACCTCGGCGACGATGGGCGCCGTCCCGCGCGCCGGCGCCTCGAGGTCGTTGCCGAGGGCGAACGCCTTGCTCAGCGCGGAAGGCGCAGCCGGCAGCGCCCAGGGGGCGGTTTCGGCCGCCGTCTTGCGCGAAAACATCTCGCCCGGCTCCAGGCCGAGTTGGCGGAACACCGAAGCGGTCTCGACCGCGATGCCCGGATTGACCAGGAGGGCGAACAGGCGCGGCAGGCGCAGGGGCGGGCCGAGGCGCTCGCCGATGCCCTGCATGACGCGGGCGCGCGCCTCCAGGCAGACCGGCACGTCGGCGCCGATGCGGGCGGCAGCGGCGTAGAGCGGCGGGGCGCCCGGCGGCAGGCCGTTCAGCCGGGCCAGCAGGCGCAGCGCCGCCGCGGCATCGGCCGAGCCGCCGCCGATGCCGGAAGCGACCGGCAGCCGCTTGGTGAGCAGGAACCGGCCGGAGCGCAGCGCCGGCACCTCGTCGCGCAGCGCCCGCTCGGCCTTCAGCACCAGATTGTCCGGCCCGGCCGACAGCCCGGTGGCGAAGGGGCCGGAGATCGCGATCCCGCTCTCCTCGCCCGGCAGCAGCGCCAGCGCATCGCCGACACCGGCGAAGGCGACGAGGCTGTCGAGCTCGTGATAGCCGTCGGCGCGCCGGCCGAGGATGCGCAGGCTGAGGTTGACCTTGGCCGGGGCGCGGGTGGTGAGCCGAGCCTGCAAGGCTCAGCCGCCATCCTTCATCGGCTCGGCGGCGTTCGCCGAGGGCGGCGGCTCGTCGAGACCCTTCTCGATCTTGCGCAGGATCCTCGTGAGGTCCTCCGGCTCGGGGCCGAGGTCGCGGGCGTGGTTCCACTGGAACCTGGCCTCGAGCTGGCGGCCGGTGCGCCAGTAGACGTCGCCGAGATGGTCGTTGATCACCGGGTCGGACGGGCGCAGTTCCATGGCGCGCTCCAGCTCGGTGACCGCCTCTTCATAGCGGCCGAGCCGGTAATGCGCCCAGCCGAGCGAATCGATGATGTAGCCGTCGCGCGGCCGCAGGTCGACGGCGCGCCGCAGCATGCCGAGCGCCTCGTCGAGCTTGAGGTTCCGGTCGACCAGCGAATAGCCGAGATAGTTCAGCACCAGCGCGCGCTCGCGCCCGAGCGCCTCCGGCATCAGCTCCAGCGCCTTGCGCAGGTCGGCCTCGGCCTGGGGCCATTTCTTGGTGCGCTCATAGGCAATGCCGCGCGAGTAGAACAGGTCCCAGTTGGACCGGCCGGGCGAGGGAATCTTGGCCACGGCCTGTTCATAGGCCGCCGCCGCCTCCTCGAAGCGCTTGCGCGAGCGGTAGATGTTGCCGAGCGCCGAGATCGCCTCGACATCGTCGGCGCGCGTCGCGATCAGCGTCTCCATCTGCTTCACCGCCTCCTCGGTCTTGCCGAGCGCCTCGAGGCCGAGCCCGATCTGGATGTCGGCGACCGGGCGCAGCGCCGAGTTCTCCGGCATGCGCCGATAGACCTGGATGGCGTCCTCGGTCTGCTTGGCGCGCTCGAGGATGTCGCCGAGCGTCAGCACGGCGAGGTCGTGACCGGAATCGAGATAGACGGCGAGCCTGAGGTAAAGCAGGGCTGTCGCCTCGTCGCCCTGAAGAATCCCGGCGGTGGCGAGGCCGTAGAGCACCTCGGCGGCGCCCTGCTGGGCGTTGCCGACGATGCGCTGCAGCGGCTCCTTGCCGGTGATCTTGGCGAGCGCGTCGCGCACCACCGGATGGTTGGGACGCACGCGCTGCTCGAATTCGTTGAGCGTCGCGAGCGCCGCCTCGCGGTCGCCGGCCCGCGCCTGATGGCGGGCCCAGAGGTCGACCAGGCGCAGATTGGTCTTCTCGGCGTCGTAGGCGGCCTTCAGGCGGCGGGTCGACTCAGCCTTGCGCCCGGCGATGTCGAGGATCAGGCCGGCGTGATAGTCGCGGAAGCGGTCGAAGGTCGATTCGCCCCGGAGCCGTTCCAGGGTCTCGAGCGCGTGGTTGGTATCGCCCGAGCCCGAATAGGCCCAGGCCGCGAGCAGCGTCGCGGTGATGTCGGCGGAGCGGCCGCGGCCGCCGCGCTGGAGCTGCTTGCGGGCGGCGCTGTAGGATTTCTGCTTCAGGGCGCGCACGCCGAGCGCGAGTTGCGCCAGCCCGTTCGAGGCGTCGCGCTGCACCAGCTTCTCGGCGGCACGGAAGGCGTCGCCCATGGCGCCGTCGGCGAGGAAGGCGACGAAGCCGCGCTCCAGCAATTCGCTGTTCTGCGGATCGTCCTTGATGGCCTCGCGCAGATAGACCGACGCCGCGCCGAGATCGCGGCCCGAGCCGGCGACCACGGCGGCGAGATAATTGCCTTCCAGGCTCTCGGCCGGTTCGAATTTCTCGACGGGGCGTGCCTGCGCCTGCGCCGGAATCGACACACCAGCCTGCAGAATCGCCAGGAAAGCCAGCGCCAAGAGGGCGCCACGGCCGCGGCCGCTCTGAAACGTCACGTTCGCCATTCTCCTTCGGTCCGCCCCTCGCCCGCCGCCGGGGGCTGGTCCGTAGACTGGACCGTGACTGATCGGTTAAGCGCGCAACATGGCTGTTTCCGGGCGGCGCGACAAGCCTGCCGCCGCATTGCGGGAGCCATGTCACGGCGACGTGAAAGCGCCGGCGCCTCGCCGAAAACGGTGGCCGCGATAGATTTCGTGAAGAAATCCGGCGTAGTGTCCCGACCCGTCGCGGCTTTCGCGACGATTCGCTTGGGATATTTCGAATGAAGAAAGTCTCGCTTGCGCTCGCGGCCGTCCTCGCTCTCGCCAGCTTCGCTGGTGGCTGCGCCACACCGGCCCCCGAAAAGCCTGCCCCGGTCATCCGCAAGGGCTGATTCGGCGCCCCTCCGACCTATTCGGGACCGCGCCGGCCAAGCCGCCGCGGTCCTGTCTATTCTGGGGCAGACCTTCAGAATTCGACGGCCCAGAGCTCCGTTATTTCTACATATTGGAATAGTTCGGACCGCCGGCGCCCTCCGGCACCGTCCAGGTGATGTTCTGGGCCGGATCCTTGATGTCGCAGGTCTTGCAGTGCACGCAGTTCTGCGCGTTGATCACGAAACGCGGCTCGGTCTGCTTCTCGGCATCCTTGTAGACGACCTCGTAGACGCCGGCCGGACAGTAGAGCCGCGCCGGCTCGCCATAGACCGGCAGGTTCTCCAGCACCGGCACGCTGGGGTCGGTCAGCTTCAGATGCGACGGCTGGTCTTCCTCGTGATTCGTCGCCGACAGGAAGACCGAGGAGAGCTTGTCGAAGGAGATCCTGCCGTCGGGCCTGGGGTAGACGATCGGCGTGACCATGCCGATCGGCTTCAGCGTGGCATGGTCGGGCTTGCCATGCTTCAGCGTGCCGAAGGGCGACCAGCCGACGAGCTGGTTCAGCCACATGTCGATGCCGCCGAGCATGACGCCGCCGAGCGTGCCGAGCTTCGACCAGAGCGGCTTGACGTTGCGCACCCGCTTGAGGTCCTGGCCGATGTCCGATGAGCGCCAGCTCTCCTCGATTCCAGTCACCTCGTCATGGGAGCGCCCGGCCGCGAGCGCCGGGACCAGATGCTCGGCCGCCAGCATGCCGGAAAGGATGGCGTTGTGGCTGCCCTTGATGCGCGGCACGTTGACGAAGCCGGCCGAGCAGCCGATCAGCGCCCCGCCCGGGAAGGTCAGCTTCGGCACCGACTGCCAGCCGCCCTCGGTGATGGCCCGCGAGCCATAGGAGAGGCGCTTGGCGCCCTCGAAGACATCGCGGATCATCGGATGGGTCTTGAAGCGCTGGAACTCGTCGAAGGGCGAGAGCGTCGGGTTGGTGTAGTTCAGGTGGACGACGAAGCCGACCGAAACCAGGTTGTCGTCGAAATGATAGAGAAAGGAGCCGCCGCCGGTCGACATGTCGAGCGGCCAGCCGAAGGAGTGCTGCACCAGCCCCTTCCTGAACTTCTCCGGCTTGACCTGCCAGACCTCCTTGAGGCCGATGCCGTATTTCTGCGGCTCGCGGCCCTCGTCGAGGGCAAAGCGCCGGATCGCGATCTTGGAAAGCGAGCCACGGGCACCCTCGCCCAGCAGCGTATAGCGGCCGCGCAATTCCATGCCGCGGGTGAAGCGATCGGTGACCGAGCCGTCCTTGGCGATGCCCATGTCGCCGGTGGCGATGCCGGCGACCGAGCCATCCTCATTGAAAAGCAGTTCGGCGGCAGCAAAGCCCGGATAGATCTCGACGCCGAGCGCCTCGGCTCGGGTCGCCAGATAGCGCGCGACGAGGCCGAGCGAGCCGACGAAGTTGCCGTGATTATCCATCAGCTTCGGCATGGCGAAGTTCGGCAGGCGGGCGCCGCCGGCCGGGCCGAGGAAGTAGAAAACGTCCTCGCTGACCTGGGTATGGAGCGGGCGTGCCTCGTCCTGCCGCCAATCGGGCAGGAGCCTGTCGAGGCCGATCGGGTCGATGACCGCGCCGGAGAGGATATGCGCGCCGACCTCGGAACCCTTCTCGACCACGACGACCGAAATGTTCTCGTCGAGCTGCTTCAGGCGGATCGCGGCGGCAAGTCCCGCAGGGCCAGCGCCGACGATGACGACGTCGTACTCCATGCTCTCGCGCGGGGTGCTCTGCGCTTCCTCGAGTGTCATCCTGCCCTCCGCCAACGGCCCGTTCTGCCTCAATCTGCAATATAGTTTATATATGAACTATCCTGCGCGCCCGTTCAAGACAGGCGGATATCGAGATTGGAACCCTTCTATCCGGGCGTGGACGGCAATTTGCAACCGCGGAAGCGGCAAATCCCGAATGCTGCGGCGCATCTCCAGAGTCGCACCTCCTCACATGATCGGCCCCTGCCTGCCCGGTGGAAAATGCCCGCGAGCGGGCCAGTCTGCCGGGGAAGGCAACCGCAGGCTGCCGCCGGATGCTGACGGGTCGCGTCCCTGGCGGTTTCCGTGCTAGCTGGCGCATCATGTCGTCAGTCGAGCCGCACCCCGCCGAACTCGTCGCCTGGTATGCCGAGATGGGCGTGACCGAGGCGCTGGACGAGGCACCGCACGACCATTTCGCGGCGCCCCGGCCGGCCCAGCCGGCGCCCAGGCCGGCGCTGCGAGCCGTCGCCGAAGCGCCGGCGACCGCACGCCGGGCCGC
>NZ_JAKFED010000202.1:0-2656 GCF_036675845.1 Allobosea sp. | reverse complement strand
GATTCGATCGGCAGCAGCCCGATGACCCTTGCCGCCAGGCGCCGCCCCAGGCTCGCCCCCGGTTCCGAGCGCAGCTTGCGGGGGCCGCCTGCGGAGGCGTCGCTCCAGGCGAGGCGGCCGCCCTCGAGCGTGACCTGGAAGCTGCATTCCGGCGCGGTCTGCTGCAGGAAGACCGCGCGCATCTGGTCGACCAGCCGCTCGTCGCTGAAGATCACGCCCATCTCGGTGTTGAGCGAGGCGGAACGCGGATCGAAATTGAAGGAGCCGACGAAACCGGCCTTGCCGTCGACCGTGAAGGCCTTGGTGTGCAGGCTCGCCCCCCGCGAACCGAACAGCGAGGGGCCCTCGCGCACGATCTCCGGCCGCAGCTCATAGAGGATGACGCCGCTCTTGAGCAGGGTCTTGCGGTAATTGGCATAGGCGCCGTGGACGGCGACCACGTCGGTGGCGGCGAGCGAGTTCGTCAGCACCGAGACCTTGATCCCGCGCTGGGCCATGGCTGCGAAAGCCGGCGCGCCCTTCGGGCCCGGAATGAAATAGGGCGAGATGATATTGAGCTCGCTGCGGGCGGCCGACAGCATGGTGAGCAGGCGCTCGGCCAGCCAGCCGGTGCCCTGCGGATCCCAGGCTTTCGCCGGGGGGTCGGATACGACCTCGACCTCGGCGGTCCAGAGCAGCGAGCGGCCGCCCTCGGGCAGCACATGCGCCTCCTTCTGCTCCGAGAGGTTGGAGAGGAAGGGCGCGGCATTGACGAGGCGCCGCAGCGGGCGCCTGGCCTGGCTCGCCAGCTTGCGGCGCAGCTTCGAGCGGCTGAGCGCACTGAGCGGGATCACCGCCGGGCTGTTCCAGAAATCGTCGAAGATACGCTCCGCCTGCGGCACGGCGTCGCCCACCAGCAGGACATCCATGTCGTGGAAATTCGAGGTCCGCGAGGCGTCGAAATAGGCGTCGCCGATATTGCGCCCGCCGATGATCGCGATCCGGCCATCGGCGATCCAGGCCTTGTTGTGCATCCGCCTCGTCGCGCGGAAGGCGCGCAGCACCAGTTCGATGCCACGGCGCAGCGAACTGGAGCGATTGCGGCTCGGGTTGAACAGCCGGACCTCGATATTGGCGTGGCGGTCGAGCCCGAGATAGCCCGAATCGTCGCCGCGGGTGTTGATGTCGTCGATCAGCAGGCGGACGCGCACGCCGCGATCGGCGGCGGCGATCACCTCGCGGGCGAGCAGGCCGCCGGTCAGGTCGTCGAGCCAGTAATAGTATTGCAGGTCGAGGCTGCGTCCGGCATTGCGCGCCGCGAAGGCCCGCACCGCAAAGGCCTGGAGATTATCGGCGAGCAGCAGCAGCCCGCTGAGTTCCGGATGCTCGCGCAGGAGCGGCACGACCGCCCGGTCGAGCGCCGTCTCCTCGTCGGAAACCGGCAGCGCCAGGGTCGGCACGCCGCGCGCGCGCCGGCCGAAGCGGCCATAGGAATAGATCGCGGCAAGCGAGGCCAGGGCCAGTAGCGCCACGCCGATCAGAATGATCTCGAAAATGTGCATTCCCGCCTGCCGTTTTGCTCCTTTCATCATAACGGGCTATCGCGGAAGTCGTTCAATCTTTCGGGGCGGACAGAACCTTTGCCGTGTTTGACGCATTGATCTCCTGCCGCCTTGCTGCGATGCCGGCACGGCAGTTGCTTGCGACCCGGCTGATCGGTGAAACCGCCGCTGAACTATGAATAGAGAACGCGTGCTCCAGGGAGATCGATGACGTCATGCAGGATACGGAGCATCGCGGCCTGGCCCGGATTCGCCGGCTGCGCCCCCTGCGGATATCGACCTGGAGCCGTGACCGGACGGGGCGGGCCCATGCCGGCAAGCCGCCGCGGGATTCGGAGCTGCTTGTCGCCTCGTACAATATCCACAAGGCGGTCGGGCGCGACCGGCGCTTCGACCCCGAGCGCATCGTCGCCGTGATCGACGAGATCGGCGCCGACGTGATCGCGCTGCAGGAGGCCGACCAGCGTTTCGGCGAGCGCGCCGGACTGCTCGACCTCGAGGCGCTCAAGCGGCGCACCGGGCTGATCGCGGCTCCGGTGCAGGGCCGCGGCCATGGCTGGCACGGCAATGTCGTGCTGTTCAGGACGGGCACCGTCACGGCCACGCGCGAGATCGTGCTCCCCGGCGTCGAGCCGCGCGGCGCCCTGATCGTCGACCTGACGATGCCCGCCGGCATCGTCCGCATCATCGCCGTCCATCTCGGCCTGCTGCGCCATTCGCGCTCGCGCCAGGTCGAGGCGCTGATCGCCGCCGCCAAGCCGACCGATGGCAGGCCGGTCTTCCTGATGGGCGATTTCAACGAATGGCGTATCGGCCGTCGCTCGGCCCTGCAGGGGCTCGCCCCGAAATTCGGCCCGCTCCAGGCGGCGATCCCGAGCTTTCCGGCGCGTTTCCCGCTCCTGGCGCTGGACCGGATCGTCGCCTATCCGGCCGATCTGATCGCCAGCGTCGAGCTGCACGATTCGCCGCTTGCGCGCATCGCCTCGGACCATCTGCCGATCAAGGCCGCGGTGCATCTGCTGCCGGAAGATCGTTCGCCGCATTAGGGCGAATTTCGATCTCCGTCTTTCCGGGATCGCCGCTCGAGCGGCGATCCCGGAATCGCGCGTTCTCTA
>NZ_JAKFED010000028.1:0-2659 GCF_036675845.1 Allobosea sp. | reverse complement strand
GATGCGCTCCTGGCTGGCCAGGTTGTAGTCGCGGATCGCGCCGGTCTCGACCTCCTCGGCCTCGAGCTTCTGGCTCTCGCCGGTGATGCCCTGCAGCAGCGCGTCGACTTCGTCTTGCGAAAGGATCTGTTGATTCATTGGAGCCCCTCGTCGGACAAGTGCGTCCGCCGATTCAGCCGCGCTGATCCAGGATTGCTCATTGAATGATGAAGCTGGAGAAATGCACCTTCTCGACCGGGTTGTGCACCGCCGGCACGCCCGGCCGTGGGGGGCTCGCGCCCTCCGCAGGCACCTCGATGCCCAGCGGACGCACCGACTCGCGCATGATCTCGGCGGCGAGCTTTTCCTTGCCGGCGCGCTCGAGCAGCTCGGCGGAGTTCTTGTGCGCCAGGATCATCAGCACGCCGTTGCGGATCGCCGGCATGTAGGCCTTGAGTTGCTCGGCGACCTCGGGGTCGTCGATTTGCAAGGTGATGCCGATCTGGGCATAGCGTTCCTGCTCGCGATCGGCAAGGTTCACGACGAAAGGATCGAGTGGCAGGAAGTTCGGCGGCTTGCTCGGGTCGTGCCGGCCCGAGCCCTGGACCGCCAGCGCTTCGTCGGCCGGCATCGCGCCGTCCTCGCCCGCCAGGGCGGCCGCGAACGCGGCCTTCTTCTTGAGCACGAACACCGTCGCCGCCGCGCCTCCCGCCAGCAGCACACCGGCGATCGCCAGGATCACCAGCAGCTTCTTGGGCAGCTTGCGCCGGGGCTTCTTCGCGGGAGGGGGAACGGCTTCGGCCGCGGCTGCAGACATCAAGGGCTCCTGGATCGCTCTGGAGCGCGCGGCGATGGGCTGCCGTGCGCCGGGAATGAGAGCGATTATTCGAGCGGTCTACGGCGGCGATGCGGCGATAAGGCGGCTCAATCGGCTGCTGATGCGGATATGGACGGGGCGGGCCGGCCCCTCACCCCAGCCCTCTCCCCAGAGGGGCGAGGGGGCAAGACAAGATCGGGCGGAAGCGGTGCATCGCGCCTTTGTCGCTCTCGCCTTGTGCTCGAAAGAGGCGTTGTATTACTCCCTCTCCCTCCGGGAGAGGGTTGGGGGCGAGATGGGGCTTTCGAGCCGCATGCGGCGAGCCCATCGAGCGGCAGCGGCTTGCAAGCCGCTGCGCGCACTGCAAGTGAGGGCCAGCCGGAACTCGGCGCCAGACCAGCCTCACAAGCCGGCCCTTCAGGCATACAGATCAAGCAGACCCCGGTTGCCAGGCAGCGCCGCGTTACCGGGAGCAGGAACCTCGCCACCATCCGCATCCCCGCCGTCGCCGCGCGCCGTGCCACCTTCGCCCGACGACGACTCCCCCGTCCCCGAGCGGTGTTCCGAAACACCCCCGCCCGTCAGCGTGAGCCCGGCGCCATGCAAGGCCGCCGCCAGCGCCGGCAGGCTCGAAGCGAGCGCCTCGCGGGTGCCGGCATGGGCGGCGCTGAAGTCGATCTGCGCCTGTGCACCGTCGAGTGCGATCTGTACCGTGATCGGGCCCATCTCGGGAGGGTTGAGCTGCAGTTGCGCCTGCTGCACGCCGCCCTTCGCGAGCAACGTGAGCCGCGCGGCCAGCGCCGCTCCGAAGTCGGGCGAGGTGACCGGCGTGGCCAGCGCCAGCGTCGGCGTGCCGCTCGGGGCCGGTGCGGCGGCACTGCCGGCGGTGGCCTGTCCTGGGTTGATGCTCGCTGGCGAGGAAAGCGGTGCTGCTTCGACGCCAACGGCAGCCGCCTCTCCCAGCCCCGCGCTCGTCGCCGCGGCGGCCGTTGCAGCAGCAGTCGATGCAGCGTTGGCCGACGACGCACCGGTCGATGCGACGAGTTCCGCGCCGGAGGCTGCGCCGTCAGCGGCGAAGGTTTGCGTGCCGGACGCCGCGCCGGTCGCAGCCGCAGCGCCATCGCCGGCGAACAGGACCGCCGCTGCGCCGGGCCGTTGGCCGGCGCCGGGCACGCCGGATGCGGCCAACGCCGCGCCATCGGCACCGCCCGGGCCACCGAGTGCGCGATCGGCCACCGCGAGATTGCGGCCGAAACGGGCCAGCCATTCGAACACCGGCTGAGCCGGTGCCTGCGGGGAACCGTTGGGCAATGCAGCCCCCGCGGCGGCCGCCTCGGTCTGTGCGTCGCCTCCGGACTGTTTTTCTACAGCGGCCCGATCGGCTCGTGTGCCGCCTTCGCTTTCGCCGGCTGTCGCCGCAGCATCGGCCTCGCCCGCGGTGTCCTTGCGCGAGGCGGCACGCGAGCTCTCGGCTCGTTCGCCGGCAGCCGCGTTGCGGCGCTGGCTGGCCGCACGCTCGGCCTCGCTGCCGGCGTCGGGCCCGGGCTCACGCTGTGGTGCGCCCTCGGCACGGGCAGCGCGGGTCCGTTCTGCCTGGGAGCGCTCGAGTTGCGCACGCTCGGCTCGTGCGCGGTCGACCGATGCGCGATCGGCGCCTATGCGTGGGGTGGCGGCCTCGGATTCGGCCCGGTTGGCCGGCTCGCGCCGTGCAGCCGGCACGTCGAAGGCGGTGCCGTGATACGCGCCGCCGCCGTAGCGCTCGGCCTGGGCGCTCAGCACGCCGGCAAAGTCCCTGGACGTTGCGCCCGGCGTGGCCCCGGCACTGCCGCCGGTACGCGGATTCATCGAGGAGTCGGCGCCGAG
>NZ_JAKFED010000137.1:0-55352 GCF_036675845.1 Allobosea sp. | reverse complement strand
ACCGTCCTCCTTGTAGCGCATCTCCGAGAACAGCGCGGTGCCGAGGCCGGTGCGCTTGATCGTCTTCAGATACTGCTTGGGGATGATCATGTCGGTGTCGACATTGATCACCTTCAGCGGGGCGGGGGTCGAGGTCAGGGTGGTGAAGGGCTGCATGGTCTGAACTCCTGAATGATGGGAAGCGGCTTGCGGCGCGGGTTATCCCGCCGCGCGCTCGATCGCTTCCATGTCGTCGTCGTCGAATCCGAAATGATGGCCGATCTCGTGCACCAGGACATGGGTCACGATCGCGCCGAGGCTCTCGTCGTTCTCCGCCCAGTAATCGAGGATCGGGCGGCGGTAGAGATGGATGGTGTTGGGCATCTGCCCGGTCTGCGGCGCATAGCCCTGCTGTGGCAGGCCGACGCCGGAGAACAGGCCGAGCAGGTCGAACGGGCTCTCCGCCTCGAGCTCCTTCAGGACGTCGTCCTCGGGGAAATCGGTGACGTTGATGACCAGGTCGGCGCAGAGCCGGCGGAAATCCGCCGGCAGGCGGTCGAAGGCCACCTGCGCCAGCTCTTCGAGCGCGGCGATCGAGGGCGCGCGCAGCGCGTCCCAGCCGGGGCTCGGGGAGCCTTGCGCCTGAGCTGAAGCGCCCGCCGCAGCCTTGATCGAGGGAACGCTGCCCATCACCAGACCTTCAGTTGATGCCCGAGCCACCAGGACAGGCCGATGAAGGCGAGGAGCGAGAGGAAGCGGCCGATGCGCCGGCCCCAGAGCTCGATTTTGTCGCCCTCCGGCGCGTCCCTGCCGGAGAAATGGTCGGCGGCGCGCGCCATGGAGGAGCCGAGGAAGCTCTCATCGTCGCGCTTGACGCGCTCGAGCGCTTCCCTGGCCTCCTTGGCGCGGTCGGCTTCGCGGGGATCGATGGTCACGTCACGACACCCGGTGCCGAGCGGCCGGCGAGCATGCCTTCGAGCGACAGGTCCTCGTCGATCTCCGGCCAGTGCACGCCGGTGCCGCCGCCGAGCAACTGCCAGCTCGCTCGCTGCCCCGCCGTGGCATTGAGCAGACGCGGGTACCAAAACAGCGGCGTGCCAAGCGTCCGTCCATCGGACAGGTCGACGAAAAGCATCGTCCCGTCGCAATGGACATTGCGGATGGCAACCTTATCCGTGGCCTTTGCAATGCTCATTCCAGCGTTCCTGCAGGTAGGCTTTCCGGTCGCGGGCGGTCGCGATTATGCGCGCGAGCTCCCGTGGCGAAAAGCCTCCAGTATCGGCGAATGACAGATCGTGAAGCCAGATCTTCGCGAGCTTGTCGTCGCGCTGCACATGCATGTGAGCCGGCTCGACGCAGTCCGCGCTGAAGAACAGGAAGCGATACGGGCCGTCGCGCAGGGCAGTCGGCATCGCTCGCTTCCGTCTCCGACTGGTTCAGTCTTCAGCCCAATTGCCTCACATCGACGAAATGGCCGACCAGCGCCGCCGCCGCCGCCATGGCGGGGGAGACGAGGTGGGTGCGGCCGCGATAGCCCTGCCGGCCCTCGAAATTGCGGTTCGAGGTCGAGGCGGCGCGCTGGCCCGGCTTGAGCTGGTCGGGATTCATGCCGAGGCACATCGAGCAGCCCGGCTCGCGCCATTCGAAGCCGGCGGCGATCAGGATCTTGTCGATGCCTTCGGCTTCCGCCTGCTGCTTCACCAGGCCGGAGCCCGGCACCACCATGGCGTAATCCAGGCTGTCATGGATCTTCTTGCCTTCGACGATCTTGGCGACGGCGCGCAGATCCTCGATGCGGCCATTGGTGCAGGAGCCGATCCAGATCACGTCGAGCGGGATCTCGGTCATCTTCGTCCCGGCGGTGAGGCCCATATATTCGAGCGCCCGCTTCTTCGAGGCACGCTTGACCTCGTCGGCGATCTGCTCCGGATCGGGCACGCTGCCGGCGACCGAGATGACGTCCTCGGGGCTGGTGCCCCAGGAGACGATCGGCGGCAGGTTGTTGGCGTCGAGCGTGACGATACGGTCGAAATTCGCGCCCTCGTCGGTGCGCAGCGTCTCCCAATAGCGCTGTGCCGCGTCCCAGGCGGCGCCTTGCGGCGCCCGCGGCCGGCCCTTGAGATAGGCGAAGGCCTTCTCGTCCGGGGCGATCATGCCGGCGCGCGCGCCGCCTTCGATCGCCATGTTGCAGACGGTCATGCGCCCTTCCATGGAGAGGGCACGGATCGCCTCACCGGCATATTCGATCACCGAGCCGGTGCCGCCCGCGGTGCCGATCTCGCCGATGATGGCGAGGGTGATGTCCTTGGCGGTGACGCCCTTGGCCAGCGTGCCGTCCACCTGGACGAGCATGTTCCTGGCTTTCTTCTGGATCAGCGTCTGGGTCGCCAGCACATGCTCGACCTCGGAGGTGCCGATGCCGTGCGCGAGGGCGCCGAAAGCGCCGTGGGTCGAGGTGTGGCTGTCGCCGCAGACGATCGTCGTGCCGGGCAGGGTGAAGCCCTGCTCGGGGCCGACGATGTGGACGATGCCTTGGCGGATATCGAGCTCGTCGAAATACTCGACGCCGAAATCCTTGGCGTTCCTGGCCAGCGCCTCGACCTGGATGCGGCTCTCCTCCTCGGCGATGCCGGCCTTGCGGTCGGTCGTCGGGATGTTGTGGTCGACGACGGCCAGCGTCTTGCCCGGGGCGTGGACCTTGCGGCCGGTCATGCGCAGGCCCTCGAAGGCCTGCGGGCTGGTGACCTCATGGACCAGATGCCGGTCGATATAGAGCAGGCAGGTTCCGTCGTCCTGGCGGTCGACGACATGGTCCTCGAAAATCTTGTCGTAGAGGGTGGAGGGGGCTTTGGTCGCAGTCATTGGCTTCGTGCCTTCGGTACGGAAATCGTCTTGGCGGCCGCATGGGCCGGGTGCGCGTCGCGACGGCCTGTCGCCGGCCGGGCGGCCGGTCTCAGGCCAGGCTAAGGCCGGCTGCGAGCGAGGCCGTGAAGCGGCCGAAGAAGCGCCAGGGCAGGCGGGCGTGGTCATGCAACGCGGCAAAACCCTGCGTCGTCGGGAAGCGGCGCGGATTCAGCGTGCGGCGCATCACGCGCCGGCAACCGTCCTGAATGGGTCGCTTCCTGTTCATGCCATGGTTCTATCAGTTCCAATCTGCGCCGGCAACGCGAAGCGGCGGCAGGGCGCCCTTCCGGCAGCCGCGGGCTTGCCGGCCGCCCCGACTGGTCCGCGCGCCGCAAAACAGCTTCCCCGAACGCCGGAACGTGCTTTAACGGCTGCTGGCGGCCCGCCCTGCAGATGGCGGCGGCAACGGCATGGGTGACGAGATGGTACGCTTCTTTCCCTTCATGGTGCTGGCGGTCGTCGCCTATGGCGTCACGGTGGCGGCCATGGGCGTGCCGCTGTCGAGCGAAGTCCTGAACCTGCAGCTGCCATCGGGGACGGTCTTCACCCTGACCATGAGCGAGCTCCTGCTCTCGATCTCGACGGTGGTGCTGTTCTTCGAGATCATGAACGCGACCAGCGCCAAGTCGAGCTCGATCCTGAACCATGGCCTGTCGCTGGTGGTGTTCATCGCCTGCGGGCTGATCTTCCTGTTCGTCCCGGGTTTCGGCTCCGGCACCTTCCTGATCATCACCTTGATGTCGCTGGTCGACGTGATCGCCGGTTATTCGATCAGCATCCTGACGGCGCGGCGGGACATGACCTTCGGCAATCAGGAGTAGAGGCGCTCCTCCGGCTGAGCGCGCCCCCTCCCAACCCTCCCCCGTTCCGGGAGAGGGCTCCCGCGCCCTCACCTTTCGCGACGATGGAGCAGAAGGCGCCTCTCTCTCCCGGAACGGGGAGAGAGGGAGAGGGGGCTGGCGAGCCGCTCGGCCGGTCACAATTCGCTGCGCAGCTCCCAGAGTTCAGGAAAGAAGGAGCGTTCCAGCGCGGTCCTGAGGAACTTCACGCCGCTGGAGCCGCCGGTGCCGGGCTTGAAGCCGATGATGCGCTCGACCGTCTTCATGTGGCGGAAGCGCCATTGCTGGAACTGATCCTCGACGTCGACGAGCTCCTCGGCGAGCTCATAGAGGTCGAAATAGGTGTAGGTGTCGCGATAGACCGCGAGCCAGGCCGCGCGCACCGCCAGGTTCGAGACATGCGGCTCGCGCCAGTCGCGCTCGACGCAATCGGCGGGCACCGGCAGGCCGCGCCGGGCGAGCAGCCGCAGGGCCTCGTCATAAAGGCTAGGCGCCGCCAGCAGGGCCTCGAGATGGGCGTGATGCGCCTCGTGGTGGCGGTGCATGGCGAGCATCCGCGCATCCTTGGCGCCGAGGCGGAATTCGAGCGCTCGGTACTGGTAGGACTGGAAGCCTGAGGACTGGCCGAGCGCGTCGCGGAAGGCGAGGTAGTCGGCCGGGGTCATGGTCGAGAGCACATCCCAGGCGCTGATCAGCTGCGCCTGGATGCGCGAGACCCGCGCCAGCGACTTGAACGCCGGCTGCAATTCGTCGTTGCGGATCGCGGCGATGGCGCCGTCGAGCTCGTGGGTCGCGAGCTTCAGCCAGAGTTCCTGGACCTGATGGATGGTGATGAACAGCAGCTCGTCGGGCGCGTCGCTCAGCGGCTTTTGCGCCGCGAGCAGCAGGTCGAGCCCGAGATAGGAGGCGTAATCCATCCGATCCTTGAAATCGGTGGCGATGCCGGGCTCGATCCGGCTCGCTTGGGAGCCGGCCTCGCGGGCGGCTTTATCTTCGGCCATCGCGACCTCTCGGTGCCTGCGGGCCCGCCTTGACGGTTGGCGGGCGAGCGATATTTTAAGCTTAAAGTATTTTGGCGGGCGAGCAAGCTGCGGCGAGGGTGCGATGACGGCATCGGGCGAGGTTGCGACAAGGACGGCGGCAGGCACCGCCGCGCCGCCCTTCGATTTTTCCGCGGCCTTTTCGCGCTTCCGCCAGGGCTGGCCGGAGCGGCTGCATTTCGCGGCGCACAGCCATCATTTCTGGCCGGATGTCACACGCGAGGCACAACTGCGCTGCTGGGACGATGCGGCCCGCCTGGTCGACGGTAAATGGGAGGAGGTGCTCGGCCCGGTCTGGCAGCGGGTGGCGCAGGGCGTGGCGCGGCATCTGGGCCTGCCGGGCACCGACAGCCTCGTTCCCGCCAACAACACCCATGAATTCGTCAACCGGCTGATCTCCAGCCTGCCCGCCGGCCGCCCGGCGCGTATCCTGACCAGCGATGGCGAGTTCCATTCCTTCCGGCGCCAGACCGAGCGCCTGGCGGAGGACGGGCTGGTGCAACTGGTCGTGGTGCCGGCCGAGCCTTTCGGGAGCTTCCCCAGCCGGCTGATCGAGGCGGCGCAGGCGGACCCCGACATCGCCATGGTCTTCGTCAGCCAGGTCCAGTTCAATTCCGGCTTCGCGCTCGCCGATCTCGAGGCGCTGGTCGAGGGTCTCTGCGCCCCCGGCCGGCTCGTGGTGATCGACGGCTATCACGGCTTCCTGGCGCGCCCGACCGACCTGTCGCGCATCGCCGACAAGGCCTTCTACATCGCCGGTGGCTACAAATATGCGATGTCGGGCGAGGGTGCCTGCTTCATGCACTGCCCGCCCGGCTTTGCCGCGCGGCCCCGCGACACCGGCTGGTATGCCTCCTTCGGCGCGCTTTCCGGCCCGCAGGGCGGCGTCGGCTATGCCGAGAACGGCTGGCGCTTCATGGGCGCGACCTTCGATCCGTCCGGCCTCTACCGCATGGGCGCGGTGTTCGACTGGCTCGATGGGCATGCGCTGGACGCGCGCAGGATCCATGCGCATGCACTGGCCTTGCAGGAGATCGTGGCCGCGGGCCTCGCTCGCCGGCCCTGTGGTGTGCTCGCTTTGGAGAACCTCGTCGTGCCGATGCACGAATCGGCGCGCGGCAATTTCCTGACCTTCCGCCATGCCCGGGCTGCCGACTGGCATCAGCGGCTGGAGCAGGCCGGAATCGTCGCCGATCTGCGCGGCGACCGGCTGCGTCTCGGCTTTGGGCTCTATCAGAACGCGGCGGATGCCGAGGAGCTGCTGGCGCGGCTGGCGAGCCTCGCCTGAAACGCAAAACGCGGCCCCGAGAGGCCGCGTTTTCGGAAAATCGCTGGAGGGAGCGCTTACTTCGCGCCGCCCTTGGCCGGCTTGGCCGGCCGGGCCTCGACGCGCTCGGCGATACGGGCCGACTTGCCGCGGCGATCGCGCAGGTAATACAGCTTGGCGCGGCGAACCTTGCCCTTGCGGACGACCTTGATGGAATCGAGGTTCGGCGAATACAGCGGGAAGACGCGCTCGACGCCCTCGCCATAGGAAATCTTGCGGACGGTGAAGCTCTGGTTGAGGCCGCCGCCATTGCGGGCGATGCAGACGCCCTCATAGGCCTGGACGCGGCTGCGCTCGCCTTCCTTGACCTTGACGTTGACCTGCACCGTGTCGCCGGGCTGGAAATGCGGGATTTCCTTGGCCTCGGAGAGCTTGGCGATCTGCTCCTGGTCGATCTGCTCGATGATGTTCATGGGTCTCTCCATGGCCGTTGTCGCGTGTGTTCACGCGGGCGTTACGGCGCGCTGTTTTCAGTTGAGTGCGGGGCCATACAGGAGGAATCGCCCTTTGTCGAGACGGTGCCGATGCCGGAGATGGCAGCAGCGCGGCCGCGACCGCAAAGAGCGCTTGCATGACGCTACGGGAATCGGATGCGGTACACCTTCGCCGGCGCGGCGACGAGGTGCAGCATGCCGGCCGATATCCTGACCTACGCCTCGCTGTTCACCCTGCTGGTCGGGCTGGCGGCCGGCGTCGTCGGCGGCGTGGTCGGGACCGGCTCGTCGATCATGCTCCTGCCCGTCCTGGTCTGGTCCTTCGGGCCGAAGCAGGCGGTGCCGATCATGGCGGTCGCCGCGGTGATGGGAAACCTGGCGCGGGTCGTCGCCTGGTGGCGCGAGGTCGACTGGCGCGCCTTCCTCGCCTACGGGCTGCCGGGCGTGCCGGCGGCGATGCTGGGCGCCAGCACGCTGCTGCAACTGCCCTCGGCGGCGATCGATGTCGGGCTCGGCCTGTTCTTCCTGCTGATGATCCCGGGACGACGCTGGCTGGAGGCCCGGAAGATCAGGTTCAGCCTGTGGCAGCTTTCCCTGGCCGGGGCCGCCATCGGCTTCCTGACCGGGCTGGTGCTCTCGACCGGGCCGCTCAGCATTCCCGCCTTCCTGGCCTATGGCCTGACCAAGGGCGCGCTGCTCTCGACGGAGGCTGCGACCTCGCTGTTCATCTACCTGACCAAGGTCGCGACCTTCCGGACGCTGGGCGCGATGCCGCTGCCGATCTTCGCCAAGGGGGTGATCGTCGGCGCTTCGCTGATGCTCGGAACCTTCGTCGGCAAGGCGCTGGTGATGCGCATGGACCGGGCAACCTTCCAGCTCCTGCTCGACGCCATGATGCTGTTTTCCGGCCTCTTCCTGGTCGCTGCCGCGTTTCGGTGAATACCGGCGGCGGCGGAGCAGCAAGAGCGCTTCCGGCCGCGTGCGGCCGGCTGTAAGGAAGCGGTAAGTCTGTTGTCGGGGAGTTGTGAAATGCCGGAAAGCTCGATCAGGACCGTCCTCGTCACCGGTGCCGCGCGCGGCATCGGGCTGGCGACGGTCAAGCGCTTCCTCGCCGACAACTGGCGCGTCGCGCTGCTCGATATCGACGCGCATGGCCTGGGTGAGGCGATGGCCGAACTCGACGCGCCGACGGTCACGCTTTCGCTGGTCTGCGATGTCGCCGAACCCGCCGCGGTCGCGGCCGCGGTCGACGCCACGGTCGAACGCTTCGGCCGGCTCGATGCGCTGGTCAACAATGCCGGCACGGCGGTGTTCAAGCCGTTGCTCGAGACGACCCATGCGGAGTGGCAGCGGGTGCTGGACGTCAACCTGACGGGACCGTTCCTGACGACGCAGGCGGCGGCGGCGGCGATGGCCGACGCTGGCGGCGGGGCCATCGTCAACATCACCTCGATCTCGGGCCTGCGCGCCTCGACGCTGCGCGTCGCCTACGGCACCAGCAAGGCGGCACTCGCCCATCTCACCAAGCAGCAGGCGGCCGAGCTCGCCGGGCTCGGCATCCGGGTCAACGCGGTTGCGCCCGGGCCGGTCGAGACGGCGATGGCCAAGGCGGTGCACTCACCCGAGATCCGCGCCGATTATCACGATGCCATCCCGCTCGCCCGCTACGGGCTGGAGGAGGAGCTGGCCGAGGCGATCTTCTTCTTGTGCAGCGACAAGGCGAGCTACATCACCGGCCAGGTGCTCGCCGTCGATGGCGGCTTCGACGCGGTAGGCATCGGCCTGCCGACATTGCGTGGGCAGCGGCGCAATCGCTAGAGTCGGATCCGATCAGGTTGGATCAATCTGATCGGCGCGTGCTCTGGCGCGAATAAGCGAGGTCGTCCCGGACGAGCAGCGAAGCTGCGCCGATCCGGGACCCATGCCTGAGCCATTGTCGGTGAGGCTCTGGCATGGGTCCCGGGTCTCCCTTCGGTCGCCCGGGACGACTCACGTGCGGGTCGGCGAGCCGACAGCCCGACAGATTTAACGTGCCGGAACATTCCCCTTGCGCCCACTTTCATTCGGCGCGAACCTTCCCCTCGACATCCCTCTTCGACGGCCGCCCGACCCGGTCGGGCCCGAGCGACCGCCGCCTTGCCGGCGTGGGTGCTTTTCCGCTCCCGCCGGCCTTCCGCCGCCGGGAGCGAGGCCTTCAGCCTTGGCGTCTCCGCGCGGCCAGAACCGAAGGAGGACGACATGGCTGCGACTTCCGTCAATGGAGGAACCTCATCCGGGGTCAGAGGCAGGGGGCCGCGATGCATCGCCATCGTCGGTCCCTTCCAGAGCGGCAAGACCAGCCTGTTCGAAAGCATCCTGGCGCGCTGCGGCGCTGTCTCCCGTGCCGGCTCGGTGAAGACGAAGAACAGTGTCGGCGACGCCTCGGCCGAGGCCCGTGCCCACCAGATGAGCACCGAGCCGAATGTCGCCAGCGTCACCTTCCTCGGCGAGCGCTTCACCTTCATCGACTGCCCCGGCTCGGTCGAGTTCCTGCATGAGATGCGCCATGTCCTGATGGCGGTCGATGCCGCGGTGGTGGTCTGCGAGGCCGACGACCGCAAGGCGCCCGCTTTGGAACTGGTGCTGCGCGAGCTCGAGGAAGCCGACATCCCGCGCTTCCTGTTCCTCAACAAGATCGACGCCGCGGCGCGCCGGGTGCGCGAGACCTTGGCCCTGCTGCAGCGCGCCTCGCGCACGCCGCTGCTGCTGCGGCAGATCCCGATCTGGCGCAACGGCATCGCGGTCGGCTTCATCGACCTCGCGCTGGAGCGCGCCTTCGTCTACCGCGAGCATGCGCCGAGCGAGATCGTGCCGCTCGCCCCCGAGGAGGCCGAGCGCGAGCGCGATGCCCGCTTCTCGATGCTCGAGAAGCTCGCCGACTATGACGACGCCCTGATGGAGGACCTGCTCGGCGACCTCGAGCCGCCGCGCGACCTGGTCTTCGACGATCTCGCCCGCGAGCTGAAGGAGCGCCATGTCGTGCCGGTGCTGATCGGCGCGGCGGAGCGCGGCAATGGCGTGACGCGCCTGCTCAAGGCGCTGCGGCACGAGGCACCGGGCCTGGAGGCGACCCGCGGCCGCATCGGCGTGATTGGCGAGGGCGCGCCGCTGGGGCTGGTGATGAAGACCTGGCATTCCGGCCAAGGCGGCAAGCTCTCGCTCGCCAGGGTGCTGCGCGGCCGGCTCGCCGAGGGCGACACGGTGACCTCCTCGGCCGGCATCGAGGCCCGCATCGGCGGCGTGCTCGAGCTGAAGGGGGCCGAGCAGCAGCGCCAGCCGGTTGCCGAAGAGGGCGAGGTGGCGGCGTTCTCGCGCCTGGAAGGCGTGCGCACCGGCGAGGCGATCGCTGCGGGAAAAGTGAGGCCGGATGCGATCAGTGCGGTCGCGCCGCCCGAACCGGTGCATGCGCTGGCGGTGACGGTGAAGGAGCGCAAGGACGATGTCCGGCTGGCGGCGGCGCTGGCCAGGCTGACCGAGGAGGATACCGGGCTGAGCCTGGCGCATCTGGCCGAGTTCGGCGAGATGCGCCTGTCGGGGCAGGGCGAGATGCATCTGCGCGTCGCGCTGGAGCGGCTCTCCGGCCGCTATGGCGTCGCGGTCGAGAGCGCCAACCCCGAGGTCGGCTATCGCGAGAGCATCCGCGGCAAGGCCGGGGCGCGCGGCCGGCATCGCAAGCAGAGCGGCGGCCATGGCCAGTTCGGCGATGTCGTGCTGGAGATCGCTCCGCTGGCGCGCGGCGAAGGCATCCGCTTCGTCGACCGCATCACCGGTGGCGTCGTGCCGCGGCAGTACATCTCTTCGGTCGAGGCCGGCGTGCGCGACTATTGCCAGCGCGGGCCGCTCGGCTTTCCGCTGGTCGATATCGAGGTGACCCTGACGGACGGCTCCTACCACACGGTCGATTCCTCCGACATGGCCTTCCGCCAGGCGGCGCGGATCGCGATGAGCGAGGCCTGTCCGCAGGCCAAGCCGGTGCTGCTCGAGCCGATCCTGGCCGTCGAGATCGTGATCCCCTCGGATGCGATGTCGCGTGCTTCGGCGCTGGTCTCGGCGCGGCGCGGCCAGATCCTCGGTTATGATGCGCGGCCGGGCTGGCGCGGCTGGGACCAGATCAACGCCCAGGTGCCGGAGGCCGAGATGGGAGGGCTGATCGTCGAATTGCGCTCGGCGACCGCCGGGGTCGGCTCGTTCAGCGCCCGCTTCGATCATCTCTCCGAGCTCGCCGGCAAGTCGGCCGACGCGGTGGTGGCGGCGCAGGCGATGGCGCAGGCCCGATAATCCGGTTGCCGGGTATAAAGTTCATATGTAAACTTTTTTGGGTATGGAAATGCGGCGGGTGCTTGCACCCGCCGCAGGCATTTCGCAGTGTAGTGCAAGACCATGAGAAGAGACGGATTTCCGCTGGGCGAAGAGCCGCCGCGGACCGGCTCCGGTGAGCTTCCGAAGCCCGGAAACAGGGTGTGGAAGCGCAAAAGGGAGGACGACGATGAACGCGATTCCCGCCGCGGAGACCGGGCCTGACCCGCGGCCCTGGCTGGCGCATTATCCGGCGGCCGTGCCGGCCGAGATCGCCGCCGATGCGCCCGGCACCCTGGCCGAGCTGATCCGCTCGGCCTGCGAGTTCTATCCGCAACGCCACGCCTTCGAGAGCTTCGGCAAGCCCCTGACCTATGCCGAGACCGGCCGCGCTGCGCGGACCTTCTGCGCCTGGCTGCAGGGACAGGGTTTCCAGAAGGGCGACCGCATCGCGCTGATGATGCCGAACATCCTCGCCTACCCGGCGACGATCTTCGGCGCGCTGCTCGGCGGCTATGCCGTCGTCAACGTCAATCCACTCTACACGGCGCGCGAGCTGACCCATCAGCTCGCCGATTCAGAGGCCCGTGCCCTGGTGGTGATCGAGAATTTCGCCCATGTCGTCGAGGAGGCGCGGCCGAAGCTGAAGCTCGACGCCATCGTCGTCGCGACGGCCGGCGACCTGATGGGGTTCAAGGGGACGATCGTCAATTTCGTCGCCCGCAAGGTCAAGAAAGTGGTCAAGCCCTTCGTCCTGCCGGGCTCGTTCCAGCTGAAGGCGATCCTGGCGGGACCTGCCACGATGGCGCCGGTGACGGTCACGCCCGACGACATCGCCTTCCTGCAGTATACCGGCGGGACCACCGGCGTCGCCAAGGGCGCGGTGCTGACCCATCGCAACGTCGCGGCCAATGTCGAGCAGGCCAGGCTCTGGCTCGGCTGGGCGGTCGAGCCGCCGCTCGGGCGCAGCGACTACCAGCACGTCATGGTGACGGCGCTGCCGCTCTATCACATCTTCGCGCTGACCTGCTGCTGCATGTTCATGCTGCGGATCGGCGCCAAGGGCCTCCTGATCGCCAATCCGCGCGATATCACCGGCTTCATCAAGACGCTGAAATCGAGCCGGTTCACGCTCTTTTCCGGCGTCAACACGCTCTACAACGCGCTGGCCAACCATCCCGAGATCAAGGATGTCGACTTCTCGGAGCTGCGTTTCTCGGTCGCCGGCGGCATGGCGACCCAGGCCGTCGTCGCCAAGCGCTGGCGGGAGGTGACCGGCAAGCCGATCATCGAGGGCTATGGTCTGTCCGAGACCTCGCCGATGGCTTCGGTCAACCGGCCTGACATCGGCGAGTTCACCGGTACGATCGGCTTTCCGCTGCCCTCGACCGATATCGCCATCCGCGACGCCGACGGCAACGAGATGCCGCAGGGCGAGCCGGGCGAGATCTGCATCCGCGGGCCGCAGGTGATGGCCGGCTACTGGAGGCGGCCGGACGAGACCGCCAAGGTGATGACGCCGGACGGCTTCTTCCGCTCCGGCGATATCGGCATCATGCTGCCCGACGGCCAGATCAGGATCGTCGACCGGATGAAGGACATGATCCTGGTCTCGGGCTTCAACGTCTATCCCAACGAGGTCGAGGACGTGCTCGCCGCCCATCCCGGCGTGCTCGAGGCGGCGGTCATCGGCCTGCCGGACGAGCATTCCGGCGAGGCCGTCACCGCCTTCGTGGTGAAGAAGGATCCGGCGCTGACGGCCGATGCGCTGCGCGGCTTCTGCAAGGAAAGCCTGACCGGCTACAAGGTGCCCAGGCAGATCATCTTCCGCGACGCCCTGCCGAAGACCAATGTCGGCAAGGTGCTGCGCCGGGCGCTGCGCGAGGAAGTTGCGGCCGCAGCAAAGGGCTGACGTCAAGCGCCTCGCGAGCAGGCGCCGACCCTGCGCGGCGACTATTCCGGCGCGTGGATCGTCGCCCGCAAGGCCTTGAACTGCGGCAGCGCGGCTGCGAGCCCGGCCTTGTCGGTGACGCAGATCAGCGCCGTGCGCCCCTTGGCCGTCTCGATGGTCGAAGTGAACATGCGCACATTCTCGGCATTGGGGCCGGCCTTGGGCGTCACCGTCAGCTCGATGCCGGTGAAGCCCTGGTGCTCGAAGAGCTGCAGGTCGGAGACCGTGCCGATCGTCTCGAACATGTCGCGATAGAGCTTCTGCCATTCCGGCTTGGCCATCTGCTCGTTGATGACCTCGCGGCTCAGCGCCGCATTCTGGTGGGCGGGCTTGAAGCCGAGCGTGCAGAGCCCGCCGTCGGCGCTGACCGCCTTGGGGGTGCCGGTGGTCGAATCGATGTCGATCGTCACGTCGAACTGCGGATGCGGCTTGCCGGCCTTGCCGACGAAGGGTTTTGGCGGCGACACCGAAAGGCCGCTCGCCGGGTCGCCATAGGATTGCGCGCCGGCGCCGGAGCAGGCGAGGGCGAAGGGCAGTGCGGCGAGGAGGGCGGTCTTGCGGAATGCGGTCTTGCGGAAGCGAGCGATCATGGCGTTTGGCCTTAAGTCCGGATTGCGACATGGGCGAGACGTCTGCGCCGTCCGTCGTTGCATGAGCGGGAACCGGGCGGCGCGTCAAGCCGCGAGCAGCGCCTTGTCGCCGCAGGACTGCGCCGTCACCGGGACGATCTCGCCCGCCGCAACGCGGTGCCCGAAGCGGACGAGGGTGAAATCCTCGGCCCGGCCGGTGTCGCCCCGCTCGGTCAGCACGGCGAGCGGCCGCCCGATCCTGGCCTGGAGATGGCGGCGATGGGCGGCCTGCGCCGCCTCGCGCAGGCGCAAGGCCCGCTCCCGCACGATCTCGCCGGCAAGCTGCGGCATGCGTGCTGCCGGCGTGCCCGGCCGGGCCGAGAACGGGAAGCCGTGGACATAGGACAGGCCGCATTCCTCGATCAGCGCGAGCGTGCGGGCGAACATCGCCTCGTCCTCGGTCGGGAAGCCGGCGATGAGATCGGCGCCGAAGACGATCTCGGGCCGGAGCGCCCGCATCTCATGGCAGAAGCGCACGGCGTCGGTGCGGCCATGGCGGCGCTTCATGCGCTTGAGGACGAGATCGTCGCCCGATTGCAGCGAAAGATGCAGATGCGGCATCAATCGCGGCTCGTCGGCGATCAGCCCGCGCAGTTCGTCATCGATCTCGACCGCGTCGAGCGAGGACAGACGCAGGCGCGGCAGCTCCGGCAGCGCCGCGAGCAGGCTGCGGACGAGGGCGCCGAGCGATGGCGCGCCCGGCCTTTCGCGGCCGTAGCTCGTCAGGTCGACGCCGGTCAGCACGATTTCGCGCGCGCCTTCCGCGACCAGCGCCCGCCCCTGCGCGACCACGTCCTCGACCGCAGCCGAGCGGGCATTGCCGCGGCCGAGCGGGATGACGCAGAAGGTGCAGCGATGGTCGCAGCCGTTCTGGACCTGCAGGAAGCCGCGAGTGTGGTTGGAAAGCGCGCGCGTGCGCTGGGCGCTGGCGCCGCGCGCCAGCATGATGTCGCCGACGCGCAGCCTGTCTTGCGCGGGGCGCTCCGCGCCGCCGCGCAGGCTGTTGGAGGCCGCGAGCGCAAGCCAGCTTTCCGGCTCCAGCTTCTCGCCATTGCCGAGCACCTGCGCGACCTGCGGCATGGCAGCGAAGCGGGCCGGTTCGATCTGCGCGGCGCAGCCGGTGACGACGACCGGCCGGTCCGGCTGCTCGCGGGCCAGCCTGCGGATCGCCTGCCCGGCCTGGCGCACCGCCTCGGCGGTGACGGCGCAGCTGTTGACGATGGCGACGTCGCGCAGGCCGGCCGCCTCTGCCTGCGCCTGCATCGCCTCGCTCTCGACGAGGTTGAGACGGCAGCCGAAGGTGAGGGTCTCGACCGGCATCTCAGGCAGCGGCGAACAATGCCGGCTCCAGCGCGCCTTCGCGCTCCAGCTCGACCGGGCCGGTCATCAGGACATGGCCGTCGCTCTCGCGCCATTCGATGACGAGATCGCCGCCGGGCAGGCTGACCGTGGCCTTGCGCTGGCTGAGCTCGCGCCGGACGGCGGCGACCAGCGCGGCGCAGGCGCCGGAGCCGCAGGCGCGGGTGATGCCGGCTCCGCGCTCCCAGACGCGCAGCACGATATGGTCCGGGGCCTTGACCGCGGCCAGCCCGATATTGGCGCGGTCGGGGAAGATCGGGTGGTTCTCGAGCAGCGGGCCGATCTGCTCCAGATTGAAGCGATAGGGATCGTCGACGAAGAAGACCGCGTGCGGATTGCCCATGTTGACGGCGCCCGGCGTGTGCAGGACAGGCGCGTCGATCGGGCCGATCTGCAGCTCGAAGCCGCTGGTGTCGTGGAACGGCTCGGCGAGCGGGATTTCGTCCCAGGCGAGGCGCGGCTTGCCCATGTCGACGGTGAAGACCAGCTCCGAGAGCCGCGTCGCCGGCAGCAGCCCGCCCTTGGTTTCGAGCGTCAGGCTGCGTCTCGTCGGATCGCCCATCTGGGGATCGGCCATCATCGCCCAGGCGACGCAGCGCGTGCCGTTGCCGCAGGCGCCGGCCTCGGAGCCGTCGGTGTTGTAGATGCGGACGAAAGCGTCGGTGCCGGCCGTCCTCGGGTCGTGCAGCACCATGAGCTGGTCGAAATGCAGGCCGGGCGCAGCGGCGATGGCGCGCGCCTGCGCTTCCGACACGACAGGCTTGGCGCCGCGCAGGTCGAGCACGGTGATCTCGTTGCCGAGCCCGTTCATCCTGAGGAACCGGCGATGCGCGAGGGCGTTCATATCGTCACATGTCCATGATGATGCGGTTCTATGACCGAGGCGCCGAAAAAACGCCACCCTGTGGGGCTCTTGTCTGCGAATGCGAACGGCGTAGCTTGCGCCGCAACGACGCGAATCGGTCGTGTCAGGTCAGGATTTTCGGGATGCGATACTCCAGCCTGTGCATGGTCGCTTTAGCTGCCGGCCTCGCGGCCCCCGTCGCCGCGCCGGCCCAGACCCGGGTCGCGCCGCCGGCCAGCGTCGAGAGCGCGCCGCTGGCGCCCCCGCCGGGCCAGGCGACGACAGGCCCGGTGACTCCCGTGCAGAGCGCGCCGTCGACCCAGCCACAGCAAGGCCAGCCCCAGACCGGCCAGGCCCAGGCACCCCAGACGCAGCCGCCGGCCCAGAGCGAAACGCAGCCGGTGCAGCCCGCTCCGACTCCGCAGGCCCCCGTGACGCCGCAGCCGGTCCAGCCGGCACCGGCGCCGCAGGTGCCGCTCGAGCCGCAACCGGTGCAGCCGCCGCCGACCCTGCCGGATCCGCTGCCGGCGGCGCCCCCGGTGCAGCAGCAGACCGGCACGCCCGATCCCAATGCCACCCTCGCCGGCAAGCCGGGCAATCCTTCCGATGTCGACGAGGTCAGGCTGATCGCCCGGCCGGTGCTGACGCTGCCGGGGCAGGCGAGCTGGGACCAGGGCTTCCAGCGCCTGTCGGAAAGCATCGCGCTGCTGCGCGCGGAGGCGGCCAAGGCCGGGCTCAAGGCTGCAGGGCGGCCCCTGACCCTGTTCATCGAGACTGACGACAACGGCTTCAAGTTCGAGGCCATGCTGCCGGTCGACCGGGTGCCGGATGCCGCCGCGACGGCCGGGCTGGCGAATGGTGTCCGCGCCGGCCAGTCGCCGACGGGGCGCTCGCTGCGCTTCGTCCACACCGCGCCCTATGACGACATCGATTCGACCTATGAGACGATCACCGCCTATCTCGAGGCCAAGAACATCGTGGTGAAGGACGCCTTCCTCGAGGAATATGTCGGCGATCTCAAGGATCCGGGCGATCCCAATCTGGAGATCAACGTCTACGTCCAGCCGCGCTGAGACGCAGCTTCCTCGTCATGGTCGGCTTGTCCCGACCATCCGCGTTTTCACCGATCGAGCGTCGTGTTCAATGCGTGGGTGCTCGCCACAAGGGCGAGCATGACGGCCGAGCGCAGACTCGGATTTCAAACCTCCCAGATCAGTCCCGGCCGCATCGGCAGGAAGCGCTCCTGCGGCAGGTCGGCCTTGTCGAGCGCGGCCGCCAGCGCTTCCAGCGGGCGGCCGATGCCTTCGTCGGTGAGCTGGAACGTGCCCCAGTGATGGCCGAGCGCCTGCTCGGCGCCAAGCGAGCGCATGACCTCGACCGCCTCTTCCGGGTTCATGTGGTTGTCGCCCATGAACCAGCGCGGCTCATAGGCCCCGATCGGGAGCAAGGCGAGGCGGAAGGGGCCGTGCTCCCGCCCGAGCTCGCGATAGAGCGAACCGTCATGGAAGCCTGTGTCGCCGACATGGAGGAGCTTCCCGGCCGGCGTCTCGATCACATAGGAGCACCACAGCGCCATGCGCCGGTCGAAGGCGCCGCGCGCCGACCAGTGATAGCTCGGCACCAGCGTCAGCGCGATCTCGTCGGAAAGCGCCAGGCGGGTCCGCCAGTCATGGGCCTCGGCCCGGATCGTGGCGTCGTGCGCCTTGACGATCGCATCGTTGCCGAGCGGCATGATCATGCGCGGCCGGTCGCGCTGGTGCAGCCGTGCCAGCGTCTCGAGGTCGAGATGGTCGTAGTGGTTGTGCGTGATCAGGACGATGTCGATCTTCGGCAGATCGGCGAAGGCGATGCCGGGCGCGTTCACCCGCCTGGGGCCGAAGAAGGAGAACGGGCTCGCCCGCTCCGAATAGACCGGGTCGATGAGGATGTTGAGCCCGCCGGCCTGCAGCAGGAAGGAGGCGTGGCCGAGATGCGCGATGCGCAGCCCCTCGACCCTGGCCGGCGGCCTGTCCTGCGGCGGCGCCGGGAAATGCTCCGGAAACGCTTCCTTCCGGCGGCTGCCGACCTGCCAGCGCAGCACATCGAGCAGCCCCTTGGTCACGGGCCGGCCGTCGCTGAAGACCACTCCGTTGAAATGGTCGCTGACGGGACCCTGGTAATAGGGGTTGCGCGAGCGCGCATAGGAGGCCCAGGCGAAGCCGCCGGAGGCGAGGAGCGCGGGGATACCGAGGAGGTGGAGGAATTTGCGGCGGTTCATGGCCCGGTCAAGGTGGGCGTCGATCGCGCCGGGTCAAGAGCCGCCGCGCGATCGTGAATGCGGCGCGCCTCAGTTGCTGCCCGAGCGCAGCGCGACCGTCGCGACCCCGGCGCCGACCAGCAGGGTGCCGCCGGCCTTGTTGAACAGCCCGATGGCGCGCGGATTGCCCACCACCGAACGGGCGCGCGAGGCGATCAGCGCGTAGCCGAGCGCATTGGCGAAGGCGAGGCCGATGAAGGTCGCCTCGAAGATCAGCATCTGCGCCCAGAAATCCGCCTTCGGGTCGAGGAACTGCGGCAGGAAGGCGACGAAGAAGGTGATGCTTTTCGGGTTCAGCGCCGTCACCAGCCAGGCATGGCCGAGCATCTTCAGCGCCGAGGTCGCATCGTTGCGGGGCTCGGCGTTCAGGCTGCCGCCGGCGCGGAAGAGCTTGACGCCGAGATAGATCAGATAGGCCGCGCCGACCCATTTCAGCGCCGTGAACACGGTGGCGGAGGTTGCCAGCAGGGCGCCGACGCCGAGCATGGAGAGGGTCATCGCCGTGAAGTCGCCGAGCGCGACGCCGACCGCCATCGGGAAGGCGGTGCGCCAGCCCTGGCCGAGCGCATAGGAGATCACCAGCAGGATGGTCGGCCCGGGGATGACGAGCAGGACGGCGGTGGCGGCGGCGAAGGCGGCCCAGGTTTCGAAGGTCATGGGATAGCTCCGATAAAGACCAGAGCCATCACCAGACGCAGGCGATTGTAAAGAGGCTATCCAAGTTTGAGATGGCCGCGCAGCGTCGCCGTCACGGCAGCCAGCCGCTCCGCATCGATGCGGCCGATCGCTTGCGCATGGCGGGCCTCGATCGTCGCGATCTTGCAGGGCCTTATCGTCGAGGGAGCGGGCAGGCCGGCTTCGCGATAGCGTGGTCCGAGCGGTACGTCGCCCGGCCAGGGCCGGTTCTCGGCGCTGGTGATCATCACGACCCAGAGCAGCGCCTCGCCATCGCCGATGCCTCCATCGGACACGACGAGCGCCGGCCGATGCTGGCGCGTTGCGCGGTCGGTATAGGGGAGGGGGACGCGGACGACGTCGCCTCGCTCAAAGCTCGGCATAGGCCTTCCGATCCGCCTCGCCGTCCCATTCAGCGAAGGTTCCGAACGGATCTTCGGCGGAAGGCGTTGCCTTGCTGATCACGACATGGCCGTTCGCGATCACATAGGTGATCTCGTCGCCTTCCTTAAGTTTGAGAGCGGTGCGTACCGCCTGCGGGATCGTGGTCTGCGCCTTCGTCGTGAGCTTGCTCGTGATCATCGCCGACCTCCGCTTTCCAATGTAAGGAATTTCCTTCCGCTCTGCAATGAGCGCTCGGCCCGGCGTCCCTCAGCGCGGTGTGAACGGATTCGAGCCGAAATAACCCACGGGACCGACCGGCCTTTCCCGGCGCTTTTCGGGCTCGGCGGCGAGCACCAGCGTCCACCAGGCGCCGTAGCGGGTCTGCGGATTCTTGGCGAGCGCGATGCCGATGCGCGTCGCCTGCGGCATGACGAGATTGGTTTCGTGGCCGGAGGATTTCTTCCAGCCGTCGAAGGCTTCCTGCGTCGAGTAATAGCCGGCGCCGAGGTTCTCGGCGGCCCGCACCGTGTCGAGGCCCGCGGCATGGACCCGCGAAGTGAAGCTGCCGGCGGCGTCGTGCGAAAGGCTGTCGCCGGCGGCCATCGCATCCGCCTGGCGCTGCGCCATCGTGGTCAGAGCCGGGTCGAGCCTGACCGGGCCGAGCCCCTTGCCGGCGCGATAGCCGTTGAGAATGCGCACGGCCTCGGCCGGCTCGGCCTTCACGGCTGCGAGACGCTCGAGCTTGCGGGCGCTCGGCGGCGCGGCTTCGCGCTGGGTTCCGGCACAGCCGGCCGCGAGCAGCGCGAGCGCCAGCGCTGCGTTCAAGGCTCTTGTCATCGTCTGGTTCTCGTCTTGTCCTGCGGCCGGCAAGCAGCCGGGTTCATGCTGGCGCTAGAGCCGGATGCTTTCAGATGGAACCGCGAAGCGCTTCCATCTGAAAGCTGAATCCGTCTCTTATCAAAAGCTTAGAGCAGGATTCATGCGAAAAACCGGTTCCCACTTTTTCGCATCCTGCTCTAGTGGGGAATCTTGGCGTGATTGTCACCATGCTTTGGATTCACAAGGAGGCGGCCGAGGATGAACGAGGATGAACGGGCCATCCGCGCACTGATCGAAAACTGGATGGCGGCCACCAAGGCAGGCGATGTCGAAGCCGTGCTCGACCTGATCGCCGACGACGTGGTCTTCATGGTGCCGGGCGCCGAGCCGTTCGGGAAGCAGGCCTTCGCCGCTGCGCTCGCAGGGCTCGGGCAATTCACCATCGAAGGGCGCAGCGAGATCCGCGAGCTTCAGGTGGTCGGCGACTTCGCCTGGCTGCGCAACCATATCGAGATGACCGCGACTTCGACGGACGGCAAGGCCGTCCGTCGGTCGGGCTACACGCTGACCATCCTGCGCAAGCAAGCCGATGGCCGCTGGCAACTGGCGCGCGATGCCAACCTGCTGACCGAGCGGCCATAGGCCGTCATCTAGCCCTGCGCGCCGGAGATCACGCGGCAGAGCGCGTCGCGGACATAGCCTTCGGGGGCGACCTGACCCTGCTGGACGACGAAGACGGCGTCGACGCGGGTGCCGCCGCCGCTCTTGCGGGCGGTAACGCGCAGCGTCTGCGGGCGGCCGGAGCCGGAGGTCTCCTGGATGGCGAGCACCGAGCTGGTGGCGTTGTCGATCCGCATGTCGGCGAAGCCTTCGGCCGAAATCGCGGCGCCGAGATCCTTGAGGACGCGGGCCGGGGCGCGCTTGGCCACCATGTCCCAGGTCTTGTAGGTCAGGCCGGTCAGCATCGGGGTGCCGACCACGCTGAAATTGCCCTCGCAGGACTGCGCCTGCGCCTGGGTCAGGCCGAGCGCCAGCAATGTCGCGGTGATAGCCAAGAGCTTCATGTTGTCTCCCTGGTGAGGGCAGGTCGGAATCGGTTTCGGGAAATAGGAGGGCGGCCGCACGCGGTGCAATCGCCGGCAGCCGCTGCGCTCTTGTGGCGTTCAGCTTGACTTTCGCCGCAATCTTCCGCTTTAACGCGGCCATCCGTTTCGCCGCATCGACGAGACTTCATCCGCCGACCGGGCCGCGCCTAGCGCCTTTACGAGCCCGGAGGTCAACGCCCGACAGCGCGCCTGCGCCCTCGGGCGCGAAACCGCTTGGGGGACGAGGCTTGGCCGATCCGGCTTTTGAGGCAGCAAGCAGGTCCGCATGTTCGGCACGCTGAGCGAAAGACTCTCCGGCATCCTCTCGGGCCTGACCCGCAGGGGCTCGCTGACCGAGGACGACGTCAACGCCGCGCTGCGCGAGGTGCGGCGCGCCTTGCTCGAGGCCGACGTCGCGCTGGAAGTGGTGCGCAGCTTTACCGAAAAGGTCAGAGAGCGCGCCGTCGGCGCCGAGGTGCTGAAATCGGTCACCCCCGGCCAGCAGGTCATCAAGATCGTCAACGACGTGCTGATCGACACGCTCGGCGGCGAGGGCGAGGGCATCACCTTCGACGCCGTCCCGCCGGTGCCGATCCTGATGGTCGGCCTGCAAGGCTCGGGCAAGACCACCTCCACGGCGAAGATCGCCAAGCGCCTGACCGACCGCAACAAGAAGCGCGTCCTGATGGCTTCGCTCGATACGCGCCGTCCGGCCGCGATGGAGCAGCTCGCCATTCTCGGCAAGCAGGTCGGCGTCGAGACGCTGCCGATCATCGCCGGCCAGTCCGCCGTGCAGATCGCGCGCCGTGCCGTCGAGGCCGCCAGGCTCGGCGGCTACGACGTCGTCATGCTCGACACCGCCGGCCGCGTCACGCTCGACGAGACGCTGATGGCCGAGGTCGCCGAGGTCAAGGCGGCAACCAATCCCCATGAAGTGCTGCTCGTCGCCGACGCGCTGACCGGCCAGGACGCGGTCAACACCGCCCGCGCCTTCGACGGCCGCGTTGGGCTGACCGGCATCGTCTTGACCCGCATGGACGGCGACGGCCGCGGCGGCGCGGCGCTCTCGATGCGCGCCGTCACCGGCAAGCCGATCAAGCTCGTCGGCACCGGCGAGAAGACCGACGCGCTCGAGGATTTCCATCCTTCGCGCGTCGCCAACCGCATCCTCGGCATGGGCGACATCGTCGGCCTGGTCGAGAAGGCCGCCGCGACGGTCGACGCTGACAAGGCGCAGGAGCTGGCGCAGCGCCTCGCCAAGGGCAATTTCGATCTCGGCGACCTGCGCTCGCAGCTCCAGCAAATGGAGAAGATGGGCGGGCTCGGCGGGCTGATGGGCATGATGCCCGGCATGGCCCAGATGAAGAACCAGATCGCCAGCTCGAAGATGGACGACAAGGCCATCGCCCGGCAGATCGCGATCATCAATTCGATGACGCCGGCCGAGCGCAAGAACCCCGATCTGCTGAAGAACAGCCGCAAGAAGCGCATCGCCGCCGGCTCCGGCACTTCGCCCGAGGCGATCAACAAGCTGCTCAAGATGCATCGCCAGATGGCGGACATGATGAAGCAGATGGCCCGGCAGAAGGGCGGCATGCTCGGCAAGCTCGGCCAGATGTTCGGGCTCGGTGGCGGCATGGGCGGCCTGCCTGCAGGCATGCCGGATCCCTCGAAGATGGATCCGGCGCAGCTCGCCGAACTCCAAAAGCAGCTCGGCGCCGGCGGCGGCATGCCGTCGCTGCCGCCTGGCGGCTTCCCCGGCCTGCCCAAGGGCGTCACTCCGCCGGCCGGGATGATGCCGAGATTGCCCGGGTTGGGCTCCGGCCTGCCAGGGCTCGGCAACAACCCGTTCAAGAAAAAGTAGTTCTCCGTTCAAACCAAAGGAAAGACCTATGTCCCTCAAGATCCGCCTGACCCGCGGCGGCGCCAAGAAGCGCCCCTATTACCGCATCGTCGTCGCCGACGCCCGCGCGCCGCGCGATGGCCGCTTCATCGAGAAGATCGGCGCCTATGACCCGATGAAGGCCAAGGATTCGCCGGAGCGCGTCGTGCTCGACCTCGAGAAGGCCAAGGCCTGGCTCGCCAAGGGCGCCCAGCCGACCGACCGCGTGCTGCGCTTCCTCGACGCCGCCGGCGTGCTGAAGCGCCCGGCCCGCAACAACCCGAACAAGGCGGTTCCCGGCGAGAAGGCCAAGGAGCGCGCCGAGAAGCGGGCCGAGAAGAGCGCTGCCCCGGCCGAAGCCGAGGCGTGAGCTTCTTGACGTCCAACGTGTCATTCCCGGGCGAAGCGCAGCTTCGACCCGGGAATCTTCGGCAGGAGATGCCCGGGGCGAGCCCGGGCATGACGCGTCGTGGCATCTGACGAACTCGTCCTGCTCGGCGTCATCGGCGCTCCCCATGGCATCAAGGGCGAGGTCCGGATCAAGGCCTTCACCGGCGATCCGCTGGCGCTGGCCGAATACGGCCCGCTTACCGACGAGCAGGGGCGGCGCTTCGAGATCGCTTCGCTGCGCCCCGCCAAGGAGGTGGTCGTCGCCCGGCTGAAGGGCGTGACCAGCCGCGAGGGCGCCGAGACGCTGAACGGCGTCAGGCTCTTCGTCGAGCGCTCGCGCCTGGCGGCGCCCGAGGACGAGGACGAGTTCCTGCAGGCCGATCTCGTCGGCTGCTCGGTTTTCGCGCCGGATAGAGCCATCCTCGGGAAAGTCACCGCCGTCGCCAATTACGGCGCCGGCGACCTGCTCGACATCGAGACGCCCGATGGCCGCTCGGTGCTGATGCCCTTCACCAAGGCCTTCGCGCCGCGCATCGACATCGTCGGCAGGCGGATCGAGGCGCTGCCGCCGGCCGGTCTGTTCGAGGACGACGATGCTGCCTGATACGCCGGCGAAGGCGCTGATCTTCGACATGGACGGCACCATCGTCGACAATATGCGCTTCCATGACGACGCCTGGGAGCGCTGGTATGGCGGCCACGGCCTGCCTTTCGAGCGCGCGACCTTCTCGGCGCAGACCGCCGGCATGGCGATCCCGGACATCATCGGCCCGCATTTTCCCGGCGCCGATGTTGCCGAGCTGGACCGCCTGGCGGAGGAGAAGGAAAGCGTCTACCGCGAGACCTACCGGCCGCATGTCGCAGCCCTGACCGGCCTGGTCGGGCTGCTCGACCGTGCCCGCAGCCATGACGTGCCGATGGCCGTCGGCACGGCGGCCGCGCCACCGAATATCGCTTTGATCCTCGACACGCTCGCTTTGCGTGAGCGCTTCACCACCATCGTCTCGCCGAGCCAGGGCTATCGCGGCAAGCCGCATCCGGACATGTTCCTCGCCGCTGCCGAGCGGATGGGCGTGGCGCCGGGCGACTGCATCGTCTTCGAGGACGCCCCCAACGGCGTCGAGGCGGCGCGGCGCGCCGGCATGCGGGCGGTGGCGATCCTGACCATGCTCGACGCCGGCGCCTTCGCCGGCTTCGACAATGTCGTCGCCAGCGTGAAGGATTTCGCAGCGCTGGACGGGCATCCGGCGCTGCGCTTCGGGTGATTTCCTCTGCGCCGGTCACACGAGCCGTCAATCCGGCCGTAGCGAAGCGGAGTGCCGGAATCCATCGTAGAGTTCGGGGTCCTTCGATGGATCCCGGGTCTGCGCTGCGCTTGCCCGGGATGACGGTGGTGTTATCAGCGCCAGAGCCAGGTTGAACCATGACCTTCCGTGCCTCGATCCTGACGCTCTACCCGGAAATGTTCCCGGGCCCGCTCGGCGCCTCGCTGGCTGGCGAGGCGCTGCGCAACGGGCTCTGGTCGCTCGACACCCACCAGATCCGCGACCACGGCATCGGGCGGCATCGCAATGTCGACGACAATCCGGCCGGCGGCGGCGCCGGCATGGTGCTGCGCTGCGACGTGCTGGCGGCGGCGATCGACGCCGCCGTTCCCGCCGATGATGCAAGGCCGCGCCTGCTGATGTCGCCGCGCGGCGCGCGCCTCGACCAGGCCAGGGTCCGCGAGCTCGTGATCGGCGAGGGCGTCGTCATCGTCTGCGGCCGCTTCGAGGGCGTCGACGAGCGCGTCATCGAGGGCCGCGGCCTGACCGAGGTCTCGATCGGCGACTACATCCTGTCCGGCGGCGAGATGGCGGCGATGGTGCTGCTCGATGCCTGTGTCCGGCTGATTCCGGGCGTGATGGGCAAGCAGGAATCGGGGCAGGAGGAGAGCTTCGAGAACGGGCTGCTCGAATACCCGCACTACACAAGGCCGCGTGAATGGGAGGGCAGGGGCCTGCCCGAGGCGCTGCTTTCCGGCGACCATGCCCGCATCGCGCGCTGGCGCCGCGAGCAGGCGGAGGCGATCACGCGGGAACGGCGGCCGGATCTGTTGGGCCTTCCTTCTCCCCTCGGGGGAGAAGGTGGCAGCGCGAAGCGCTGACGGATGAGGGGAGGATAGAGCTTCATCTCCTCATCCGTCTGCTGCGCAGACACCTTCTCCCGGGAGAAGCGCTTTTCTCAGGGATACCCCGTCACCGGCAGCCCTTCCGCCAGCCAGCCCTTGTCCGAGGGATTGCCGAGCAGGCCGCCGCGGACGTCGACGAGTTCCTTCCAGCCACGGGCGGCGAGCTTGCGCTGCAGGGCCGACGACCGGCTGCCGGTCCGGCAGATCAGCGCGATCGGCTTGCCGGGATGGTCGAGCTTCAGGGCGGCGAGGCGCACCTCGAAGCCGCTGCCTTCCATGTCGAGCCTGACCGCGCCCTTCGGTACCCCGGTATCGGCCCATTCCTCGGGCGTGCGGATATCGACCAGCACGAGCCGGCCCGCCTGCACGGCTTCATGCGCTTCGCGCACCGAGAGCGAGGGCCGAGGCTCCTGGGCACCGCCAGCGACCGGTAGTGCGCAGCAGGCGGCGAGCGTCAGGAAGGCGCGGCGGTTCATGCCTGAGCGTTAGCCAATGCCGACGGCGGCCGCAATTCACGAAGCCCGGATGGCGGCGGGGCGGCGCCGCCCGCGTTCACGGCCGCGACGAACGGAACCCGGTCGCATCGGCCGCGGTGATCTCTCGCAGCACCTTGCAGGGGACGCCGGCCGCGATCACCCCCGCCGGCACGTCGCGCATCACGACGCTGCCGGCGCCGATGATCGTGTCGTCGCCGATCGTGACGCCCTGGTTGATCGTGGCGCCGCCGCCGATCCAGACGCGGTTGCCGATGCTCACCGGTTTGGCATAGCAGCCGCCGGCGATGCGCTCGGCCGGGTCGATGGCGTGGTTGGCGGTATAGATGCCGACACGCGGGCCGAGCAGGACGTTGTCGCCGATGGTGATCCCGGCGCCGTCGAGCATGACGCAGTCGAAATTCGCGTAGAAGCTCCGGCCGATGGCGATGTTGAAGCCGAATTCGCAGCGGAAGCTGGGCTCGAAATGCGCGCCCGGGCCGACCTCGCGGAGAAACGTCCGAAGCAGCGCCTCGCGCGCTTCGGGCGGCTGGCCGATGCTGCGGTTGTAGGCGTCGGTCAGGCCGACGGCGCGCGCCCGCGCCGCGACAAGCTCGGGCGTCAGGTCGTCATACATCTGCCCTGACAGCATCAGGGCGCGCTGCTCTTCGAGGTTCATCTGCGATCGAGGCGAGACCGGCAGTCCACCTGCCGGCCTCGCCCTTTTGTCAGCGCAGCTCGGCGCAGAAGCGCTGGATGCGGCGGCAGGCCTCTTCCAGCTTGTCGTCCGAGGTGGCGTAGGAGATGCGGAAGTTCGGGCCGAGCCCGAAGGAGGAGCCGTGCACCGCGGCGACGGCCTCGTCTTCCAGCAGGCCCATGACGAGGTCCTCGTCGGTCTCGATCTTCTTGCCGTTGGGCATGGTCTTGCCGATCAGGGCCGAACAGTCCGGATAGACGTAGAAGGCGCCTTCCGGGGTCGGGCACTTCAGGCCCCGCGTCTGGTTCAGCATCGAGACGACGAGGTCGCGCCGGCGCTCGAACGCCTTCCTGAACACCGGCAGATGATCCTGCGAGCCGTCGAGTGCCTCGACCGCCGCCCATTGCGAGATCGCCGAGGTGCCTGAGGTCTGCTGGCCCTGGACCATGTCCATGGCGTCGATCAGATGCTTGGGGCCGGCGGCGTAGCCGATGCGCCAGCCGGTCATGGCGTAGGATTTCGAGACGCCGTTCATGGTCAGCGTGCGCTCGTAGAGGGCGGGCTCGATCTGCGCCGGGGTGACGAATTTGAAGTCGCCATAGACCAGGTGCTCGTACATGTCGTCGGTCAGGATCCAGACATGCGGATGGCGCAGCAGCACGTCGGTCAGCGCCTTGAGCTCGGCATGGGTATAGGCCGCGCCGGAGGGGTTGGAGGGCGAGTTCAGGATCACCCATTTGGTCTTCGGCGTGATCGCGCGCTCGAGCTCCTCGGGCTGGAGCTTGAACTCCTTGTCGATCGTGGTGTGGGCGAAGGTCGCGGTGCCGCCGCAAAGCGCGACGATCTCGGGATAGGTCACCCAATAGGGCGCGACGCAGATCACCTCGTCGCCCGGGTTCAGCGTGGCGAGCAGCGCATTGTAGATGACGTGCTTGCCGCCGGTGCCGACGATGGTCTGGTTCGGCTTGTAGTCGAGGCCGTTCTCGCGCTTGAGCTTGCGGGTGATCGCCTCGCGCAATTGCGGGATGCCGGCGACGGGCGTGTACTTGGTCTCGCCGCGGCGGATGGCGGCGATCGCCGCCTCCTTGATATTGTCGGGCGTGTCGAAATCGGGCTCGCCGACGGAGAGCGAGATCACGTCTTTGCCCTGCGCTTTGAGATCGCGCGCCTTCTGCGTGATGGTGATGGTCGCAGACGGCTTCACGCGCTTCAGGGCGTCGGCAAGAAAAGCCATGATCCAGATCTCCGGGAGCTTGCAGGGCACGCCTTCGGGCGCGGGCGTGGTTTAGGACCCAAGCGCCGGCACCGCAAGCGCGAGTGCTTGATAGCGGCCAGAAGCAAAGCGAATGACCGGGGAGCGCCTCGGCGGCAAGTTGACGGCCCTCGGCGGGATAGCGGCCGGAATTGTATCGTGCAGGCCTGAAACGTGCATGGTGGTGTCGAGGCTGGGGAGTCGCAGGCAACCGCGCTGGCGCGCAGAAGGCTCATGCATGAAGCTCAGGATCGGCTACGAACTGGACTACGAATTTCCGCAGCCGACCCCGATGATCCTCATGCTGCATGTGCATTTCAGCCGGGTCTCGGACCTTGCAGCGCCGGATCATATGCGCGTCCAGCCGCCGGTCCCGGTCAGCGCCTATCGCGACGGCTTCGGCAACTGGTGCAGCCGCCTGCTCGCGCCGCTGGGCGCGATGCGCTTCTCGGCCGATGCGGTGATCAGCGATAGCGGCCTGCCCGAGGCGTTCGATCGCCAGGCGGGGCAGGTGCCGGTTGAGCGCCTGCCGGAGGAGTGCCTGGTCTTCCTGCTGGCCAGCCGCTTCTGCGACAGCGACCGGCTGCTCGACCTCGCCTGGCAGCTCTTCGGCCATACCCAGCCGGGAGCGCCGCGCGTGCAGGCGATCTGCGACTTCGTCCACCAGCGCATCGCCTTCGACTACATGGATGCGAGCGTGACCCGCAGCGCAGCCGAGGCCTATCGCGAAGGGCGCGGGGTCTGCCGCGACTACGCCCATCTGGCAATCGCCTTCTGCCGGGCGATGAACATCCCGGCGCGCTACTGCACCTGCTATCTCGGCGATGCCGGTACGCCGCCGCCCTGGCCGCCGGGCGATTTCGCGGCGTCGTTCGAGGCCTATCTCGAGGGCGGCTGGCAGATGTTCGATCCGCGCAACAATGTTCCGCGTATCGGCCGGGTGCTGATCGCGCGCGGCCGCGATGCCGCGGACGTCGCCCTCACCACGACCTTCGGGCCGAACACGCTGACCGGGTTCCGGGTCTGGACGGAAGAGGTGAGCGAGGCGGCGTGAGAGCCGGGCCCGCTTGCCCTTATTCGTCGAGAAGCGGGGTCGGGCCGGGCTTCTTCGCCCGCAGCGGCGTCTTGCGGGTGAGGCCCTTGGGCCTGGTGCCGGGCATGCCGTCGGCCGCGGCGATCTCGGCCACCGGATTTCTGGCCGGCGGCGGGGCAACCGCCGGCTGCGGTGCCGGCTTCTCGGCCTCCGCCGGATCGATGGTCCGGAAGCGGATCACTTCTTCTTCTGCCCGGTGGCCTTGGCGATCGCCGTCGCGAAGGCCGGCGCGGCTGCCGGCGCGCTCGCCTTCGGCTTGTTCTGCTTGGGCTTCTTGGCTTCGCGGTTACCGCGCTGTTCGCCTTTTGCCATCGTCTGTCTCCTTTGATCGGGGAACGCGGAGTGCGGACCTCAGGGGGGCGCGTCTTGCCGCTGCTTCAGAGCGAAGCGCGCGGGTTTCGTAACGGGCCGGACAGCCAGCTTGAGTCGATTTGGCGGAGCGCTTGCGTCACGGGAGGCCGGCTTTCGGCTGCCGCGGCCGGCCCCGCGGGCGCGGAGCCGTCATCTCGAAGCAGAAGCCGAGCCTAGGGCAGCGAACGCCGGAGGGCACGCTGTTTCTTTTCCTTCCTCCGGCGGGAACTCGCACATTGCGTCGCGCCGACGCCGACGCTGCACCATGGTGACGGCGCCCGCGCTCCAGCGCGAGCGGCCGAAGCAGGGGAAGCCGCGGCGGTTGAGCCGGCGGGCGATGTCGGCAGGGTCGTGGATGCCGACTTCGACGAGCTGTTCGATCAGCGCGCCGGCCGCTTCCAGGAAGATATCGAACAGCGCGCGCTCGAGGGCGCGCGCCGCCCGCTCGGCGTGACGGGGATGGGTCAGTGGATGCCCGTGCCGAAGGAGGGCTCGACCGGGGCGGGCGAGAGCAGCACGGCATTGGCGTGGCCGCCCTCGAACAGCGCGAAGCGCATCGCTTCCTTCTGGTCGCGGAAGATGCCTTCGCTGCGGCCTTCAAGGTCGCGCGCCACCCAGAAGCCGCGCTTCGACTGGCCGACCAGGAAGAGATGGCTTTCGCCGATGAGCGGCTGGAGAGGCTTGTAGCGGGCCATGGTGCGATCTCAGTTCGGCAAGGCGAGCCAGGCGCGCAGGCCGATCAGGCCGGCGGCAGCGAGCGCGAAGAGCGCGAGCGCCACCATTTCGGCGCAGAGGATGCCGACCATCGGCCGGTCGTTCGCGAGGCTGCGATAGACGGCGCGGGCGCGGCGCTGCTGGGCGTTTCGTTTCAGGGCAGTTTCAGTCGACATGTCGACCTCCTTCGATGCCGAGGATGTAGGTCTCCTGCCGATAAGCTCGCCATGTGGAAGAGCAGGCCGGGCATAAGGCCGGCATAAGGATCGGGGCCTGGGCCGGCAGAAGCTTGCGCAGGCAGAGGCTTGCGCAGGTCCGCCTTCCCTGCGATGGCCCTGCGATGGAGCAGAGCAGCCAGACGATCGCGATCTATGTCGATGCCGACGCCTGTCCGGTGAAGCCGGAGATCTACCGCGTCGCCGAGCGCCACCGGCTCAGGGTCTTCGTCGTCGCCAACAGCTTCATGCAGGTACCGCGCGAACCCCATATCGAGCGCGTCATCGTCTCCGACGGCTTCGATGCGGCCGACAACTGGATCGCCGAGCGGGTCGCGCGCGGCGCGATCGTCGTCACCAGCGACATCCCGCTGGCCGATCGCTGCCTCAAGGCCGGCGCCGACGTCATCGGCCCGACCGGGAAAGCCTTCACCGACGCCTCGATCGGCATGGCGCTGGCGACGCGCGACATGATGGAGGATCTGCGCGCCATGGGGACGGCCGGCAGCGGGCCGAAGCCGTTCTCGCCGAAGGATCGCTCGGCCTTCCTGCAGGCGCTCGATCTTTCGATCCAGCGGCTGAAGCGGGCGGGGTTTACGGCATAGGGCGCGTCATGCTCGGGCTCGACCCGAGCATCTCGGAAACCAGCTATCTGGTCATGAGATTCCCGGATCTGCGCTTCGCTCCGTCCGAGAATGACGCTGTTGGTCAAATATCCCCGAAATCGCCGCCGCGGCCCTTGCCGGCAGCGAAGCGGCCGGCGCCTGCTGCGCCTTCCGTCGCGATGGTCCGCACCCCGCCGGCCCATTCGCGGGCCAGCGCCTCGCGCACCGGCAAACCATGGCCGGCGATGGCGCTCCGGCGGTCGGCCAGCATCGCGCCCTGCGGGAAGCGGGCGATCTGCTGCGCCATCGCCTCGGCGGCAGCACGCGTCTGGCCACAGCCGACGACCTGCTCGCAGAGCCCGATGCGCAGCGCCTCCTGCGCCTCGACCTTGCGGCCGGTCATGATGATCTCGAGCGCCCGGCCCTGGCCGACCAGGCGCGGCAGGCGCACCGTGCCGCCATCGATCAGCGGGATGCCCCAGCGCCGGCAATAGACGCCGAAATAGGCGTCATGCGCCATGATGCGGACATCGCACCAGAGTGCGAGCTCCATGCCTCCCGCCACCGCCGGCCCCTCGACCGCGGCGATCAGCGGCTTGCTCATCTCCAGCCGCGACGGCCCCATCGGCCCGCGCGGGGCGGGTGCGTCGCCTTCGGGGAAGGCGAGACCATCGACGATCTCGCTCTGGAAGCGGTTCAGGTCGGTGAAAGCCTGGGCGCATTTCAGGTCCCAGCCGGCGCAGAAGGCGCCGCCTTCGCCCCAGAACACGATGGCAGCCGTCTCCGGGTCGGCATCGAGCTGGAGGAAGGCCTCGGTCAGGGCGACCGCGCTATCCGGGTCCATGGCATTGCGCGCCCCGGGGCGGCTGAGGATCACGGTCGCGACCTTGCCCTGGCGTTCGATGCGGACGGTCATGCGGCGTTCCTTCCTTGCTGGCCGGGCCGCAGGCTACAGGCTGGGGCACCGGTTCGGCCAGCGCTGGACGCGTTCCGCCTTTGCCCGTAATCCTCGCGCCAAAGCCCGTCGTTCGATCGGGCGCCTGGGAGGATATTCATGTTGCTCACCCGCCGTTCCACGCTCGGCCTCGTCGCCGGCGCCGTCTTCGCCCCGGCCATCGCCCGGGCGCAGGGCTACCCGTCCAAGCCGATCACGCTCGTCGTGCCCTATCCGGCCGGCGGGCCGACCGATGCGATCGCCCGTTTCGTGGCGCAGGACCTCTCCGGCTCGATCGGCCAGAACGTCGTGGTCGACAACCGCGCCGGCGCCTCGGGCGCGGTCGGCACCCGCGCCGTCGCCAAGGCCGAGCCCGACGGCCACACCTTCGTCTTCGGCAACAACCAGACGCATGGCAACAACATGTTCCTGCTCAAGGATCCGGGCTACGACGCGGTCAAGGATTTTGCGCCGGTCTGCGGCGTCGGCGCCTTCGAGCATGCCTTCGTCGTGCGCAACGACCTGCCGGCGAAGGACATCAAGGAGCTGATCGCGCTGGCCAAGGCCGATCCGGGCAAGCTCAATTACGGCTCGACTGGCGTCGGCTCCGGCTCGCATCTCGCCATGGAGCTGTTCATGCAGCGCACCGGCATCAAGATGACGCATGTGCCGTTCAGGGGCGCGGCGCCGCTGGTGCAGGAGATCATCGGCGGGCGCATCGACATCGCCAATTCGACGCTGCCCTCGGTGCTGGAGCAGATCAATTCCGGCACGCTGCGGGCGATCGCGCTGGCGAGCCCCGAGCGCAACCCGCGCGCCAAGGACATCCCGACGCTGCGCGAGCAGGGCGTCTCCGGTGCCGACGCCGATTCCTGGGCGGCCTTCTTCGCCCCCGCGGCGACGCCGGCGCCGGTGCTGGAAAAGCTGTCGCAGGCGGTGATGGCCGCGCTCGCCAAGCCGGCGATCACCGAGCAGATCCTGAAGCTCGGCTTTACCCTGAAGGTCCGCGATCCGGCCGCCTTCAAGCCCTATCACCTGCAGGAAATCGCGACCTGGGAGAAGATCATCAAGGACGCCGGCGTGACGGCGGGGTGATCGCGACTTGTCGTCATTCTCGGACGTAGCGAAGCGGAGATCCGAGAATCTCGGAAACGTCAGCGCGCCTTCTTGTCCTGAGATGGTCGGCTCAAGGCCGACCATGACGGCTTTACTTGCCGGAGCCCGCCCATGAACCTGATGCCCAAGCTCGCCGCCCGCGCCGAGGCGGGCCGCCCCGTCCGCTGCGCGCTGATCGGCGCCGGCAAGTTCGGCTCGATGTTCCTCGCCCAGGTGCCGCATATCGAGGGGCTCGAGGTCGCGGTGATCGCCGATCTCGACCCCGAGCGGGCGCGCAAGGCCTGCCGCAATGTCGGCTGGGACGAGCCAAGGATCGCGCGGACCCGCTTCGTCGAGGACGGCGCCGCGGCAGCGCAGGCCGACGGCGTCGAGGTGGTGATCGAGGCGACCGGGCATCCGGCAGCCGGGGCCAGGCATGCGCTCGCCGCGATCGCCGCCGGGCGCCATGTCGTGATGGTCAATGTCGAGGCCGACGTCCTCGTCGGGCCGGTGCTGGCGGCCAAGGCGAAGGCCGCCGGTGTCGTCTATTCGATGGCCTATGGCGACCAGCCGGCGCTGGTGTCCGAGATGGTCGACTGGGCGCGGGCGGCCGGGTTCACCGTCGCGGCGGCGGGCAAGGGCACGAAATACCTGCCGGCCTATCACCGGGTGACGCCGGACGAGGTCTGGAGCCATTACGGGCTGACGCCGGAGGCGGCGAAGGCCGCCGGCATGAACCCGCAAATGTTCAACTCCTTCCTCGACGGCACCAAATCGGCGATCGAGATGGCGGCGATCGCCAATGCCTGCGGGCTCGACGTGCCGGAGGACGGGCTGTCCTTCCCGCCCTGCGGCGTCGACGATCTCGCCCATAGCCTGAGGCCGAAGGCGGTCGGTGGCCTGCTCGAGCGCGACGGCATGGTCGAGGTGGTGTCGTCCCTGGAGCGCGACGGGCGCCCGGTCTTCCGCGACCTGCGCTGGGGCGTCTATGTCGTGCTGAAGGCGCCGAACGCCTATGCCGCCGCCTGCTTCAAGCAGTACGGACTGCCGACCGACAGCACGGGCCTCTATGCGGCGATGTACAAGCCCTTTCACCTGATCGGGCTCGAGCTCTCGATCTCGGTCCTGAACGCGGCGCTGCGCGGCGAGCCGACCGGGGCGACGCGGGGCTGGCGTGGCGATGCGGTGGCGACCGCCAAGCGCGCGCTGAAGGCCGGCGAGACGCTGGACGGCGAGGGCGGCTACACCGTCTACGGCAGGCTGCTGCCGGCCGCCGCCAGCCGCGCCGCCAAGGCGCTGCCGATCGGGCTCGCCCATCATGTGAAGCTGAAGCGCGATGTTCCGGCGGGCGCCGTGGTGACGGCTGAGGACGTCGTGCTCGACGAAACCTCCCAGATCGTCTCACTTCGGCGTGAGCTCGAAGCAACCGGTGCCTGAATTGTGCATTCTCCCCGAGCGGGTCGTCCCGGATCGGCGCGGCTGACGCCGCTTGTCCGGGACGACATCGCGCACATGTTAGGTGTGGTCGGCTTGCCGCCGGCCGTCATCAGGAGATGTCGATGCGCTTCGTCCTCGCCGCAGCTCTCGCGCTGACGCTCACCATCCCTGTCGCGGCCCAGCAGCGCTACCCCTCCAGCGCCGGCGAACTCGTGGTCGAGACCGTCGCCAGCGGGCTTGAAAACCCGTGGGGGCTCGCCTTCCTGCCCGATGGCCGGATGCTGGTGACCGAGCGGCCGGGCCGGCTGCGGCTGGTTTCGGCGCAGGGCAAGCTGTCGCCGCCGATCTCCGGCGTGCCGAATGTCGTGGCGCGCGGGCAGGGCGGCCTGCTCGATGTCGTGCTCGATCCGAACTTCGCGCAGAACCGCTTCGTCTATCTCTCCTTCGCCGAGCCTCGCGCCAACGGCAACGGCACCAGCGTGGCGCGCGCCCGGCTCAATGCCGGCGGCACGGCGCTCGAAGGCATGAGCGTGATCTTCCGGCAGATGCCGACGATCGCCAGCAACATGCATTTCGGCTCGCGGCTGGTCTTCGACCGGACCGGCGCGCTCTTCGTCACCGTCGGCGACCGCTACAGCCAGCGCGACCAGGCGCAGAACCCGGCAAACCATATCGGCAAGCTCATCCGCATCCGGCCCGAGGGTGGAGTGGCGGAGGGCAACCCGAAGAAGCCGGGCTGGCAGCCGGAAATCTGGTCGATCGGCCATCGGAACGTTCAAGGGGCGGCCCTCCACCCGCAGACCGGCCAGCTCTGGACGGCCGAGCACGGCGCGCGTGGCGGCGACGAGGTCAACACGCCCAAGGCCGGGCTGAACTATGGCTGGCCGGTGATCACCTATGGCATCGACTATTCCGGCGTGAAGATCGGCGAGGGCACCGCCAAGGCCGGGATGGAGCAGCCGCTGTTCTATTGGGATCCGTCGATCGCGCCCTCGGGCGCCGCCTTCTACACCGGCGAGCATTGGCCGGCCTGGAAGAACTCGCTCTTCGTCGGCGCGCTCGCCGGGCAGATGCTGGTGCGGCTCTCGACGCAGGGCGAGAAGGTCACCGGCGAGGAGCGGCTGCTCGCCAATCTCGGCGAGCGCATCCGCGATGTCCGGCAGGGGCCGGACGGGTTCATCTATCTGCTCAGCGACGATGGCGGGAAGGTGCTGCGGGTCCGGCCGGCGGCGCGCTGAGCGCTGCCAAGGTCCGTCATCGCGAGCGAAGCGAAGCGATCCAGTGTCGCGCTCTGCTCCCCCTGGATTGCTTCGTCGCTACGCTCCTCGCAATGACGGTAAAAGCTCCTCAGGGCCCGCAATCCCATTCGCTGTCGATGGCGAAGACGTTGCGGGTCGAGAGCTTCCCGCGCGTGTCGTAGAGGTCGCCGACATGATAGGTGATGCCGGCATCGTCATGGGCGTTGCGCCGGACCTGCAGCGACCAGCCATAGCCGACACGCTTGCCGCCGCGCCAGGCGGGGTGGACATCGCCGATGGTGGCTGAGGCGAGGATCTGGGCGCGGTCGTCGCCGGGCGAGCAGGTCGGCCCGGCGAGCGCCGGGGTCGAGATGGTCATGATGGACGCGGCGACAAGGATCGCTTTCTTCACGGCAGTCTTCCTGGTTGATGCGGAGCGATGCCGTCATTCCGGCCGTAGCGAAGCGGAGCGCCGGAATCCATCGTAGAGCTCAGCGCCCTTCGATGGATTCCGGAGCTGCGCCGCGGAGTTTATCCTTGGGCCGGCCAAAGGCCGGACCCGAGGGCGGCTTGTCCGGAATGACGGCGGATTTGCTTGCGAGATGACGTCCTCAGGTGATCTCGGCGAGGCGCGTATCGAGCGACAGAACAAGGCACCAATGTGGCTCGAAATCGGCGCCGAGCGGCCAGATCTGCTCCTTGAAGATCTCGAGCATCGCGCCCTGGTAGCGCTCGAACCAGTCGCGCCGGCAAAGCACGAACTTGGTCGCGCCGACGATGGTCTCGCGGTCGATCACGCAGAGCGGCACGATGTCCGGATTGGCCTCGAGATAGTCCTGCACCGCGACCATCAGCGTCGGGTAGCCGGGGTGCAGCATGTCGTCGAGCACGATCAGCCCGCCCTCGGCGAGGCAGACGGTGGCGAGCGCCAGGTCCCTGGCCAGCGCCGCGCGCGAGTGCTCGCCGTCGATATGGACGAAGCGCAGTTTTTCGCCGCGCGCATGCGCCAGCATCTCGGCCGGAGCCATGGCGCCGGCATCGCCCTTGATGGTGAGGCGGCGCTCGGGCGCGATGCCGTGCTTCAGGCAGTTCGCCTCGAAGCGGTCTTTCACTTCGGGATTGGGCCATTCGAAGATGTCGATGCCGAGCGCGATCTCGCCGGGCTCGAGCGCATGGGCCAGCGCGATGAAGAAGCGGCCCTCGAAGGCGCCGATCTCGGCGATCGGACCGGCGACGCCTTCTTCGGTCTGGAGCCGCAGCAGCCTGGCGCAGACCGCCGCGGCAAAGCGCGACGACATGCCGACGACGCTGTCATAGCCCTCGGCGAGATAGGCCTCGACGGCGGGGTGGCCGGCGGCGGGGATCGGGGCCATGGGCGTCACGCCTTTCCGTTGAAGATGAAGAAGGCGCCGGCGGCGATCAGGGCGAAGCCGATGGCGTGGTTCCAGCTCAGGGATTCCTTCAGCCAGAACACCGAAAACAGCGCGAAGACGCAAAGCGTGACGACTTCCTGGATCGTCTTGAGCTCGGCCGCCGAATAGACGCCGTGGCCGGCGCGGTTCGCCGGCACGGCCAGCATGTATTCCGGCAGGGCGATCAGCCAGCTCGCCAGCACGACGAGCCAGAGCGCCGAGCTCTTGTAGGAGAGGTGTCCGTACCAGGCGAAGGTCATGAAGACATTGGACGCGACCAGCATGCCGATCGGCAGGAGATGCGCGGTGCTGAGGGCTGGCATGGCGGGATTTCCGTGGCGGGAGGCCGGGTCGTGGTTGGGTCTGCGGCCGCTCAGCCGTGTCGCAGCTTCATCGTCAGGATGACCAGCACCAGCGCCAGCGAGACCGCATTCGCGCCGATCAGCGGCCAGGAGGCGATGAGCAGTCCATAGATCAGCCAGAGCCCGATGCCGGTCGCGAACATCGCCTGCGTCCACAGCGAGATGGCGCGGGTGTCGCGGGTGCGGATCGTCTGCGCGGCCTGCGGCAGCCAGCACAGGGTCGTCAGGACCGCAGCGGAGAAGCCGAGGATCTCGATGTAGGCGGGCTGCATGGAGGGTCCGGGACGATTCGCGCGGCGATGCCGTGGCATAGATCACGTCGCGCCCGGAAGGAAACGCCGAATGCGAAAATTGGCAGGGTTAACCTCCTTTAACCGCAGCGCCCTAGATTTGCGCCATTCCTGCGATTCGGTGGACCCATGCGCGCTTTGATCCTGGCCTTGCCTTTCCTCCTCGCTGCCCCGGCGGCCTGGGCGGATTTCGATTCCTGTGTCGCCGGCCTGCGTTCGGCCGCCGCCGCCAAGGGGGTCTCCGGCGCCACCTTCGACCGGGCCATGGCGGGCGTCACGCCCGACATGAAGGTGATCGAGGCGATGAACAACCAGCCGGAGTTCAAGACGCCGATCTGGGACTATCTCGGCACGCTGGTCGATGAGGAGAAGGTGGCGGAAGGGCGCGCCATGCTGCGCCAGCATGCCTCGACCTTCGCTGCCGCCGAGAAGCGCTTCGGCGTCGACAGGCATACGATCGCCGCGGTCTGGGGGGTCGAGAGCGATTTCGGCAAGGCGCGGGGCAAGATGCCGCTGGTCCAGGCGCTCTCGACCGGCGCCTGCCTGGCACCGCGCCGCAACTCCTTCTTCAAGGGCGAGTTGATCGCGACGCTGCAGATCATCCAGCGCGGCGACGTCCGCGCCGACCGGCTGATGGGTTCCTGGGCCGGGGCCTTCGGCCACACCCAGTTCATCCCCTCGACCTATCTGCGGCTCGCCGTCGATGGCGATGGCGACGGCCGCCGCGATCTGGTCGATTCGATCGCCGACGCGCTGCATTCCACCGCCAATTTCATGGACAAGGCCGGCTGGGTCACCGGCGCGGGCTGGGGCTACGAGGTCAGGGTGCCGCGCGGCTATTCCGGTTCGAACGGGCGCAAGCCGAAGCGATCCGTCTCGCATTGGGCGAACCAAGGCATCGTCAAGTTCGACGGCTCCGCCCTGTCCGGCTCGGGCAGTGCCGGCCTCTTGATGCCGGCCGGCCGCAACGGCCCGGCCTTCCTGGTCTTCAAGAACTACGACGCCGCCTACAGCTACAATGGCGCGGATTCCTATGCCTTGGCGATCTCGCTCCTTTCCGACCGGCTGCGCGGCCGGCCGGGCGTGCAGGGCGATTGGCCGACCGACGACCTGCCCTTGTCGCGCGAGCAGCGCCGCGAATTGCAGCGCCTGCTGATCGCGCGCGGCTACAATGTCGGTGAGCCGGACGGCGCCGTCGGTTCGCTGACGCGGGCGGCGATCAAGGATGTCGAGGGCAAGATCGGCATGCCGCCGACCGGCCGGCCGGGCGAGAAGGTGCTGCGCGCGCTGAAGAACGGGCGGCTCTGACGCCTCTCAGAGGCCGAGGAAGCGCCTGACCGGCTCCGGGCCGTCCTTTGCCGTCAGCTTTTCCCAGGGGCCGACAGCCTGGACGCGGCCGTCGGCGACATAGGCGAAGAGATTGGCCTTCGCCGCCGCTTCCTCGGGGGTGTGCAGCGTCATCAATACGGTCAGGCCATGGGCGCGGCGCAGCGCATCGACGCGGTCGATCATCTCGCGGCGCAGGCCGGGATCGAGGGCGCCGAACGGCTCGTCCAGCAGCATCAGCGGCTTGCCGCGCAGCAAGGCGCGGGCGATGGCGACGCGCTGACGCTGCCCACCGGAAAGCTCTGCCGGCTTGCGCGCGGCAAAATCCGTCAGGTTGACCTCCGCCAGGGCCGCCGCGACCCGCTCGTGCTCGCTTTCGTCGAGCCGCAGCGACGGCTTCAGCCCGAGCGCGACATTCTCGGCCGCGCTCAGATGCGGAAAGAGGTTGTGGTCCTGGAACAGGATCGAGACCGGGCGGGCCGCGGGCGGCAGCGGCAGCAGGTCCTGCCCGGCGAAGCGGAGCCGTCCCGCCCCCGGACGCTCGAAGCCGGCAATGGCATGCAGCAGCGTCGTCTTGCCGCCGCCGGACGGACCGATCACGGCGCAGAGCGCGCCTTCGGGCACGGCGAGGTCGTAGCTCGCCGTGAAATCGGGATAGCGCAGCGCGAGGCCCTCGATCTCAAGCATGGCGCGCGCTCCAGCGCTGGGTCAGGAAGGCGAGGCCGCCGGCGGAGACGACCAACACGAGCGCCAGCGCGCCGGCCTCGTCGATGCGATAGGCGCCGAGGCGGTTGGCCAGCAGATAGGGCAAGGTCGTCAGCTCGCCGCCACCGAACAGGGCGATGACGCCGAAATCGCCGAGCGAGAGCGCGGTGGCGAAGGCGAAGGCGGCTCCGAACGCCCCGCGCAAGGCCGGCCATTCGACCAGTCTCAGCCGGTTCCAGCCGCTGATGCCGAGGCTCTCGGCCAGCCTGCCATGGCGCAGCGCGCTGGTCGCCAGCGCCGGCGCCAGCAGGCGATAGGCATAGGGCAGCGCCATCAGGGCGTTGACCAGCGGAACCAGGAAGAGGCCGAGCGAGGCCGGGTCGCCGAAGCCGCGCAGCAGGACGTAGAGCCCGGCGACGAAGGCGAAGGGCGGCAGGCCGAGCAGGGCGAAGGCGGCAAGCTCGGGCAGGCGGGAGCGGCGGCGGCTTCGGCGCGCGGCGCTGGCCAGCAGCAGGGCGAGCAGGCAGGCGAGCAGTCCGGCGCTGACGGCGATGACGGCGCTGGTCGCAGCGGCGCGGGCAAATTCGGTGGAGGCGAGCAGGGGCAGGGCGCCAAGGCCGCTCGCGACGCTGAGCAAAGGCGGCGCGATCAGGATTGTCGCCAGGGCGAGGACGAAGCCGTCGAGGCCACGCAATGCGCCGAGATCGGGGCGGGGCGCGTGGCGTTCGGCACCGGCCTCGTCGCGGCCTCGCGGTGTCAGCGCCGTCAGAAGCGCGGCGAGCCCGAGGCAGATCGTGAGCTGGAGGCCCGCGAGTGCCGCGGCGCGGGCGAAATCGGCCTCGAAGCGCACCGCCTCAAAGATCGCGACCTCCAGCGTGGCATTGGCCGGGCCGCCGCCGAGCGAGAGCACGATGGCGAAGCTGGTGAAGCAGAGCAGGAAGACCAGGACGCCGAGCGCCGGTGCCTCGCGCCGGATCAGCGGCCAGTCGAGATGGCGGAAGCAGTCGGCCGCCGAGAAGCCGAGCGCCGAGGCGAGCCGCAGCCGTTCGCCCGGCTCGCGCTCGAAGGCATGGAGCAGGGCGCGGGCCACCAGCGGCATGTTCATCACGACATGGGCGATGACGATGCCGTGCAGGCCGTAGATCGAGGGCGGCTCGAAACCGAGACCGCGCGCCAGCCCGCCGAGCAGCCCGGAGCGGCCATAGATCGCGACGATGCCGAAGGCGATGACGATGGTCGGTGCGACTGCGGCCGTGGTCAGCAAAGCGAGCAGCAGTTCGCGGCCGGGAAAGCGCCGCCGCAGCAGGGCCAAAGCCAGCGCGATGCCGAGCAGCAGCGAGAGCAGGGCGGATAGGGCCGCCTGCAGGCCGGCCGAGACGATCAGGCGGGCGAGATAGGGTCCGAGCGACGAGAGCGTCGCGAAATCCGAGCCGGCCCGCGCCAGACCGAGAAGCGAGCCGCAGGCGAGGGCGAGAATGGCGAGCGCGGTGAGCGTGGCGGGCTGGAGCAAGGTCTCAGCGGGTCGTCGCGGCGAGCCAGGCGTCGATAAGGCCCCGGCGCTGGCTGCGAACCGTCTCCGGAGCGACCAGCAGGGTCTTCTCCGGCTTGATCACCTCGGCGAAGGAAGCGGGCAGGCCGCCCGCCGGCAACTTCGCCGGCATCATCCAGTTGCCCTCGGGGATCAGGGACTGGAAGGCGTCGGAAAGCATGAAGGCGAGGAAGCGCCTGGCGAGCTCCGGCTGCTTCGTGGTCCGCGTCATGCCGGCGAGCTCGACATGCAGGTAATGGCCCTCGGCGAACGGCGCCGCCTTGTATTGCGTCTTCTGCTCGACGCCGCGATGATAGGCCGGCGAGGTCGCATAGGAGAGCACCATGTCGGCCTCGTCCTTGAGGAACAGGCCATAGGCCTCCGACCAGCCCTTGGTGAAGGTGACGATGCGCGGCTTGAGCTTCGTCCACGCGGCGTCGGCCCCGTCGCCATAGACGGAGCGCATCCAGAGCAGGAAGCCGAGGCCGGGCGCGCTGGTGCGCGGATCCTGAAGGACGAGCTTCGGCCCCGTGGCGTCGTCGACGAGCTGCTTCAGGCTCTGCGGCGGCGCGGCCAGTTTCGTGGAATCGTAGACGAAGGCGAGATGGCCCCAGTCGAAGGGCAGGAGCGTATCGTCGGTCCAGGCGACCGGCAGGGTGAGTTTGCTGGCGTCCTGGCCATGCGGCTGGAACAGGCCGGCCGCCTTCGCCTCGGCCGCAAGGTTCATGTCGAGGCCGAGCACGAGATCGGCCTTGCTCGTCTCGCCCTCGAGCTTGAGGCGCGCCAGCAGCGAGCCGGCATCGTCGCTCGCGACCCAGTGCAGCGTGCAGCCGCACTGCGCCTCGAAAGCCGCCTTGACCCTGGCGCCGGGGCCGTATTTCCCGGTGAAGGAGGAGTAGGTGTAGACGCTCAGCGCCGGCCTGTCCTGCGCCAGTGCCGGCGCGGCGAGGAGCAGCGCTGCCAGCGCGCCGGAAAGCCAGCTCATTCGGCGGCCGAGGAAATTCATCGCATCCCCCGCATGGGCTTAGAGCATGCGCCGATCAGATTGCTACGCAACCTGATCGGATCACGCGTTCTCTATCAATCGGTTAGAGACGGATTCACCGATCAGATTGGTTCAATCTGATCGAATCCGGCTCTGGTGGCGGGCCTTGGCGGGGAGGGCTGGCGTCGCCCCTTCCGGGGCGTCGATGCTCAATCCCTCCGCCGGCACGATCCGGATCAGGTTCTACGGGTCGTGGCGCCTCGCGCCCCTCTCAGCCCGGCTGCCGGGCACCCCGTTGAGACGCTTCAGGGATAGTTCTCCGTCGACTTCAAGTCCAGCCTATGACTTGCTTCGCGGGCCATCCGCCCGTAACCAGCCCGCGGGGGCCTGACGCCCTGAGAGAACAGCATTCCGAGAGGCGACCATGGCGAACCACAAGCTCCTGCTTCTGCCCGGCGACGGCATCGGCCCCGAGGTGATGGGCCAGGTCGAGAAGATCGTCTCCTGGTTCGAGAAACAGGGTGTTGCCGGCTTCTCGCTCGAGCGCGGCCTGGTCGGCGGCGCGGCCTATGACGCGCACAAGGCGGCGATCTCGGAAGGCGACATGAAGCTCGCCCAGGACGCCGACGCCGTGCTGTTCGGCGCGGTCGGCGGGCCGAAATGGGCCGATGTGCCCTATCAGCACCGTCCCGAGGCCGGGCTGCTGCGCCTGCGCAAGGATCTCGGCCTGTTCGCGAACCTCAGGCCCGCGATCTGCTATCCGGCGCTAGCCTCGGCCTCGTCGCTGAAGCCCGAGGTGGTCGAGGGGCTCGACATCCTGATCGTGCGCGAGCTCACCGGCGGCGTCTATTTCGGCGAGCCGAAGGAGATCGTCACGCTCGAGGACGGCTCGAAGCGCGGCGTCGACACGCAGCTCTACACCACCGGCGAGATCGAGCGCATCTGCGCCGTCGCCTTCGAGCTGGCGCGCACCCGCAACAACAAGGTCTCCTCGGCCGAGAAGCACAACGTCATGAAGACCGGCGTGCTCTGGAAGCAGGTGGTCACCGCGCTGCACGCCAAGGACTACCAGGATGTCGAGCTCGAGCATGTGCTCGCCGACAACTGCGCCATGCAGCTGGTGCGCTGGCCCAAGCAGTACGACGTCATCGTCTGCGACAACCTGTTCGGCGACATCCTCTCCGACGTCGCGGCGATGCTGACCGGTTCGCTCGGCATGCTGCCCTCGGCCTCGCTCGGGGCGGAAGATCCGGCGACCGGCAAGCGCAAGGCGCTCTACGAGCCGGTGCACGGTTCGGCGCCCGACATCGCCGGCAAGGGCCTGGCCAACCCGATCGCGATGATCGGCTCCTTCGCCATGGCGCTGCGCTACTCCTTCGGCGCGATCGAGGCGGCCGACCGGCTCGAGGGCGCGATCGCCGACGTGCTCGGCGCCGGCACGCGCACCAAGGACATTGCGGCCCCGGGCGCCAACGCCGTCTCGACCACCGAGATGGGCGACGCCATCGTCAAGGCGCTGGAAGCGCGCGGCTGAGAACTCGCCGCGAGTATTCCGCAGAAGATGCCGCCTTCAGATTGAAACTCCGTCCTCCCGGACGAAGCGAAGCGGAGCTCCGGGATCCATCGTAGAACGCTGAGCCTTACGATGGATCCGGGAGCTGCGCCGCTCACGCGGCTTGTCCGGGATGACGGCACCTTACTCGCTCAAGTTACAGTCAGCAGTTGCCTTCTTCGTCATTGCGAGGCGCGAAGCGACGACGCAATCCAGGGGGCTGCGCGAGCCCTCTGGATCGCTTCACTTCGCTCGCGATGACGGTTCGGATCGCGCTCTACTCCGCGCCGACGATCTTGCCGTCTTCCCATTTGAACATCGAAAACGCCGGCGAGCTGAGGTCGCCGTTCTTGCCATAGGACAGCTTGCCGATCGCGGTCGCGACCGGCGTGCCCGACTTCAGCGCCGTGGCGACGGCGGCGGCATTGTCCGCCTTGCCAACCTTCTCGATGCCGGCCTTCAGCACCTCGACGGCGGCATAGGCGTTGAGCGTGAAGGCCTCGGCCGGGATGCCCTTTTCCTTCAGCACCTTCACGGCTTCCGCCGAGTCCGGGTTCTTCTGGGCGTCGGTCGCGTTGGTGAACAGCGAGCCGGCCGCCGCTTCGCCGGCGATCGCCCAGAACTCGGTGTTGGAGAGGCCCTCGCCGCCGATGATGGTGGCCTTGACGGCGCTGTCCCGCAGCTGGCGCGCGAGCAGGCCGCCTTCCGGGTGGTAGCCGCCGAAATAGATCACCTCGACATTGGCGGCCTTGAGGCGGGTGATGACGGCGGATAGATCCTTCTCGCCCGGCGTCAGCGTCAGATAGAGCACCTCCTTGATGCCATCGGCATTGATGCCCTTCTTGAAGGCGTCGGCGAGGCCCTTGCCATAGGTGCCCTTGTCGTGGAGCACCGCGATCCGCTTGTCCTTGAGGTTCTTCACCACATAGTTCGCGGCGACCTCGGCCTGCTGGTCGTCGCGGCCGCAGGTGCGCAGGACATTGGTCAGGCCGCGGCTGGTGAGGGCCGGCGTCGTCGCCGTCGGCGTCACCATCAGCACGCCGTGCTCGGCGAGGACGTCGGAGGCCGCCATGGCGACGCCGGAGGTCACCGGGCCGACGACGAAGCGCACCTTCTCGCCGACGAGCAGGTTGGCGGCGGAAACGCCCTGCTTGGGATCGCCGGCATCGTCGGCGAGCTTCAGCACCACCTTCTCGCCGAGGATGCCGCCCTTCTGGTTGATGACGTCGACGGCGGCCTCGGCGCCATTGCGGACCTGATCGCCATAGGCCGCGACCGTGCCGGTCAGCGGCGCGATCAGGCCGATGACGATATCGGCGCGCGCTGCCGGCGCCGCGGCAAGCAGGCCGGCGGCAAACGCCGCGCCGACCAGAAATTTCAACTTGCTCATCGCACGTCTCCTTGACGTTCAAGCAGCTTCTGCCCGCGATCATTGCCGCGCTGATCGGGGACACGCGATAAGCCTGTCATCGGACGGCTTAAGCTCTCGGCAAGGCAGAAGCGACTGGTCCCGATCACTGCCCAAATTTCTAGCATGCGCGCGCGACCGCGGCACTCTCCGATCCGAGCGTCGCCGGCATGACCGCGATGCAGGATGGCCGCGATGCAAGATGACCGCGACGCTAGGGCGCGGCGACCGGCCGCAGCGCGATCCCGCAGCCGTGACCGGGCGCGATCCCTTCCTCTCCCCCTCGTGAATTGCGCATCGGTACGCTCTGTGGGCTAGCTGGGCATCGAAACGGGAGCCTGTATTCCGATGCTGATCAAGAGCCGCGCCGGTTGGGAAATCCCCGAGAACCAGGCCACGCCGGAGGCCGCGTTCCTCGATCGCCGCCGCTTCATCGCGGCCGGAGCCGGGGCGATCGCAGGCGCTGCCCTGCCGCAGATCGCGCTGGCGCAGGGGCCCGACCCGACGCTCGACCTCTACCCGGCCAAGCGCAACGAGGCCTATACGCTGGACCGGCCGGTGACCGCGGAAGAGCTCGCCGCCAACTACAATAATTTCTACGAGTTCGGGACGTCCAAGGACGTGGTCGCCGCAGCCAAGCGCCTCGCGACGCGGCCCTGGACCGTCGCCATCGACGGCCTGGTCGAAAAGCCGTTCGAGATCGGCATCGACGAGCTGATCCGCAAAATGCCGCTGGAGGAGCGGCTCTACCGCTTCCGCTGCGTCGAGGCCTGGTCGATGGCGGTGCCCTGGACCGGCTTCCCGCTGAAGAGCCTGGTCGAATTGGCCAAGCCGCTCTCGGGCGCGAAATACATCCGGATGGAGACGTTCCTCAACCCGCGCGTCGCGCCCGGACAGTCGCAGCGCTGGTATCCCTGGCCCTATACCGAAGGCCTGACCATGGCGGAGGCGACGAACGAGCTGACGCTGATGGTGACCGGGATCTACGGCAAGCCGGTGCCGAACCAGCACGGGGCGCCGCTCCGCCTGATCGTGCCGTGGAAATACGGCTTCAAATCGGTCAAGTCGATAAGCAAGATCAGCTTCGTCGCCGAACGGCCGAAGACCTTCTGGGAGGGCTTGCAGGCCTCGGAATACGGCTTCTGGGCCAATGTGAACCCGGAGGTGCCGCATCCGCGCTGGACCCAGGCGAGCGAGCAGGTCCTGGGCTCGCGCGAACGGCGCCCGACCCTGCTGTTCAACGGCTATGGCGAGCAGGTCGCTGGCCTCTACAAGGGCCTGGAGAAGGAGCGCCTCTGGGCCTGACCGGGTGCTGCGAAGAGTTTCTCGGCTTCCCACTCACGATTGTCGGCCCGGGCGACCATAGGGAGGCCCTGGACCCATGCCGGAACCTTGCCGGCTGACGCTCAGGCATGGATCCGGATCGGCGCGGCTTCGCCGCTTGTCCGGGATGACCGAATCCGGTGGGCAGGCAGAAATCGGGTGCCGTTCCCGGTGCGATCGGGCTAGCTTCGGGGCATGCAAAGCTTTTGTCTCTTCGACACCGCGATCGGCAGCTGTGCCCTGGTCTGGCAGGGCGAGCGGATCATCGCCGCGCAATTGCCGGAGCGCGACGAGGGCGTGGCCCGCAAGCGGCTGGCCAGGCGCTTCCCGGAAGCCGGCGAGGCCGAGCCCGCCGCCTTCGTGCGCGAGGCGATCGCCGATATCGTCGCCCTGCTCGCCGGCGAGCGGCGCGACCTCGCGCATCTGCCGATCGATCTTGGTGGCACGCCTGAATTCAACCGGCGCGTCTATGCGGTCGCGCTGGCGATTCCGCCCGGCGAGACGCTGACCTATGGCGAGGTCGCGGCGCGGATCGGCGAGCCCGGCGCAGCGCGTGCCGTCGGCGTCGCTCTCGGCCAGAACCCGATCCCGATCATCGTGCCCTGCCACCGCGTGCTTGCTGCCGGCGGCAGGACCGGCGGCTTCTCCGCCGATGGCGGCGTCGAGACCAAGCTCAGGATCCTGACCATCGAGAAGGCGCGCACCAGCGCCGAGCCGTCGCTGTTCGACTCGCTGCCGCTGGAAGCGCGGCGGCGGTAGGGCTCAGGCGTCATGCTCGGGCTTGACCCGAGCATCTCGGAAATCAAGCTTCTCGTCCTGAGATTCCCGGGTCTGCGCTTCGCTGCGCCCGGGAATGACGCCGGCATTCCGGCAAAGAAAAAAGGCCGGCGTCCCGAAGGAGCCGGCCTAGAAGTTTGAAATATTCGGCGCGAGCGCCAAACATCTCAGAGGGGAACGGCTGGAACGAACTCAACGCCGGGAGGAGAATGCGGAGCCCGTTCCGAACAACCGTGAGTACAATATCGAGCAGGACCTGCCTTTTTGCAATGCAACATTGGGCGGGGCTGTCATGCGCGTAAGGCATGATGGAATGCTAGAATTTGCCATATTTGCCAAGGACGCCAATTCGCAATGCATTAGAGGCGGGACGGGAGGGCCCGTCGCCGGGTTTTAGGGCAGGCTCTGCCCGGTGGGCGGTCAGGACCTCAATACGTCCAGCGCTGGGCTTTCTGGATCAGGAAATCACGGAAAACCTGGACACGCGCCACCGATTTCATCTCTTCCGGATAGACCAGATAGCTTTCGAGCTGCGGCATCTCGGTCTCGCGCATCAGCTGCACGAGCGGCGAGCCCGCTTCGATCAGGTAGTCCGGAAGGATGGCGATGCCGGCTCCCGAATCGACCGCCCGCTTCATCGCCGTGATGTTGTTGACGACGAGATGGATCGGGCGCGGGTTGCGCTGCTCGCGGCCGAGCGTGCCGAGCCAGTGCACCGCCGTCAGATAGGATGGCGAGGTGCTGCCGAACGACAGCAGCCGGTGATTGTCGAGATCCTCGAAGCTCTTCGGCTCGCCGAACCGCTTGATGTAGGCCGGCGACCCGTAGACATGGAAATGCACCGTGAAGAGCCGGCGCTGGATCAGGTCGGGCTGCTGCGGCTGGCGCAGCCGGATCGCGATGTCGGCCTCGCGCATCGAGAGGTCGAGCTCCTCGTCGGTGAGGATGAGGTCGACCTTGATGTCGGGGTAGAGATCGAGGAACTCGGCCAGGCGCGGCGTCAGCCAATGGCCGCCAAGCCCGCGCGTCGCGGTGACCTTGAGCTCGCCGGAAGGGTGCTCGCGCGTCTCCGAGAGCTGGGCGCGGGTGCGCTCCAGCCGCTGCGTCATCTCGCGTGCGGCACGCCAGAGCAGCTCGCCCTGCTCGGTCAGGATCAGGCCGCGCGTGTGCCGGTGGAAGAGCGGGGCACGCAGTTCACGTTCCAGCGCGCCGATCTGGCGGCTGACGGCGGACTGACTCAGCCCGAGCCCGTCACCGGCCTTGGTGAAGCTGCCCGATTCTGCGACGGTGTAGAAAATCCGGATGCGGTCCCAATCCACCGCGGTCCCCCCTGTTATGCGTTCAGCGCATGATGGGGAGGTGGGGCCGTCAGGTCAATGCTTCCTTTGCCGCATGCCTGCTTTTTAGCCCCTATTATCGTGCTGCAATTCATCAACAACGTTGATGAATTGCGATGGCGCTATTCAGCGGCCTCGCAAAGCCCTGTTTCGCTGGCCGCGAGCCAGCGTTCAGCGTCGAGGGCGGCCATGCAGCCGAGCCCCGCCGCCGTCACGGCCTGACGATAATGCTCGTCGGTGACGTCGCCGGCGGCGAAGACGCCGGGAATATTGGTCTGGGTCGTGCCGGGCGTGACTTCGAGATAGCCCGATTCGCGCATGGCGAGCTGGCCGGCGAAGAGCTCGGTCGCCGGCTTGTGGCCGATGGCGATGAAGACGCCGTCGGCCGGCAGGTCCTGCTGTGCGCCGCTCTTGAGGTTGCGCAGGCGGACATGGGTCACCGAGGGCGGCTGCGTGCCGCCGAGGATTTCGGCAACCTCCGAATCCCAGATCACCTCGACCTTGGGATGCTTGAACAGGCGGTCCTGCATCACCTTCTCGGCGCGCAGCGAATCGCGCCGGTGCACCAGGGTCACCTTGGCGGCGAGGTTGGCGAGATAGAGCGCCTCCTCCACGGCGGTGTTGCCGCCGCCGACGACCACGACCTGCTTGCCGCGGAAGAAGAAGCCGTCGCAGGTGGCGCAGGCCGAGACGAAACGGCTTTTCGCGATCGTGCCGTACCGCCTTCTCTGCGGTAGCAGATAGAAAAATCCGCTTCGCTTCGCGGCGTTTCACGATGATGCGCCGCCTCTCGCAACACGTGGAGTTGCGTGGATGCAAGCGCGCCGCGCGTAGGTAGCAGGCGTTTGCAATCTTGATTTGTATCAATGCGATGCCCTGGCACTCGAGCAAGCTCGGATTCCATCTATCAGGGAGAATGGCGATGTACTCGATCAATCCTGTAAAATCTGGCTTGGCATTCGGTGCCGTGCTTAGCCTATCGCATCTCTTCTGGGCGACTGCTGTCGCCCTTGGTTGGGGCCCGGTCTTGCTTAATCTTATCTTGCGCGCGCACTTCATCGAGCTAGTCTTGCCTATGTATTCCTTCAATCTTGGCATGGCAGTAGTTCTGATTTTATTCACCGCCTCGGCAGGGTTCGTCTTCGGCGCGATTTTTGGTGCTGTTTGGAATTGGCTCAACAAGGAAACCCGTAGGCGCCCGCAACGTGAGCACCAAAACGAGCGAGAGACCCAGATGATGTCGTAGTAGCAGTGGGGATCGATGCCAGCGCCAAGGCCGCCGGGCGGGTTCTTGCGCGCTTTCTAGCAGCTTGAATCGATTGCCATCGCACGGACCTGGCAAGCGCACGGACCTGGCAAGTTCGGCCTATTCTCCAGCGTGATGCGAGGGCAGGGGCTGTCACGGTTCGGTTCAGACCCGCTTTCCCATCCTTGGGGTTTCCACTGCCGTTGGCGCGTAATCGAACAAATCGGTGCAGGCAGTGCGCGGCGTCCAATCGAAAGGAAGTGCCCGGTTCTACGCGTAGGTTTTCCGCGACGACATTAGACAGCTTCGAACTCTTGATAGGATGCGGGGAATCGTTCTCGCACTGCTTGGAATGCGCGCGCCATAACCCGTTCGTTGGCGGCCGGAGGAGGAAAGGAGCGAAGCCGTGAACATGGATATGCAGGCAAATCCCGCCCCACTTGCGCCGGCCGAGCTGGCGCTCATCCATCGCTACTGGTGTGCGGCCAACTATCTATCCGTGGGCCAGATCTACCTGCTCGATAATCCTTTGCTGCGTCAGCCTTTACGATCTGAACATATCAAGCCTCGCCTGCTGGGCCATTGGGGCACAACGCCCGGGCTGAACTTCATCTATGCGCATCTGAACCGCGTGATCCGGGCGCGCGATCTCGATCTGATTTATGTCTGCGGGCCGGGCCATGGCGGACCTGGCGTCGTTGCAAACACCTATCTGGAAGGCACCTACACCGAGATCTACCCCGATGTTGGCCGGGATCAGGACGGCCTGCGCAAACTCTTCCGCCAGTTCTCGTTTCCCGGGGGGATTCCGAGCCATGCGGCCCCTGAGACGCCAGGCTCCATCCATGAGGGCGGCGAACTCGGCTATGCGCTCGTCCATGCCTATGGCGCCGTTCTCGACAATCCCGACCTGATAGCTGCGTGTGTCGTCGGCGACGGGGAGGCAGAAACGGGTCCCCTGGCAGCCTCCTGGCATTCCAACAAGTTCATCAATCCCGTTCATGACGGCGCAGTGCTGCCGATCCTGCATCTCAATGGCTACAAGATAGCCAATCCCACGCTGCTCGCTCGCCTCGACGATGAGGAGTTGTGCAGCCTCTTCGTCGGCTACGGCTATGCACCTTACCTGATTGAGGGCAGTGACCCGGCGGAGATGCACCAATTGATGGCGGGCGTGCTCGATTCCGCCTTGGACCGAATCCGCGACATCCAGGCCGCGGCTCGGCAGCCCGGTGGTCCGGCGGGGTGGCCGCGCTGGCCGATGATCATTTTGCGCAGCCCGAAGGGGTGGACCGGACCAAAGACGGTCGACGGTAAGAAGGTTGAGGGCTTTTGGCGGTCCCATCAGGTGCCGATCGCCAATGTCCGCGGCGACCCCGGCCATCTCGCGCAGCTCGAAGAATGGATGCGCCGTTATGCGCCTGAAACGCTATTCGACTCCGATGGCGCGCTCCTACCGGAGTTGCAGGCGCTGGCTCCAAGCGGCAGCAGACGGATGGGCTCCAACCCGCACGCCAATGGCGGTGTTCTGAAGCGCGATCTCAAGCTCCCCGATTATCGTGAATACGGCGTCGCGATTGTGCAGCCCGGCAGCACGAGTGCCGAGGCGACACGCATGATGGGGGCTTATCTGGCGGATGTCGTCCGGCTGAACGAAGCCACCCGCAACTTCCGCATCATGGGACCGGACGAAACGGCCTCCAACCGAATCGACGCCGTATTTGACGCTACGGAACGTGTCTGGATGGAGCCAATCGAACCCTTTGACACCCATCTCGCGCGGGATGGCCGGGTCATGGAGGTGCTGAGCGAACATCTTTGCCAAGGTTGGCTGGAAGGCTATCTCCTTACGGGCCGGCATGGACTATTCTCCTGCTACGAGGCTTTCGTCCACATCGTCGATTCTATGGTGAACCAGCACGCCAAATGGCTGAAGGTGTCGCGCGAGATTCCCTGGCGCCATCCGATCGCCTCGTTGAACTATTTGCTGACCTCACATGTCTGGCAGCAGGATCATAACGGTTTCAGCCATCAAGATCCGGGCTTCATGGATCTGGTCGCCAACAAGAAAGCCGATATTGGACGGATCTACCTGCCGCCTGACGGAAATTGTTTGCTTTGGGTCACCGATCATTGCCTGCGAACCTATAACCGCATCAATGTCATCGTCGCAGGTAAGCAGCCAGCACCGCAATGGCTGGAGGTTGAGGACGCGGCGATCCATTGTGCGGCAGGCACTGGTATTTGGCGCTGGGCTGGTACCGAGATGCCTGGATCGGAACCTGACGTCGTGATGGCCTGCGCCGGCGATGTACCGACCATCGAGACGTTGGCGGCGGTGGCCCTCCTGCGAGAGGCGCTACCCGATCTCAAGATCCGTGTCGTGAATGTGGTTGATTTGATGACACTCCAAGGGAGGGAGGAGCACCCGCATGGGTTGAGAAATCGCGATTTCAACGCGTTGTTCACGCGCGACCGGCCGGTAATTTTCGCCTTTCATGGTTATCCGCAGTTGATCCATCGGTTAACCTACAATCGTGAGAACCACGCCGGCCTACATGTGCATGGCTACCGCGAAGAAGGCACGACGACGACGCCATTCGACATGCTCGTCCTCAACGAACTCGACCGCTTCCATCTCGCGATCGCGGCCATAGACCGTCTGCCCAATCTCGGCTCCGATGCTTCGCGACTGAAGCAAATGTATCGCGACAGGCTGATTGCGCACTCATTCCACATACGCGAGCATGGCGAGGACATGCCGGAAATCAGTAATTGGCGCTGGCCTTATCAGACCGCCGCGAACGCGGGCATCTGAGAACAGCATGGCAAATGCAATTCTCGCTCTGAACGCCGGCTCTTCCAGCATCAAGTTCGGCGTATTTGAAATTGGCCCTGGCGAGCCGGTCGCGACCGTTAGAGGAACGGTAGAGGAGAATACGGACGGAGGAGGGCGGTTGGATGCACGCGATGCCTCTGGCCGTCGCCTTGCCAATCAGGTCCTGCATCCAGCCTCCAAAGGCAGTGACGGCCGCATCCCTTGGCTGCTCGAATGGATCGACGGGCATTTGGGCTCTGCTCGTGTCGTCGCGGCAGGGCATCGCATCGTCCATGGTGGCAGCGACTTCGTCAGTGCCTGCCTGCTCGACACACCCGCAATGGCCGCGCTCGCAGCGCTAACGCCATTAGCACCGCTACATCAGCCCCGCAGCTTGGCCCCCGTCCAAGCGCTCAAGGCGCTTCGTCCCGACCTGCCTCAATACGGTTGCTTCGACACCGCCTTTCATCATGGTATTGCGCCCCCCGTTAGTCGCTACGCGATCCCCCGACGCTATGAAGATGAGGGTATCAGGCGCTACGGCTTCCATGGCCTGTCGTACGAGTTCATTGCTTCCCAACTCGGCGTGATTTCCCCAAGCCTGCCGGGCAAGCGCACCGTGGTGGCCCATCTCGGTAATGGCGCGAGCCTCTGCGCCATGCGGCACGGCCGAAGCCTCGATACAACCATGGGATTCTCCGCCCTTGAAGGGCTGATGATGGGGACGCGCTGTGGCACGATCGACCCGGGCATTCTGCTCTATCTCCAACAATCCCAAGGCCTTTCGATCACGGACCTTGAGGATTTGCTTTATCGTCAATCGGGGCTGTTAGGCGTTTCAGGCCTTTCTGGAGACGTCCGGATCCTGTTGGCGAGCGACGATCCTCGCGCAAAAGAGGCCATCGAGCTCTTCGTGCTCAGCCTGACGCGGGCTGTCGCGGTCATGGCGAATACGTTGGAGGGGCTGGAGTGTCTCGTCTTCACCGGTGGAATTGGCGAGCATTCGGCGCGTATTCGCGCGCTCACTTGTGCCAGGCTTGCGTGGCTGGGTGTCCGCGTTGACATGGACGCCAATGAGGCTGGTGCCAAGGAAATTTCCGACCCGACAAGCGCCGTCACAGTGCTCGTGCTCGCAACCGATGAAGAACTATCGATTGCCCGCCACGTTGTGCAGATAATGGCGTGACCGTTCAGTTCGAGCGTCCGGACGGGGCGTGAACCTACCTTGTGCTTGGACCACCCCCTGCCGCAGTTCGGGCTGAGATGGACCTGGATTCCTTGCACGAATGCGAGGCTGATGGTCGATCTTCATCGCTCCTCGCACAGGAGGCGAAGTGATCGATTTGCTCGGCATCGGCGAGAGCCGCCCCCTTCGTTCAGTGATGCGCGTGCCCTTCATGCTCACCCGACAGAGTTGACCTGAGTCAAAGTACGACCCGGCGGGAGATGATAGACTTCCAGCGTGTTGATGGCGACGTGGACGATCAGCCTGGCGCGCCGCCCTCTTAGCGCAAGGTCAATTCCAGCCCGACAAGACCGTTAGGGTGGTACCATGTCGCTGAACGCGAAAGGAGCAAGGCCATGGCCCATGTTACCTCTCAAGCTCGACGCGATATCCAGACCACAGCATCGGCGAGTCTTTCTGTTGCGGCTTTCGGCATGACGCTGGCCGCCTTTGCGGCGATCTCGTTTCTCCTTTGCATGCTGCTCGGTATGGCTGCCCCCGATTGGGGGCTGCACAGGCCGTGGTTGCAGTTCTACCTCGGTCTGACGGGGTTCGACTTGCGTAGCCTGGGGCTCGGAACCGTGCAGAGCCTCGCGTTCGGCGGCTATGCCGGCGTCATGATCGCGCTGCTGTTCAATTTCTTTAATCGGCGCTTTGGTTGACCACCGCTGTTCAGTGTGGAGCGACCAGTTCGCATCGAGCCGACGTGCGCGGCCGGAGGCCGGCTTGGCGGGGCGCCGGAACAAGGACCGAACCATGAATCGCCCAAACTCTCTGAGCTGCTACTGATCGGCGCACCGCGCTCGGCATGTCGGTCGCGCGTTTTCAATACTGAGGGCGGCTCTTACCGCCTCGAACCCGAGGAAGAAACACGCCATGAGCAAGTTTCACGGAATGATTGTAGCCGGCACGTTGCTGATGTGGTCCGTTCCGGCCTTGGCCGAAGATGCTCACCATCCGGCCGGCACAGCGCCCACGGCCCCTCCTGCCGCTTCACCGATGCCCCCCGCGCCACAGAGCATGATGGGCTCTGGAATGATGTCGATGATGAACGGGGGCGCCATGGCCATGATGGGGCAGATGATGGCTCCCGAGCGCATAGAAGGACGCATAGCGTTCCTCAAGACAGAGCTCAAGATCACCGCTGCACAAGAGCCGTTGTGGAGCGCCTTCGCGGAAGCGCTCCGCGCCAATGCGCGAACCATGTCGAGTAGGCAGGGAATGATGACGGGAGGCCACGGCGCAGCTTCTCAGACGTTGCCTCAGCGGATCGAAGGCCACGAGCGAGCTCTCTCTGAGCATCTCGATGCCTTGCGGCAGCTCAAGGCAGCGCTGCAGCCGCTCTATGCAGCACTGGATGCCGCGCAGAAGCAGACAGCCGACCAGCTACTCCTGCCCGGGCCGATGAGGCGCATGTAGGCGGGATCGCTCTGAGTCAGTTGAACCATGCCGACCCTGCGTATGGACCAACGTATGACACAGTTCCGACGACGGCCTAGAATGCCTGCTGCTGCGGTGAAAAGCCGAGGGCCCGTCGAAATTCCACGCTCGCAGAGCTGTCCTGTGAGATCTTAGGCGCTCCGCAGGTCAAAGGTGGTGAAGGCGCCGTCGC
>NZ_JAKFED010000138.1:0-55605 GCF_036675845.1 Allobosea sp. | reverse complement strand
GCCCGCCCTTCGAGCTTCGCCCGGTTCTCGCGGAACAGCTTGCGCAGCGCCGCCAGCACGGCGAGCACCGCCGGGCGCTGGCGGGCGATCTCATGCGAGACGAGGAAGATCTCGTCGGCCGTCGCCTCCGGCGGTTCCTCGAGGCGGACGAGGCTTTCGTCGGCATCGGCGATGAAGCAGGGCGCCATCGAGACCGCACCGGAAGAGCGGATGCTCTCATAGCGCGCGGCGGAATCGGCGACCCGCGCCGCGATCGGTCGCCCTGCCGCCCAGGCCAGGATGTGCTGCTCGATCCGCGAGGAGACATCGCGGCTGACCGAGATGATCGGCGCGCTCGCGGGGTCGACGCCGCAGCGGGCATAGAGCGCCTGTACCAGCCGGCCGACCTTCTGGCCGAAATAGCCGGTCCCCTCCGGCGGCTTGCGCATGCGGATGGCGATCTCCGCCTCGCCGCGCGCCAGGTCGAGCCGTTCGCGCGTGCTGAGGATGACGATCTCGACGCCGCCGGCCGCCGCCGACAGCCTGGTCGCGTGCATGGTGAGGAGCAGGCTGATCGAGGTCGTCGCGGTGATCCGCACCGGTGCGTCGTCGGATGGCAAGGCCGCTTTCGCCCGGCTGGCGAAGCGGGCTGCGGCGGCAGCGACTCCAGCGGCGTCCTGGGCGAGCGCGGCGCCGATCTCGGTCGGGATCAGGCGGTTGGCACCGCGCCGGAACAGCGGGATGCCGAGCCGGGCTTCGAAGCCCCGCAACCGCCTTGCGACGGTCGTCTCGCTCAGCCCCAGCGCGGTCGCCGCCACGGCCAGTGCCCCGGCGGTGGCGACGGCGTGGAAGATCTCGATGTCCTCCCAGCGCAGGGCTGCCAACTCGCCATCGCGTCGAGATGGAGGGGAAGCAGGCTGCCCCATGCGATCAGCGGCCAGCGGCAAGGCGGGGAGGCGGGGCGTTCCGGGGCGTCATGACAGGCACAAGGCGAAGGGTTTTGCATGCGAACAACATGTCCGCATGCAGGCTTCGCGGCAGCCCGGCAGGATTGGGGGGCAGCCCGGCACGGCCGGCGCTGCCGTGCCCAGGCCTCACAGGTCGATCAGCTCGCCGGCGAAGGCGGCGCGCTCCTGGATGAAGATGAAGCGCGCTTCGGGCTTGTTGCCCATCAGGCGCTCGACCGTGTCCGAGGTCTCCTGCTTGTTCTCGTGGTCGACCATGACCTTGAGCAGCAGGCGCTTGGCCGGGTCCATGGTGGTCTCCTTGAGCTCGGCCGGCATCATCTCGCCGAGACCCTTGAAGCGGCCGATCTCCGGCTTCTTGCCCTTGAACACCGTCTCCAGCAGTTCGGCCTTGTGCGCGTCATTGCGGGCATAGACCGACTTGGTGCCATGGCGCAGCCGGTAGAGCGGAGGCACCGAAAGATACAGATGCCCCTTCTCGATCAAATGCGGCATCTGGCGCCAGAAGAAGGTCACCAGCAGCGAGGCGATATGGGCGCCGTCGACATCGGCGTCGGTCATGATGATGACCTTCTCGTAGCGCAGGTCGTCTTCGCGGAACTGGGTGCCGATGCCGCAGCCGAGCGCCAGGATCAGGTCGGCGAGCTGCTGGTTGGCATTGAGCTTGTCGCGCGTCGCATTGGCGACGTTGAGGATCTTGCCGCGCAGCGGCAGGATGGCCTGGGTCTTGCGGTTGCGCGCCTGCTTGGCCGAGCCGCCGGCCGAATCGCCCTCGACGATGAAGATCTCGGAGCCGGCGGCGCCGGCATTGCTGCAATCGGCGAGCTTGCCGGGCAGGCGCAGCTTGCGCGTCGCGGTCTTGCGCGAGACCTCCTTCTCGAGCCGACGGCGCAGGCGCTCCTCGGCCCGGTCGACCGACCAGTCGAGCAGGCGCAGCGCCTGCTGCGGCGAGGCGGCGAGCCAGTGGTCGAAGGCGTCGCGGATCGCGTTCTCGACGATGCGCGACGCTTCGAGCGTCGCCAGCTTGTCCTTGGTCTGGCCCTGGAATTCCGGCTCGCGGATGAAGACCGAGAGCATGGCGGCGCAGGTCGCCATGACGTCGTCGGAGGTGACCTGGGCCATGCGCTTGCTCTGGCCGATGCGCTCGGCATGGTCGCGCAGTCCGCGCAGCAGCGCGATGCGCAGGCCCTGTTCGTGGGTGCCGCCCTCGGACGTCGGGATGGTGTTGCAGTATGAGGAGGCGAAGCCGTCCTCGCCGGTGGCGAGCCAGGCGACCGCCCATTCGAGCGAGCCATGGCCGCCCTGCTTGCTGATCTTGCCGCCGAAGATCGGCTCGGCGACCAGGTCCTTGCCCTCGATCTCGCCGGCGAGGTAGTCGCGCAGGCCGCCGGGGAAGCGGAACACCGCCTCCGGGGCGACGTCGCCCTCGGGCTTCAGCAGCGATGGCGGGCAGGTCCAGCGGATTTCGACGCCGCCGAAGAGATAGGCCTTCGAGCGCGCCATCCGGAACAGGCGGGCGGGCACGAATTGCGCGCCTTCGCCGAAGATCTGCGCGTCGGGATGGAAGCGCACGCGGGTGCCGCGCCGGTTGGCGACGCGCCCGACCGTCTCCAGCGGTCCCTGCGGCAGGCCGCGCGAGAAGATCTGGCGGTACAGCACCTGGCCGCGCGCGACCTCGACCTCGAGCCGGTCGGAGAGCGCGTTGACGACGGAGACGCCGACGCCGTGCAGGCCGCCCGAGGTCTCATAGGCCTTCGAATCGAACTTTCCGCCGGCATGCAGGATCGTCATGATCACTTCGAGGGCCGACTTGCCCGGGAATTTCGGGTGCGGATCGACCGGGATGCCGCGGCCATTATCGGTGACCGCCAGCGAGCCGTCCTCGAACAGCTCGACATCGATGAAGGTGGCGTGGCCTGCCACCGCCTCGTCCATGGCATTGTCGATCACCTCGGCGAAGAGATGGTGCAAAGCGCGTTCGTCGGTGCCGCCGATATACATGCCCGGCCGACGGCGCACCGGCTCCAGCCCTTCCAGGACCTCGATCGCCGAGGCGTCGTAACCGGCTTCCGACAAGGTGCCGGAGCGGACCGGGGCAGGGGCTCGCGCCGGCTTCGGCGGCGCGGCGGCGGGCACGCGCGTTTCCACGCCTGCGAGCTTGCCGTCATCGTCGCCGAAAAGATCGTCTGCCATCGCTTTTGCGCCCAGGTGATTCGCAACATGGAAACATAGCGCATCCACGGCCCGACAGGGCCGGCAGGGCGCCGCCCGCCCGCAATAGACCGATATCGCGCCGGCCGGAAGGCGGGATGCGTCCGAGGCCGCTCAATGTCACCGCGCCGTCATCCCCCGATGTCAAGAGCTGCGGGAACGTCGAGCGGACCTGCGCGGTTCAGCCGGCGTTAACCATGCTGGTCGGATGATCGCTTCATCCGGCGCGGGCTTGGCTTGGACGGCGGTTTGGCTATGCTGTTCCTCAAGGGGAGGGTGCCGTGGCGTCGCGTACGATCGTGCCGAAGATCAGGCTTGCCAGGCTCGAGCGGGCCGCTCGCCATGCCGGCGAAGCCTTCGCCCATGAGGAGCTCTCCGGCTTTCCCAGCGCCCGCGAAGCCGAATCGGCGCAATTGCGCCGGCTGTGGTGGGGTGCGGCGGCGATCGCCCTGGTCGGGCTGGTGATCCTCGCCTTGCGCTGAAGCGCGTCAGCCCTTCCTCAATCTTTCATCGCTAGAACGGCCTCTGCGGAGGTCGCCATGCGTGCAGTCATCGTCAGTGATTTCGGTTCCGTCAACGGCGGCGCCGCCAAGGTCGCGATCGAGAGCGCACGGGGGTTGGCCGAGGCCGGCGTCGAGATCGTCTTCGCCTGCGCCATCGCGCCGGTCTCCGACCGGCTCGATCATCCGCTGATCGAGGTGGCGCGTTATCCGGGCGAGGAGGTCTGGCAGGTCGGCAGCAAGCTCGCCGCCGCTCGCCAGGGCATCTGGAACGCCGGCGCGCACGAATTCCTCAGCGCCCTGCTGGCCCGCCAGCCGCGTGGAAAGACCCTGGTGCATCTCCATCAATGGACCAAGGCCTTCAGCCCCGCTGCGATCGCCGCGGCGGGCGCCAGCGGTCTGCCGGTCGCCATCACCATGCACGACTATTTCTCGTTCTGCCCGGTCGGCGGCTATTTCGACTTCAAGGCCGGCGCGCCCTGTCAGCAGAGGCCGATGTCGGTCGGCTGCGTCACCGCCAATTGCGACCGCTCATCCTATGTCCACAAGCTGGTGCGGATCGCCCGGCAATGGCGTTCCGACGAGGCGATGCGCAGCCTCCACGCGCCGCTCTTCCTGCATGTCAGCGATTTCGCCCGGCGCTTCGCCGAGCCCTTCCTGCCGAAGGCGGCGCGTCATGTCGTGGTCGAGAACATGATGGAGGCGGAGCGGCGCGAACCGGTGGATGTCGCGCGCAACCGGCATGCGCTGTTTCTCGGGCGCTTCACCCAGGAGAAGGCTGGCGATGTGCTGGCGCGTGCCGCGCGCGCTGCCGGGATGCCGGTGCGCTTCGTCGGCGAGGGGCCGCTCGCCGCCGAGATCGCCCGGGTCAACCCGCAGGCGGAGGTGCGCGGCTGGGTGCCGGCCGAGCGCGTCTTCGACGAGATCGCGCAGGCGCGCTGCCTGGTGCTGCCTTCGCTCTGGTACGAGCCGGGGCCGCTGGTGATCGCCGAGGCTCGTTCGCTTGGCGTGCCGGTCGTGCTGGCGCGCACCACCGGCCCCGCGAGCTGGATCGAGGATGGGACCGACGGCATCCTGGTCGAAGGCGGCGATGTCGAGGGACTGAGCGCCGCGCTGGCGCGGATGCAGGACGACGAGGTCGCGGCGCGCATGGGCGCGGCCGCCTATCGCCGCTACTGGGCCGACCCGCTGACCATCGAACGCCATGTCGGCCGGACGATCGCGGCCTATCGCGGGCTGCTGCAGGTTACTGGCGATCAGGCCGCCAGCGCCTGATCCGCAATGATCGCAGGCCATTGCGAGGATCTGCTCATCGCGATCAGGTTGTAGCCCTTGGTGCGATCGCGCTTGTGCGCGTCGAGCTCGCCGGCATCCACGATCGCGACGATGCGGTCGTCGAGCAGGAGATGGGCCGCCAGGTCACGTTCCTCGAGAATATGCCGGGTCAGGCCGTGGGTCGCGTCGGCGCCGTGGTCTTCGTAGATCACCAGGGCGTCGTCGCGCAGGGCCTGCTCCATGCCGGCGAGCGCCTCGCGCTCGACGCCTTCGACATCGAGCTTGACGACCAGCCGGCGGGCCGTCCAGCCCTGCTGCACGAGCAGGTCGTCGATCGCAATCGAGGTCACGCTCTCGCCGTCAGCAGCTTCGCCGGCGGCCGCGATGCCGCGCGCTTCATGCGCTTCGGCGTTCAGGCTGACCTCGACGCCCGAGCGGTCGAGGATGGCGCGGTGGAAGGCCGCGACCTTGCCGGCATGCGGCGCGACGTTCTCAGCCAGCAGGGTGAAGGTCGGCGCCGAGGCCTCGATGGCGAGAACCGGCTTGCCACCGCCGGTGCGCGAGGCGACGAAGACCGACCAGTAGCCGATATTGGCGCCGCAATCGACGAAGCCGTAATCGACGTCGACCAGCAATCGCAGGAAGCGCGCCATTTCCGGCTCGTGATCGTAGGAGCGCAGCAGCATCCGGTTCCAGTAAGGATCGCTGGCGGGAAAGCTGACCTGCGCGTCCGGGCCGAGCCCGATCCGGGCCGTCCGCCCGGTCCAGGCGGCGTTGCCGACCAGCCGGCAGGCCTTGTAGAGGCCACGCTGCATCAATGGCCGCGAGAGCGCGCCATAGGCATCGAGCGCGCCGATAAGCGCGCGCTGGCGCCAGTCGCCGGCAATGAGGCGCCCGGTGCTGCGGTCGATGGCGATGTCGGCAGTGCTGGGGGCAGCCATGGCGGCACTCCGCTGAGGACGGGAGCACGTCGCTAGCTGAAAGACTTTTCCGGCCGGTAAAGGCGCTCGCAGAAAGTCGCTCCGTTCGAGCCCGGCGCTGGCGCGCAAAAAAACCAGGGCGTCGCCGCCCCGGCTCATTGGTGGACCGCTGAATTCGCAGCCGCGAGAACGTCGTCCGACCGAGCCTTGAGGCTCAGTAGGAGTAGTACATCGCGAACTCGACCGGGTGCGGGGTCATCTCGTAACGCGCCACATCCTGCATCTTCAGCTCGATATAGCTCTCGATGAAGTCGTCGTTGAAGACGCCGCCGGCCTTGAGATAGGCGTTGTCCTTCTTCAGCGCGTCGAGCGCCTCGCGCAGCGAGCCGCAAACGGTCGGGATCTTCTTCAGCTCGCGCGGCGGCAGGTCGTAGAGATCCTTGTCCATCGCCGGGCCGGGATCGATCTTGTTCACGATGCCGTCGAGGCCGGCCATCAGCAGGGCGGCGAAGGCGAGATAGGGGTTCGCCATCGGATCGGGGAAGCGGACCTCGACGCGCTTGGCCTTGGGCGAGGTCGTCCACGGGATACGGCAGGAGGCCGAGCGATTGCGCGCCGAATAGGCGAGCAGCACCGGAGCCTCATAGCCCGGGACGAGGCGCTTGTAGGAGTTGGTCGAGGGATTGGTGAAGGCGTTCAGCGACTTGGCGTGCTTGATGATGCCGCCGATGTACCAGAGGCACTCCTGCGAAAGGTCGGCGTATTTGTTGCCGGCCATGGTCGGCTTGCCGCCCTTCCAGATCGACTGATGGACATGCATGCCCGAGCCGTTGTCGCCATAGACCGGCTTCGGCATGAAGGTCGCCGTCTTGCCATAGCTCTGGGCGACGTTGTGGATGCAGTACTTGTAGACCTGCATCTGGTCGGCCATGTGGGTCAGCGTGTCGAACTTCAGGCCGAGCTCATGCTGGGCCGAGGCGACCTCGTGATGGTGCTTCTCGACCTTGGCGCCCATGGCGGCCATCGCGGCCAGCATCTCGCCGCGCATGTCCTGCGCCGAATCCTGCGGCGGGACGGGGAAATAGCCGCCCTTGGTGGCGATGCGGTGGCCGAGATTGCCGCCTTCGTATTCGGTCATGCCGTTGATCGGCAGCTCGACATTGTCGAGCTTGAAGCCGGTGTTGTACGGGTCGGCGGCGATCTTGACGTCGTCGAAGACGAAGAACTCGGCCTCGGGGCCGACATAGACGGTGTCGCCGATGCCGGTCGACTTCAGATAGGCCTCGGCCTTCTTGGCCATGCCGCGCGGGTCGCGGCCATAGGGCTCGCCGGTGGCCGGCTCGAGCACGTCACAGGTGATGACCATCGTCGAGGCCGAGAAGAACGGGTCGATGCAGGCCGTGGTCGGGTCCGGCATCAGCAGCATGTCGGACTCGTTGATCGCCTTCCAGCCGGCGATCGAGGAGCCGTCGAACATCGTGCCCTCGGCGAAGATCTCCTCGTCGATCATTGTGATGTCGAAGGTCACGTGCTGCCACTTGCCGCGCGGATCGGTAAAGCGGAAGTCGACGTATTTGACGTCATTCTCCTTGATGGCCTTCAGGACATCCTTGGCGTTCTTCATTTTCGACATTCCTCTCGACTGCAGTTCTCTCAACCGGCGTCGTCCGCGGCTTCCGGGCCGCCGGTGCACGCCTTGCCGGGTTTCGGGAAAATCTCAGATCGCGTCCGCGCCGGACTCGCCGGTGCGGATACGGATCGCCCCCTCGACCGACGATACAAATATCTTGCCATCGCCGATGCGCCCGGTCTGGGCGGCCTTCTTGATGGCCTCGATCGCGCGTTCGACCATGTCGTCGGCGAGCACGATCTCGATCTTCACCTTGGGCAGGAAGTCGACGACGTATTCGGCGCCGCGATAGAGCTCCGTATGCCCCTTCTGGCGGCCGAAACCCTTGGCTTCGAGCACGGTGATGCCCTGGAGGCCGACTTCCTGCAGCGCCTCCTTCACCTCGTCGAGCTTGAAGGGTTTGATGATCGCCTCGATCTTCTTCATGCGCCGACCAGCCTCCGTGGCGTAGGATTACCGAATACGCAGTACCAAGCCCCGTTCTCACCATGATGGCGAGGCGGGATCAACCGCGCTGCGCGAACAAAGCCTCGGCTGCTCTGCTCATAGCATCGGCGCGGCCCGCTCGCCATGTTGGCGCGGGCGCAAAAGCGCCCGTTCAAGCGGCAGAAAACCGGCTAAAATTTGTGCATGTGCCGCGTGATTAGACAATAGGGCCTGTGGGCCGGCGCTTGTCTGCCGGCACGGCTTCCCGGATGATCCGGCGATGACCGAAAGCGCGCCAGATTCACTCGTCCTGCTCAGCGTGGCCGAGATGGCGGCGGCGGATGCGGCGGCGATCGCCAGTGGCACGGCGGGCTTCACCCTGATGGAGCGGGCGGGCCGGGCGGTGGCCGATGCGGTGACGCGGTGCGGGCGCCCCGGCGTGCGCGTGCTGGTGCTGTGCGGGCCCGGCAAGAATGGCGGCGACGGCTTCGTCGCGGCCGGCCTGCTCGCGGGGCGCGGCTTCCAGGTCTCGCTGGCGCTGGCGGGGGAGCGTGCCGAGCTCGCCGGCGATGCCGCCAAAGCGGCTGCCGGCTGGCAGGGGCCGGTCCTCCCCATCGAGAGCGTCCGGCCGCAGGATTACGCCGTCATCATCGATGCGCTGTTCGGGGCGGGGCTCAACCGGCCGCTCGAGGGCGCGGTCGCCGCGCTGGTCGAGCGCGTCAATGCGAGCGAGAGCCCGGTCGTGGCCGTCGACGTGCCCAGCGGCGTGGCCGGCGACAGTGGCTTGGCTGCGGGCCCGGCCATCCGCGCCGACGAGACCGTCACCTTCTTCCGGCTGAAGCCCGGCCATCTGCTGCATCCCGGCAAGGCGCTGTGCGGCGCCGTCACGCTCGCCGATATCGGGATCAGCCCGGAAATGGTGTTCGGCCCGGGCAAGCTCGTGGCGACGACCTTCCGCAACGAGCCGCCGCTCTGGCGCTCGCACCTCCCCGAACACACGGCGCAGACCCATAAATACCGCCGCGGCGCGGTGGTCGTCGCGGCCGGCGGACTATCAGGCGTCGGCGCGCCGCGGCTGGCAGCGCGGGCGGCGCTGCGGATCGGGGCAGGGCTCGCCACCGTGATCTGCCGGCCGGAAGCGCTGGCGGCCCATGCGGCGCGCGGGCCGGATGCGCTGATGCAGGTCGCGGCTGCGGATGCCGTGGCCTTCGAGGCGGTGCTCGCGACCAAGAAGGCGGCGGCTCTGCTGGCCGGGCCGGCGCTCGGCCTCGACGCGACGGCGCGGGCAATCGTGATGGCGGCCCTGCGCTCGGATGCTCCGCTGGTGCTCGATGCCGATGCGCTGACGCATCTGGCCGGACGCTCGGTGCTGCTGGCGGATTTCGTCGGCCGGCGCGGCGCGCCCACCGTGCTGACACCGCATGAAGGCGAATTCCAGCGCCTGTTCGGCGCAGAAGCCGGCTTCGCGCCCGGCCTGTCGCGGCTTGCCCGCGCGCGGGCTGCGGCTTCGTCGACCGGTGCGGTGGTCGTGCTGAAAGGGGCCGACAGCGTGATCGCGGCGCCGGACGGACGCGCCGCGATCAACGCGACGGGGTCGGCCGCGCTGGCGACGGCGGGCTCGGGCGATGTCCTGGGGGGCGTCGTCGCCGGGCTGCTGGCACAGGGCATGCCGGCTTTCGAGGCGGCCTGCGCCGCCGTCTGGCTGCATGGCAAGGCTGGCGAGGAACTGGGCTTCGGCCTGATCGCGGACGACCTGCCGGAGGCGTTGCCCGGCGCGCGGGCGCAGATCCCGGCTTGAGAGCAACGAGAACGGCCCGCCTCCTTGCGGAAGCGGGCCGATCAGATTGTCGTCGCCGGCCTCAGCGGGCGGCGTAGGTCACGGCGGGAGCGCTGGTGAGCTGCTCCTTGCTCATGTTGATCTTGCCGTGATCCGGATACATCTCCGGTGCCCGCGGGGTGGTCGCCGGCTGGCTCATCGCGCCACCCGCCGTCCCGCCGGACGGGGCCGGAGCGGCCGCGGCCATCGGCTGGTCACTCCAGGTCACCTGGTCGAAGGGAATCGCGACATCCTTCGAGCCGATGCCGAGGAAGCCGCCGACGCCGACGGTGACAAGCTCGACCTTGCCGGTCTTGTCGAAGACGACCTCGGTAACGTCACCGACCTTCTTGTTGTCGGGGCCGTAGATATCGACACCCATCAACTTCGAGGCACGCCATTTGCCCTGGCCAGCCAGGTTGTTTTCAGGCGCCTTGGCGTCCTGCGCCGCAGGGGCCGGCGCGGCCGGAGCCGTTGTGGCCGGCGCCGTGGTGGCGGGCGCGCTCGGTTGCGGGCTCGGCGGGGTACTCGGGGACGTGGTCTGGGCGACAGCAGCCGCGGCAAGCATGACGCCGCCAATCGCCGTCAGTGCAACGTGACGCTTGTACATCATCTTTCTCCTATCCGGTCTCCGCACGGGGCGGGATATCCGAACAACGCCCGTAACGGCATTTTGTTCACGCCGCGTCGCGCAACTGCCCCTGAGGAATGGCAGGTGGGGGCGTCCTTTCAGGATTCCGTAAGGCCTCGCGCGGTTTGCTGGCAGGATTGGATGCGGCGCGCCGCAATCGGTCCCGAGGACGGTCGGATGAGCACGAAGGCCATGGTCATCATCCTCGCCGCCCTGGGGGGCCTCGCGGCGGCGCCCGCCGGGGCATTCTGGCCGCGCTCGCAACTGATGGCCTGTTCAGAGGTCGCGAACGAAGCGGATTATCGACGCTGGCGCTGCTGGGAACTCGACGGGTTCGCGGAGGCACCCGTGTTCTTCGGCCGGAGGGCGATCGATCTCGATCCAGGCGCGGCATGGCGGCACGCGCCGCGCCGGCGGCCGCAAGGCGGCGTCGTCAGGCGACTGGGCTGAAGCCGACCCGCCTGCCGGACGCTCCAGCGAGGATGAGCCTTCTATCGGGCACGGCCGGGCGATTCAGCGCATCGCCCGGTCCGGAAAAGGGCGCCGTGGCGCGGGCCTTGCGTCAGCCCCAGACCCAGTGGCAGCGGCGCACCCGGCGTCCGCGCCGGTCGATATGCACGCGGCAGACACGGCGGCGGTGAACGCGGCGGCGATGGTGGCGGTGCCGCCGATGGCGGTGATGCCAGTGCGTCGGATGGAGGTGCCGTGCAGCCTCGATCGGCGTTCCGTCGGGTGCCGCCATGTCTCCAGCCTCGGCCGCGGCGCCCGGAAGCAGGGGGACAATTCCCTGGGCGGCCGGCGCAGCCGCGGCCTCGAGCGCGGCCAACGTTCCAGTGCCGCCGGCGGCGACCGCCAAGAGCCCCATGATGAAAGATCGACGTTGCATTGCCTGCTCCTCGGTTTGGCCGTCCCGTTTCCCGCACCGATCATGCATGCGACCGGGAGTCCGTCCAGCGCATTACCCGCCGGGTGCTTCCGCGTTCGCCGATCTTCCTTCCTTCGGAACAACTTGCGCCTGGTGCCGTTGGAATGGGCAACCGCCTCGCGGTCCCATTCAAAGGAGAATACTCGATGAAACGTGCGCTTCTCACGTCGGCCTTCTGCGCCCTCATCTCCGTCGGCGCCATGGCCCAGACGTCGACGACTTCGCCCAAGCCGGCGCCGACTGCCCCGGCCGACGCCAATGCGCCGTTGCCGGGTGCCAACAGCTTCACCGAAGGGCAGGCCAAGAGCCGTCTTGAAGCCAATGGCTACAGCAATGTCGGTGCGCTCAAGAAGGACGACAACGGCGTCTGGAAGGGCAGCGCGACCCATGCCGGAGCGCAGGTCAATGTCTCGGTCGATTATCGCGGCAACATCACCCGCAACTGAGCCGGCATCGCCGCGTCACGACAGCTAGAGAGAGGACGATCATGACCCAGACCATCACCCGTTCCTATGAAACCTATGCCACGGCCCGCAGCGTCGTCGAGCAATTGGAGGCTTCCGGCGTCGCTAGCGCCGATATCAGCCTCGTCGGGCGCGACGAGGCCGTTGTCGATCCCGATCGGGACAGCAATGCCGGCGAGGGGGCCGGCATCGGGGCGGCCCTCGGCGGCGCTGCCGGGCTGCTCGCCGGTCTCGGAATGATCGCCATTCCGGGAGTTGGCCCCGTCGTCGCCGCAGGCTGGCTGGCTTCCACCGCGGCAGGTGCCGTTGCGGGCGGAGCGGCCGGCGGTATCGTCGGCGCGATGACCAGCGCTGGTGTCGACGAGCGCGACGCCCACTATTACGCCGAAACGGTGCGCCGCGGCGGCTCCGTCGTCTCGGTTCGCGCCAGCGACAGCCAGGTGGCGGCGGTCGAGGCCATCATGGACGGCGCCGTGCCGATCGACATGAGCGATCGCCGCTCGGCCTATGAGCAGGAAGGATGGTCGCGCTTCGACGAGCAGGCGCCGCCCTATCGCCCCGGCGTGTGACCCACGCCGCCAGCGGGCGCCGCTAGTCAGGCCCGCCAAGCCGACGACCTCTGCATCGGCCGGGTTCCCTCAGGGGGCCCGGCCTTTTCACGACGATGCGGGAAGCGCTGGTCCGCAGCTTTGGCGAAGGTCATCCGGCAGGGCTGACTATGCGCGGAAGGCGAATCCATGCCCTTCGATGGGTCCACCGAATCCTGCGGCGGACATCGCCCCGTAGGCCCTGTGGCCCGATTCCGACGCGAAAGTCAGGCCAAAGACCTGGCCGTGGTGAGCGGGGAGGGGATCGAACCCTCGACCACATGATTAAAAGTCACGTGCTCTACCACTGAGCTACCCGCCCTCACTGGCGCGCTGAATAGGCAGGCCCGGCGCCCCGGTCAACATTGTTCGCAGCGCTTCGTCATGGCAGAAGCGCCGCGGAGGTTCCCGATGTCGCCGCCCGCCATGTCTCGCCAGCCACGCCCGATGCCGAACAGGACCGTCGACGCAGTCTTCGGCGCGCCGTCGCGGCGGCTTCGGTCCGGGCTCGCCTGAACCGATGGCGAGCGAGACGATCCGCCGCTGGCGCGGCTGGACGAAGGCGTTCGGACTGACGGCGCTCGGGCTGGTCGCGGTCCTGTTCGGCTTCATCGCCCTGCTCGACCCCTATGGCGCACGCGTGCAGGCGGGGCAGTCGGCCCGGCCGCTGATGGATCTCAACCAGCGCTTCATGTACCCGCAGCTGGTGCGCTCCGGCGCTTTCGATTCCGCGATCTTGGGCACCTCGACCCTGCGGCTGCTCGATCCCGCGATCCTGTCGCAGGGCCTGCAGGCGCGCTTCGTCAATCTCGGCATGAACGCCGCGACGCCATGGGAGCAGGTGCAGGTGGCCGCGCTGTTCGCGCGCAAGGTCGCAGCGCCGAAGCTGGTGATCTGGGGCATCGACCTGCTCTGGTGCGAGGCCGACGCGACGCAGGAAGAGCGCCGGCTGACGCCGCGGCCGTTCCCGCCCTGGCTCTACGACGATGTCGGCTGGAACGATTGGGCAAAGCAGCTCAATTTCACCACCCTCGAGATCGCCGTCCGTCTCGCCGCGCATCGGCTCGGCCTGGTGCCGCCGCGAATCCGCGGTGACGGCTACGAGGTCTTCACGCCGCCCGAGGCGAGCTATGATCTCGCCCGCGCTCGCTTCCACCTCTACCGGAACCATGCCGGCAAGGCGCCCGAGCTTGCGCCGCTGACGCCGCCGGAAATGGTCACGCCGGAGCAGCGGGTCGCCTGGCGCTTTCCGGCGCTGGCCTGGCTCGACCAGGCGCTGTCGGCCTTTCCGGCCGATACGCGGCGCATCCTCGTCCTGCCGCCGGTCCATGCCGGCGCGATGCCGCGCGAGGGCACCGCGGCCTGGCAGCGCGAGCTGGCCTGCAAGGCGCAGATCCGCGCGATCGCGGCGCGGCATGGCGCCGTCGTCGCCGACTATGCCCATGCCTCGCCCCTGACCCGCGACGATGCGAATTACTGGGATCCGGCGCATTACCGCCTGCCGACCGCCAGGCGGATCGAGGCCGACCTGATCGCGCTCGGCAAGGGCGGTGCCGCGCCTTCCGACGCCGCACCTGCCGACGCCGCGCTGCATGTGACGAGACCCGCTCGTTAACGCGGCATTCACCAAGCCGTTCTAGCGTCCCGGCATGGTCATTCGTCGTGGCGTCCGCTCCATCCTGATCACGCTCGCGCTCTACCTCGTGTCGAGCGGCGTCGTCGGCTATTTCCTTTTTCACGCCCATCACGGCGCCAGGGGCCTCGAGACGCTGGGCGGCCTGCGCGAAAAGCTCGGCGAGCTGGAAACCGAAATCGCCGAGCTGAGCGGCGAGAGGCAGGGCTGGGAAAAGCGGCTCAGCCTGATGCGCGATCAGGCCGTCGACCGTGATCTTCTCGAGGAGCGCGCCCGCGCCAGCCTCGGCCGCGTCCACCGCAACGATGTCGTGGTGATGGGGCGCTGAGCCGGCTCAACCCCCTCCATTAGTCGCAAAAAGATTGATTAACTGACATTCAGTTAATTCAAGATAGCTGAGTAACCTCAGTATCTTGGGTCATGTTGCAGTGCGAGATATCCATCTCGCCAAGGCTTTTGCGTTCCTCTACAACCGAAGCAGTTGAGCTTTGGAGGATCGCATATGGCCATCGCCGCGCGTAAGACGAAGGCAGGCGCTCCTGCCAAGGCAGCCGGAAAGAATCCGGCGAAGACCGCGGCAAAGGGTTCGGCCAGGGGCGACGGCAAGGCGATCTCCAACATTCCGGTCTTCGACAAGGCCGAGGAGTTGCACGCTTATCGCGAGATGCTGCTGATCCGGCGTTTCGAGGAGAAGGCCGGCCAGATGTACGGCATGGGGCTGATCGGCGGCTTCTGCCATCTCTATATCGGCCAGGAAGCCGTGGTGATCGGCATGCAGATGGCCTCGAAGGAGGGCGACCAGGTCATCACCGGCTATCGCGACCACGGCCACATGCTCGCCTGCGGCATGGAATCGCGCGGCGTGATGGCGGAACTGACCGGGCGGCGCGGCGGCTATTCGCGCGGCAAGGGCGGCTCGATGCACATGTTCAGCCGCGAGAAGAACTTCTATGGCGGCCACGGCATCGTCGGCGCCCAGGTCTCCCTCGGCGCCGGGCTTGGCTTCGCCAACTGGTATCGCCAGGACGGGCGGGTATCGATGGCCTATTTCGGCGACGGCGCCGCCAATCAGGGCCAGGTCTATGAGAGCTTCAACATGGCCGAGCTGTGGAAGCTGCCGGTCGTGTTCGTGATCGAGAACAACCGCTACGCCATGGGCACCTCGGTCAACCGGGCCTCGGCGCAGACCGATTTCTCGCGCCGCGGCGTCTCCTTCGGCATTCCCGGCGAGCAGGTCGACGGCATGGATGTGCGCGCCGTGCGCGCCGCCGGCCAGCGCGCCATCGACCACGCCCGCTCCGGCAAGGGCCCCTATATCCTCGAGATGCAGACCTATCGCTATCGCGGCCATTCGATGTCCGATCCGGCGAAGTACCGCTCGAAGGACGAGGTCCAGCGCATGCGCGAGGAACACGACCCGATCGAGCAGGTGCGCGGCCGCCTGACGCGCGAGCACAAGATCGGCGAGGACGAGCTCAAGGCGATCGACGCCAAGGTCCGCGAGATCGTCAACGACGCGGCCGAGTTCGCGACGCATGATCCCGAGCCGGACGTCTCCGAGCTCTGGACCGACATCACCTTGGAGGCGGCGCGGGCCTGAGCCGGCGCTGCGCTCTCACATCGACCTTCAGCCCTCGCGGCTTTCCAGAAATCCGCCAGAAATCCGGGTGCGTTCATGCCGATCGACATTCTCATGCCTGCGCTGTCGCCGACCATGGAGCAGGGCAAGCTCGCCAAATGGCTGAAAGCCGAGGGCGACAAGGTCAAGGCCGGCGACATCATCGCCGAGATCGAGACCGACAAGGCGACCATGGAGGTCGAGGCGGTCGACGAGGGCATCCTCGCCAAGATCCTGATCGCCGACGGCACCGAGAACGTCGCGGTCAACACGCCGATCGGCGTGATCGCCGCCGATGGCGAGGATGTGAAGGCCGCTGCGAGCGGCGCCGGCAAGGCGGAGAAGCCGGCCGCTGCCAAGGCCGAGCCGGAGAAGGCCGGCGAGCCGGAAAAGCCCGCCGAGGCGCCGGCTGCGAGTGCTGCAGCACCCGCCGCCCCCCCGAGCGTGCCGGCCCAGGCGAAATCCTATGACGCTTCGTCGGAATTCCCGGCCGGGGCCGAGGTCGTCTCGATGACGGTGCGCGAGGCGCTGCGCGACGCGATGGCCGAGGAGATGCGCCGCGACGCCGACGTCTTCGTCATGGGCGAGGAGGTCGCCGAATACCAGGGCGCCTACAAGGTGACGCAGGGCCTGCTGCAGGAGTTCGGGGCGCGGCGCGTCATCGACACCCCGATCACCGAGCACGGCTTTGCCGGCATCGGCGTCGGCGCGGCGCTGACCGGCCTGAAGCCGATCGTCGAGTTCATGACGTTCAACTTCGCCATGCAGGCGATCGACCAGATCATCAACTCGGCCGCCAAGACGCTCTACATGTCCGGCGGCCAGATGGGCTGCCCGATCGTCTTCCGCGGCCCCAATGGCGCCGCCGCCCGCGTCGGCGCGCAGCACAGCCACGACTACGCCGCCTGGTATTCGAACGTGCCGGGCCTCAAGGTGGTGATGCCCTACAGCGCCTCCGACGCGAAAGGCCTGCTGAAGAGCGCGATCCGCGACCCCAACCCGATCATCTTCCTCGAGAACGAGATCCTCTACGGCCGCTCCTTCGAGGTGCCCAAGGGCGACGACTTCCTGATCCCGATCGGCAAGGCCAAGGTGGTCCGGCCCGGCACCGACGTCACCATCGTCTCCTTCGGCATCGGCATGACCTATGCGCTCGGCGCCGCCGAGGCCCTGGCCAAGGAGGGCATCGAGGCCGAGGTCATCGACCTGCGCACGATCCGGCCGATGGACATCGAGACGGTCATCGCCTCGGTGCAGAAGACCAATCGCTGCGTCGCGGTCGAGGAGGGCTTCCCGCAATCGGGCGTCACCGCCGAGATCGGCATGAGGATCATGGAGGCCGCCTTCGACTGGCTCGACGCGCCGGTCGCGCGCGTCACCGGCAAGGATGTGCCGATGCCCTACGCCGCCAATCTCGAGAAGCTGGCGCTCCCGAATATCGGCGAGGTCGTCGCGGCGGCAAAAGCCGTCTGCTATCGGGGCTGAGGCATGGCTCTGACGCTCCACGCCATGGCCGGCTCGGCGAGCCTCGCGGCGGTCGGGGCGTGGGGTGCGACTGCCTATTTCCGGCCGAAGGTTCGGCTGGCACCGCTTCCGCTCTCGCCGCGCGCCCTCGTGATCGCGCGGCTGCATCTCCATCGCGTCGATGTCGTCGCCTTCGTCTTCGCCGCAGGCGGGATCTTCTCGCTCCTGCCCGAAACCATCCAGGCCTTCGCTCCCGAACTGATGCGCGGGACGAATCTGGCGGGCGGCGCCCTGGAGCATCTCGACTACGTCGCCTTCGTCCTCGTCTCCCTCAGCTTCGGCATGGGCCTCGCCCGCCGCCTGCTGCTCATCGCATTGGAAAAAGCGAGCCTCCAGCCATGCCCGTGAACATCCTGATGCCCGCGCTGTCTCCGACCATGGAGAAGGGCAACCTCGCCAAATGGCTCAAGAAGGAGGGAGATGCGATCAAATCCGGCGACATCATCGCCGAGATCGAGACCGACAAGGCGACGATGGAGGTCGAAGCCGTCGACGAGGGTATCCTGGCGAAGATCGTCGTGCCGGAGGGCACGGCCGATGTCGCCGTCAACGAGATCATCGGGGTGATCGCGGCCGAGGGCGAGGACGCCAAGGCGGTGTCCGCCCCGGCCAAGGCCGAAGCCCCGAAGGCCGAGGCGCCCAAGACGGAAGCTCCCAAGGAGGCAGCGCCGGCGCCAGCCGCAAAGGCCGAAGCCGCGCCCGCCTCGACGCCGCAGATGACCGCCGAGGCCGGCTTCAACAGCGGTGGCCAGCCGGCGCCGGCCGGCGACCGGCCGTTCGCCTCGCCGCTGGCGCGGCGCCTCGCCAAGGAGGCCGGGATCGACCTCGCGAAGGTGCAGGGCTCCGGTCCGCATGGCCGCATCGTCGAGAAGGATATCGAGGCTGCGAAGCAGGGCGGGGCAGCGAAGGCCGCGCCGGCTGCTCCAGGCGCTGCTGCGCCGAAGCCGGCCGCCGCGCCGCTTGCCGCCGGTCCCTCCGACGAGGCGGTCAAGAAGCTGTTCGCGCCGGGTTCCTATGAGGAGATCCCGCATGACGGCATGCGCAAGACGATCGCGCGCCGCCTGACCGAGGCGAAGCAGACGATCCCGCATTTCTACGTCACGCTCGATTGCGAACTCGATGCGCTCCTGAAGCTGCGCGCCGAGCTCAACGCGGCGGCGCCCGAGAAGGACGGCAAGCTGGCCTACAAGCTCTCGGTCAACGACATGGTGATCAAGGCGCTTGCGCTGGCGTTGCGCGCCGTTCCGGACGCCAATGTCAGCTGGACCGACGGCGCCATGCTCAAGCACAAGCATGCCGATGTCGGCGTCGCGGTCTCGATCCCGGGCGGGCTGATCACGCCGATCATTCGCGATGCCTGCCACAAGACGCTGAGCCAGATCTCCAACGAGATGAAGGACATGGCGGCAAGGGCAAAGACGCGCAAGCTGAAGCCCGAGGAGTACCAGGGCGGCACCTCGGCGGTCAGCAATCTCGGCATGTTCGGCGTCAAGGACTTCGCCGCGGTGATCAACCCGCCGCATGCGACGATCCTCGCCGTCGGCGCCGGCGAGCCGCGCGCCGTGGTCAAGGGCGGCCAGCTCGCGGTCGCGACCGTGATGTCGGTGACGCTCTCGACCGACCACCGCGCCGTCGACGGCGCACTCGGCGCCGAGCTGCTGCAGGCCTTCAAGGGCTATATCGAGAAGCCGATGGCGATGCTGGTGTGAGAGACGTGAGCGGCGCCCGGCAATCAATGTCGAACGGATTGTCGGCGCTGCTGTTACTGGTATTAGCGGTCGCCGTCTGGGTCTTGGCGATGGCGCTCGCCCTTGGACACGGTTCTACTGGGTTTTTCTGGGCTTTAGTAATAGGGATCACGCGTGGTTTCGCGTTCGTTTTGTGGCTGGCGATTTCGGATTCGTTCTCTAGATCTTGGAATTCCCCCTCTGTTGCGCCGCTGATCTATCTTATCCTTGCACTCGGCGGATATGCGGTGCTTTGGCTTCTTGGTATAAAGCTTGGCGAAAGTGTGCCTTATATCTTGGTCGGCTTGATGTATCTCGGTCGCAATATCGCAAAGGCTGTTAAATGAGAACGGCGTTTGATGCGTAGAGCTTTTAGATCAGTTCAACGGGCAGTATGGAGCGGCGCGCCAATGTCGACCTTCCAAGAGTTTGGCGGCAATATTGGCTATTCTCTTGCCTTGGGAACTATAGCCAATGAAGGCGTGTCACGCTCTGAGCGTGTGGGAGCATCACGATGACCCGCCCGGCCCGCATCCTCGCCTTCGGCGATTCCCTGACCTGGGGGCGCATCGCCAACCGGCCGGACCGGCATGGCGATGATGTGCGCTGGCCGCGCGTGCTGGAAAAGGCGCTCGGCGGCTATGCGACCGTGATCGAGGAAGGGCTGAACGGGCGGCGGATCGCGCTGGAGGACCCGCTGCGGCCCTATCGCTCGGGCATCGCGCTGCTGCCGCTGTTCATCGAGTGCCACGCGCCGCTCGACCTCGTCATCCTGATGCTCGGCACCAATGACTGCCAGCGCCAGCATTCGCTCAGCGCCTATGACGTCGCCCGCTCGATGCGGATGCTGGCGCAGGTGGCGCAGCGTCCACCGGTCGAGCCCGGCATGCCGGTGCCGGAGGTGCTGATCGTCGCTCCGCCGCTCGTGCGCCCGCCGGACGATGCCGATCACGAGGCGCATTTCTTCATGGAGGGCGCGCCCGAGAAGATGGCGCTGCTCGCGCAGTACTATCGGCGCATCGCCGACGAGATCGGCGTGGCCTTCTTCGATGCGGCGACGGTCGCGACGGTGACTGGCGAGGACGGCATCCATCTCGACGTTGAGAACACCCGCGCGATCGGCCTGGCGCTGGCCCCCGTCGTCGACGGCTTGCTCGGCCTGCCGCTCCCGGCACGCGGCCCGGCTCTGCGGATCTCCGGCCCATGAACCCGATTTCGACAGGGGCTTCTCCCGTTATCCTCAATGCCTCCCGATCAGCGGGAGTAAAAAGCCGAGGTGCCTTCCATGGCTGATTACGACATCATCATCATCGGCTCCGGCCCCGGCGGCTATGTCGCGGCGATCCGGGCGGCGCAGCTCGGCTTCAAGACCGCGATCGTCGAGCGCGAGCACCTCGCCGGCATCTGCTCGAACTGGGGCTGCATCCCGACCAAGGCGCTGCTGCGCTCGGCCGAGATCCTGCATTACGGCCAGCACGCCAAGGATTACGGGCTGGTGCTCGAAGGCACGTTCAAGGCCGATCTCGAGGCGGTGGTGAAGCGCGCGCGCGGCATCGCGGCAAGGATGAACAACGGCGTCCAGTTCCTGATGAAGAAGAACAAGGTCGACGTGATCTGGGGCGAGGCCAAGCTGACCAAGCCGGGCACCATCACTGTGGCGCCGACCAAGAAGCCGGCCATGCAGCCGCAGGTGCCGCCGCCGAAGAACGCCAAGGGCGAGGGCAGCTATACCGCCGACCACATCATCGTCGCGACTGGCGCGCGGCCGCGCGCGCTGCCCGGCATCGAGCCGGACGGCAAGCTGATCTGGACCTATTTCGAGGCGATGGTGCCGCCGAAGATGCCGAAATCGCTGCTGGTGATGGGCTCCGGCGCCATCGGCATCGAGTTCGCCTCGTTCTACCGGACGATGGGCGCCGAGGTGACCGTGGTCGAGGTGATGCCGCAGGTCGTGCCCATCGAGGATGCCGAGATCGGCGCCTTCGCGCGAAAGGCCTTCGAGAAGCAGGGCATGAAGATCCTGACCGGCGCCAAGGTGACCAAGGTCGAGAAGAGCGCCGATTCCGTCACCGCTCATGTCGAGGACGAGAAGGGCGGCAAGCAGACGATCACCGCCGAGCGGATGATCTCGGCGGTCGGCGTCGTCGGCAATGTCGAGAATCTCGGGCTGGAAGCGCTCGGCGTGAAAATCGAGCGCGGCACCGTCGTCATCGACGATTTCTGCCGGACCAATGTGAAGGGCGTCTACGCCATCGGCGACGTCGCCGGCGCGCCGATGCTGGCCCACAAGGCCGAGCACGAGGCGGTGATCTGCGTCGAGGCGATCAAGGGCCTGCACCCGCACCCGATGGACAAGGCGATGATCCCGGGCTGCACCTATTGCCAGCCGCAGATCGCCAGCGTCGGGCTGACCGAGGCCAAGGCGAAGGAGGCCGGCCATCAGCTCAAGGTCGGCCGTTTCAACTTCGTCGCCAACGGCAAGGCGGTGGCGCTGGGTGAAGATAGCGGCATGGTCAAGACCATCTTCGACGCCAAGACCGGCAAGCTGCTCGGCGCTCATATGGTCGGTCCGGAAGTCACCGAGCTGATCCAGGGCTTCGTCGTCGCGATGAACCTCGAGACCACCGAAGAAGAGCTGATGCACACCATCTTCCCGCATCCGACCCTGTCGGAGACGATGAAGGAGAGCGTGCTCGACGCCTATGGCAAGGTGCTCAACGCCTGAGCGGGCGACTTGCTCAGGATCGTCCAGGAATTTTGGCCCTGGAAACGGCGCAGCCTCATGGGCATATCGCTGCGATGACGACACGCCAGCGCAAGGCCCGCAGCTCCGGCCGGACCATCGAGGACGACAAGGTCGAGATCCTGCCGCCGGGGCGTGGCTTGCCGCTCGACTGGCGCCGGCTCGCGCCGACGATCCTGCTCGGCACCGCGACCGGCTTCGTCGCCAGCCTCGTCGTGGGTGGCGGCGGCATCCTGCGCCATGCCGTGGTCGGCCTGCTCGGCATGCTGGTCGGGCAGGGGATCGTGCGTGCCACCGGCTGGCGGATCCGCACCGGCCGGGCCTTTCTCGACGAAGCGGCGATGGCGGTGATCGGGGCCATCCTGGTCGTGCTGCTGGCGCGCTTCATCGCTTGACGGGAACCGCTCGCCGGCGCGAGCGTTGTGGCGGGGCGACCTGACGGCCGCGCCTGGTAGCTGGCTGGGGGATTTGCCATGAACAACGAGATCGTCGCCGCGCTCGGCACGCCGGGCTACGGCTTCTTCATGACGCTGCTGATCGGCATCATCGCCGGCTGGATTGCCGAGCGCGTCACCTCGTCCAACCATGGGCTGTTCACCAACATGATCGTCGGTGTCGCCGGCTCCTTCATCGGCAGCCGGCTGGCGGAGCTGCTGGAGATCCCGGTCTTCGGCTTTTGGCGCACGCTGACCGCGGCGATCGCCGGTGCCTGCATCCTGATCGTGATCTGGCGCGCCATGCGCAACTGAGCCGCGCGGCGCGGCGGGTTGCCCGCGAGGCTCTTCGGCATTAGCTAGACGGGCGAGGCCGCCTTCGTCCGCGGCCGCAGGAACTGGACCCGTCCATGGCCGTCGTTCTCGATCTTCTGAACCGCGATCCGCGCCCCAATCTCGGCAATCCGAAGGCCGAGGCGAAGCCGGGCGTCGAGCTGCGCCATCCCGAGAAGCAGAAGCGCGCCGAGAACCCGATCCTGCGTAAGCCGGACTGGATCCGGGTCAAGGCGCCGGGCTCGCCGAAATGGGCCGAGACCCAGAAGATCGTCAAGGAGAACAAGCTCGTCACCGTCTGCGAGGAGGCGGGCTGCCCCAACATTGGCGAGTGCTGGGAAAAGAAGCACGCCACCTTCATGATCATGGGCGACACCTGCACGCGGGCCTGCGCCTTCTGCAACGTCAAGACCGGCGTGCCCGAAGCGCTCGACCATGAGGAGCCGCGCAAGGTCGCCGAGGCCGTCGCCAAGCTCGGGCTCGAGCATGTCGTGATCACCTCGGTCGACCGCGACGACCTGAAGGATGGTGGCGCCGAGCACTTCGCCCGCGTGATCCGCGCCATCCGCGAGGCTTCGCCCGGCACCACGATCGAGATCCTGACGCCGGACTTCCTGCGCAAGCCGGGCGCGCTCGAAGTCGTGGTCGCGGCCAAGCCCGACGTCTTCAACCACAATCTCGAGACGGTGCCCGGCAAGTACCTGACGGTGCGGCCCGGCGCCCGCTATTTCCATTCGCTCCGGCTGCTGCAGCGGGTGAAGGAACTCGATCCGACGATCTTCACCAAATCCGGCATCATGGTCGGCCTCGGGGAGGAGCGGAACGAGGTGCTGCAGCTGATGGACGACCTGCGCTCGGCCGAGGTCGATTTCATCACCATCGGCCAGTACCTCGCGCCCTCGCGCAAGCATCATGCGGTGATCCGCTTCGTCACGCCCGACGAGTTCAAGAGCTTCGAGACCATCGCCTATGTGAAGGGCTTCCTGATGGTGTCCTCGACGCCGCTGACGCGCTCCTCGCATCATGCGGGTGAGGATTTCGCCCGGCTGCGGGCGGCGCGTGCCGCGAAGGCCGGTGCCTAGATCACGTTGTATTCGGGTGATTAAACCCGAATACAAAAAACGTGATCGATAACTTGGAGTTAGAGCATGGCTTTCGCGAAAAACCGGTGCCCACTTTTCCGCGCCATGCTCTGAGAGCCGACTTCCCATGCCGATGTTCAACAGCACCCGCCGGGTCAGGCACTCGGCCGACCAGATGTTCTCACTCGTCGCCGATGTCGAGAAATACCCGCTATTCCTGCCCCTCTGCGAGGGCCTTACCGTGCGCCGGCGGACGCCGCGCGAGGGCGGCGGCGAGGTGCTGCTCGCCGACATGACCGTCGGCTACAAGGCGATCCGCGAGACCTTCACCAGCCGGGTGACGCTCGATCCGGCCAATCTGAAGATCCTGGTCGAATATGTCGACGGGCCGTTCCGCTATCTCGAGAACCGCTGGAGCTTCAAGCCGAGCGAGACCGGCTCCGAGGTGGTGTTCTTCATTTCCTACGAATTCGCCAGCCGCATGCTCGGCCTGCTGATGGGCGCGATGTTCGACAAGGCCTTCCGCAAATTCGCCGAGGCCTTCGAGCGCCGGGCCGACGTGGTCTATGGCCCGGGTACCCGCGCCGCCGGGGTGCGGCTCACTTCAGGCTGAGCGAGGCTTCGCGCAACAGATCGAGTGCCTCGAGCACGCTGAGGCGGCGAATCTCGTCGCGGCTCAGGGCGCCGAAACGCTTCTCGCGGTGCAGGGTCTGCTCGCGTCCGGCGCAGGCGAAATGCACCAGCCCCACCGGCTTCGCCTCGCTGCCGCCATCGGGGCCGGCGACGCCGGTGATCGAGACGGCGAGCCGCGCCGACAGCCTCTCCCTGCCGCCTTCGGCCATCGCCCGGGCCACCGGCTCGCTGACGGCGCCGTGCTGGAGGATCAACTCGGCCGGTACGCCGGCGAGCGCCGTCTTGGCTTCATTGGAATAGGTCACGAGGCCGCCGGCGACCATGCTCGAAGAGCCCGAGATCGCCGTCAGCGCGCCGCAGACGAGCCCGCCGGTACAGGATTCCACCGTCGCGACGGTGATGCCGCGCTCGCGCGAGATGCTCAGAAGCTCGGCGGCCAGCGAACGGATGTCGAGGTCGAACATGGTCTCACTCCGGTTCCGGCAGGCGGATCGTCGCGGTGGCGAGGGCGGCCAGCCCCTCGCCACGTCCGGTGAAGCCCAGGCGCTCCGAGGTCGTCGCCTTAACCCCGACCTGGTCGAGCCGCAGGCCGGCAATCGCGGCGATGCGGGCGCGGATCGCGTCGCGATGCGGGCCGACCTTGGGCGCCTCGCAGATGATCGTCAGGTCGAGATGGTCGATCCGGCCGCCGCGCGCCGCCACTCGCTCGACTGCGAAGGCGAGGAAACGGTCGGAGGAGGCGCCGCGCCATTGCGGGTCGCTCGGCGGGAAATGGCTGCCGATGTCACCGTCGGCGAGGGCGCCGAGCAGCGCGTCGGTCAAGGCGTGCAGGCCGACATCGCCATCGGAATGCGCGGCGACGCCGCGGCCATGCGGGAGGCTGACGCCGCCGAGCCAGACATGGTCGCCCTCGGCGAAGGCATGGACGTCATAGCCCGTTCCAACCCGGGTCACGAGGTCACGACCCAGACGCCGTTCGGCGGCGGCGAAATCGTCGGGATGGGTCAGCTTCAGGTTCATCGGGTCTCCCGCGAAGGTCGCGACCTCATGACCGGCCCATTCCATGAGGGCCGAATCGTCGGTGAAGCCGCGGGCGCCCGCGGCAAAGGCGGCCTCATGCGCCGCGAGCAGGGTCTCGAAGGCAAAGGCCTGCGGCGTCTGCACCGAGACGAGCCGGTCGCGCGGCGGCGTTTCGACGATCCGGCCGTCCGAACCGAGGCGCTTCACCGTATCGGTCAGGGCCAAGGCGGGGACGGCGGCGCGCGTGTCGTGACAGGCGGCAAGCGCCCGGGCGATCAGGGCGGACGAGACGAGCGCGCGGGCGGCGTCATGGACCAGCACCGCGCCCGCAAAGCCGGCCTGCGACAGTGCCCTCAGGCCGGCCCTGACCGAATCCTGCCGGCTTTCGCCGCCATAGCTCGGCGGCAGCAGGCGCGCCTGGACGCTTTCGCCGAGCTCGCCGATCGCGTTGCGATAGCGAGCGTCGTCGTCGGAACCGATGACCACCAGCACGGGGCCGATGCCGGGCTCCGCCAGGAAGGGCGCGAGCGCGCGGCAGAGCACCGGCTGCCCGCCAAGGCGGCGGTATTGCTTGGGCGCCTCGGCACCGGCGCGCAGGCCACGTCCAGCGGCGACGATGAGGGCGGCGACTGCCATGGTCATGGAAGCGTAGGGGCTCCGGAAACGGATGGTGGTGGGTGATAGGCCGGGCGGCGGCGATAGCCAAGGGCGCTGCTGCTGTTGGCCTCGCGAAGCGGGATCGGGCTGCCGGTCGGCAGGCGGCTGCGCGACATCTTCGACCATGGTGCAACGCAGCATTGCTCAGAAACCTCTTGCGCAGCGCAATAGATGTCCAATAAATCATCATAATGGAATCTGCCTCAAATTCAGGCGAAGCGATTGCCGCGATTGGCGGCCTGCGCCCGGTTGCGCGCGCCTTCCTGGCGCCGATGTCGGGGGTGACCGATGTGGTGATGCGCCGGATCGCCGCGCGCTTCGGCGCCGGTCTGGTCGTCTCGGAAATGGTCGCGTCCGACGAGCTGGTCCGCGGCAGCGAGGAGGCGCGCCTGCGGGCCGAGGGCTCGGGTGTCTCGCCGCATGTGGTGCAACTCGCCGGCTGCGAGCCGCGCTGGCTCGGCGAGGCGGCCCGGGTCGCCGAGGCTTCGGGCGCCGACATTGTCGACATCAATATGGGGTGCCCGGCGAAGAAGGTCGTCGGAGGCTGGGCCGGCTCGGCCCTGATGCGCGATCTCGACCATGCCATCGGCCTGGTCGAGGCGGTGGTCGCTGCCGTGAAGGTGCCGGTCACGGTCAAGATGCGGCTCGGCTGGGACGATGGCTCGCGCAATGCGCCGGAGCTCGCCCGGCGCGCCGTCTCTGCCGGGGCCGCCGCCATCACCGTGCATGGGCGCACGCGCCAGCAGTTCTACAAGGGCGTCGCGGACTGGGCGGCCATCGCCCCCGTGCGGGCGGCCGGTGCCTTTCCGCTTGTCGCCAATGGCGACATCGCGACGGTGGCGCAGGCGCGGGCCTGCCTGGCGCAATCGGGCGCCGATTTCGTCATGGTCGGCCGTGCCGCGCTGGGGCGCCCCTGGCTGCCCGGACAGGTCGGCGCCGCGCTGGCGGGGCGCCAGCCGGCCGAGATCGCGCTCGAGACCAAGGCCGAGCTGGCACGCGAACATTACGAGGGGCTGCTGTCGCTGATGGGCCGCGAGGTCGGCGTTCGCCATGCCCGCAAGCACCTCGCCGCCTATGCCGACGAGGCGCTGGCCTGCGGGCTCGCGCCGGATGAAAGCGCGCGGCGCGACCTGCTGACCACCGACGATCCGGCCCGCGCGCTGGCCGCGCTCGCCCGGCTGTTCTCGACCGAGCGCCTTGGCGCCGCCGCCTGAAGCACGAGGAAAATCGCGTATGACCATGGCGATATTCGGCGAAGGCGGGGAGAGGCCGGGCGCGACCTTGTTCGACTCCCTCGAGATCCAGGCGCTGAACGTCCTGCCCATGCCGGTGGTCGTGGTCGGGGACGGGCATGCCGTGCTCTACGCCAACACGGCGGCCGAGGACTTCTTCCAGGCCAGTGCCGTCGTGCTGAAGCGCCAGCGGCTGGAGGATCTGATCGCCTTCGGTTCGCCGGTGCTGTCGCTGGTCGAAGAGGTCCAGCGCCGTGGCGCCAGCGTCAGCGAGTACCGGCTCGAGCTCGGTTCGCCGCGGCTCGGGCTCGACCGGATCGTCGACGTCTTCGCCTCGCCGCTGCCGGCGCAGCCCGAGGCGGTGGTGCTTTTGCTGCAAGAACGGACAATTGCCGAAAAAATGGACAGGCAGTTGACGCATCGCGGGGCAGCGCGCTCGATCACCGCGCTCGGCGCGATGCTGGCGCATGAGATCAAGAACCCGCTTTCGGGCATCCGCGGCGCGGCCCAGCTCCTCGAATCCTCGGTGCCGGACGACGACCGCCTGCTGACCCAGCTGATCTGCGACGAGGCCGACCGGATCGTGAAGCTGGTCGAGCGTGTCGAACTGTTCGGCGACGAGCGACCGAGCGAGCGCGGCCCGGTCAACGTCCATGACGTGCTCGACCATGTGAAAAGGCTGGCCCAGTCCGGGTTCGCCCGGCACATCCGCTTCAGCGAGGCCTATGACCCGTCGCTGCCGCCGGTCGCCGGCAATCGCGACCAGCTCGTCCAGGTGCTGCTCAACCTGGTCAAGAACGCGGCCGAGGCGATCGGCGCCGACGCCATCGATGGCGAGATCACGCTCACCACCGCCTATCGCCCCGGCATCCGCATGCAGGCGCCAGGGGCCCCCGGCCGGCTTGCCCTGCCGCTGGAAATCGGGATCCGCGACAATGGGCCCGGCGTGCCGGCGGACCTGCACGCCAATCTGTTCGATCCCTTCGTCACTACCAAGGCGCAGGGCAGTGGCCTTGGACTTGCACTCGTCGCCAAGGTGATCGGCGATCACGGCGGGATCGTCGAGTGCGAGTCCGTGCCGCGGCGCACGACATTCCGGATCCGACTGCCGCTGCACGAGGCGCGCGAGCGCAAGGCAGGGTGAACATCACCAGGAAGCAGAGCTGAATGCCGACGGGTAACATCCTCATCGCCGACGACGACGCGGCCATCCGCACAGTCCTCAACCAGGCGCTCGCCCGCGCCGGCTACGAGGTCCGGACCACCGGGCAGGCGGCGACGCTGTGGACCTGGGCGGCCCAGGGCCTCGGCGACCTGATCATCACCGACGTGGTGATGCCGGATGGCAACGCCTTCGACCTGCTGCCGCGGATCAAGCGCGTGCGGCCCGAGCTGCCGATCATCGTGATGAGCGCGCAGAACACCTTCATGACCGCGATCAAGGCCTCGGAGCGCGGTGCCTATGAATACCTGCCCAAGCCCTTCGACCTGAAGGAGCTGGTCGCGATCGTCGGCCGGGCCCTGTCGCGGCCGCGCGGGGAGGTCGGGCGCGGGCATCCGGCCGAGCCGGACGACATTCCGCTGATCGGGCGCTCGCCGGCGATGCAGGACGTCTATCGCGCCCTGGCGCGGCTGATGCCGATCGACCTGACCGTGATGATCAATGGCGAATCGGGCACCGGCAAGGAGCTGGTGGCGCGGGCGCTGCATGACTACGGCAAGCGCCGCAACGGCCCTTTCGTCGCGATCAACATGGCGGCGATCCCGAAGGACCTGATCGAATCGGAGCTGTTCGGCCATGAGAAGGGCGCCTTCACCGGCGCGCTGACGCGCTCGTCCGGCCGCTTCGAGCAGGCCGAGGGCGGCACGCTCTTCCTCGACGAGATCGGCGACATGCCGATGGAGGCGCAGACGCGCCTGCTGCGCGTGCTGCAGCAGGGCGAATACACCACGGTCGGCGGGCGGACGCCGATCAAGACCAATGTCCGCATCGTCGCGGCGACCAACAAGGACCTGCGCATCTCGATCGCGCATGGGCTGTTCCGCGAGGATCTGTTCTTCCGCCTGAACGTGGTGCCGATTCGCCTGCCGCCGCTGCGCGAGCGGGTCGAGGACGTGCCGGATCTCGCCCGCCATTTCTTCGGGCTGGTCGAGAAGGAAGGCCTGCCGCGCAAGCAGATCGACTCCGAGGCGATGGACGTGATGCGGCGCTATCGCTGGCCCGGCAATGTCCGTGAGTTGGAGAACCTGGTCCGGCGGCTGGCGGCGCTCTATCCACAGGAGACGATCACGGCCCCGATCGTCGAGGCGGAGCTGCAGCCGGCCACGGCGACGCCGAGCTATGGCGGTTCCAGCGGCGGGCAGGAGCGCGCGGAGACGCTTTCAGGCTCGGTCGAGCGCCATCTCACCCAGTATTTCTCCGGTTTCGGCGACCATGTCCCGCCACCGGGGCTGTATCATCGCATCCTGCGTGAGATCGAGCCGCCGCTGATCGCGGCGGCGCTGGCAGCGACACGCGGCAACCAGATTCGTGCCGCCGAACTGCTCGGCCTCAATCGCAACACTTTGCGCAAGAAAATCCGCGAGCTCGACATGCAGGTGGTGCGCTCGCCGCGCTGACGGGCAAGGTCGCGGGCAGCTGCGGACGCTGCCTTGCCCCTGTCATATTTTGACAACACCGTTGCGGCGGCGCATCACAGCGCCGGATCGCCCGGCCCGCCCGTCGGCGGGTGTGCGTCCAACGGAGCTTTGAGATCGTCTTGACTGCCTCGATCGGCGACCTGCGCATGACGCCGCGTACCGAAGAGACGCCACGGCGGGTTTCGGCCTGGCTCGGGGCGCTGGTGGTTAGCTTTGCGCTGATTTCCGGACTTGCCACCTTCCTCGTTCTTGCGGGCGCGACGCCGATTGCGCCGGTCCACGAGGTCGTCCTCGGCCTTTTCATCCTCAATGGCCTGCTGATCCTGCTGCTGCTGATCATCGTCGCCTTCGAGGCCGCGGTGCTGATCCGCGCGCGGCGCGCCGGTGTCGCCGCAGCCGGCCTGCATGTGCGCATCGTCCTGCTGTTCAGCATCGTCGCGGCCCTGCCGGCGGCGCTCGTCGCGGTGGTCGCGACCGTGACGCTGGAGCGTGGGCTGGAGCCCTGGTTCTCGGACCGGATGCGGGACGTGATCTTCAAGTCGGTCGAGGTCGCCGACGCCTATACTGCCGGCCAGTGCCGTTCGCTCGGTCGCGAGATTCGGCTGCTGGCCGACGACCTCGGGCGGGCCAAGCCGGCTTTCGACGTCGACCGGCCCTGGTTCGAGAACTTCCTGACGGCGCGGGCGACGGCGCTGGGCCTGCCGGTGGTCTGGATCATGAAGCCGCCGGATACCATACTGGTGCGCGCCAATATCGATGTGCTGCGCGGCGCGAGCAAACCCGATGCGGCAGCCTTCGAGGATGCCCAGACCTCGCCCGAGCCGATCTGCGTCGTGCCGGCGACGGGCCGCATCTTCGGTGCGCTGGTGAAGCTCCCTTCCTATGACGGCGCCTTCCTCTATGTGGCGCGCGAGGTCGATCCGCTGGCGGTCGAGTTCCCGGCGGTCGCGCGCGCCGCGGCGGTGGAATATCTCGGCATCGACGCACGCCGGAAGGGCGTCCAGATCGCCTTCGCCTCGATGTACGGGCTGATCGCGATCATCCTGCTGCTGTCGGCGAGCTGGCTGGGGCTGAATTTCGCCAACGGGCTGGTGGCGCCGATCCGTCGGATGATCCATGCCACCGACCAGGTTTCCAGCGGCAATTTCTATGTCCAGGTGCCGATCCGGCGGGCGGAAGGCGACCTCGCCCATCTCGGCGAGACCTTCAACAAGATGACGGCGGAGCTCCGGCGGCAGCGCGACGGGCTGGTGACGGCGAGCGAGGTGATCGACCGCCGCCGCCGCTTCACCGAGACGGTGCTCTCGGGCGTATCTTCCGGCGTGCTCAGCCTGGACGAGGACGGGCACGTCACCATCGGCAACCGCTCGGCGGATGCGCTGCTCGGCACCGGCGGGCGCCTGCTTGGCGAGCCGATCGCTGAAATCGCCCCGGAGATCGCCGAGTTCGTTTCGGAGGCGATGGCCAACCGCCAGCGCCTGAGTTCGGGGCAGGTCGCGATCACGCGCGGCGGGCGCGACCGCATGGTCAACATCCGCGCGGTGCGCGAAGGCGAGGGCGCCGGCGCCGGGCTGGTCGTCACGCTCGACGACATCACCGACCTGGTCACCGCCCAGCGCACGGCCGCCTGGGCCGATGTGGCGCGCCGCATCGCTCATGAGATCAAGAATCCGCTGACGCCGATCCAGCTTTCGGCGGAGCGCATCCGCCGGAAATTCGGCAAGGTCATCGTCGAGGACAAGGAGATCTTCGACCAGTGCACGGCGACGATCGTCCGCCAGGTCGACGATATCCGACGCATGGTCGACGAATTCTCGTCCTTTGCACGGATGCCGAAGCCTTCGCTGGCGCGCGAGGACATCGTCGAGACGGTGCGCCAGATCGTCTTCCTGATGCGCGTCGGCAACCCGGAGATCACCATCACCGACAGCCTGCCTGAGGAGCCGGTGCTCGCCCAGTTCGACCGCCGGCTGATGTCGCAGGCCCTGACCAACGTCATCAAGAACGCCACCGAGGCGATCGAGGCCGTCCCAGCGGACGAGCGCGGCAAGGGCCGAATCGACATCGTGCTGGAGCGCCACGGCGACGGCCGGATCGTCATCGACATCCTCGACAACGGCAAGGGCCTGCCTGCAGACCAGCGCCACAAGCTGCTGGAGCCCTATATGACGACCCGCGACGGCGGCACTGGTCTCGGGCTCGCGATCGTCGGCAAGATCCTCGAGGATCATGGCGGCGGCATCGAGCTGCTGGATCGGCCCGACGATGCGCGCGGGGCGCGGGTCAGGCTCTGGGTCGTCGAGACCGGGCCGCCGGAAAGTGGCGACGAGACATCAGAAGCACGCAATACGCCGGCGGAACGCGCCGGAGGACAGATGAACGGGACCAACGCATGAGCGCTGACATTCTCGTCGTCGACGACGAATCCGACATTCGCGAACTCGTCGCCGGCCTGCTGGAGGACGAAGGCTACCGGACACGCAAGGCCGGCTCCGCCGACGAGGCGCTGGCGGCAATCGCCGCGCGCCGGCCAAACCTCGTCTTCCTCGATATCTGGCTGCAGGGCAGCCGGCTCGACGGGCTGCAGGTGCTGGAGCTGATCAAGGAGAGCCATCCCGACCTCGCGGTGGTGATGATCTCCGGCCACGGCAACATCGAGACGGCGGTCTCGGCGATCAAGCACGGCGCCTACGACTTCATCGAGAAGCCGTTCAAGGCCGACAGGCTGGTGCTGGTCGCCGAGCGCGCGCTCGAGGCCTCGCGCCTGCGTCGCGAGGTGCGCGACCTCAAGGCCCGCTCCGTCCAGGCGAGCCGGATCGTCGGGCGCTCCAGCGCGGTCAACCAATTGCGGCAGACGCTCGAGCGCGTCGCGCCGACCAATGCGCGCGTGCTGATCACCGGTGAGCCCGGCTGCGGCAAGGAATTGACGGCGCGCACGTTGCACGAGGCGTCGACCCGCTCCAGCGGCCCCTTCGTCGTCATCAACGCGGCGACGATCACGCCCGACACGATGGAGGAGGAGCTTTTCGGAATCGAGGGCGGCGAGGGGCGCTCGCGCCGCGTCGGCGCACTCGAGGAGGCGCATGGCGGCTCGCTCTATATCGACGAGATCGGCGACATGCCGCGCGAGACCCAGAACCGGATCCTGCGCGTGCTGGTCGACCAGAATTTCCAGCGCGTCGGCGGTGCCACCCGCGTCCATGTCGACGTCCGGGTCATCTCCTCGAGCAGCCGGGATCTCGCCAAGCTGATCGCCGAGGGGCTGTTGCGCGAGGACCTCTATCACCGCCTCGGCGTGGTGCCGATCCGCGTGCCGGCGCTGTCGGAGCGGCGCGAGGACGTGCCCGAGCTGATCGAGTTCTTCATGGACCAGATCTCGGTCGCCAGCGGCCTGCCCAAGCGCCGCATCGGCGGCGACGCCATGGCGATCCTGCAATCGCATGAATGGCCGGGGAACGTGCGCGAGCTGCGTAACAATGTCGAGCGCCTGATGATCCTGACCAAGGGCGACCCCGGGGCGGAGATCACCGTCGAGATGCTGCCGGCCGAGGTCGGGGCGATGGTGCCGACGACGCCGTCGGGTTCGGGCGGCGAGAAGCTGATGAGCCTGCCCCTGCGCGACGCCCGCGAGATCTTCGAGCGCGAATACCTGATGGCACAGATCGCGCGCTTCTCCGGCAATATCTCGCGCACGGCGGAGTTCATCGGCATGGAACGTTCGGCTCTGCACCGTAAGCTGAAATCGCTGGGGGTGGGGTGATTCATCCCACCGCAATGCGTGTCGCGCAGGGGGCTCGGCTAAAATTGGTGCGTCGCAACTCTTGCGCGACATTGTCCCGTCACGATCTAATGAGGCGTCGGTGTTCCGAAAACTCGACGATCGTCGTCACAGTCTAACGGAACGATCTGGATCGCACGCGCAAGCCGATTGCGGTCCCAACAACAGAGGCACAACATGGCCGCAGAGCGGGCTCAGAATCTCCAGGACACGTTTCTCAACCACGTCCGCAAGCAGAAGATTCCCCTCACCATTTTTCTTGTGAACGGCGTCAAATTGCAGGGCGTCGTCACCTGGTTCGACAATTTCTGCGTGCTGCTGCGCCGCGACGGCCATTCGCAGCTCGTCTACAAGCACGCGATCTCGACGATCATGCCCGGTCATCCGGTGCAGCTGTTCGAGCCCGAGGAAGCGGAAAAGGCCTGAGCCGTGGCCGGCAAGGCCGGAGCTGACTCCGACGCGTCGGCCGCAAAGCCGATCGACGCGGCGGAGCACGCGGTCGCAGCCGATACGCGCGCCTTCGTGGTCGGTCCCTATCTGGCGCGCCAGGCGCCGGGCAGGGCCGCCGCAGCAGACGAGAACCAGCGCAGCCATGCCGCGCGGCTCGACGAGGCGATCGGCCTCGCCGGCGCCATCGACCTGCAGGTGGTCGAGGCGATCCAGGTCATGCTGAGCGCGCTTCGTCCCGCGACCTATCTCGGCAAGGGCAAGGTCGAGGAACTGGCCGAACGGGTGAAGCTCGAGGAGATCGGGCTCGTCGTGATGGACTGCGCGCTTTCGCCGGTGCAGCAGCGCAATCTCGAAAAGGTCTTCGGCTGCAAGGTCATCGACCGGACCGGCCTGATCCTAGAGATCTTCGGCCGGCGGGCGCGCACGCGCGAAGGCACGCTGCAGGTCGAGCTTGCGCATCTGAACTACCAGAAGAGCCGGCTGGTCCGGTCCTGGACCCATCTCGAGCGCCAGCGCGGCGGCTTCGGCTTCCTCGGCGGCCCCGGCGAGACCCAGATCGAGGCCGACCGGCGCGTCATCCAGGAGCGGATGACCAAGATCGAGCGCGATCTCGAGACGGTGAAGCGCACAAGGTCGCTGCACCGGGTCAGCCGCAAGCGCGTGCCTTATCCGGTGGTCGCCCTGGTCGGTTACACCAATGCCGGAAAATCGACCCTGTTCAACCGGTTGACCTCGGCCGAGGTGCTGGCGCAGGACATGCTGTTCGCGACGCTCGACCCGACGGCGCGGGCGCTGAAGCTGCCGCATGGCGCCAGAATCATGCTCTCCGATACGGTCGGCTTCATCTCCGACCTGCCGACCCAGCTCGTCGCCGCCTTCCGGGCGACGCTGGAGGATGCGATCGAGGCCGACGTGCTGCTGCATGTGCGCGATGTCTCGCATGAGGACACGCAGGCCCAGGCCGCCGACGTCCGGGGCATCCTGCGCGATCTTGGCATCGACCCGGAGGACGGCCAGCGCGTCGTCGAGGTCTGGAACAAGGCCGATCTGCTCGGTGGGGCGGAGCGCGAGCGCCAGGCGGGCCTGGCCGAACTCAAGCCGGAATCGACCCGCCCCGTCCTGGTCTCGGCCCTGACCGGCGAAGGCATCGGCCGGCTGACCGACGCCATCGAGAGCCGCATCGCCAGGAGCCGCCCGGTCTATCGGCTGGTGCTCGCGCCGGGCGACGGCAAGTCGCTGGCCTGGCTGCACGCCAATGGCGAGGTCCTGGCGCGCAGCGACGGCGAGGATGGTGCACTGAGCCTGCTGGTGCGGCTGCCGCCGGAGCGGGAAGGGGCCTTTTCGGCGCGCTTCCCCACCGCCGAGCGCGAACGCTAAAGGCGAGCGCTTTCGGAATCGCTTTGCGATCCGGCTGAAAGCTGAATCCGTCTCTCATCGGCAAGTCAGAGCAGGATCGTCCTGCGCCAGACCTCAGTTCAGCCCGGCCTTGTCGATTCGGTAGCGACCCTTGCGATCGCGGCGGAAGAATTCGCGCGCCTGCGGGTGGCGAACCGGCTGGCCGGACTCGTCGCTCACGAGATTTTGTTCCGAGACATAGGCGACGTACTCGGTCTCCTCGTTCTCGGCGAAGAGATGGTAGAATGGCTGGTCCTTGGACGGGCGCAGATGTTCCGGGATCGCGAGCCACCATTCCTCAGAATTGGAAAAGACCGGATCGACATCGAAGATCACACCCCGGAACGGATAGACGCGATGACGTACCACCTGTCCGATGCGGAATTTCGCGGTTCGTGCTTCCATTTTCCTTCGATCTGTTCCTGACATGACAGGGATCGACCTGCCATCATGCGTCGCCGTCCAGCGCCTGACCTAGGATTGCGTCGCCAATAGGTCAATGTCCGCCAAGGTCACGTCTTTGCGTCAGAAGCCGTAGCGCGCTGCCAGCCCAGGGTCGCGGCCGGCGACCTGCCTTGCCAGGTCGACGATCACCTTGGCCTGTTTCCAGGTCGCGTCGTCCTGCATCTTGCCGTCGATCATCACCGCGCCGGAGCCGTCCGGCATCGCCTCCAGGATGCGCCTGGCAAAGGCGACCTCGTCCGGATCCGGGCTGAAGACACGCTTGGCGATCTCGATCTGCGAGGGATGCAGCGTCCAGGCGCCGGCGCAGCCGAGCAGGAAGGCGTTGCGGAACTGCGCCTCGCAGGCGGCCGCGTCGGAAAAGTCGCCGAACGGGCCGTAGAACGGCTTCAGGCCCGCCGAGGCGCACGCATCGACCATCTTTGCCAGCGTGTAGTGCCAGAGGTCCTGCTGGGCGACGGCGCGCGGGGCGCCATCGACTGAGGGATCGGCGATGACCTTGTATTCGGGGTGGCCGCCGCCGACGCGGGTCGTCTTCATGGCGCGCGAGGCGGCGAGGTCGGCCGGGCCCAGGCTCATGCCGTGCATGCGCGGGGAGGCGGTGGCGATGGCATCGACATTCTTGACGCCTTCGGCCGTCTCGAGAATGGCGTGGATCAGCACCGGGCGACGCAAGGCGTGGCGCGCCTCGTACTGCGCCAGCAACTGGTCGACATAGTGGATGTCCCAGGGGCCCTCGACCTTGGGCACCATGACCACGTCGAGCTTGCCGCCGATCTCGCCCATGATCGCGGCGATGTCGTCGAGGAACCAGGGCGAGTTCAGGGCATTGACCCGCGTCCACAGGCCGGTCGCGCCGAAATCGGTCGCCTTCGCCATGGCAAGGAAGCCGTCCCGCGCCGCCTGCTTGGCCTCGACCGGAATCGCATCCTCGAGATTGCCGAGCACGATATCGACCTGGCCGGCGAGTTCGGGAACCTTGGCGCGGACCTTCTCCAGATGCGGCGGAACGAAATGGATCATCCGCTCCAGCCGCGGCGGCAGCTCGCGAAAAGGCTCCGGCGCGCCGATCGCCAAGGGGCGGAAGAACTGGCGCGGCGTCTTCGTGGTCATGCTCGGCTCCATGCTGCGGCGCAGCGAATGTGCCGGAGAGCGGGGGCGGCGTCCATCCGGTTCCGGTGGGTGGATGCGGTGTGGGCTAGTTTTCCTAGGAAGCGAAGTCGGTATAAATTCCTAGGAAAATGGTCTGGATTCTGGGCAAGGCCGGCCTGCGGGCCGAATGCCGGGCCGGAAGCGCTGTCAGTTCCGGGCGAAGGGCGTTTCGAGCACCACGCGCGGCGTGTTGCCGATGCGGCTGCGCGGACCGAGCATGCCGCGCAGGTTGAGCGCGTCGCTGGCGAAATCGGGGTCGTGCAGGCTGGCCTCGCGCACCCGGATCTTGCGCTGGAAACTGCGAAGCTCGGCCTCACGGTGCGAAAGCCCGACCCTGGCGTCGATCTGCCGGCGCTGGCTCGCGCTCAAATCGGAAGAGGCCCGGAAATCGCGAAAGTCGGATGCCGTATAGGGCCAGCTGGCCGAGCCGGCAAAGGTACGCACGCGCCCGTCGAGGACGACGCTGTCGCCGGGCCGCAGGGTGACGTCGCGCAGCAGGGAGACGCGCCGCTCGCCGATGTTGACGATCGCCGGGCGGCAGGCGGAGTCCGAGGACTTCTCGTAGGCATAGGCCATCGGCAGGGCGCCATAGGCCTTGCCGTCGCGGGAAACGGCCGCGTCGATCGTCGCGGCGCCGGGGGCGACCTTGAAGACCTTGACCGGAACGCCAGGATTGCTGGCCTGGCACAGCGCCTCATGCGCCTTCAGGTCGGCCTGGTTCCTGAGATAGCCGATCGGAGCGTGGAAGCCGTCGCACATCCGCACGCAGATGGTGCGCGCGACGTCGGCGGCGCCGGAGACGGTGTCGTAACGCATCGCCGGCGGCCGGGCGACCGCGCGCTTCGGAGCCGCCCGGTGCCGCTTGAACGGATTGAGCTCCACCGGCGGGTGCGCGAGCACGCCGTCCGGGCGCGCCCGAAACAGCGGCTGGGTCCAGAGACTGCGCGCCGGGGCATAGGCGACAGCGGAGGCGTAGGCGGCACGGGGAGCGGGTTCGCGCCGCGCCTGCCGGGTCGCCGCCTCCTGCCGGTGGAAGGCGCGGATGCCGGCATCGTCCTCGGCCTGGACCAGGGAGACCGTCAGCACGGCACCGCCGGCACCCAGCGCGAGACCGAGGCCGGCCATCGCCGCCAGGCGCAAGGGCTTGCGTCCGCGAGCGGCCATGGCGGCTGAATTGGCGCTGGGAGCGGCGGGGACAACCGCCTCGGGAGCAATCGAATCGACATTACGGACACGAAACACCGCGATCACTCCATCGCTCGCTGGTTCAGCTGTCCGCCGCACCGGAGCCATAATTTACTTTTTGTTAATATTCAATCGCCGGGCTGCCGCAACGGCAAAAGGGCGCGATGCTTAACGCCGCGCCCGCTCGAAAACTTGGGAAACCAGCTGATTCCTGGGCAATCTGATCGGCGCGCGTTCTCTATCAATCGCTTAGAGGCGGATTCAGCGATCAGGTCGATCCAACTGATCGGATCCGACTCTAGCGCAGAATCGTTTCGCGGATCGCTGCCGGCTCGCGCTGGCCGGCATCGAGCGTGCCGCGAAGTTCGGCGACGCTGGCCAGTTCGCGCGGCGCCTCGCGCACCTGCAGACTCTGCCGCAACAGCTTCTGCCGGGTTTCGGCCTGGGTGACGCCGACCGTCTCGTCGATCAGCCGCTTCGTGCCGGGCCCAAGCTTGCCGGCCTGGCGGAAATCCTGAAAGTCCTCGGCCCGATAGGGCCAGCCGGAGGAGCCGGCGAAGGTCGCGACCTTGCCGTCGAGAACGATGGAGTCGCCTGGCCGCAGGGTGATGTCGCGCAGCAGGGAGACGCGTCGTTCGCCGGGATTGGCGATGGCCGGCCGGCAGGTCGGGTCGGACGTCTTCTCATAGGCATAGGCGGCGGGCAGGGCGGCATAGCTTGCGCCATCGGCAGCGACGGCGCGCTCGATCGTCGTGGCTCCGGGAGGCAGCCGGAAGAGCCTGACCGGGACACCGGGGTTCTGCGCCTCGCACAACGCCTCATGCGCCTTGAGATCGCCTTGCGAGCGCAACTGGCCGACCGGAGCGTGGAATCCATCGCAGAGGCGCACGCAGATGGTGCGTCCACCGCCGCCGGCAATGGTGCCGTGATCGCGGGGGTCGCTTCGGGCTGGCCGCCCGGCTTTGCGGCGGGCTGACGAGTCGAGGCCAGCCGGCGGATGGGCGATCCGACCATCGGACCGCATGGCGAGCGGTGGGCGCGAGAACACGCCTCCCAGCGGGGCATAGGCCGAGGCCGAAGCGGGGCGGCCGGAGTGCCTGGCCGCTTCGTTGCGGTGGAAGGCGCGGATGCCGGCGTCGTCCTCGGCCAGGACGAGCGAGGACGCGGCCAGGACCGCCCCCGTTCCGAACACGGCGCCAAGGAGGCCGAGTGCCCCGTAACGCCGGGACTTCGCACGCAACGCGCGGCGGGGGGCGTCAAGGCCTACGGCGCCGCCCGGCTGCTGCGCCACGCCTTTCCGAACCCCCGGCATGCCTGCGTCTCCCCACGAAGCTCGTCTCGTGGTGATCGGTAGGCCTGGCGCTGTTCAGGGAGCTTGAAACGATCCTTGCAAATTTGAACTATCGGCCTGCAAGCGCCGAGGGTCCTTAACAAATCGCCGCTGCCGAAGATCACGGCGAAGCTCGTCGTCATGATCGGCCGGATGCGCACCAGCGCCACCTCGCGGCGGTGAATAGAGATGCAGGGCAGCTGCCTGCATGGCGGGCGCGCGCGGCGCGGCTCCGATCACAGTAGCGAGACGACGATCCCCACCCACATCAAGAAAAGACAGAGGAGGCCGGCAGCGAAGACGAGCGCGCGCTGCTGCAGGCGGTTCGAGCCGGTGTGGATGAGGGTATGGACCACGCGTGTCGCGACATAGGCCCAGGCCAGGATCGCCATGACATGGCCGGTGGCGCCGACATGGATCGCGATCAGGATCAGCGCGAAGAACAGCAGCGGCGTCTCGAACTGGTTGCTGAAGTTCGCGGCGGCGAGGCGGGCGGTGTCGGGATAGCGCTCGGTCGAGACCGCGACGTCCGCCATGCTGACCTCACCGCTGGCGAACGCCTTCTTGCGGCGAAGGAACATGATCGTCAGCACGACGAAGGTCCAGAGGATCTGGGCCAGTGCCGGATAGATCAGCTTGAGCGTCATTGGCCTACCTCGTGAACGACTTGCCGCAAGTTCGCATCAAAGCAGGTTTTTCACGAGCGGGTCGGATAATTCGGGCTCTCGCGCACGATGGTGACGTCGTGGACATGGCTCTCGCGCAGCCCGGCGCTGGTGATCCGGATGAAGCGCGCCTTGGCGCGGTAATCGTCGAGGTCGCGGCCGCCGACATAGCCCATCGCCGCCCGCAGGCCGCCGGCGAGCTGGTGCAGCACGTTCGAGACCGGCCCCTTATAGGCGACCTGGCCTTCGATGCCCTCCGGTACCAGCTTCAGCGCGTCCTTGATGTCCTGCTGGAAGTAGCGGTCGGCGGAGCCCCGCGCCATCGCGCCGACCGAGCCCATGCCGCGATAGGATTTGTAGGAGCGGCCCTGGTAGAGGAAGGTCTCGCCCGGGGTCTCGTCGGTGCCGGCGAGCAGCGAGCCGACCATGGCGCAGGCGGCGCCGGCGGCCAGCGCCTTGGCGAGGTCGCCGGAATACTTGATGCCACCATCGGCGATGACCGGGATGTCGGCCTTCCGGGCGGCGGAGGCGGCATCCATGATGGCGGTGAGCTGCGGCACGCCGACCCCCGCGACGATGCGGGTGGTGCAGATCGAGCCCGGGCCGATGCCGACCTTGATCGCGTCGGCGCCGGCATCGATCAGCGCCTGGGCGCCGCCGGCGGTGGCGACGTTGCCGGCAATGATCTGAACGGCGTTGGAGAGCTTCTTCACGCGCGTCACGGCTTCAAGCACCTTGGCGGAATGGCCATGGGCGGTGTCGACGACGATGATGTCGACGCCGGCATCGATCAGCATCTCCGAACGCTCGAAGCCGAGATCGCCGGTCGTGGTGGCCGCGGCGACCAGCAGCCGGCCATGCGAATCCTTGGCGGAGTTCGGATGGGCGACCCGCTTTTCCATGTCCTTGACGGTGATCAGGCCGATGCAGCGGAAGTGATCGTCGACGACGAGCAGCTTCTCGATGCGGAACTGGTGGAGCAGGCGGCGGGCCTCCTCCTGGGTGACGCCCTCGCGCACCGTGATCAGCCGATCCTTGGTCATGATCTCGGAAACCGGCTGCTCGGGATTGGCGGCGAAGCGCACGTCGCGATTGGTCAGGATGCCGACGAGCTTGCCCTTGTGGCCCTGCGGGCCGCGCTCGACCACCGGGATGCCCGAGATCGAGTTGTGCTTCATGATCGCCAAGGCATCGCCGAGCGTCTCGTCGGGAAAGATCGTGATCGGGTTGGCGATCATGCCCGACTCGAACTTCTTCACCAGCCGGACCTGGGCGGCCTGCTGGTCAGGGTCGAGATTGCGGTGAACGACGCCGAGCCCGCCGGCCTGCGCCATGGCGATCGCCATGCCGGCCTCGGTCACCGTATCCATGGCGGAGGCGATGATCGGCAGGTTGAGCGAGATGGTCTTGGTCAGCCTGGTCGAGATGTCGACATCGGCGGGCAGGACCTCCGAGGGGCCCGGCTCGAGCAGGACATCGTCGAAGGTCAGGCCGTCGCGAATGAGGCCGTCGGTGATCGTTGCCATCGTCAACTCCGGGGCCGGCCGGGGCCGGCTCTAGTTCATGGCCGGGCAGGGACGCCCGCAGCCGAGTTGACGAGGCCCGTTATCACGCGTGGGACGAAGCCGCTAGAGCAGGATGCGAAAAAGTGGAAACCGGTTTTTCGCATCCTGCTCTAACCCTTTGGTGAGAGACGGATTCAGATGTCAGATGGGATCATTCCATGATTCCATCTGACATCATCCGGCTCTAGGGGCAGGCCGGCGGAAAGTTGTCTGTGGCGGGCGCGACGAGCCGCCACGCCCGCCACCAGGCTAGTGCTGCTGGGCGGGGCGCGAGCGTCCCGCCTGGGGCGCCGGTGCCGCCGAAGGCGCGACGAAGAAGCAGCCCATCTCCATCATCATGGCGCCCTTCGCGTTCGCCATCTGCTGGCATTCCTTCTGGCGGCTGCAGTTATAGACCCGCAACGCATCGCCGGCGCCGGGCGAGACCATGCGTGTGGCGCAGCCTTGTTCCCAGCTGGATTGTGCGGATGCCGGGCCGGAGCCGAGGCTGAAAAAGGCGGAGCCCGCCATGATGGCGAAGGCGGCTGCGCGGGTCAGGTTGCCGGTCGGAGCCAGGCGGGCGGAATGCTGTGGATGGTCGGCCATGGGACACCTCTCGCCGGCGTGCCGGCAATCTTGATGCAGAATGCGATGATCTCCGCCCCGTTTTCGAGATAGTCACTCGCTGCCCGATCGCATCTGCGCGCGGCGCATGACGGCCGCGCAATCAATTGCGCGTGTCGAGGCTGGTGCCGGGTTTCCTTCGCCGCGGATGTCATCGGCGCGCATCGCCATGCAGCAGGCGCAACCCGCGCAATACGGCGAAAGTGGCTCTCGCGCTCTCGTCACGGAGCGGATCGCGGATTAAGGCTGACGCGCAGCTCGCCAGAAAGTCCGAAGCCCTTGCAGCGCGCCAAGCTCCTGCCCCTGATCGTCGCCTGCGCCTTGTTCATGGAGAACACCGATTCGACGGTGATCGCCACGTCGCTGCCGGTGATCGCAAAGTCGCTCGGCGAGGACCCGATCGCCCTGAAGCTGGCGGTGACCTCCTATCTCGTCAGCCTTGCCGTCTTCATCCCGATCTCGGGCTGGATGGCCGACCGTTTCGGCGCGCGCACGATCTTCCGCACGGCGCTCGGCGTGTTCATGCTGGGCTCGGTGCTGTGCGCGCTCTCGAATTCGCTCGGCGCCTTCGTCGGCGCGCGCTTCGTGCAGGGCATGGGCGGGGCGATGATGGTGCCGGTCGGGCGCCTCGTCATCCTGCGCAGCGTCGAGAAATCGCAGATCGTCAGCGCGCTCGCCTACCTCACCGTTCCGGCGCTGGTCGGGCCGGTCGTCGGGCCGGTGCTGGGCGGCTTCATCACCACCTATTTCGACTGGCGCTGGATCTTCTTCATCAACCTGCCGATCGGCCTGCTCGGGATCGCGCTCGCGACCATGTTCTTCGAGGACATCCGCGAGGAGGATGTGGCGCCGCTCGACATCAAGGGCTTCCTGCTGTCGTCGACCGGGTCCGCCGCGCTGATGCTCGGGCTGGTGTCGGGCGGGCGCCATCTCGTGCCCGAGAGCGTGTCCTATGCCTGCATCGCTTTCGGGGTGCTGGCGCTGCTCGCCTACTGGTTCCATGCCCGGCGCATTCCCTATCCGGTGCTCAATCTCAGCCTGCTGCGCATCCCGACCTATCATGTCGGTGTCCTCGGCGGCTCGATCTTCCGGATCGGCATCGGCGCGGTCCCGTTCCTGCTGCCGTTGATGCTGCAGCTCGGCTTCGGGCTCGACGCCTTGCAATCGGGGCTGATCACCTTCGCCTCGGCTGCGGGGGCGCTGATCATGAAGACGCTGGCCAAGACCATCCTGGCGCGCTTCGGCTTTCGTCGGGTGCTCGTCTTCAACGCGGTGATCGGCGCCGCCTTCCTGGCTGCGACCGGCCTGTTCACGCCGACGACGCCGCACTGGCTGATGCTCGGCGTGCTGCTGATCGGCGGCTGCTTCCGCTCGCTGCAATTCACCGGCATCAACGCGCTGAGCTATGCCGACATCTCGAACCGCGACATGTCGAGCGCCACCAGCCTGTCGAGCGTCGCCCAGCAATTGTCGCTCAGCCTCGGCGTCACCATCGGGGCCTTCGCCCTCGAGACGGCGAATGCCTTCAATGGCGGCCAGGCGCTGGGCGCCGCCGATTTCTGGCCGGCCTTCCTGCTGGTCGGGCTGATCGCGGCCTCGTCGGTCTTGTGGATGTTACGCCTTAAGCCGGATGCCGGGGCGGAAGTCTCCGGCCATGCGCCGGTCAGCGCCCGCAAGGCGACGGCGCAGGCGATCGAGGACCAGAAGCCGCTCGAATGATCCCAAGCCGGTTGACGTACGCGCCGTGCCGCGCGACCGGTGGCGCATGACTCCCCTTTCCCAGCGTGCCTTCCTCGGTGTCGAGCGCTCGGCGCTCGGCCGACCCTGGCGCGACCGGCTCGACATGGCGGGGCTGGCGCGGGCCGAGGCGCTGGCGCAGGTCGAGGGCGTTCCCGACGCCGTGGCGCGCATCCTCGCCGGCCGCGGCGTCGCCGCCAGCGATGCCTTGCGCCATCTCGAACCGAAGCTGCGCGACCTCATGCCCGACCCGGCAGTGCTGCTCGACATGGAACCAGCCGCCCGAAGGCTGGCAGACGCCGCCATGGCCGGCGAGAAGGTCGCGATCTTCGGCGACTATGATGTCGATGGCGCCTGCTCGGCGGCGCTGCTCGCCAATTTCCTCATCCAGGCCGGGGCCCGGCCGCGCGTGCACATCCCCGACCGGCTGATCGAGGGCTATGGCCCCAACAGCGAGGCGATCGCCATGCTGGCCGGGGAGGGGGCGACGCTGCTGGTCACGGTCGACTGCGGCACGACCAGCCATGAGCCGCTGCTGGAAGCCGGCCGGCTCGGGCTCGATGTCGTGGTGCTCGACCATCATCAGGCGCCGGAGCGGCTGCCGGTGGCGGCGGCGATCGTCAATCCGAATCGGCAGGACGATCTTTCCGGCCTCGGCCATCTCTGCGCCGCCGGCGTCGTCTTCCTGACCCTGGTCGCGACGGCGCGCGAGCTGCGCAAGCGCGGGCATTGGGCAGGCAGGGGCGGGGAGCCCGACCTGCTGGCGGCGCTCGATCTCGTCGGCCTCGCCACCGTCGCCGACGTGGTGCCGCTGGTCGGCCTCAACCGCGCCTTCGTCCGCCAGGGCATCGCCATGCTGCGGCTGCGCCAGCGGCCGGGGCTGGCGGCGCTGCTCGACGCCGCCGGGCTCGACGGGCCGGCGCAGCCCTGGCATCTCGGCTTCCTGCTCGGACCGCGCATCAATGCCGGCGGGCGCATCGGCGATGCCGGACTCGGCGCCCGTCTCCTGATGACCGGCGACGAGGTCGAGGCCCGCGGCATCGCAGCCGAGCTCAACCGCCTGAACCAGGAGCGTCAGGAGATCGAGCGCGCCGCGGTAGAGGAGGCGGTGGCGGCGGTCGAGCACCGGCTCGGCGACGCGGCGGCGCATCCCGTGCTGCTGGTCGGCTCGGCCGACTGGCATCCCGGTATCGTCGGCCTGGTCGCTGCCCGCCTCAAGGAGCGCTTCCGGCGGCCGGCCTTCGCGCTGGCGCGCCACCCCGATGGCGGCGCGACCGGCTCGGGCCGCTCGGTGGCGGGCGTCGATCTTGGCGCGGCGGTCCGCCTTGCCGTCGAGGCTGGCCTGGCGGTCAAGGGCGGCGGTCATGCCATGGCGGCGGGGATTACGCTGGCGCCCGGGCAGGAGGCGCCCTTCACGGCCTTCCTCAGCGAGAGACTGGCGGCCAATGTGGCGGTCTCGCGCGAGAGCGAGGCGCTGCTGGTCGACGCCGCGATCAGCGCGAGCGGCGCCAATCCGCGGCTTCTGGCCGAGATCGACCGCGCCGGCCCGTTCGGCTCAGGCTGTCCCGAGCCGGTCTTCGTCCTGCCGGCGCACCGGCTGGCCGATGTGGTCGAAATCGGCTCCGGGGGGCATCTGCGCGTCAAATTGCGCGCCGGCGATGGCTCCACTATCGGCGGCGTGGCTTTTCGCGCCGTGCAGGAGCCACTTGGCCAAGCGTTGCTGGCCGCGCGCGGCGAGAGCATCCATCTCGCGGCGACCTTGACGCTGAACCGCTGGGGCGGTTCGGAGAAGGCCGAGCTGCGCGTGCTCGATCTGGCAAAGCCGCTGTGAGCGGCGCGGGAGAAACGGGAAAACCAGGCTTGCCCAACCGGCTTCGGGACACTATAGCTCGCCCCGCTTCGCACGGCTTCGCTTCACGCGTCAGGAGCTTGCGACCTTCGTCTATCGGTTAGGACACCAGCCTTTCACGCTGGGGAGACGGGTTCGACTCCCGTAGGTCGCGCCACCCTTCATAGGGTGCCGTAATGTGTTGAAAATAAACGAAAATCAGAGAATGGGCCTGTGCCCCCGAGACCTGTAGCGGGAAAGCGCCTGCTATCCGGCATCCTCCCCTCGACCTGCGCCTCGTCCGACTCGCACCGCTTCACACCCATCATCGGCTCCGCGCTTCGACATGGAGCCCTATCAATCCTGCTCTTAGACCGAACTCAGCAGGATGCTGGTTTCGCTGTTGAGGACGCCGTCGATGGTGCGGACCTCGCGCAGGACGCGATCGAAATCGCTGAGGCTGTCGGCCCGGACCTCGGCGATCAGGTCCCAGCCGCCATTGGTGGTGTGCAGCGAATGCAGCTCGGGCAGGCCGCGCAATTGCCGGATCACCGCCGTCGTGGAGCGGCCCGTGACCTCGATCATCATGATCGCCCGGATCGCCTTGTCGTCATAGTCCTGCCGGAAGCGTATCGTGAAGCCGAGCACGGCGCCGGATTCGATCAGCCGGTCGAGCCGGCTCTGCACGGTGGCGCGCGAGATGCCGAGGATGCTGGCGAGCTTCGAGATCGGCGCGCGGCCGTCCTCGCGCAGGGTGGCGATCAGCCGGTGGTCGAGCTCATCGAAGACATGCATGGCAAAACGCTCATAGCGGGTTCTCAGATTGCTTCATATGCCCGCCAATAATGAACTTGTTCGCAATTCTTAGTGCAAATTGCCTTGCCGTAAAATGCTGGAGGGAAAAGGCGACGCAGGAGGGACCCGACATGATGCGGTATGTGGGCGTGGCCAATATGGTCCGGCTGGTCGGGGCTGTCGGGATCGAGCGCTATCTGATCGGCCTCGCCGGCTATATCGAGGAGGACTTCCGGCGCTGGGCCGAGTTCGAGAAGGCGCCGCGTGTCGCCAGCCATTCCCGCGACGGCGTGATCGAGCTGATGCCGACCAGCGACGGCAAGCTCTACGGCTTCAAATACGTCAACGGCCATCCGAAGAACACCCGCGCCGGCCTGCAGACGGTGACGGCCTTCGGCGTGCTCGCCGATGTCGGCACCGGCTATCCGAGCCTGCTTTCGGAAATGACCATCACCACCGCCCTGCGCACGGCGGCGACCTCGGCCGTCGCGGCCGGCTATCTCGCCCGGGACGATGCCGCGGTGATGGCGATCATCGGGCTCGGCTCGCAATCGGAGTTCCAGGCGCTCGCCTTCAAGGCACTGAACGGCATCAGCCGCCTGCGCGTCTTCGATATCGACCGGACCGCGACCGCCAAGTTCCTCGCAAATCTCGCCGGCCACGGTTTCGAGATCGAGGTGGCGACGAGCGCGCAGGAGGCGGTGCTCGGCGCCGACATCATCACCACCGTCACCGCCGACAAGCTCAGGGCGACGATCCTCTCCGACAACATGGTCGGCGCCGGAGTCCACATCAACGCGGTCGGCGGCGACTGCCCGGGCAAGACCGAGCTGCAGCGCGAGATCCTGCTGCGCGCCGACGTCTTCGTCGAACTGCCCGAGCAGACCCGGATCGAAGGCGAGATCCAGCAGATGCCGCCGGACTTCCCCGTCACGGAGCTCTGGCGGGTTATCACGGGCGAGGCCACCGGGCGCCGGGCGCGCGACCAGATCACCGTCTTCGATTCAGTCGGCTTCGCCACCGAAGATTTCTCGGCCCTGCGCTATCTGCGCGACCTGATCGAGGGCACCGATTACTATGACGAGATCGACCTACTGACCGAGCCCGAGGACCCGCGCAACCTGTTCGGCCTGCTCGCGGCGGCCTAACCGGGCAGGGGGCCGATATAGCGGGTGCGCGGCCGGATCAGGCGCTCGCTGCGTGACTGCTCGATGATATGCGCGATCCAGCCGACCATGCGGCCGATGGCGAACAGCACGAGCGGCGCCTCGGCCGGCAGGCGCGCGGCGCGGCTGGCCGCCACCAGTCCGAAATCGACATTGGGAGCGCGGCCGATCAGGCGGCGCGCGGCTGCGACGACTGCGTTGTGACGGCCTTCGCGGTCGCTGCCGGCGATGGCGAGCAGGATGCGGGCGCGCGGGTCGATCTCCGGATAGAGCGGATGGCCGAAGCCGGGGATCGCCTCGCCGCGCTTCAGCCGTGCCGCCATCACCGCCTCGGCGACTTCCGGCGAGGCGATCGAATCGAGCATATGCGCGACGCGCTCGGCCATGCCGCCATGCCGTGGCCCGTCGAGACAGGACAGCCCGGCGCTGACGGCCCGCCAAGGCGAGGCGCCGGTCGAGGTCGCTACACGTACGGCATAGGTCGAGGCGGCGAGCTCATGGTCGGCGGTGACGACGAGGGCGGCCCGTACCGTTTCGGCGGCTTCGGGCCGGCCCCAGCCCTTCGCCAGCGCGAGATGGACCGGCTCTCCGGCCGTCTCGACGCCGACCGCGCTGGCGACCGCCTGCCGCAGGATGCGGGCGCCGGTGCGGGCCAGCGCGTCGGGCGAACGGGCATGCGCGGCAAGGTCGCGGTCGGAGGCTGCGGCGAGGCCGATCAGGAGGCGTGCCATCGCCGGGCCGTCGAGGCTTTCAGGCAGGACCGGCTGGAACTCCTGCGCTTCGGCGAAAGGGTCCTCCGTGCCGCAATCCCAGAGCAGGGAGGCGACGCTTTCGAGTCGCGCGCTGCGTGCCAGCGCCTCGATCTCAACCCCGCGATAGTAGAGCCGGCCCTCATGGATGAGCGTCAGCGCCGATTCGATGGTGGCGAGTCCCGTATCCTGGCGGGAGGTCGTGCCGCCGTCGGCATGGCGCGCCTTGAGCGCGCGGATATCGGCGGCGGAATAGAGCTTGCGGCGCGAGCCGGGCTCGGGCTCCGAACGCAGCATGCCGCGGCTGACATAGGCGTAGAGCGTCGGCAGGCCGATGCCGAGTTCGGCGGCCGCCTCGCGGGCGCTGAGAACGAGTTTCATGTTGAGCAATACAATCAAGATTGATCCATGATGCAAGCCTGGCTCCTCTCGGCGAGAGCAATCAGGAGCCGATTCGAATGCGCCAGAGCCAGGCCGCCGAGTACGAAACCGACACTGCACAGCCCGCCCGGCTGCGGCAGGCCTTCGCGATGCAGATCGAGGCCTGCACGCGACTCGGCTCGCCGTTCACGGCGCGGCTGCTCGAGGCGATCGAGCCGCTGCTCGACGCGACCACGGCCACCGGCCGCAAGATCCTCGCCTGGCGGGGGCGGCTCGACGCGCTGGGCGATTCCGTGCCGCTGCGCCTGACGGGAGCGCTCCATGGAATGGTGCGGGAAGGGCGGCTCCCGGCACTGGCCGTACTCTATCCGCCAGCGGCCCTCCCGTCGGCCGAGGCGCTGCAGACGGTGCTTGGACGCGTCCTGCGCGGCGAGGACGAGGCCCTGCTCGGCTGGCTGCGCTTCACGCCGCAGACCAATGAGGTCGCCCGCGCCAGCCTGCTCTATGCCGGGCTCGTCGAGATCACCCGGCTGACCGGCTGTGCCGTCGGGCTCTACGAGGTCGGCAGCAGCGCCGGCCTCAACCTGATGCTCGACCGCTTCGCCTATGATCTCGGCGGCAGGCTGCTCGGCGAGCCCGGCTCGCGCGTCCAACTCCGGCCGCGCTGGGACGGGCCGGCTCCGGCGGGACGGGAGCCGCGCATCCTGTCGCGCCAGGGCTGCGACATCGCCCCGCTCGACATCCGCAACGAGGAGCAGCGCCGGCGCCTTTCCGCCTATGTCTGGGCCGACCAGGCAGAGCGTCTGCAAAGGCTCGAGGCGGCGATCGCAATCACTTTGCCGGCGCCGCCACGGCTCGAACGCGCCGATGCCGCCGACTGGATCGAGCGGCGGATCAGGCTCTCCGGCGAGCCCGGCGTGGCGCGGGTCGTGATGCACTCCATCGCCTACCAGTATTTCCCGCCCGAGACACAGCGGCGCATCCAACATCATCTGGAGTCCGTTGGTGCGGCCGCGACCGCGCAGGCCCCGCTCGCCTGGCTCGCCTTCGAGCAGCGCGGAGAGGCTGGCCCGGCCCTGACGCTCCGCCTCTGGCCGGGTGGCGGGGAGGCGGTTCTCGCCGAGGGCGACGCGCATGGCCGTCAGCTGCGCTGGCACGGCCATCAGGAATAGGCATAGGGCGCGGAATCGGCCGCCATGAGGCAACCGCACACATCTTCAGGTTCTCAATCGCAGCTCCGCGCTCTATAAGGCGGCGCCGCATGGTCCGAGCTTTTACGAGAAGGCGCCAGGTGGACGAACCCCACCGAGTGCTGCGCCCGCATGGCCGATCTCGCCTACCTGTTCAATCTGGTCGCGCCCTTCTTCGGGCTGATCGTGCTCGGCTTCGCCGTCGGCCGCTACAAGCAACTGCCGGAGGAAGGGCTCGCCTGGTTGCAGTTCTTCCTGATCTATGTCGCGCTGCCCTGCCTGTTCTACCGGCTGATCGCCGACAAGCCTCTGAGCGAACTGACCAATTGGGGCTTCGTCCTGGCGACGACGACGGCGACCTTCTGCGCCTTCGCGCTCTCCTTCGCGCTCGGCCTCAAATATACCCATGGCGACATGCCCCAGGCGGTGATGCAGGGCGTCGCCGGCTCCTACTCCAATATCGGCTATATGGGCCCGCCGCTGATCCTGGCGGCGCTCGGTCCGGTCGCCAGCGCACCGGTGGTCCTGATCTTCGTCTTCGACAACCTCCTGCTGTTCTCGCTGATCCCATTCCTGATGGCGGTCGCCGGCGTCGAGAAGCGCAGCCTCACCGCGACCGCGGGCGATGTCGCCTGGAAGGTCGCGACACATCCCTTCAACCTGGCGACGGTCGCGGGTGTGCTCGCAGCCTTCACCAAGCTCGAACTGCCGACCGCCATCGACAAGATGACGCTGTGGCTGTCGCAGGCGGCGGCGCCCTGCGCGCTCTTCCTGCTCGGCGTCACGGTCGCGCTGCGGCCGATGAAGCAGATGCCCGGCGAACTGCCCGCGCTGGTGATCATCAAGCTGGTGCTGCACCCGCTGCTGGTCTGGGTGCTGCTCTCGGCGATGGGCGATTTCTCCGACGCATGGATCTATGCGGCGGTGATCATGGCGGCGCTGCCGCCGGCCCTGAACATCTTCGTGATCTCGACGCAGTACCAGGTCGGCATCGAGCGCGCCTCGGCCTGCATCCTGGTCGGCACCATCGTCTCGACGGTGACGCTGACGGGCTTCCTGTGGCTGGTGAAGACGGGCAGGATGCCGGCAGATCTGTTTCCCTGAGAGCCTGCCCGGGCTCGCCAGAGCCGGGTCCGATCAGGTTGGAACAACCCGATCGGTGAATCCGTCTCCTACTCAAAGTTGCAAGCCCGCCGATGCAGCCGCTCTCCGACCTCCTCGTCCTCGATTTCTCGACCTTGCTGCCGGGCCCGCTCGCCAGCCTGTTCCTGGCCGAGGCGGGCGCCCGGATCGTCAGGATCGAACGGCCGGAGGGCGAGGACATGCGGCGCTTCCCGCCGCGGCTCGGCGAGACCTCGGCGCCTTTCGCGGTGCTGAACCGCGGCAAGACCAGCCTGGCAATCGACCTCAAGGCGCCCGACGCCATGCAGTGCCTCAGGCCCTGGATCGAGAAAGCCGACATCCTGATCGAGCAGTTCCGGCCCGGCGTGATGGAACGGCTGGGCTTCGGCCATGTTGCCCTGCGGGCAATCAATCCGCGGCTGATCTACTGCTCGATCAGCGGCTACGGCCAGGAGGGGCCGCGTGCCCTCGAGGCCGGGCACGACATCAACTACCAGGCGATCGGCGGCCTGCTCGGCCAGTCGCTCAAGCAGGGCGAGCCGGCGCCGCTACCGCCGCCGCTGGTCGCCGACATCGCCGGCGGCGCGATGCCGGCCGTGCTCAACATCCTGCTGGCGCTGCGCGAGCGCGACCGCGCCGGGCAGGGCTGCCATCTCGATATCGCCATGGCCGACGCGATGCCGACCTTCGCCTGGTATGGGCTGGCGCAGGGGCAGGCGAGCGGGCGCTATCCGCAAGGCGGGGAGGGGCTGCTGACGGGCGGCAGCCCGCGCTACGGGCTCTATGAGACCGCCGATGGCTGGTTCCTCGCCGTCGGCGCGCTCGAGGAGAAGTTCTGGACGACGTTTTGCGCGGTGATCGGCCTGGAGGAAGGCCTGCGCGACGACCGACACCAGCCGGAGGCGACGCGCGCCGGGGTCGCAGCACTGATCGCCGCGAAGCCCGCGGAGCATTGGCGCCGGACGCTGGAGCCGCGCGATTGCTGCTGCACCGTGGTGCGGACCCTGGACGAGGCGCTGGCCGATCCGCATCTGACTGCCCGCGGCCTGCTCGACCGCCAGGCGGAGGAGCCGGGCGGGCGCCGGATCGTCTCGACACCGCTGCCGCTCGCGCCGGTCTTCCGCGATGCGGCGCCGGCATTGCGCGCGGTGCCGCCGGTCGGCGACGAGACGCTTTGAGGAGAGGTCAGCCCGCCGCCGTGCCGCCGGCCAGCCCCTGGCGCATCACCAGCCGGCGCAGCGGGCCGAAATGCGAAAGCGCGAGCAGGCCGGCGCCGCGCAGCAGGTCGGCTGGCAGCAGGTCGGTCAGCAGGGTTCGGTTGAGGGCGTCTACGGCGCCGGTCCGCAGCCGGACATCAGCCTGGCGTGCCAGGTCGTAACGCGCCATCGGCCCCTCTGCGCCAACATCCTCGGCCTCGGCGAGGGCATCGCGCAGCGCCGCGACGTCGCGCAAGCCGAGATTGAGCCCTTGCGCCCCGATCGGCGGGAAGACATGGGCCGCCTCGCCGATCAGGGCGGTGCGGGCGGCGGCGAAGCGTGCCACGGAGAGCCCGCCCATCGGGACGCGCCCACGCTTTCCTTCGACGGTCATCGCGCCGAGGATGGAATGGGTCTGGCGCTCGACCGCGCGAGCGAAGCCGGCATCGTCGAGCGCGGCGAGGTCCTCCGCCTCGCGCGGCGCCAGCAGCCAGACGAGCGAGGAGCGCCGGCCGGGCAGCGGCACCAGCGTGCAGGGGCCGGCGCGGGTGTGGAATTCGGTCGAGGTGTCGTGATGCTCGCGGCGATGGCTCAGGATCGCGGTCAGCGCCACCTGCGGATAGGTCCAGTCGCGGGTGTCGATGCCGGCCGCGGCGCGGACGCGGGAATTGCGGCCATCGGCGCCGACCACCAGCGCGGCGCGAAGCGGCTCGAAACCGGCGCCGGACAGCCGGACCGCCTCTGCCTCCGCTTCAATCTCCTGCACCGGCGCCGCGATCATGCGGATGCGCGGCTCCTGCGCGGCCCGGTCGGCAAGCGCCTCGACCAGCGCCGCGTTCTCGACATTCCAGCCAAAGGCCGAAAGCCCGAGCTCGGCCGCCTTGAATTCGACGGGCGGCTGGCGGAACAGGCTGCCGGTATCGTCGACCAGCCGCATGATCTCGAGCGGGGCGGCGACGCGTTCCAGCGCCGCGGCCAGGCCGAGTTCGCCGAGGAGCCGCCAGGAGCCATCGAGCAGGGCGACGGTGCGCCCGTCGCGCGGTGCGGTCGCGGCGCCGAAAAGCGCCACATCGCGACCAGCGGCCGCCAGCGCTAGCGCTGCCGCGAGCCCGACGGCGCCGGCTCCGACGATGGCGATTTCGCAATCCTGCTTTCGTGGATCCGTCATGACCCTTTGGCTAGCCCATGTCGGTGCCGCTGGCGAGCGCGCGCTTGCCGCATCTCAGGCGTCGCGAAACGTCACGAGGGTCTCGTCGATCCCTTCGTGGCCGAGCACGTGGCGCACCGCAGCCGTTGCTCCCTCGATCTCGACCTTGGCGTCATGGCGCTTCGCCTTGTCGATCACGGTCCGCAACGCGACCGCGGCGCTCGAATCCGCGAAGGGGACGTCGCTGAGGTCGAGGACGATGCGCGGCGGGAACGGGCCAGTCCGATCCAGCACCGTCGCCACATTCATGCTGGCGCCGAAGAAGAGCGGGCCGGAGATGCGATAGCGGAAGGCGTCGCCATTGCTGCCGGGCGCGCTCTCGGTATCGGCTGCGTCCGGCAAATCGTCCTCGTCGACCAGGGCCGGATCCATGCCGGCCTCGACCGTGACGACATTGGCCATGCGGTGCATGAAGATCAGCGAGCCGAGCACGACGCCGACACCGATGCCGACCATCAGATCCTCGAAGACGACCAGCAGGAAGGTCGCCAGCAGCACCACCGAGTCGGCGCGTGAATGCCGCAGGATGGCGATGAAGGCCGCCTTCTCCGCCATGTTCCAGGCGACGACGGCGAGAACGCCGGCCAATGCCGCCAGCGGGATGTAGGAGGCGAGCGGCGCCGCGACCAGCATGAAGAGCAGCACGAACAGCGCGTGCAGGATGCCCGCCACCGGCGTCTGCCCGCCGGCGCGGATATTGGTCGCCGTGCGCGCGATCGTCCCGGTCACGCAGATGCCGCCGAACAGGGAGGCGCCGATATTAGCCGCACCCTGCGCCACCAGTTCGGTGTTGGAGCGATGCCGCCTGCCGGTCATGCCGTCGGCGACCACAGCCGAGAGCAGGGATTCGATGCCGCCGAGCACTGCGATCGACAGCGCGGCTGGCAGCACCGCGACCAGCTTGTCGAGGCTGAAGGCCGGCAGATGCGGGGCGGGCAGCGAGTTCGGGATGCCGCCGAAGCGGGTGCCGATGGTCTCGACCGGCAGGTTCAGCAGGAAGACCGCCGCCGCGGCGAGCGCGACCGCGATCAGCAGGCCCGGCCAGCCCGGCCGCCAGCGGCGCAGGCCGACAATGACGCCGATCGTCAGGGCGGAGAGCGCGAGGGCGGCGGGGTTGACTGTGGCGAGCGCCGACCAGAGCGCCTGCAGCTTCGGCAGCAGCGCGGCCGGCTCCTTGCCGGCCAGCGTCAGGCCGAGCAGGTCGCGGATCTGGCTGGCGAAGATGATGATGGCGATGCCGGCGGTGAAACCGACCAGCACCGGATGCGGAATGTACTTGATGTAGGTGCCGAGCCGGAGCAATCCGACTGCAATCAGGATGGCGCCGGCGAGCAGCGTCGCCAGCACCAGCCCGTCGAAGCCGTGCTGGTCGACGGTCGCGGCGATGAGGACGATGAAGGCACCGGCCGGCCCGCCGATCTGGTGGCGGCTGCCGCCGAGCGCCGAGACCAGGAAGCCGCCGACGATGGCGGTGAAAAGGCCGGCTGCCGGTGTCGCGCCGCTGGCGATCGCGATCGCCATGGACAAGGGCAGGGCGACGATCGCGACCGTGAGCCCGGCAAGGGCATCGGCCCGCAACCGGGCGGGGCCGTAGCCTTCGCGGAGCGTCGTAAAGAGCTTGGGCGCGAATCTCCCATGCGATGCTGTGTCGCCGCCAAGGCTTGCGCCCGGCTTGTTCATGTCTTGTTCCTGTCGTGCATTTTCGCCAGCCTGATCGTTCAGCGGCGCGCGACTCGCGCCCGGCGCCGATCCCCATGCGCAGTCCAGCCGTTGCGCCGGCCGGATGCAAGTCCCTATGGTCGCGCATCTGCCTCGAGGAGAGATTTGTCATGGTGAAGGCCATTCGCGTGCACAAGACCGGCGGTCCGGACGTGCTGCAACTGGAAGACGTCACGCTGCCGGCGCCCGGTCCGGGCGAAGTGCTGATCCGCAACCGGGCCATCGGCCTCAATTTCATCGACACCTATTTCCGCACGGGGCTCTACCCGGCGCCGCAACTGCCGTTCACGCCCGGCAACGAGTCGGCCGGTGACGTTCTCGCCGT
>NZ_JAKFED010000140.1:0-56255 GCF_036675845.1 Allobosea sp. | reverse complement strand
CGCTCGCGCAGCGTCGTGCCGAGCTTCGGCAACTGGCTGCGCGGCACGCCCAGGATGCCATGGCGCTTGGCCTCGAAATGCACGGCCGCGAAGCAGGCGACATAGTACAGGATCGCCGGGATCACCGCCCAGATCACGATCTGCCCGTAGGGCACCGACAGGAACTCGGCCATGACGAAGGCGGCCGCGCCCATGATCGGCGGCATGATCTGCCCGCCGGTGGAGGCCACCGCCTCGACGCCGGCGGCGAAATGCGCCTTGAAGCCGGTCCGCTTCATCAGCGGGATCGAGATCGGCCCGTCGACCATGACATTGGCGACGGCGCTGCCCGAGATCGTGCCGAACAGGCTCGACGACACCACCGAGACCTTGCCCGGCCCGCCGGCGGTATGGCCGGTCAGCGAGAGCGCGAAATCCATGAACAGCTGGCCCGTGCCGGTGCGTTCCATGAAGGAGCCGAACAGCACGAAGATCATGACATAGGCGGCCGAGACCCCGAGCGGCGCGCCGAAGATGCCTTCCGTCGTCATGAACAACTGGTCGAGCAGCCGCATCGGCTCGACCTGCGCGGCAAAGAGCGCGTAGCAGAGGAAGGCGATCGCCGTCAGCGGCAGCGCCCAGCCGATCAGCCGCCGCGTCGCCTCCAGGACGAGGACGACGAGGATCACCGCCATCGCCATGTCGACCGGGGTCAGGTCGTCGACATAATAGATCCGGTTGACGACATAGTCGTAGTTCCAGAACAGGTAGCTGATCGGCGCGACGGCGAGCGCGAGCAGCACGTAGTCGAGCAGCGAGGGGGCCGCGTCGGCTCCGGCGCGGCGGTAGATCAGGAAGGTCAGCGTGAGCGCGAACAGCAGATGCGTACCGCGGAAGATGATCGCTTCCGGCGTGCCCTGCCCGCCGAGCATCGGCGGCAGGATCACCCACATATGGTAGAGCGCCATCGCGAACGCGATCACGGCGGTGACCAGCCGCACGATGCCGACATGGCTGAAATCGAATTTGAATTCGGGTTTCGGAACGCTGATATCCACGGACCTGTCCTGCTCGAAGACCGACCCTCCGCATGGCGGATACGCCGCGCGTCGCGCGACCGGATCAGTGGCTGCTGGGAGGAGCGCGCCGGAGGGCCGGCGCGCTGTATGTCAGGGCATCCGCGCCATGCGGCGCAAGGCGATCACTTCGCCTGAACCGCGATCCCCGCCTCCTTGTAGAACTTCGCCGCGCCGGGGTGGAACGGCACGCCGACATCCTCGGCCATGATCTTCGGGGTGAGGCCGGCCAGCGCCTTGCTGGTCGCCGCAAGCGCCGGAACGTTCTCCGCGATCGCCTTGGTCATCGCATAGACCTGCTCGGCCGGCAGCTTGCAGGACACCACGACATGGGTGGCGTAGCCGATCACCTTCACGTCCTGGTCCTGCTTCGGATAGGTGCCCTTCGGCACCGTGACCAGCGTATAGCCCGGGTTGAGCTTCTTCATCCCCTCGAGATCGGCCGAGAGGTCGAGCAGCTTCACGTCCCGCGCCGAGGCGAGGTCCATCACCGCGCCCGAGGGAATCGCCGTGCCGAGCGAAAAGGCCTGGGCGTGCCCGTCCTTCACCTGCTCGACCGAGTCGGTATAGGAGACGAAGGAGATCTTGACGTCGTTATAGCTCATCCCGTTGACCTTGAGCAGCTGCCCGGTGATGAGCTCGCCCGTATTGCCGCGCGGCTGGGTGGTGATCGCCTTGCCCTTCAGGTCCTTGACGGAGTTGATGCCGGAATCGACCGGCACCAGCATCTGGAAATACTGCGGATAGAGCGAGGCGACATTGCAGATGTTGTCGTGCTTCTTCGGGAAGGGCGCGTTGCCGGCCAGCCCGTCGACCGTCGAGATCGAGTTGCCGAAGCCGGCCTCGGCCTTGTTCTCCTCGATGGCGCGGACATTGGCGATGCCGGCTCCCGGCAGCGACTGCACGCTGAGGCCGGGAACGGCCTTCTCCCAGAGATCCTTGAGCTGGCCGCCGAGCGGTACCCAGACGCCCCCTTGCGGCCCGGTCATCAGCCGCATCTCCGCCGCCATCGCCGGCGCGGAGAGTACCGCTGCGGCAGCCAGACAGAACAGATAGCTCGGTGCGCGTGTCATCGATCTTCCTCCCTGAAGCGTTTTTTCGCTGGCGCCGCGTCTTCGCGCACGGTCGCTGCCCGATCGGACAAGCCGGCCTTCAGGCCGCGCTTGCCAACCCGTAGAAGCTATCGGCTGAGGCTGAGGTGGCAAGCCCCGATTTCGGGAGGCGGAATCAGGGCGGCACGCGAGGGGAATGGCGGGTCGGGCCGAAGCGCGTCGACCGGGCCTTCAGGTGCTGGAATCCTCGCGATCGCGCCCGTGCTGCTCCGCGCCCTTCAGGTGCGCCAGCCACGGCTCCCGGCGGATGGTCCAGAGCTCATAGGCCGGCACGAGCGCGCCGGGCGGGCTGTCCAGGGTGCCGAGCTTGATCTCGATCTGGTCCGAGCCTTCTTCCCAGCTGAAGAGCGACGAGCCGCATTTCGGGCAGAAGCGCTCGCCTCCCGCCCGGCTTCGCCAGCATCCGAGCTCGCCCGACAGGGTTGCGCTGGCCCTGGGCCAGATTCCGAAGAAGGAGAAGGCCGAGCCGGAATCCTTCCGGCAGGTCTCGCAATGGCAGATGCCGACGCGGATCGGCTCGCCGTCGAGTTCGTAGCGGACCTGTCCGCAGTTGCAGCCACCGGAGAGTTTCATCGTGACCTCGCGCGTTCCGGGTTTTCACCGCCATCGGCGGCAGACCAACGGCGCCAGGTCCGGCCCGGTTCCAGGCGACCGTGCCGGGCGGCGCCGACGCCCTGCAAGTTTTTCGATGTGGTGGCGATGGACAACCCCTCCAGTCACGAGGGGCCGAAAGTGCGCGGGATGATCGCAGCCACCGGCGCCGAACCGCGCTAGGCGCGCGACGGCTCGATCAACTTTTCCGCGTCCTGAAAGCGGACATCGCAGGTGAGCACGCCGGCGGTCGTATCGGCAAACCTTAGATCGCCAGGTATTCGTTCCGCAGCGCGGCGTCTTCCAGCACGGCCGAGGCCGGCCCGTCGAAGACGATGTGGCCCATGTCGAGGATCAGCGCCCGATTGGCCAGTTGCAGCGCCGCCACCGCGTTCTGCTCGACGATGATCGTCGTGATGCCGAGCGCCTTGATCTCGCGCACGATGCGCTCGATCTCCTGCACGATCACCGGCGCCAGTCCCTCATAGGGTTCGTCGAGCAGCAGGAGCTTGATGTCGCGCGCCAGCGCCCGCGCCACTGCAAGCATCTGCTGCTCGCCCCCCGACAGGGTCACGCCTTCCTGCTTGCGCCGTTCGGCAAGCCTGGGGAAATGCGAATAGATCTGCTCCAGGCCCCAGCCCTTCGGCTCGGCGATCCGCGCCAGCTGGAGGTTTTCCTCGACCGTCAGCCCGGGGATGATGCGGCGGTCCTCCTGCACGAGCTGGATGCCCTTCTGCGCCGCCTGGAAATCCTTGAGCTTGTGGATCGGCTCGCCATTGAGCCAGATCTCGCCGCGCTTCAGTTCGGGATCATGCGCGCGCGCCAGGGTCCGCAGCGTCGAGGTCTTGCCGGCGCCGTTGCGCCCCAGCAGCGCCACCACGTCGCCCTCGGCGACGTCGAAGGAAACCCCCTGGACGATATAGCTCTCGCCGTAGAAGGCGTGGATGTCGCGGACGCTGAAATAGGCCGGCGCCGCTTCCGCGGTCTTCACGTCTGGCATGGTCATCGCGTTCATCAATGCGCTCCCCCCAGATAGGCTTCCTGCACCTTCGGATTGCCCCTCACCTCGTCGGGAGGACCATCGGCAATGATCCGGCCCTGTGCAAGGACGGTGATGCGGTCGGCGAGCGAGAACACCACATGCATGTCGTGTTCGATGATGACCTTGGTCATCCCGCGTCCCTTGAATTTCTTCAGCAGGTCGATCGTCGAATTGGTGTCGTGCCGGGACATGCCGGCGGTGGGCTCGTCGAGCAGCAGCAGGCGCGGGTTCTGCACCAGCCCCATCGCCAGCTCCAGCCGGCGCTTGTCGCCGCGCGACAGGCTGGCGGCGATGGCGTCCTTCTGGCCGGCGAGACCGACATCCTCCAGCCAGTGCAGCGCCATGTCGCGGATGTCGGTGCGCTTCTCGACCGGCTGCATGGCGTTCAGCCTGAACGGGCCGTCGCGCTTGGCGAAGGCCGGCACCATGACGTTCTGCAACAGCGTCAGGTCGGGAAAGATCTCCGGCGTCTGGAAAACACGGACGACGCCCATCTGGTTGATCTCGTGCGGCTGCTTGCCGGTGATGACCTGGCCGTCGAAGACCACCGCGCCGGTGTCGGGCGCCAGCCGTCCGATGCAGACGTTCAGGAGCGTCGACTTGCCGGCGCCGTTCGGCCCGATGATGGCGTGGATGGTGCCTTCCTCGACCTGCAGGTCGACGTCGGAGAGCGCGTGCAGCCCGCCGAAGCTCTTGTGCACGTCGGCAACGTGCAGGACGACGTTGCGTGTCATGGCTCTACTCCGCCGGTTGGGTTTGCGCGGCCGGCATCGTCTCGCGATCGCCTGGCCGACGGTTGAACAGGTTCCAGATGCGGCGCAGCCCTTCCATGATGCCGCCCGGCAGGAAGATGACGATCAACATGAAGACGACGCCGAGCGTCAGGTTCCAGCCGTCGCCGACGAAGAGCGCGAAGAACGACACGACCGGCTGCTCGATCGCATCCGGCAGGAAGCCGAACACATTGTGCAGGGTCCGCTCGCCGAAGGCCGAGAAGATGTTCTCGAAATATTTGATCACCGCCGCCCCGATGACCGGCCCGACCAGCGTGCCGACGCCGCCGAGGATGGTCATCAGCACGACCTCGCCCGACGCCGTCCACTGCATCCGCTCGGCGCCGACCAGCGGGTCGGTCGCCGCCATCAGGCCGCCGGCCAGCCCGGCATACATGCCCGAGATGACGAAGGCGGCGAGCAAATAGGGCCGCGTGTTGAAGCCGGTGTAGCGCATCCGGTTCTGGTTCGACTTGATCGCCCGCAGCATCATGCCGAAGGGCGAGCGGAAGATGCGCATGGCGATGTAGAAGCAGACGATCAGCATCACCGCGCAGAGATAGAAGCCGGCATAGCCGCCGCCGCTGATATAGGTCGAGAACAGGTTGACGCGCGGCAGGCCGGCCGCCGGCTCGAAGAACAGCCCGTCGATGATGCGCGGGTCCTGGAGCGACAATTGCAGGCCGGTCTCGCCATTGGTCAGCGGCGTCAGCACCGAATAGACCAGATTGTAGCTCATCTGGGCGAAGGCGAGCGTCAGGATCGAGAAGTAGATGCCCGACCGCCTGAGGCAGACATAGCCGATGACCAGCGCGAAGGCCGCGGCGAAGAACACCGCCATGACGATCGCCGGAATGGCGTTCATGGTGAACAGCTTGAACGACCAGACGGCGGCGTAGGATCCGACGCCGAGGAAGGCGGCATGGCCGAACGACAGATAGCCGGTCAGGCCGAACAGGATGTTGAAGCCGATGGCGAAGATGCCGAATATGCAGAACTTCTGCATCAGCGCCGGATAGGCCGCCCCGATCGGCTCGAGCAGGATCGGCAGGCAGAGGATGACGGCCGAGAATCCGGCCAGGAGCATCCAGTCGTTGCGTGCGGGATTGGTGAACACCGGGTCAGTCCTCCATCACGCCCTTGCGGCCGAGCAGTCCGCGCGGCAGCGTCAGCAGGATCACCACCGCGACCAGGTAGATGATGACGTGGTCGATGCCCGGCACCAGCGACTTGATCTCGTTCATCGAGGCGAAGGACTGCAGAATGCCGAGCAGGAAGCCGGCCGCCACCGCGCCACCGAGCGAGCCCATGCCGCCGACGACGACCACCACGAAGGAAAGCACCAGGAACTCCATGCCCATGTGGTAGTCGGGCGGCAGGATCGGGGTGTACATGACGCCGGCGACGCCGGCGACCACCGCCGCCAGCCCGAACACCACCGTGAAGCGTCGCTCGATGTCGATGCCGAGGAAGCCGACGGTCTGACGGTCGTGCATGCCGGCGCGCACCACCATGCCGTAGGTCGTGAACTGCAGGAAGGCGAACACCACGCCGATCACGCCGAGCGAGAACAGCAGGTAGACGATGCGCCACCAGGGATAGGCCAGCGTCTGGCCCATGCCGAGGATCTGGCCGACATAGACCGTGCCGGCGAAGGCATCGGGCGCCGGCTGCGGGATCGGATTGGCGCCGAAGAAATGCTTGATGATCTCCTGGATGACGATCGCCAGCCCGAACGTCACCAGGATCTGGTCGGCGTGCGGGCGCTTGTAGAAGTGGCGGATCAGCCCGCGTTCCATCGCGATGCCGAGGATCAGCATGACGGGCACGGCGAGCGCGATCGACGCCGGGACCGAATAGTCGTTGAGGAAGACGCCGAAATCGCCGAGCCAGGCCTCGACATAAGGGGTGCGGATTTCGAGCGGGCTGCCCCAGGCGGTCGTCTTCTCCGGGTCGACGACGACGCTTTCGAGGTTGAGCAGCTTGTTGAAGGCGACGGCGCAGAAGGCGCCCAGCATGAACAGCGCGCCATGCGCGAAGTTCACCACGCCGAGCGTGCCGAAGACGAGCGTCAGCCCAAGCGCGATCAGCGCGTAGGCCCCGCCCTTGTCGAGCCCGTTCAGTATCTGCAGCAGGATTGCGTCCATCTTCGTCCGTCCAGGCGTGGTCGATTCGGCAAATGGGACGGAAGGCCGGCCGCCAAATGGGGCGGCCGGCCTTCCGTCCGGTCAGATCAGCAGCGCTTCGGATCAGAGGGTCCGAGCTCGCCGCCGAACATTTTCGGATCGTAGGTGGTCGCCTCGCGCGGCACGACCTTCACGACCTTCATCAGGTCGAACTTGTCCTTGGGGGCATCCTTGCCCTGGACGACAAGGCACGACTTCATGCACTGGTGGTCCTCGGCGCGGTAGAGCGTCTTGCCGTTGCCCATGCCGTCGAACTCGAAGCCTTCGAGCGCCTTGATCACGGCCGGGGCAAAGAATGTGCCGGCGCGCTCGCAAGCGTCGGCGTAGAGCAGCGCCTGGACGTAGCAGGTGTGTGCGGCCTGCGATGGCGGCGTGCCGTATTCCGCGCCGAACGACTTGGTGAAGGCCTTGGTCGCGGCGTCCTCGAGCTTCCAGTCCCAGTTGCTTGTGCCGTAGATGCCCTTCACCGCGCTGCCCGCGCCCTGCGCCATCAGTTCGGAGAACAGCGGAACGACGATCTCGAAGTTCTTGCCGTTGACCTGCTTGTCGCGCAGGCCGAACTGCACCGACTGGGTCAGCGAGTTGACCATGTCCTTGCCGTAGTGGTTCAAAATCAGCACGTCGGCGCCGGAATTCAGCACCGGTGTGATGTATTGCGAGAAGTCGGCGGCGCCCAGCGGCGTGCGGACGGCCGCGACTGTCTGCCAGCCGAGCGCCTCCGTGGCGTTCTTGATCGACTCTTCCTGAGTCCAGCCCCAGGTGTAGTCGGCCGTCAGGTGATAGGCCCGGCGCTCCTTGCCATAGGCTTCGCCGATCACCGGAGCCAGCGCCACGCCCGACTGGTAGGCGTTGAAGAAGTGGCGGAAGCCATAGCGCTTCTTGTCCTTGCCTGTGGTGTCGTTGGAGTGCGTCAGGCCGGCCATGAAGACGACCCCGAGCTCCTGGCACAGGCCCTGCACGGCCACCGCCACGCCGGACGACGAACCGCCCGAAATCATGATGGCGCCGTCGCGCTCGATCATGCGCTTGGCGCCGTCGCGCGCCGCGTCCGACTTGGTCTGCGAGTCGCCGTGCACATAGGCGACCTTCTTGCCGAGAATGCCCTTGCCCTTGAGCGCGGTCGGCTTCAGCACCGAGATCAGGCCGCCGTCACCCTGGCCGTTGAGATGCTTGACGGCGAGTTGGAAGGCCTTGAGTTCGTCCTTGCCCTCGTCGGCATAGGCGCCGGTCAATGGCACGTTCCAGCCGAACGTCACGGTATCGCCCTTCGGCATGTTGCAGGACACGTTGTCGGCGTAGGCGTTGCGAATGAAGTGCATCGGCGTGGCGAGGCCGGCGCCTACGATCGCGCTGCGCTTCAGGAACAGACGACGGTTCATGGATTCGAATGTCATGTGGCTTCCTCCCGTGGATGCCGCACCGCCCCCCGGCCGGCGCGCTCAAGGCGTTTGCCGCCCTGCGAGAGTTATTCCGCCATTTTGTCACTACTACAATAAGCCATTGGTTTAACACGTATATTTTGTCAATTTTTGCGATTGAAGACAACCTGATTTGTCAGTAATTTACAAATGGACATGTTGGCAGGGTGGACATGAACGAGAATCTGGCCGGCCTGAAGATTCGCGCGCTGCGCCGCAAGTCCGGCCTGACGCAGGGCGAACTGGCCAGGCGCGCCGGAATCTCGCCGTCCTACCTCAACCTCATCGAACTGAATAAACGCGCCATCGGCGGCGCCTTGATCGACCGCATCGCCGCCGGCCTGACGGTCGACCGCGCCGAACTCGACGGCGAGGCCGAGCGCCGCGTCGTCGCCGACCTCGACGAGATCGCAGCCGACCCCGAGATCGCCAGTCCGGCGGGACATCCCGGTTCCGCGGCCGAACTGGTCGGCCGCAATCCGGGCTGGGCCAGCCTCACGCTAAGGCTTCACCGGGCCTGGCTCGACAAGAGCGAAGCCATCCTCGCACTTGCCGACCGGCTCAACCATGACCCGTTCCTTGGCGACAGCGTCCACCGCATGCTGACCAACGCCGCGTCGATCCGCTCCGCCGCGGAGATCCTGGAAGACGACGATGCCCTGACGCCTGCCGACCGCCGCCGCTTCCTTTCGATCGTTGCCGACGACACGCAAAAGCTGTCCGGCACGGCGAAGTCGCTGCTCGACTTCTTCGACAGCGCCCATATGCGCGTGCGCTCGGCCACGCCGGCCGAGCATGTCGACGCCTTCATCCTCGCCACCGACAATTACTTTCCCGCCCTTGAGGAGCTTGCGGCCGGCTTTCTCGAAGCTCTGCTTCCGGGCGAGACGCCGGACGCCGCGGCCAGAAGGTCGCTTCGGGTCCGGGGCCTGCATCAGCCCGAGCCGCACCTTGCCGAGACCGCCGAGGCGCGCCGTTTCGGCCTGCTGCGCAGCGCCTTGCGCGACGACGCCCGCGCGGCAACCCGTTTGCTGGTCGAGACGCATCCAGCGCTCGCCTCCGACGAATCGCGCGCGCTCGCCGCCTCCGCGCTCGACGCCTATGCCGCCGCCGCCGTGCTGATGCCCTACGAGGCTTTCCTCGCTGCCGCCACGCGGCACCGCTACGATCTGGACGCGCTGTCGCGACTGTTCGGCGTCTCCTACGAGCAGGCGGCGCACAGGCTGGCGACGCTCCGGCGGCCGGGCGCCGAGGGCGTGCGCTTCGCCTTCATGCGCTCCGATGCCTCCGGTTACGTCACCAAGCGTCTGCCGCTGCCGCGCCTGCCGTTGCCGCGCTACGGCAATTCCTGTCCACTATGGGCGATCCATGCCGCCTTCCAGACGCCCGGGGTGACCGTGCGAAGATTTGGCGAACTGCCGTCGGGCGAGCAGTTCCTGTTCTTCGCACGCGCCGTCGAGAAGCGACCGCCATCCGCCGCGGTGCCGCGACATCTCATGTCGGTGATGCTCGTCTGCTCGGCCGCCGACGCCGCAAGGGTCGGCTATGGCGACGGCATCGACCGCGCTGCCGCCATGGTCCCGGTCGGCACGCTCTGCAGGCTGTGTCCGCGCACCGACTGCAGCCACCGGCAGGAAGCGCCGCTGATCGCCTGAAGCCACACTCCGAAAAGCTTATGGGTGATGCCGCGCGAACGGTATAAGTTCTAAAAAAAGACCAAAATGGGGAGTTCGGATCGACATGGCCAAGGCGCGCATACTCATTGTCGAGGATGAGCCCAATATCGTCGAATCGCTGAATTTCATCCTCAGCCGCGCCGGCTTCGAGGTCGACACGGCGAACGACGGCGCCGAGGCGCTGGACCGCGTGCGCCGGCAGGTCTTCGAAGTTCTCGTGCTCGACATCATGCTGCCGGGCATGAACGGGCTCGACGTCCTGAAGGCCATTCGTTCCGACCGGGCGCTCGCGACCTTGCCGGTGATGGTGCTCACCGCCAAGGGCCAGGCCAGCGATCGCCGGATCGCCGAAGCGATCGGCGCCAGCGACTTCATCACCAAGCCGTTCTCCAATGCCGATGTGGTCGAACGCGTCTGCCGCCTTGCCGAAGGCGGCGTCCCGCGATGAAGCGCCACGCGGCGGACCATCAGGGCGCGCGCGATGCGGCGGCGCTGCTGCCGATCGCCGCGACCGTCCTGCTTCTGCCCCCCTTCATCCTGATCTTCGCCGCGCCCGCCTTCGTCTTTGGCGTGCCTTTGATCGTCGCTTATGTGTTCGGCGTCTGGGCGGTGGTCATTTTCGCCGCCTGGCTTGTGGCGCGCAGGCATGCCGAAGCGTCGGATGGTCCAGGCGCCGCGCAGGAGACCGTACCGACTTCGGTGGACCAGCCCTGATGCTGCATGCCAACCTCGTCGTCCTGGTATGTCTTGCCTATGTCGCGATCCTGTTCGGCGTCGCCTTCGCCGGCGACCGGAGAGCGCGCAAGGATCCGACCGGCTGGCTGTCCTCGCCCCTCGTCTACACCCTGTCGATCTCGATTTACTGCAGTTCCTGGACCTTCTTCGGCTCGGTCGGCTCGGCCGCGAAGAACGGGTTGGAATTCCTCACCATCTATCTCGGCCCGACAATCGTCTTCGCCGGGTGGTGGCTCTTCCTGCGAAAGCTCGTCACGGTCGGGCGCGTGCACCACACCACCTCGATCGCCGACTTCATCTCGGCGCGGTTCGGCAAGAGCCCGGCGCTTGGCGCGTTGATAACCATCCTGGCGGTCGTGGCGATCACGCCCTACATCGCCTTGCAGCTCAAGGCGCTGACCGCCAGCTTCCAGGTCGTGACCTATCCCGCCGGAGCCGTGGTCGCCGCTTCGCAACGCCTTGAGCCGGATTTCCTGGTCGCCTTCTGGCTGGCTGCGGGCCTGTGTCTCTTCTCGATCATTTTTGGTGTCCGCAACATCGACGTGAACGAGCGCCATCATGGCGTGATCGCGGCGATCGCCGTCGAGGCTTTGGTGAAGCTTGTCGCGTTCCTGGCTGTCGGCCTCTGGGTTTACCTCACGCTTTCGGGCACGCCGGAAGAGATGTTTCGCAATGCGCCCGTCAGCCTGATGCATCCGGAGCAGAGCTTCGGGGCGCGTTGGTTTGCGCTCTGCTTCCTGTCCGGCGCCGCGGTCATCTGCCTGCCACGCCAGTTCCAGGTCACGGTCGTCGAAAATTCCAGCGAAGAACAGATCCGCACCGCATCCTGGATGTTTCCGCTCTACCTCATCCTCATCAACCTGTTCGTGATTCCGATCGCGATGGCGGGGCTCAATTATCTGCCGGCGGGTTCCGACCCGGACCTCTTCGTCCTGACGCTGCCCATGACCGGCGGACAGGAGACGATCGGCCTGCTCGCCTTTCTCGGCGGCTTTTCCTCGGCGACCTCGATGGTGATCGTCTCCTCCATCGCGCTTTCGACGATGATTTCCAACCATATCGTGATGCCGCTGGCCATGCGCTTCTCGATGGTTCCGACCAGCGGGGGACAAAACACGCGCAACTTCATTCTCGCCGCGCGGCGCGCCAGCATCGTCTTCATCGTCTTTCTCGGCTTCATCTATTTCTGGGTGAGCCGGACCTCGGATGCGTTGGCTTCGATCGGCCTGATCTCGTTCTGCGGCCTGATCCAGCCACTGCCGAGCCTGATCGCGGGACTGTATTGGCATCGGGCGACGCATCGCGGCGCGATCGCCGGACTGGCGGCCGGCTTCCTCATCTGGGCCTACACGCTCTTCCTGCCGAGCTTCGAAGGCGCATTCCTGATGTCGGCGGACGTGATCGAGAACGGACCGTTCGGGCTGGGCTGGCTGGTGCCCCACGCGCTGTTCGGCCTCGACGTGTTCGATCCGCTCGTCCACGCGCTGTTCTGGAGCATGACGGTCAACACGGGGCTGCTCATCGCGGTCTCGCTCCTGCGCGAACCCACGCCGTTGACCCGATTCCAGGCGACGCTTTTCATCGATATCTTCCGCCGCCAGACCGAGACCGAACTCGGCGTCATCCGCCGCACCGCCAGGGTCCATGAGTTGCGCCAGATCGCCGACCGCATCCTGGGGCCGGTGGAGGCCGTTCATCTGTTCAACAGGCATGGCGCGGAACGCGCCGTCATCGCCAGCGACGAGCTCATTTCCCTGGTCGAGCAGCGCCTTGCGGCCAATGTCGGCGCCGCCTCTGCGCGCTCTCTCCTCTCGCGCGTGGTCACAAGCGAGACGATCGGCGTCGAGGAGCTCAAGCGCCTGGCGGGCGAGGCCGAGCAGATCCGCGCCTATTCCGCCGAACTCGAGCGCAAGTCGCGGCAGGTGGAGGCGACGGCCGCCGAGCTGGCGCAGGCGAACGAGCGGCTGCGCGAGGTCGACACGCAAAAGGACGAGTTCCTGAGCCAGGTCAGCCACGAGGTGCGCACACCGATGGCGTCCATCCGCTCATTCAGCGACATTCTGCTCAATAATCGGGACATGCACGAAACCGAGAAGCTCCGCTTCCTCGGCATCATCCAGGACGAAAGCTTGCGCCTCACCCGGCTGCTCGACGGCATTCTCGACGTCAACCAGCTGGAAAGCGGCAAGCCGGCCTGGGAAACCGGGCCGTTCGATCCCGACGCGGCAATCGACCAGGCGATGGAGAGTTGCGAGGCGCTTGCACGCGCTGCCAGGGTGACGCTCAAGCGCTCCCGCCGCGCCCGCCGGGCCGTCATCCTCGGCGACCGCGATCGTTTCGCGCAGGTGTTCATCAACCTCGTTTCGAATGCGATAAAATACAACACCGACCCGAGACCCATGGTGTCTGTTGCAAGTTCGTTGCGCAAAGGGGTCTTCGAGGCGCGCGTCATCGACAACGGTCCGTGCATTCCGCAAAGCGAACGCGAGCGCATCTTCGCGAAGTTCGCGCGCGGCCCAGCACCGCGCCAGAGTGGCGCCGGCCTCGGGCTCGCCATCAGTCGGCAGATCATCGAGCGATTTGGCGGCCAGATCTACTGCGCGGAAACAGGCAAGACGGGAGTGGCTTTCGTTGTCCGCCTTCAGGCCCAGAGCCACCGCACTTGACCGGCCGGAATCCGAAAGGTCCGGAAATCGTCACGGGCATCGATCAAATCCTGCCTCCCCGGGGTTCGGCCTTGACGTTGCCCAGGACCTTGACCTTGCCGAGGACCGCGCCGGCGAGCTGGGCCGCTTCGATGCCGAACCCGACGACACGCCACAGTAGGTTACGAAACGGCCTGTCGAGCCAAGTCCGCTCGGTGACCATTACATGCGCGCTCCCGACGCATGACGGACATGCGTGATCGCCACCTCGGACAGCCGGTAACCGTTAAATCTGCATCTGCGGCGCTTCTGGCGCAGTATCGCGGAGGTCCGGTTCTGTCGTACCGGGAGGCCTGGATGGACCAAGCGCAAAAGCGAGGGCTGGCGCGGCTGCTGCTTCGGTGGCCCGAGCGGCGCGCCGAACTGCGGCAGCGGTTTTCGCAGGATCTACGGCTAGTTGAGCTGTGCGAGGCCTATGAAGCCGCCTGCGAAGCGGCGGCCTATTGGAGCAAATCCGCAGCGCCGATCGGCCCGGCCCGAGCGCGCGAATATCAGGCCCTGGCGAAGGATACAGAGCAAGATATCCTGAACAGGCTTTCGTAATGTAACGCGTGGTTTTCTGCGGGCCGCGCAAGCCATGTCTGCTTGTCGCGGCCAGTTCTTTGCGCCATCGTCATGAACAGAGACTACGAGATGAAATCCAGGCTTTGGAGGCGAAGCGATGGATGCGAGAATCTCGGCCCGGCGCACACCGCAACCTCCGGCCGCAGCCATCCGCGGCGCACTCGATGAGTTGCTCGAGTCGCCCTCCCTGCGCTTGTCCGAGCGAAACCGCCGTTTCCTCTCCTTCGTCGTCAACCAGACCGTGGCGGGCCAGGCCGATCGCATCAAGGCCTATCTGATCGGCGTCGATGTCTTTGGCCGCGACGAGACATTCGATCCGAATGTCGATCCGATCGTCCGCATCGAGGCGACCCGGCTGCGCTCGGCCCTCACCGCGCATTACGAGACGAGCGGTGCGGACTTGCCGGTGCGGATCTCCATTCCCCCCGGCAGCTATGTCCCGGTGTTCAGCTGGTCGCGGGATACCGCGCTCCAGGACGGTGACGACCTGTCGAGCACTGTGCCCGGCGTCCGCGAGGATCAGCCTGGCATGATGGTCGTGATCAAGAATCGCACGGCACAAGCCGACAGTGAAACGGCGCTGCGGGGAGAGCTTTTCGCCGATGCGCTGGCGATCCGCCTGCGGCAGGCCCGCCTCAAGGTCTTTGCCGTGCCGCCTGAGCAGCGCAAGGCGGCCAATGCCTTCCTCAACGACCTTTTCGCCGATCCCCGGGGTGCCATTTCCCTCGATGTCACCGTGCGCCAGATGGGCGATCACAGGCGGTTTTCCTGGCAGGCGACCGATCTGCGCAGTGGCGAGATCAAGTGCTGCGATTTCCGCGACCTTCCCGCAGCGTCCACGCCTTGCTTTGCGGCCATCGACGGCATTGCCGACATGGTCGTGGCATCCCTCTGCAAGGAGCTCGGCCTGGCATGGCGCGCGCCATGACCGGTCTTTGCCGCCGTCCCCGATAAGGCGGCTTCCGTAACCGTTACAGCCTTAAGCGTCCGCGCCTGCCATGTCAGCGTTGCCTCGCGCGCTTGGGTCGGCGCCCTCACGCTCGAAGCTTGGCCCAGAGCGATGATCCGGAACCGGGAGTGCTTCATGGAACGCCAGAAATTCATGGCCGCCGCAGCGCTGGCTGTGGTGATGGGCCTGTCGACAGGCCCGCTCAAAGCCCAGCCGGCGCCCGCGCCGGCACCAGCCCGGCCCAACATCCTCGTCATCTTCGGCGACGATGTCGGCCAGTCGAATATCAGCGCCTATACGCACGGTCTCGTCGGCTACAGGACGCCGAACGTCGACCGGATCGCCAAGGAAGGCATGATGTTCACGGATTACTATGCCGAGAACTCATGCACGGCAGGGCGTTCGACCTTCATCACCGGCCAGGCCTGCCTGCGTACCGGTCTATGCAAGGTCGGCTTTCCCGGCGCCTCGGTCGGCATGCAGAAGACCGATATCACCATTGCCCAGGCGCTCAAGCCGCTCGGCTACGCCACCGGCCAGTTCGGCAAGAACCATCTCGGCGACAAGGACGAGTATCTGCCGACCGCCCATGGCTTCGACGAATTCTTCGGCAATCTCTATCATCTCAACGCCGAGGAAGAGCCGGAGCGGGCGAACTGGCCGAAGAACGACCCGGCCTTCGTCAAGGCTTTTTCGCCGCGCGGCGTGCTCAGGACCTCGGCCGACGGCAAGATCGAGGACACCGGGCCGCTGACCCGCAAGCGCATGGAAACCGTCGACGACGAGACGACTGCCGCCGCGGTCGACTTCATGCAGCGCCAGGCGAGGGCCAACAAGCCCTTCTTCACCTGGATGAACTTCACCCGCATGCATATGTTCACCCATGTTCGTGAATCGATGCGCGGCCAGAGCGGCATGCCCGGCAACGAATACGCCGACGGCATGGTCGAGCTGGACATGAATGTCGGCAAGCTGCTGAAGGCGCTCGACGACATGGGCGTTTCGCAGAACACCATCGTCATCTTCACCACGGATAACGGCCCCAACGCCTTTAGCTGGCCGGACGCGGCGACGACGCCGTTCCGCTCGGAGAAGGATACGAACTGGGAGGGTGCCTTCCGCGTGCCGGCGATGATCCGTTGGCCGGGCAAGGTCAAGGCAGGCGAGGTCAGCAACGGCATCGTGTCCGGTCTCGACTGGTTCCCGACGCTGCTGGCCGCGGCCGGCGACACCGACATCAAGGATCGTCTGCTCAAGGGCTGGCAGCCCCAGGGCAATGCGACCACCTTCCGCAACCACCTCGACGGCTTCAACCAGCTCGACTACCTGACCGGCAAGTCCGACAAGAGCGCGCGCAACGAGTTCTTTTACTTCAACGACGACGGCGCTCTCGTCGCAATCCGGTTCGAAAACTGGAAGCTCGTCTTCGAAAAGCAAGAGAAAACCGGCCAGATGGACGTCTGGGCCAATCCGTTTACCCCGCTGCGCGCTCCGAAGCTGTTCAACCTTCGGATGGATCCTTATGAGCATGCCGAGATTTCCGGCATGGGCTACGACCAATGGCGGGTCGAGAACGCCTACACGATCTCGTATGGCGGCATTAAGGCGACTGCGTTCCTGGAATCCTTCGCCGAATTTCCGCCGAGCCAGCGGATCGCCAGCTTCAGCATCGACCAGGTTCGCAAGCAGGTCGACAAGAAGATCGACGAGTCCTTCAAGAAGCGCGGCCTGGAATGACCGCTCGGCCGGCCGCCCCTCGGGGCGGCTGGCGCCACCTGCCATTAACCCGACAAAGGCTTCCCCGATGACGATCACCCGTTTCCTCACGTCCACGGCCTGCGCCGCAGCAATGACCGCGGCCGTGTCCTTTTCCGCGAACGCCCAGACCGAGCTTTCCGCCTATGCGGACAAGGATGGGTTCATCAATGTGCAGGAGCTGACCTGCGCCCAGCTCGCCAACACCTACCAGGAAGACGCCGACATGCTGGCGGCCTGGTATAGCGGCTGGTACAACGGCCTGGCCAAGAAGCATTACGCCCATATCACGCGCGCCAAGGCAGGCGAGCACAAGCTCATCGTCTACTGCAAGGCCAATCCCGGCAAGAAGGTCATCCAGGCCATCGACATCCTCCTCAAGGACGAGAAGACCAAGAAGTGAGGTTGGCACGCACCGAGCAGGTCCCGGTGCCACCACGTTCCGGCCGGAGAACCAGGCGTTCCCCGGCCGGCGCGGCGCAAGCGCGCGAAGGGAGCAACGCCGTACCGGTGTTGCTGCTCTTCCTCTCGGGCGCGGCGGCGCTGATCTGCCAGGTGCTCTGGATCAAGCAGCTCACGCTGGTGGTCGGCGTCGATGTCTATGCCGTGACCACCGGCGTCAGCGCCTTTTTCGCCGGCCTCGCCGTCGGCGGCCTGCTCTTCGGCCGTATGGCCGATCGGAGCGCCTGCTCCTTGCGCCTCTATGCGGCGCTCGAAGCCGGCGTCGCTGTCCTCGCCGTCCTGACGACGCTTTGCCTGTCGCAGGCCGCGCCGCTCTTTGCCCGGCTCGAAGCAACGAATCCATTGCTCGGCTGGGCGATGGTCTTCCTGCTCGTCGGCCTTCCCGCGGTCCTGATGGGCGGAACCCTGCCCGCGCTGACGCGTTTCGCGGCCAGCCAGCGCAAGGATGTCGGCCGCGTCGGCGGCGGCCTCTATGCTGCCAACACGGCTGGCGCCATCGCCGGCGCCCTGCTGGCTTCCTTCGTCGTCATTCCCGCAGCCGGCATTCGCGGCTCGGCTCTCGTCGCGGCGGCGATCTGCCTGATCGCCGCGCTTCTGGCACTCGCCTTAAGCAGGGGCGCCACGGTTTCTGTTCCCGCGTCTCCGGAGACCACCGAAAGCCGTTTCACGACTTCCGCGTTGCTCGCGATCGGCCTCTACTCGATCGCCGGAGGCATCGCCCTCGGCTACGAGGTGGTCTGGTCGCAGATGATCGTGCCCTTCATGAGCACGCGCAGCTTCGCCTTTTCGGTGCTGCTGGCCACCTATCTCACCGGCCTTGCTCTCGGCTCGGCCCTCTATGCCCGCTGGGCCGATCGCGTCACGCATCCCTGGAGCGTCTTCGGACTGCTCATCGCCGCGGCCGGGCTGTCCGCCGCGCTCGCCATTGCCGTGCTCGGCCCCTGGCTGATCCAGTTCCAGAGCTTCGTCGAAGCGATCGTGCTGAGGCTGACCGAAAGCGCCTTTGCCGGGATGGCAGCCCGCTTCGCCATCGCCGCGATCTGCGTCGTCCTGCCCAGCACCCTGTTCCTCGGGGCCGCATTCCCGGCGGCGCTTCGGCTGGTCGTCGATCCCCGGCATGTCGGCCGGGGTGTCGGCGCGATCGTCGCGCTGAACACGCTCGGCGGCATCCTTGGCTCCGTCCTGACCGGCTTCGTCCTCGTTCCCGCGCTCGGCCTGGTGCGAAGTCTCGCCGTACTTGCCGTCGGCGCCGCGCTGATCGGCGTGATCGCCGCGCTGCGCGAGCGCCGCAGCGCCTCGAAGATCTGGACCGCCGCGCTTGCCGTCAGTCTGGCGGCTTGCGCAACGGCCGCTCTCCTGCCGTCCGACCGTCTCGCCTCGCTGCTGCCAGGGGCCCGCGGCGCAAATCTGGTCTCCTATGAGGAAGGCCTCGGCGGCACGGTCGCGGTCGTCGAGCGCAATTCGGGGCGCAACCGCTTCCGCCGCCTCTACATCCAGGGCGTCTCGAACTCCGGCGATGCGATGCCGTCGCTGCGCTATATGCGCCTGCAAGCGCTGCTGCCGCTGATCATCCACAATGGCGAACCGAAATCGGCGCTGGTGATCGGCTTCGGCACCGGCATCACCGCCGGCGCCCTGCTGACCCATCCGGGGCTCGAAAAGCGCGTCGTCGCCGAGCTCCTGCCGAGCGTGGTGCGGGCGGCCTCGGCCTTTCAGGGCAACTACCAGGCGGCGGGCGATCCCCGTCTCGATATCCGCCTGCGCGACGGGCGCCGCGAGCTTCTGCGCAGTCCGGAGCTTTACGACCTGATCACCCTGGAGCCGCCACCGCCTTCCGCAGCCGGCGTCGCAAACCTCTATTCCAGCGACTTCTATGCCCTGGCGCGCTCGCGTCTCGCCGGGGGCGGGCTCGTCGCGCAATGGCTGCCGCTACCGACCCAGAACGACGAGGACACGCGCTCGCTGGTGCGCAGCTTCCTCGACGTCTTTCCGCATGCCACGCTCTGGACCACCGAGCTTCACGAGATGCTGCTGATCGGCTCGCAGGAGCCGGTGATGCTCGACCTGCCGCGGATTGCCGGGCGGATGGCGCAGCCGGAGGTGGCGAAGGCGCTCGCCGAAGTCGGCATCGCGTCCCCGGCGGCGCTGCTTGCGACCTTCGTCACCGACCGCGCGGGGCTGGAGCGCTATGCCGGCAGCGCCCGGCCGGTGACGGACGACGATCCCCGGATCGAATATGCCGGCTGGGTCCGCCGCCTGGAGCTGAACACGACCCTGCCGGCCCTGATGGACATGCAGCGCGCTCCGGCCCTCATCGGTGCCGACGATGCCTTCAAGGCGGCGCTCGCTACCGAAGCCGACATCCTCCTGACCTTCTACGATGCCGGTCTTGCCGCTTATTCGGGGGAGCGGACGCGCTGGGCCAGGCAGATGCGGAGCGTGGCGCAGAAGGCGCCGGAGAATCCGTATTATCGCTGGTTCAGTGGCGGGGGACGGGAATGAACCGCTTCGACAAACGCTGCGCGAGGATCAAAGCCATGAGCACCCGATACCCGCCTTCGACCTGGCGTTCGCAGTCGATGCCGAACCGGCGTGGAATCCTCGCCGGCGCGGCGGCAATGCTGATCGGCATGGTTGCCTCGGCGGCCGGCACATTCGCCCAAACCGACCCGCTGCCGTCCTGGAACGACGGCAAGGCCAAGTCGACGATCCTCGACTTCGTCGGGAAGGTGACGCGGGAAGGCGGACCGGACTACGTCAGGCCCGCCGAGCGCATCGCGACCTTCGACAATGACGGCACGCTCTGGGCCGAGCAGCCGGTCTATTTCCAACTGCAGTTCGCCTTCGACGAGGTGAAGCGGCTCGCAGCCCAGAACCCGGACTGGAAAACCAGGGAGCCTTTTCGCTCGGTTCTGAACCGCGACCTGAAAGGCCTTGCCGCGTCCGGCGAGAAGGGCCTGCTGCAAATCATGGCCGCGACGCATACGGGCGTGACGACCGACCAGTTCGCCAAGGCGGTCGCCAACTGGCTGGCCTCGGCCCGGCATCCCACCAAGCAGCGCCCCTATGACGAGTTGGTCTACCAGCCGCAGCTCGAACTGCTCGCCTTCCTGCGGGCCAATGGCTTCAAGACCTTCATCGTCTCGGGCGGCGGCGTCGAGCTGATGCGGGTATTCGCCGAGAAGGCCTATGGCATTCCTCCCGAGCAGGTCATCGGATCCTCAGGTGTGGTGAAGTTCCGCCTCGGTAGCGACGGCAAGCCGGAGCTGTTCAAGGAGGCCAAGGTCGAGTTCATCGACGACGGTCCCGGCAAGCCGGTCGGCATCAACCGCTTCATCGGGCGCCGCCCGATCCTCGCCTTCGGCAACTCCGATGGCGACCTGCAAATGCTCCAGTACACGACAGCGGGATCGGGCTTACGGCTCGCGCTGATCCTTCACCACACCGATGCCGAGCGCGAATGGGCCTATGATCGGACATCCCGGATCGGCAAGCTCGACAAGGCTCTCGACGAGGGCAAGGCGAAGGGCTGGACGATCGTCGACATGAAGGCCGACTGGAAGACTGTCTTTCCGCCGGAGCGGCGACCGTGACGGGCCTCGTTCTCGACAGGCCGGCCGCGCTGGCCGGCATGCGACGCATCGATGGTGGCCCGTTCCGCATGGGGTCCGACCACCACTATCCGGAGGAAGCGCCGAGCCACCGCGCCAGTGTCGATGGCTTCTGGATCGACGAGACGCCGGTGACGAACCGGCAGTTCCGCGCCTTCGTCGAGGCGACCGGCCATGTCACCTTCGCTGAGATCGCGCCCGATCCGAAGGACTACCCCGGCGCCTTGCCGCATATGCTGCGGGCGGGCTCGCTGATGTTCGACCCGCCGACGCACCCGGTCGATCTGCGCGACTGGTCGCAATGGTGGTCGTTCCGGTTCGGCGCGACCTGGCGCAAGCCCTATGGCGCGGGCTCCTCGATCAAGGGGCTCGACGATCACCCCGTCGTGCATGTCGCCTATCGCGATGCCGAGGCCTATGCCGCCTGGGCGGGGAAGTCGCTGCCGACCGAGGCCGAATGGGAGTTCGCCGCCTGGGGCGGACGCGAGGGCGCCGAGTTCGCCTGGGGCGACGAACTGACGCCCGAGGGCCGCCACATGGCCAATATCTGGCAGGGCAGCTTCCCGAACGAGAACACGAAGGAGGACGGCTTCGCCCGGACCTCGCCGGTGAAGGCGTTTCCCGCCAATGGCTACGGCCTCTACGACATGATCGGCAATGTCTGGGAATGGACCTCCGACTTCTGGTCGACGCGCCACCCGGGCGACGCGCCCAAGGCCTGCTGCGTGCCGCAGAACCCGCGCGGCGGGCCGGAGGCGGAGAGCTACGATCCGCGCCAGCCGCAGATCAGGATCCCCCGCAAGGTCCTGAAGGGCGGCTCGCATCTCTGCGCGCCGAGCTATTGCCGGCGCTACCGCCCGGCCGCCCGCCATGCCGAGCCGATCGACACATCGACCAGCCATGTCGGCTTTCGATGCGTCGTCAGGCCGACTTCGTGACTGTTGTCGCGCCGTGCACCGAGATGTGAGCTAAGGATAGGATCGATGGCCAGGACTTTCTCGAATCGATGAGGATCGGATGACAAACGCGATGAAGCTCTTCCGCCTGCCGGCTGCCATGCTGTGCTGTTGGCCCCTGATCGCCTGCACCACCTCGAGCGAGCCGCCGCCGACCGCGTCAGCGCCGGTCGCGCTGCCACTCCCCGCGGAGCGCAGCTATCTCGACCCCGGCCCGGGCGCTCCGCGTACCGGTGGTCCGAGTTATGTCCGGGCCAATCAGACCAGCGCGCCGCGGCAGACGGACTTCTTCGGAAACGACCTCCTCCCGCAAACGCCTTGAGGCTGGAAGCTCGGCTGGGCCGGGCAGGCTTGCCAGCGGGCAGCGCTGTAACTGTTACGGGAATGACTCATCGCTTTCTTTGTTCAGAATTTGGCGCATGCCTAGAGCCGGGTCCGATCAGGTTGATTCAACCTGATCGGCGAATCCGTCTCTGAACTATTGATATCAGAGAACGCGCGATCCGATCGGATTGCGCGGTAACTGATCGGCGCGTGCTCTAGCGGGAAGCGATGATGCCCAGAGCATCGACCACGCCACGTGATGCCATTCTCGAGCTTCAGGGCCGCATCAACCAGGACATCATCGGGCAGGAGCGCGTCGTCGAGCGCATCGTCATCGCGCTGCTCGCCAACGGAAACGCCCTGATCGAAGGGCTGCCCGGCCTCGCCAAGACGCGCGCCATCAAGAGCCTGTCGAAGAACCTGGAATCCGACTTCAGCCGCATCCAGTTCACGCCCGATCTGCTGCCCTCCGACGTCACGGGCGGTGAAATCCTGCGTCAGGACGGACAGTTCGAATTCCGCAAGGGCCCGGTCTTCGGCAATCTCATCCTGGCCGACGAGATCAACCGGGCGCCGCCCAAGGTGCAGTCGGCGCTGCTCGAGGCGATGGAGGAGCGCCATGTCACCGTGGCCGGCCAGCGCTACGACCTGCCGCCGCTGTTCATGGTGCTCGCGACGCAGAACCCGATCGAGCAGGAAGGCACCTATCCCCTGCCGGAAGCGCAGATGGACCGCTTCCTCATGCATATCCGCATCGACTATCCCTCCGACGCCGACGAGGTGAAGGTCATGCGCCTCGTCCGCTCCGAAAGTGCGACCGCCCAGGCGAGCCCATCGCCGCCGCCCGCCAAGATCCCGCAGCAGTCCATTTTCGACGCCCGGGCGGAGATCGACCGCGTCGTCACGAAGGATGTCGTCGAGACCTACATGGTCGCACTCATCGCCGCCACGCGACGGCCTGCGGAGTTCGGCGAGCACCTCAAGAACTGGATCGCTGTCGGCGCGAGCCCGCGCGGCTCGCTGGCGCTGGATCGCTGCTCGCGCACCTACGCCTGGCTGAAGGGGCGCGACTACGTCACGCCCGACGATGTCCAGGCCGTGGCGCATGACTGCCTGCGCCACCGGCTGTCTCTGGCCTACGAAGCCGGAGCCGACGGAATGACGGCAGACACCGTGCTGGACGAGGTGATCAGGCAGGTTGCCGTCGCCGTTTGAACGAGGCCGATCATGGCGCTGATGCGGGAGAGGGCAAGGACCGGCAGCAACGCTCCGAGCGCCGGAGCCCGCGCCTTCGTCACGCTCGACGACCTGCTTCGTCTCAAGCACCGGGCACGCGGCTTCAGCTTCCAGCCGCACCAGCCCGTGCACAGCCTGCTCGCCGGCCGCCATGCCTCGCGTCTGCGCGGCCGCGGCCTCTCCTTCGAGGAACTGCGGCACTATTACGAGGGCGACGACACCCGCACGATCGACTGGCTCGCCACGGCGCGGCTCGGCAGTCCGCATGTCCGGGTCTATTCCGAGGAGCGCGACCGGCCTGTCCTGCTGCTGGTCGACCAGCGCAGAACGATGTTCTTCGGCAGCCGGCGGGCGATGAAATCGGTCGCGGCAGCGGAAGCTGCGGCGCTTGCTGCCTGGCGGGTCACCTCGCTCGGCGACAGGGTCGGCGCCGTGGTCTTCGGCGAGGCCGGAGTCGTCGCCATCAAGCCGCAGGCGCGCGACCAGGGCGTCATCCGCGTGCTCTCCGAGGTCCACCGCCAGAATGCGGCGCTGGCGCACCCCTCGGCGCAGGAGACGACGACCGGAGGCCTGAACGAGGCTCTCCGGATCGCCGTCCGCATGGCCAAGCATGACGGCCTGATCTGCCTGATCTCGGACGCCGCCGGAGAGGATGACGAGACCACGCGGCTGGTGACGCAGCTTTGCGCCCATAACGATGTGCTCGCGATCTTCGTCCATGATCCGCTCGAAGGGGATCTGCCCGATGTCGGGCCGGCGACATTCAACTCCGGACAGGCGCAGATCGAAATCGACGCCTCCGCGCCGGCCTTGCGCGAGCGCTTCTCCACGGACCACACGCAATGGCGCGCGCGGCTCGCGCAGTTTTCCCGCAACCGGGCCATCCCCGTCCTGCCGATCTCGACGACACGCGATGTCGGCGACCAGCTACGCGAGTTGATCGGCCGTCGCCGGGCCCAGGTTCTGGCCACGGCAAGCGGTCAGGCGCCGCCATGAGCGCCGACCCTGGAGACCTCGCCAATCTGGCTGACCTCGCCTTGGCGCCACCCGTATCATTCTGGCCGCCGGCTATCGGGATCTGGATTCTCGCTGCCGCGGCATCGGCCGCTCTGCTGGTGTTCTCCTATCGGGCGCTGCGCCGCTACCGCGCCAACGCCTATCTGCGCGAGGCGATCTCCGAACTCGATGCGCTTTCATTGGCTTCGGGCCCTGACGAGCCGGCCACGGCCGAGGCCGTCTCGTCGATCCTGAAGCGCGTCGCCCTTGTCCGCTATGGCCGCGAGGCTGTCGCCGCGCTGACCGGAGCCGGCTGGACGGGCTTCATCGCCCGGACGGCGCCGCAAGGCGCGAGCACCGATGCCATAGCGGAACATCTGGGCCGTTTCCTCGCCGAGGAAAGCCCGGCTGCGCCACCGGACCAGCGCCTTCTCTTTGTCCAAGCCAGGGTTTGGCTTCGCGGCCAGCGCGCCCGCATCGCGGCGGAGGCGTGACGATGCTCTCCTTCGCCTATCCCTGGATCGTCCTGCTCTTGCCGCTGCCGCTTGCGGTCTGGTTCGGACTGCCCGCCCATGCCGAGCAGAGGCCCGGCTTGCGCGTACCGTTCTTCGACAGGCTCGCCCGGTTGAGCGGGCAGGAGCCTGTTTCTGGCGGCGTCGTGGCGCGTCGCGGCGCGGTCCGGCTGATCGTGGCCGGCCTGTGCTGGCTGCTCGCGCTCGCGGCGCTGGCCCGGCCGCAATGGCTCGAACCACCGCTGCATCGCGACCTGCCGACGCGCGACCTGCTGGTGCTGGTCGACCTTTCCGGCTCGATGGACACTGCCGATTTCGTCGATGCCTCGGGCAAGACCGTCGACCGGCTCACCGCGGTGAAGCAGGTGCTCGACGATTTCCTGTCGCGCCGAAAGGGCGACCGCGTCGGCGTCGTCGTCTTCGGCGATGCTCCCTTCGCGCTCGTGCCCTTCACCACCGACCTCGATCTCTGCCGGGCGATGCTGCGCGACACGGCCGTCGGCATGGCCGGCCCGCGCACGGCTTTCGGCGACGCGATCGGGCTCGGAATCGGCCTGTTCAACCGCAGCACCATCAAGACGAAGACCATCATCGCCCTGACCGACGGCAACGACACGACGAGCAAGGTGCCGCCAGCCGAGGCGGCGCGTGTCGCCAAGGACAAGGGCATCGTCATCCACACGGTCGCGGTCGGCGACCCGCGGGCTGCCGGCGAGGACAAGCTCGACGAGGCCGCGCTCAGGGACGTCGCCAGTGCTACGGGCGGCAGCTTCTTCCGCGCGCTCGACCGCGTGCAACTCGCCGACATCTACCGCCAGCTCGACCAGATCGAGACGCGCCGAATCGACACGGTCGGTTTCCGTCCAAGGCGCGACATCTACTGGGTCCCGCTCGGCGCAGGCCTCCTGCTGGCGCTGATCGCGCAGGCGGCGCTCCTGCTGCGGCGGAGGCGGAGCTTCTCGCCCTCTCCGGTCCAGCCGGTCGCGGGGGTCATGCCATGATCGCCGCGCTTGCGCCATTTCATTTCGAACGCCCGCTCTGGCTGCTCGCATTGCTGCCGGTCGTCGGGCTCTGGTTCCTCGATCGTCGTGGCTCGGACGCGCTGCTCAGATGGCGCGCTGTCATCGATCCGGCGCTCCTCGCCCATCTGATCGTGGGCGAAGCGCGCCGCACGATCGTTACTCCCGCAAACGGTTTGCTGATCGCCCTGGCCTTGACGGCAATGGCTGCCGCCGGTCCGGCCTGGCAGCGCGAGCCCTCGCCCTTCGCCGACGCCAAGCCCGCGGTTGCCGTCGTGCTGAAGGTCACGCCGTCGATGCTGGAGCAGGATCTCGCCCCGACCCGGCTCGACCGAGCGAGGCAGAAGCTGGCGGACATCCTCGCCGCCCGCGAAGGCGCTTCGACCAGCCTCATTGCCTATGCCGGCTCGGCGCATCTCGTTCTGCCGCCGACCCCTGACAGCGACGTCGTCCTGAACCTCGCCAAGTCGCTCTCGCCCGACATCATGCCCAAGGAGGGCGACGACCTCGCCGGCGCTCTCGCCCTGGCGAAGCGCGCGCTCGCCAGCCAGGCCGATGGCGGCTCGATCCTGATCATGGCGGATGAGGTCGAGCCCGATGCGAAAGGCCCGCCGGCAGCGGCGGCGCACCTGCCCGTGACCATCCTGTCGCTTCTGCCGCCGTCGACAGGGGCCGAACGGTCAGGTGCGGCGGCGCAGGCCTTGAATGCGACGATCGTGGCGACGACCGCCGATCAGACCGACGTCGCGGCGATCGTGCGGCGGCTCGACCGGGCCGACCAGGCGCGCGGCGTCGATGGCGAAGGCCAGCACTGGCGCGAGGCCGGCTACTGGCTCACCCCGTTGATCGCGCTTCTGGCCCTGCTCTGGTTCCGGCGTGGATGGGTGCTGGCATGAGGGCTTCCCGCGCACGCCTCTCCTCGCCCTACGCGGTCGTCGGCATCGCAGCCGGCATTCTCATCCTGCTGGCGGCTTATCGCGTCGGTTGGGACGGGCTCTGGCTGACACCGGATCAGCGCGGCCGGGTGCTGATGCGCGAAAATCGCCCGGCTGAAGCGGCCAGGGCCTTCCGAGACCAGCTTTGGCGCGGCATCGCCCTGTTCCGTGCCGGCGATTTCAAGGCCGCGGCACAGGCCTTCGCCGCCACCGACAGTGCCGAGAGCGCATTCGACCAGGGCAATGCGCTCGTCATGCTCGGCCAGTACGACGACGCGCTGAAGCGCTATGACCGCGCAGTCGCACTGCGTCCGGGCTGGCGCGAGGCGCTGAACAATCGCGAAATCGCCCGCATCCGCGGGGAGCGGAAGACGACCAAGGGCGGCGAAGCCGACCAGACGGATTCCCGCCCCGACGAGGTCGTCTTCGACAAGACGAAGAAGGGCGGCGAGGACACGACGGTCGAGGCGGCCATGCCGATGTCGGACGAGGCGGTCCGCGCACTCTGGCTGAAGCGCGTCCAGACGAAACCCGCCGATTTCCTGCGCGCCAAATTCGCCTACCAGCTCCGGGCGGCGCCGACGGAGGCACGCCCATGAGGCTCGTCGCGGCCCTGCTCCTGGTCATCTTCCCGGTGCTGGCGCTGGCTCAGATGCCCGGCCATGCCCCGCTCGTGCGCACGACGCTCGATCCGGTCGATGGGATCGTCATCGGCCAGCCGGTGCGACTGCATGTCGATGTCATGTTCCCCGGCGAAATGCCGCATCCGCCGCTGGTCCGGCTGGGCGATGCGCCGGGCGCCCAGATCCTGCGCTTCGAGACGCAGGCCGTGACGATCCGCGACCGCATCGACGACCTGGACTATGTCGGCCAGAGCTTCGAGTTCCTGGTCTTCCCGCGCCGTGGCGGCGAGATCGCCATTCCCGCCCCGGAGGTGACGCTGCTCGACCGCAACGGCGATCCGGCAGGGTCTGCGACCGGCAAGGCTCTCGCGATGACCGTCACCGTGCCGCCGGGCCTGGACCCGTCCGGCCCGGTTCTCGTCGCGGACAAGGTGACGGCCAGCGAAAGCTGGTCGCCCGATCCGGCTTCGGTCGGCATCAGGACAGGCGGCGCCATCACCAGGACGATCCGCAGGCAGGCCGCCGGCGTTCCGGCTCTCGGCATGGCGGAGCTGCGCTTCACGGCACCCGATGGCGTGCGCGTCTATGTCGATCCGCCCGTCATCGACGACCGCAGCAACAGGGGCACGGTCGACGGGCAAAGGACCGACAAGGTGACCTATGTCTTCGAGAAGCCGGGACACTACACCTTGCCGGAGCTCTCACAGCCCTGGTGGGACATGGCAAGCAAGCAGGCGCGCGCCGAGACGCTCGCGGGTCTCGCCGTCACGGTTGCGGCCGGAGGCGCGGATGCTGCCGACCCGGAAGCGACCCTGACGCGACGCCCGGCGTTCCTGGCCGCTATCGGCCTCGGGGCCGTTCTGCTGCTCGCTCTTGCCGCCATGTTCCGGCGACGATTCAAGGCAGGCTGGAATGCGCTTCGGCAACGCAGCCGCTCGTCGGAAGCCTCCGCGCGCAAGACCCTGGAACGGGCGGCGGCCTCCGGCGACGCCGCCGGGACCTATCGTGCGCTCGCCGCCTGGCTCGACCGTTTGCCGCCTGAGGCCGCCGACGGTGTCCGGGCCGATCCCCGCACCCGCCAACTCATCGAGAGGCTCGAGCGCGCGCTGTTCGGCGCCGATGCGTCCTGGAGCGCGGCCTGCGGAGCGCAGTTGTCGGAGGCGATCACGCGCCGGCATCGAGCCCGGCGGATGTCTCGCACCACGGCCAACCTGTTGCCGCCCTTGAACCCGGCCTTTCCCGACTGACCCGATCGCAGGAGGACTTCGTGACCCCGCTCGACATCTTTGCCTGGATCGTGCTGGTCGTGCTGGTGCTCAGCTCGGCCTTCGTCATCGTCTTCATGGCGATGCTGCCTGGCATGATCGCCCGCAGGCGCCATCATCCCTGGGCGGAAGCCGTCACGGTCGGCGGCTGGGTGACGCTGTTCCTAGGCTTCGTGCTCTGGCCCGTCGTCCTGATCTGGGCCTATGTCGACGTGCCGTCTGCCGCCGCTCCTTCCGCTCGCGATGGGGAGGCCGTGCGATGATCGTCGTCCTGCTCAACGTCTATCTCGCTCTGCTCTTCATCCTGGTGAAGCTGAGGGTCGTGCCCTTCAACCTGTTCTGGAAGGTCTCGCCGCTCATCGTGTTCCTGTTGCTGATGGTCGGCCTGTTCATCCCGATGAACTGGGGCGCGCCGCAAGGCCCGGCTCTCGTCGTCCGGAATTCGGTCGCGATCGTTCCCGAGGTCGCCGGCGAGGTCATCGAGGTTCCGGTCCAGCCCAATCGCCCCCTCAAGGCCGGCGAAACCCTGTTCCGCATAGACCCCGTTCCCTTCGAGGCGCAGCTTCGCGCCATCGAAGCGCAATTGCGGCTGGCGGAACTGCGGCTGTCGCAGATGACGCAGCTCCAGACGCAGGGGACCGGTCGAGCCTTCGATGTCGAGGAACGGCAGGCCGCCGTCGATCAGCTCCGGGCCCAACGCGATGGCGCGCAATGGAACCTGGACAAGACGACCGTCCGCGCGCCGGCCGACGGCTATGTCACCAATCTCGCTCTGCGCAAGGGAGCGCGCGTCTCGAACCTGCCCCTGGCGCCGGTGATGGCTTTCATCGACACCTCCGACACGGTCGTCGGCGTCGAGATCAACCAGATCGACGCGCGCTATCTCGCGGCCGGGCAACCGGTCGAGCTGACTTTCAAGATGACGCCCGGCACCGTGCAGACCGGCAAGGTCGAGACCATCCTCCAGGCGATGGCCTCCGGCCAGGTCCAGACTTCGGGCCTCGCGGTCACCCCGGAAGCGATTCAGGCAGCTCCCTTCGTGGTGCGTGTGCGGCTGGACGACGACGCCTATGCCAGGGCGCTGCCGGCGGGCAGCGCGGGCGATGCCGCGATCTTCACCGACCGCGTCCAGGCGGCCCATGTCATCCGCAAGGTGCTGCTGCGACAGATCGCGATCACCAACTACGTCAACCCGTACTGAGCCTGGGCCGACGACCGGCAGCCGCATGCATTTGATGCAGGCCTGTCAGCCTGTGACGGGCCTCGACTGCCCTGGCGCATTGCCGGAAGACCAGTCCAATGCCGCGATCCTCTGGCTCCGCCTGCTCGGGCGTCAGAGGGCAGAACTCGCGCGTCGACGAGGCTGGGGGACCTGCTTTGAAGCTGCCATTGTGGGGGAGCGCCTTGAGCGCGACTCTCCTGGTGCAAGTCGTAAGTTCGTTCGCCGCTGCAGCGATCCCGTTGCTGGGGCCGATCCTGACGCAGCGATGGGGCCTGGCGCCTGAAAACATCGGCTACGTCTCAGCCGTCGTTTCGGCCGGGATATGCTGGTTTCTGGCATGTGGCGGCCCGATGCTCGACCATCACGGCCCCATTCGCACCCTGCAGTTTGGCCTGATCTTTGTCGCCGCGGGCCTGGCGCTCTTGTCACAACCGATCGTTTCGCTCGGGCTCGCCGGAGCACTGCTCGTGGGCTTGGGGCTGGCGCCAAACACACCTGCCGGCAGTCAGGTCTTGATGCGCACCGCGCCGACCGGACACCGCACCCTGATCTTCTCCATCAAGCAAGCGGGGGTGCCGCTCGGAGGGGCCATTGCCGGCATTGTCGTCGCCCCTCTGGTCCTGGCATTCGGCTTCGTCGGCGCCGTGTCGATACTCGTCGCCATCGTGCTTTTCAGCACCCTGCTGGTCCAGGCCTTTCAGCCCAGGCTCGATGCGGAAAAGGGGCCACCGAACAAGGGCTGGGCTCGCCTGTTTCTGACACCATCTTCGCTGGCGAGATCGGCCCGGGTCCTCAACGCCCATCCGGCCTTGCCGATGCTCACCGCGATGGGTGTTTCGTTCTCGATTGCGCAAGCCTGCATCACCGCGTTCACCGCGACCTACATGGTTATCCAGCATGGGGCGAGCCTGGCTCAGGCGGGGCTCTATATGTCGGTGCTGCTTGCGACGAGCACGGTCGCACGCATCTTCTTCGGATGGCTGGCGGACCGGTTGGGATCGGGCCTTCTGCTCTTGTCCGTTCTGGCGTTGGGAGCGGGCACCGCGATCCTGCTTCTCGTCTGGTCCGCAGCCGCAAGCCATTGGTTGATCTACGGGTGCATGGCGCTGGTCGGCGCGACATCGATGGGCTGGAACGGCGTTCACATGGCTGAGCTCGCCAGGGCGTCGCCAGCGGCAATCATCGGCGATGTTACATCCAGCGCCAGCCTGTTCGGCTTCATCGGGTCGATCTGCGGACCGTTGGCGTTCGCCATGATCGCCAGCCAGACCGCAAGCTTTACCTGGCCTTTCGTTCTCGTCGCCGGCCAGTTGATCATTTTTGGCGTGTTTTCCCTTGTCATCGTGCAGCTTGCGCACCGATCGCACCGGTGAAGGACCGAAAAGCAATCGGAAGCGCGAGCTGGAGAACGCTACTTTGACTCGGAACCACCGCCGTCATCCTGGACAAGTCGCGAAGCGGCGCAGCTCCGGGATCCATCGTAGGGCGCCGGAGCCCTACGATGGATCCCGGGCCGAGCTTCGCTCGCCCAGGATGACGGCTGTGGCTCCGCGTGAAAACAACAGACTCTAGGGCATTGTCAGGTTGTTTCGGCCCATGGCCGGCAGCGCCGAAGTCGTTTTTGGATTCTTCTGGCGTGAAGGCTTTGAGGATTGCCCCGATAGACCGTCAGAGGTCTTTGACGGTTCGCTCGGCGGCTTTTTGCAGGAGCGCCTCGAGCTAGGCGAAATGGTGGGCCGGGCCGGATTCGAACCGGCACCGGCGCTGTTATGAGCAGCGAGCTCTAACCGTTGAGCTACCGGCCCGCGGCAGGCCTAGCATCCGCCCGATGGCAGGCGCAACGGCTTTGCGCCGGTCGCCTCCGGTCGGGCTTCCGGCGGCGGGCACTGGTCCCGATCGCAAGGCCGGAAACAAGACGGCCCCCGCCGAAGCGGGGGCCGTGGGATCAGGCGCCGGCGATGCCGCGAGCGGTCAGGCGGCGCGCGCCTCCTGCTCCTGCTCGACGGCGTGGCCTTCGCGGAAGCTGAAGCGGGCGATGTGCTCCTTCAGCGAGCGGGTCTGCTCGTCGGTCAGCGCCAGGGCCGCATTGGTCTCCTCGACCAGCGCCGCGTTCTGGTGCGCCATGGTGCCGATCCCGTCGATCTCCCGGTTGATCGTCGAGACGTCGCTGGCCTGGCCGCGGGCGGTCTGCGAGATGCCGTTCATCAGCGCCGAGAGGTCGTTGACCGAGGTCAGGATGCTGCCGAACACCGCCGAGCTCTGCTCGACCAGGCCGACGCCGACCTTGACGTCGCCATGGGCGGCATCGACCAGCTTCTTGACGTCGTTGGAGGCATCGGCCGAGCGCTTGGCGAGGCTGCGCACCTCGGCCGCGACGACCGCGAAGCCCTTGCCGCTGTCGCCGGCGCGGGCCGCCTCGACCGCCGCGTTCAGCGCCAGCAGATTGGTCTGGAAGGCGATCTCGTCGATCATCGCGATGACCTCCGAGATCTTGCTCGACGAGGCACGGATGCGCTGCATCGCTTCCAGCGCCGAGGCGACGACCTGCTCGCCCTGCTGGGCGCGCTCCTCGGCGCTCTGGGCCATGCCGACCGCCTCGGCCGCATCCCTGGCGGTCTTCTGGACGTTGCCGGCGAAGGCGCCGAGCTGGTTCGTCGCCACCGAGACGGCGTTGCTCTCCTCGCTGGTACGCTCGGCGAGATCGGTGACGCCGTCGAGGATCTCGCTGGTGGCGCTGCGCACCGCCGAGACCGTCTCGGAGAGGCGCGCCAGCGTGCTCTCGAACTCGCCGGCGAGGCCGTTGGCGCCGTCCTTGAGTTCGGCGAAGGCGCCGCGATAGAGGCCCTCGACGCGGGCCGAGAGACGCCCGGCCGAGAGCTCCGAGAGGACCTCGCAGGTCTCGGTCAGGCCGGTCTGCACGGTCTCGAGCAGTTCGTTGACCGAACCCGCGAGCGCGTTCAGCTCGGCATCGGCGAAGCTCGCCGAAACCCGCCGGCTGAAATCGCCCTGCGCCGCCGCTGCCACGACCTGGCCGAAGGCCTCGCCCAGCTCTTCCATCATCTGCCTGCGCTGCTGCTGCGCCAGGGCTTCGTCCTCGACCTTGGCCAGCTCGGCGGCGCGCAGCGCCACCGCATTGTCGCGGAACAGCAGCACGCTCTTCGAGATGTCGGAGATCTCGTCATTGCCCTTCGTCTCGACATTGGTCTCGAGCTGGCCGTCGGCGATCGCCTTGGTCGCGGCCCAGAGCCGGTTGAGGCGTCCGACGATCATCGGGCGGACATAGAACAGCGCCAGCGCCAGCGCGACCAGCAGCGAGCCGAGCCCGATCAGGCCGAGCCAGAGCTTGCTCTCGCCGATCAGCTCGCGCGTCGAGGCGCTTGCCGCCTGCGCCTCGCCGCGGGCGCCCTTGACCAGGACATCGACCTCGCGCCGCAGCACCTCGGCCGCCTCGTCGACCTCCTTCAGGCCACGCGCGATCGACTCGCGCGTGGTGATGTCGCGGTTGCGGATGTCGACGAGCCCCTCGGTGCCCTCGCCGACGGCGATCAGGTCCTGCACCGTGCGCGAGCGCGTCTGGTTGATGTTGACCTTGTCGGCGTCCTCGAGAATCGTCCGGAGCTTGTAGGCGATGCCGTTGAAGCGTTCGCGCGCCGTGCCGAGCCGCGCCTTGTCGTTGATCTGCGCGATCTCGCGCAGCAACCCGACGAGCTCGTTGACGTCGGCCTGCAGGGTCCGGGCCAGATCGAAGATGACGAAGTCGCGCTCGACCAGCGTCTTGACCGCGCCGGCCAGCGCCTCGCCGGAGAGCGAGCCGAGATCGTCGAAGCCGAAGCTCACCGCGAACTTCGCCTGCTCCGCCTCGCCGCTCGCCGCCTTGACGAAGTTCTCCTGCGCCTTGGACAGGTTGGTGAGCGCGGCCTCCGCCTGCGCGACATTGCGCAGGCGCTCGCCGGTCAGGTCGTTGATGTCGTTGATGTGCCGCGAGAGGTTGTCGAGCGCCGCCTGGGCCTTCTTGTTGTCGACGCTGCCGAGCTGGCCGATCTTGCGCACGAGGTCGAATTGCCTCGCCTCGATCTTGTCGAACTCGCCGGTCAGCGAGGCCCGCTCGCGGACGGTCTGCACCTCCATGAAGCGCGGCGCCAGCGCGGTCGAGGTCGTCGCCGCCTGCCAGAGCTCGAGCGCGAGCTCGACGACCGGCATCTTACGCTCGACCATGTCGTCGACGGTGCTGCCGACGCGCTCATAGGAGAGCCAGGCGACGAGCGAGGCCACCATGGTCAGCACGGTCAGCACACCGAGCGCAGCGTAGATTCGCGCGGCGATGCCGACGCGCGACGCCTTCTTCGGCTGGCGCGCCGGTTTCTTGGTCTTCGACATACCCGATACTCCCGAAGGCATGACCACGCGATGGCGGTCGGGAAGAGGAAGCCGGCCGCTCCCCTCGAGCGGCTGGCCTGCAAGCGATCAGACGGAAATTGAACCGGCGGCGCCGAACGCCATATCGGCGCCGATGAAGGCGCCCCCGAAACGGTCAGGTGGAACTGGCTGCGCATCGGCGCGGGCGGCAAATCCGATCAGGATGTCGCGGCGGTCGACCATCTGGCTCCCCAACTCATCGGCTCAAGGCGCAAGCCCGTTGCCGACAAAATCGTCGAGGTTCGCTTAAGGAACGTTTAAGCGGCTGGATTCTTCTGAATCACCCGGCGTCGTCGCCGGTTTACGCTTGCTTAGGACTTGCCCGCCGAACCCGTTGCAGCGCCCTCCCCTGCGGCAGGCCGGCGCTTGCCGTAACGAACCTCGACCGGCAGGGCCGGCAGGCGCCGCCGCGGCATTCGCCTGGGCAAGGAACGGCCCGGTGACCGATGCTCTCAGCCCTCCGGCGGCGCCGGCACCGGCCTTGGCCTTCCCTCCTCGTCGACCGCGACGAAGGTGAAGGTCGCATCCGTGACCTTCTCGTGGAGCGTGGTCCGGAAGCGCTTCGCCCAGGCCTCGACATCGATCTTCATCGAGGTCCGGCCGACGGATTCCACCGTGGTGTAGACGCTGAGCACATCGCCGACCTTGACCGGCCGATGGAACGTCATCGCCTCCACGGCGATCGTCACCACGCGCCCCTGCGCCCGGTCGACCCCGGCAATGCCGCCGGCGGAGTCCATCTGCGACATCACCCAGCCGCCGAAGATGTCGCCATTGGCGTTGGTGTCGGCCGGCATGGCGATGGTGCGCACCGTCAGCGCGCCGCGCGGCTCTTCCTCGGGCTGCAGGCCAGGCTCAGTCATCGGCGTTCTTTCCTTCCTCGATATGGAAGGAATGGAGCACACGATGCAGCAGCGGCGCCAGCACGAAACCGGTGGCGATCACCACGAAGAGCCCGGAGAAGATCGCATAGAAGCCGGCGAAGAGCTTGCCGGATGCGGTCTTGAGCTCGCTGACCGGCCCCATGCCGGACAGGATCATCGCCGCGTTGACGAAGGCGTCGAGCGCGCTCATGCCTTCGCTGGCGGCGTAGCCGGCCATGCCGATGCCGAGGCCGGCGAGCGTCAGCACCAGCCACAGCAGCATCGCCCGCCCCATGCGCAGCGCAAAGCGCCGCGCCGGGATGAGCCCCTCGCGACGATGTTCGAACCGCGTCAGCTGCAGCATCACCGCCCCTTCAGCCGTGGCCGAGTTCCCGGCGCACCAGGGCGGCCCCGGCCGAAAGCGCCGCCAGCTTGCCATAGGCGACATCGAAGGGCATCGGCGCCAGGCCGCAATTCGTGCAGGGATAGAGCTTCTCCGGCGCGACGAAGGCCAGCGCCGCGCGGATCGTCGCCGCGACCTCCTCCGGCGTCTCGACCGCATTGCTGGCGACGTCGATCGCGCCGGCGAGCACGTCCTTGCCGTCGAGCAGCCTGATCAGCTCGAGCGGCACCTTCGAATTGCGGCATTCGAGCGAGACCTGGTCGATCGAGCTCCTGGCGATCACCGGGAAGGTCTCCTCGTAATGGCGCCATTGCTCGCCGAGGCCCGCCTTCCAGTCGATATTCGCCTTGATGCCGTAGCCATAGCAGATATGGACCGCCGTCGTGGCGGTGAGCCCCTGCGCCGCCCGCTCCAGGCAGGCGATGCCCCAGTCGGCGACGGCGCTCATGTAGACGTTGAACGCCGGCTCATCGAACTGGATCACGTCGACGCCGAGTTCCTGAAGTTCCCGCGCCTCCTCGTTCAGGGCGGCGGCGAAGGCCATGGCGAGATCCTCGCGCCGGCCGTAATGCGCGTCGGCGATGGTGTCGACGATCGTCATCGGCCCGGGCAGCGTGAACTTGAGCTTGCGCTTCGTATGCGCCCGCGCCGCCTGCGCTTCCATGGCGTGCACGGAGCCCTTGCGCCGGATCGGCCCTGTGACCGTCGGCACCTCCGCCTCGTAGCGGTTGTTGCGGATGCCCATGATCGTCTTCCTGTTGAAGTCGATTCCGTCGAGATTGGCGAGGAAGCCGTGGACGAAATGCACCCGCGCCTGCTCGCCATCGCCGACGATGTCGAGCCCGGCATCCTCCTGCAGTTTGACCGAGAGAATGGTGGCGTCGCGCTTGCCGGCTTCCAGCGCCTCCCCTTCCAGCTTCCAGGGCGCCCACAGGCGCTCGGGCTCCGCCAGCCAGAGTGGTTTCGGCAAGCTGCCGGCGAGCGTGGTCGAAAGCATGGCGTTTCCCCTTTGCCGTTGAGCCGGTATTCGATCCGCGCCACTATCGGCCAAATGCGACGGGGCCGGCAATGCAGGCTGATTGGGAACTGGTGCGGGCCCGGCCGCGGCCCGATCTCGCGGGCGCCGTCCTCGGCTATACCGGCTATCGCGAGCATCGCGCGATGCCGATCATCCGCCGCGAGGTCCCGGTGCTGGTCGTGCCGCTGATCGTCAATTTCGCCGCCCCCTTCGCGCTCTCCGTCGCAGGCGGCGAAAGCACCTCGCCGCAAGGCTTCGCCGCCGGCATCATCGACCACCCCGTCCTCGTCACCTCCGGCGGCCTGGCGGCCTGTGTGCAGATCGATTTCACCCCGGCCGGCGCCTATGGCTTCTTCCAGCTCGACCAGCGCGAGATGGCCGGCCGCATCGTCGACCTCGACGATCTCGGCGACCTGCGCGGTCTTAGCCCCCGCCTGCGCGACTGCCGCTCCTGGGCCGAGTGCTTCGCCCTGCTCGACGTCGTGATCGGCCGACGGCTGGCGCGCGGCCGCAGCCTGTCGCCCGAAGTGGCGGGCGGCCTCGCCTGGCTCGCGGCAGGCCGCGGCCGCGGCCGCATGCGCCAACTCGCCGCCGCCCTGGGTTGGAGCGAGCGCCACCTGACGCGGCGCTTCGCCAGCGAGACCGGCGTCGCGCCGAAGACGATCGCCCGCATCCTGCGCTTCGAACATGCGCGCGCGCTGGCTGCGGGCGGCCAGGCGGGCGGCTGGGCCGAGATCGCACTGGCGGCCGGCTATGCCGACCAGGCCCATCTGACCCGCGAGTTCACCGCGCTCGGCGGCCTGCCGCCGGCGGCGCTCGCCCGCAACGATGCCGGCGATCACGGCATTCTGGAACCGGCCTGAGGTCCGATTCGTTCAAGACCAGGCGCGCCCGGTCGGCTTTGCTGGCGCGATCTTGCAACCGGAGACGCCCCATGCCGCAACCCGCCGCCATCTATTTCGGCCTGCGCTACCGCGACGCGGTGAAGATGGTCGACTGGCTCGTCGAGGCCTTCGGCTTCGAGAAGCACGCCGTCTTCCTCTCGGAGGACGGCAGCAAGGTCGTGCATGCCGAGTTGCGGCTCGGCGAGGGCATCGTCATGTTCGGCTCGAGCGAAGGCACCGACTTCGCCAAGCTCGTCAAGACACCGTCCGAGCTCGGCGGCACCAGCGCCTCGCCCTATATCGCGACCGACGACATCGACGCCCGCTGCGAGCGCGCCCGCAAGGCCGGCGCCGAGATCGTGATGGAGCCGACCGACCAGTCCTATGGCAGCCGCGACTTCATCTGCAAGGACCCGGAGGGCCATGTCTGGTGCTTCGGCACCTATCGGCCGGGCGCCGCGCCGGCCTGACCGGCCAGCATCCCCGCCGTCATTGCGAGGAGCGAAGCGACGAAGCAATCCAGGAACCGCAGAACAAGACTTGGATTGCTTCGCTGCGCTCGCAATGACGGCAGCGGCCTCTATGCCGCCGCCAGCTTCGGCCGCGCCTTCAGCATCAGCCAGCAGACGATCGAGAGGTTGATCAGGTTCCAGGCGAGGCCGTTGAGGAAGGCGAGCCGGTAGGAGGCGGTCGCGTCGAAGATCAGCCCCGAGACCCAGCCACCGAAGGCCATGCCGAAGACTGTCGCCGACATGACCACGCCGATGCGCATCCCCGCCTCGCGCGGCGGCATGTAGTCGCGGATGATCACCGCATACATCGGCACGATCCCGCCCTGGAACAGGCCGAAGATGCCGGTGACGATGAAGAGCGAGCTCAACCCGTCGAACCAGAGATAGAGGAAGAGGGCCATGCCCTGCATCAGCGAGGACAGCGCGAGCGTCGCCGTGCCGCCGATCTTGTCGGCGATGAAGCCCGAGCTGATCCGGCTGATGATGCCGAGCGCCATCATCACCGTCAGCATCTCGGCGCCGCGCGCCACGCCGTAGCCGAGATCGCTGCAATAGGCGACGATGTGGACCTGCGGCATCGACATCGCGACGCAGCAGCAGAAGCCCGCCACGACCAGGAGCAGCTGCAGCTGGTTCGGCGACAATCCGAGGCTGCCGCGCGCACCCGCGCTGGTCACCTCGGCCGCAGCCATGGTCGCCGCATTGGGCCGACGCCGGAACAAGGGCGCCAGCGGCAGCATCACGACGAGTGAGGCGATGCCGAGCCATAGATGCGTCGTGCGCAGCCCATAGGTCTCGACTCCCCAGTTGATCAGCTGCGGCCAGAACATGCCGGCGAGATAGCTGCCCGACGCCCCGAAGACGACGGCAAGGCCGCGATAGCGCCGGAACCAGTGCGAAAGATCGGCGATCAGCGGCGAGAAGCCGGTCGCGGCGCCGAGCCCGATCAGGAAGCCGTGCGCCAGCGCGAACTGCCAGAGCGAGGTGGAGACCGAGGCGAGCGCATAGCCGCCGCCCAGCAGCAGCGCGCCGAGCACGATCGGCAGGGCGATTCCGAAGCGATCGACCAGGCGGCCCATGACGATGTTGCCGACGCCGAAGCCGATCATGGCGAAGGTATAGGGCAGCGAGGCATCGGCGCGCATGACGCCGAACTCCTGCTGCACCGCCGTCACCACCACGACCGCCGACCAGGAGCCGACACAGGCGATCATCCCGACCAGCAAAGCGAGCCCCAGCCTGAACCAGGCATAGGAGGAATCGGGCGCGTAGCGCGGATCTTCGGACGACATCTTCCCTCCCCTGGCCGAAGCCGGAGAACGCGCTTCTCTTGGTCGAGCAATAGGCGGGCGCCGGGGGGCCAGCAAGCGCAGCCGCTGCGTGGCGATGCGGCGCCGATGAAGGGGCGCCGGGCAGCGTCGTCCCCACCAGGATGCCGAGGCGATCGGCCTTAAACGATGGATGGAACAAGCCGTCATTCCGGCCGCAGCGAAGCGAAGCGCCGGAATCCATCATGGGGAACGGTGCTCTATGATGGATTCCGGAGCAGCGCCGCCATCGCAGCTTGTCCGGAATGACGGCTTGTTTCAGCGGGAAAACGGCAATCCTAGCCGCGCCGCCCCATCTCCACCGCATAATCCTCGGCCGGCATCGGCCGGCCGAGCAGGTAGCCCTGCATGTAGTTGCAGCCCTCGTCGACCAGGAAGTCGAACTGCTCGCGCGTCTCGACGCCCTCGGCCACGACCTCGATGCCGAGCGCATGGCCGAGCGAGATCACGGCCCGCGCGATCGCCGCCGCCTCGGAGGCGACGCCGAGATTGGCGACGAAGCTGCGGTCGATCTTCAGCGTCGTCAGCGGGAAGACATGGAGATAGGACAGCGACGAATAGCCGGTGCCGAAATCGTCGAGCGCGATCCGGACGCCGAGCGCCTTGATCCGGTGCAGGACCAGCATGGTGCGGTCGAAATCGGTGATCATCACGCCTTCGGTGACCTCGAGCTCGAGCCTTTCCGGCTCCAGCCCCGTCTCGGCCAGCACCGTCTCGATCAGCCCCGGCAGGTCGCCATGGCGGAACTGCAGCGGCGAGATGTTGACGGCGATCCGCAGCGGGTTCGACCAGCCGGCCGCCTCGGCGCAGGCCCGGCGCAGCAACTGCTCGGCGAGCGGCAAGATCAGCCCGCATTCCTCGGCGGCCGGGATGAACTCGGAGGGCGGGACCTCGCCGCGCTCGGGATGCGTCCAGCGCGCCAGCGCCTCGAAGCCGATCAACGCGCCGGTGGCGTCGAACAGCGGCTGGTAGTGCAGCCTGAGCTGCTCTGCGGCGATGGCGAGGCGCAGATCGGCCTGCACCTCTTGCCGGGCACTGGCGACGTCGCCCTCGACCTCCTCGCGACCGCTCAGCTCGATCAGAAGGTTGAATGCGCCGACGAGTCTGCCCTCGGCATCATAGAGTGGTGTCGGAAACGGCATGATCGGCACGCGGCTGCCATCGGGCCGCTCGGCCAGCGCCTCGACACCGCGCACCGGCCGCTTCTCGCGCAGTGCGACGGCCATCGGGCCATCCTGATGCGACAGCGGCGTCCCGTCCGGCCGGAACAGGCGCTCGGTGATGCACCACCTGTCCTTGCCGAGCTGCGGCTCGCGCCCGACAAGGCGCCTGGCGGCATGGTTGAAATAGGTCAGCAGCCCCTCGGCATCGGTCATGTAGACGGCGGCCGGCAGATTGGCGACGACAGCCCTGAGCCAGGAATCGTCGAACCGATCGGACGGATAGCCCGGCTGGGTCAGAAGCGCGAGGGCCTCGCCGCCGGCGGCGAGTGCGGCGCTGCTGGTCTTGCCCTCGTCCGGCATCCGGCGGGGCACGGCGCTACGAAACATGCGAAACCTGTCTTGATGTCGGCCTAGAGCACGCGCCGATCAGATTGCGGCGCAATCTGATCGGATCACGCATTTTCTATCACTAGTTTAGAGACGGATTCACCGATCAGGTTGATGCGATCTGATCGGATCCGGCTCCAGAGCAGGATGCGAAAAAGTGGAAACCAGTTTTTCGCAAGAATCCTGCTCCCTCCTTGATGAGAGACGGATTCAGCTTTCAGGTGGAAACGCTGGCGATTCCCCCGAAAGCATCCGGCTCTCGACGACCCAGGCCCATCTGGAACTAAAAATACGAAGAAAGTTTTAAATCGCAACGGCGGCGAGCCCAACTCGGCGATATGAGCGTTCAAAGCAAAAATCTGCCCGAATGGTGAAAAGAACTCCAGAATTTACTCGACTATCTTTCGTAAAATTCCGCTCCAGAGATCGCGAAAGCAATGAATTTTTACCCGTGCGTCACAGATTGACGTAACGTCATCTTTATAAAAATATACGAAAACTATCTGTCATTTATTTGAATATATTGTCGCCCTGCTCGTCGATCAATTGCTTGCCCTTGACCAGCGCGAATTCGGCGGCTTCCTGCGCTCCCGGGAATCGATCGGCACGAATGAAGCGATGGCTCTTCAGCTCGCCGTCGATCTCCTTTTCGATCACGCCGGCGAGTTGATGCTGTCCGCCTTCCAGGAAAGGCATGGCGCGAATGGTGAAGCCCTTGTGCTCGGCGCTCTTGATCTCGACGGGCGCCGCCGGCGCCGTCTCCTTGCGACCGAACAGGGATTTGAGGAAGGACATGGGCTGGCTCCGTCTGTTTCGCCCTTTATAGCGCAGATGCGCCCTGCAAGGCCAAGCGCCTCGACGCATGGGCGGCGCGCCGGCGCCATGCGGCATCGCGGGTCCATTGGAGACGGTGCCGCGCACTGCGCCAGCTGACTAGCCCCCGGCGCCACTCCTGTTGATTTGGCTCGGCAACCCCCATCTCTGGTTCAGGCAGGGCGGAAACAAAAGGCCCATAGACCAGCCTGAACTTCTCGTGGGCCGCTCTGTCATCGGAGCAGCCATGACGCGCGTCCTGATATTGCTGTCGGCGGCCCTGTCGCTCGGGTTGGCGCCGTTTGCTTCGGCGACGGCCCAGGTTCCGGCGGGCTTGCCTTGCGCCGACCGCGCCGAGGTGGTCGAGAATCTCGGCAGGATCTTCGGCGAGCGCCAACTAGGGCAAGGCCTGGCCGACAGCGGCGTCGTGATCGAGCTCTTCGTCGGGCCGCAAGGCTCCTTCACCATCTTCGCGACGACGCCGCGCGGCCGGAGCTGCCTCATCGCCACGGGCGAGGCCTGGGATCCGCGGCCGCAGGAGGAAAGCTTCGCGGCGCGCTGACCCCGACGCGCCATCGCGAAGGCTGGCCGCGCGCGAAGAAGGCGGCGAGGCGCGATTGCTGCGGCGCCGGCGCCGCCCTTCAGAGCAGGATGCGAAAAAGTGGAAACCGGTTTTTCGCAAGAATCCTGCTCTAACTCTTTGGTAAGAGACGGATTCAGATGTCAGATAGGATCATTCCATGATCCCATCTGACATCATCCGGCCCTAGCGCTCGGTCAGCGCGAGCTTGGCGCCGAGCCCGACGAAGGCGGCGGCGAAGCTGCGCCTGAGCCAGGTCATCGCCGCAGGCCGCGTCACCACATGATCGCGCATCGCCGCCGCGAACAGGCCGTAGAGCGCGAAGACGACGAAGGTCATCGCCATGAACACGCCAGAGAGCTCGAGCATCCGCGCCAGCGGGCTCGCCTCGCCGGCCGGGATGAACTGCGGCAGGAAGGCGACGAAGAAGATCGAGAGCTTCGGGTTCAGCACATTGATCGCGATGCCGTCGACCAGCACGCGCAGGGCCGAGCGCGGATCGGCCCTGGTCTCGACCTTGAGCGCGCCCTGCTCGCGCAGGGTCTGCCAGGCCATCCAGAGCAGATAGGCGACGCCGGCATATTTGACGATCTCATAGGCGAGCGCGCTGGCATGCAGCAGCGCCGCCAGCCCCATCATCGCCGCCAGCAGATGCGGCACGATGCCGAGCGTGCAGGCGATCGCCGCGACGACGCTCGCCTTGCCGCCGCGCGCCAGCCCGGCGGCAATGGTGTAGATCGCGCCGGTGCCGGGCGAAGCGACGATGATCAGCGAGGTCAGCAGGAATTCGGGGGACATGATCGTCTCCAATCGGTGCACCCCATCAGACATGGCGAGCCTGCCGCTGTCGAGCCGGAAGCCTGCTCGATCATGGGCCGAACCGGAGAATTTCTCCTAAGCGTCTCGTCATTCCGGCTGGAGCGAAGCGGAATGGCGCCCCGGCGGGCTGATCCAAAAGAAAAAGGGCGGCTTGCGCCGCCCTTTCAACTCTTCGCCGCTCGGGCTGCCTCAGTTGTCGAGGAAGCTCCGGAGCTTCCGGCTGCGGCTCGGATGCTTCAGCTTGCGCAGCGCCTTCGCCTCGATCTGACGGATGCGCTCGCGGGTGACGCTGAACTGCTGGCCGACCTCTTCGAGCGTATGGTCGGTGTTCATGCCGATGCCGAAGCGCATGCGCAGCACTCTTTCTTCGCGCGGGGTCAACGACGCGAGCACCCGCGTCGTGGTCTCGCGCAGATTGCTCTGGATCGCCGCGTCGATCGGCAGGATCGCGTTCTTATCCTCGATGAAGTCGCCGAGATGGCTGTCCTCCTCGTCGCCGATCGGGGTTTCGAGCGAGATCGGCTCCTTGGCGATCTTCAGGACCTTGCGCACCTTCTCCAGCGGCATGGCGAGCTTCTCGGCCAGTTCCTCCGGGGTCGGCTCACGGCCGATCTCGTGCAGCATCTGGCGCGAGGTCCGGACGATCTTGTTGATCGTCTCGATCATGTGCACCGGGATGCGGATGGTGCGGGCCTGGTCGGCGATCGAGCGGGTGATCGCCTGGCGGATCCACCAGGTCGCATAGGTCGAGAACTTGTAGCCCCGGCGGTACTCGAACTTGTCGACCGCCTTCATCAGGCCGATGTTCCCCTCCTGGATCAGGTCGAGGAACTGCAGGCCGCGATTGGTGTACTTTTTGGCGATCGAGATCACGAGGCGAAGATTGGCCTCGATCATCTCCTTCTTCGCCTGCCTGGCCTCGCGCTCGCCCTTCTGGACCATCAGCACGATCTTGCGGAATTCCTGGATCTCCAGCCCGGTCTCGGAGGCCAGCGTGTGGATGTCCTCACGCAGGTCCTTGATCCGGTCCTTCTCGACGCCGACGAATTCCTTCCAGCCGCGCGAGCCGAGCTTGGAGACGCGCAGCACCCATTTCGGGTCGAGCTCGCCGCCGATATGCTGGCGCAGGAAGTCCTCGCGGCCGACGCCATAGCTCTCGGCCAGGCGCAGCAGCCGGGTCTCGTGCGAGATCAGCCGCTTGTTGATGTCGTAGAGCTGCTCGACCAGCGCCTCGATGCGGTTGTTGTTGAGCGAGAGCGACTTCACCGCGGTGATGATGTCGTCCTTGAGCTTCTTGTATTTGCGGTCCTGCGACGGCGTGAGCTTGGCGTTCTCCAGCCGGTTGGCGATGTCCTGGTCCTGCAGGCGGCGCAGCTTCTTGTAGTTGTCGGCGATCGAATCGAACGTCTCGAGCACGCGCGGCTTGAGCTCGGCCTCCATGGCCGAGAGCGAGACATTGTTCTCGATGTCGTCGTCGTCACTGTCGGGCGGCGGCTCGCCCTCGGCGCCGAAGGCCGGCGCCTCTTCGCCGCCCTCGCCCGCCTCGCCCTCGCCCTCGCCGGGAAGCTGGGCCGGGTTCTTGCCGTCGGGGCCGGCATAGGTCGCCTCGAGGTCGATGATGTCGCGCAGGAGGACCTTGCCCTCCATCAGTTCCTCGCGCCAGATGATGATCGCCTGGAAGGTCAGCGGGCTCTCGCAGAGCCCGGCGATCATCGCCTCGCGGCCGGCCTCGATGCGCTTGGCGATGGCGATCTCGCCCTCGCGCGACAGCAGTTCGACCGAGCCCATCTCGCGCAGATACATGCGGACGGGGTCGTCGGTGCGCTCGGTCGGCTCGAGATTGCGCTTGACCTCGACGGGCAGCGCCGAGCGCGACGCGTCGACCAGGTCGCCGCCCTCGCCCTCCTCGTCATCGCCGTCCTTGCCGGCGCGCGCCGCGGCGCGCTCCTCGCCGGAGGCTTCCGGGTCCTCGTTGTCGACGACGTTGATGCCCTGCTCGCTGAGCTGGCCGAGAACGTCCTCGATCTGCTCGGAGGTGAACTCCTCCGAAGGCAGAACCTCGTTCAGCTCGTCATAGGTGACATAGCCACGCTTCTTGGCGAGCTTGATCATCCGCCTTACGGCCTGATCCGTCAGGTCGAGAAGGGGTCCGTCCGCGCTCGGGGGCGCTTCCGGCGAAACCGGCTCGGACTTTTCCCGCTCGCTCGCTTTGGTGGCCATCAATCAGCGCTCCGCCTTCTTAAGCCGCCGCGCCATCGCCTGCACGATGCCCCGACGCGTAAAAGGGCGCCGCGGCCGTTAGATCGGCCGCGCACCCACCCAAATCATCCCTTTCACAGATAGCGCCGATCATCGTTGATGAATCGTGCACCATCTGCCGCCATCACCGGATTTGCCGACGAAATGCAACGCGCCACGCCCGGTCAGTCATCGGAGTTGGCCTCCGTACCCTCGACGGCGTCGAGGCGGGCCTTCACATCCTTCATCCAGGCGAAATTGGCTTCCGTCGCTTCGTCAGCCAATGCGCGTTCGGCTGCCTTCAGCTCGCTATGTAGCGTGCGCGCCCGATGATGCAAGACGAGAGCCTGATGAATCGAATCAAAAACCGATTCGGGATCAGCGGTTTGCATGAGCTTCAGCCGTTCGGCCGGGCCGGTGACCGCCATCAGCGCGGCCTGCGCCTCCGCCACCCGCGTCTGCTCCAGCCTCCGGCCGAAGGCGCCGCGGTCGAAGCCGCCTTCCACCGTCGCGTCGAGCAGCGCCTGGCGGAAGCGCTCGGCCGCGAGGCCGTCGAGCGAAAGCTCGGCGATGTCGTCGACGCAGCGCAGCACGAGGTCCGGATGGCTCGCCAGCGCCAGCAGGATGAAGGCCTCGCGCGGATTTTCGCCGCGTGAGCGATGCAGCAGCGGCGAACGGACGAGCTGCGGGCTCGCGCGCAGCGGGCCGCTCGGCCGCGCCGCCGCGTTGCCGAAATTGCCACGTCCGCCCCTGCCACCGCCGGAGAACCCCGAGCGCTGCTCGTTGCGTGGCGCCGGCGCGGCGACGGCGAAGAGCTGGCCCAGCCGCTCGTCGATCTCGCGGCGGTAGTGCCGCCGCGTCGCCTCGTCGCGGATCTGCCCGAGCGGCTCCTTCAGCCGGCGCTCGAAGGCGGCGCGGCGCTCGGGCGTATCGAGCTGGCTTGCCTCGAACTCGCGGCTCCACAGCATGTCGACGAAGGGCCGGGCCGCGCCGAGCACCTCGGCGACCGCCGCCTTGCCGCCGGAGCGGGCGAGATCGTCCGGGTCCTGCCCTTCCGGCAGGAGCGCGAAGGCGAGCGACTTGCCCGGCTCCAGCATCGGCAAGGCGAGGTCGATCGCCCGGCTCGCAGCCTTGCGCCCGGCCTTGTCGCCGTCGAGGCAGATCACCGGCTCGTCCGCCATGCGCCAGAGCAGGCCGAGCTGGTCCTCGGTCAGCGCCGTGCCGAGCGGGGCGACGACCTGCGGAAAGCCCGACAGCGTCATCGCGATGACATCGACATAGCCCTCGACGACGATGACCTGGCCGGTGTCATGCGCCGCCTTGCGGGCATTGTGGTGGTTGAACAGCAGCGCCCCCTTGTGGAAGAGCGGCGTCTCCGGCGAATTCAGGTACTTGGCCGAGACCTCGGCGCTCATCGCCCGGCCGCCGAAGGCGACGACCCGGCCGCGCACATCATGGATCGGAAACATGATGCGGTCGCGGAAGCGGTCGTAGGGCACGGCGATCTCGTCGCCATGCACGAGGAGCCCGGCCTCCATCATCAGCTCGGCACCAACCCCCTTGGCGGCGAGATGATCGCGCAGCGCGAAGCGATCAGGCGACGCATAGCCGATGCGGAAGAGCTGGCGCGCCTGGGCCTCCAGCCCGCGGCCGGCGAGGTAGCGCCGCGCCAGCCCGCCGCGCTCGGTCTGCAACTCGGCCTCGAAGAAGCGGGCCGCGAGCTCGACCACCTCGTGCAGGCCCTTGCGCCTCTCCTCCTGCGCCTGCGCCTCGAACGAGACCTTGGGCAGCGCCACCCCGGCCTCGGAGGCGAGCTTCTCGACGGCCTCCGGGAAGGAGAGCCCCTCGGTCTCCATCACGAACTTGAAGATGTCGCCGTTCTTGCCCGAGGAGAAATCGAAGAACGAGCCCTTCTGGTCGTTGACGAAGAAGGACGGCGTCTTCTCGGCGTTGAAGGGCGAGAGCCCCTTCCATTCACGCCCGGCCTTGGCGAGGCGCACGCGTTTGCCCACGACCGCCGACACAGGCAGCCGCGCCTTGATCTCCTCAAGGACGGAGGGCGGAAATTTCATGGCCTTCTATGTGGCGATATACGGATCGGACGCCAGTCCCGGATCGCATCGCGACGACGTTATCGGCACTATCCACAGGCGCGCTGCCCAAACCGGGCAGCAGTCCACACGCAGCCGGCGGATCTTCCGCAAGCGCTTCAGCACTGCCTTCGACGGGCACCGGGAAGCGGCGTGGGCGATCCTGACAATGTCAGCCTTCCGCGGCCCCAGCCCCGCTCGGCGGCAAGGCGGCCATCTGCTCCGCACAAACCTCGCGAACGCAGCCGCGCAGCCAGCGATGCGCCGGATCGGCGTCGAGCCGCGGGTGCCAGAGCAATGAAATGGTGATCTCCGGCAGCGCGACCGGCAGCGGGAAACTGTGCATCCCGGCGCGCAGGGCCGCCGTGTGGCGCTCGGGAACGCTGGCGATCAGCTCGGTGGCCCGCGCCAGCGCCAGAGCCGTCGAAAAGCCGCCGACGACCGTGACGACCTCCCGGGCCAGCCCGAGCAGGCTCAACGCATCGTCGATCGGTCCGCGGTCGTGCCCTTGTCGCGAGACGCTGATGTGCTTTTCCGCGGCATAGCCGGCGGGCGTGATCTCGCCCGAACTCAGCGCGTGCCCCGCTCGCACCACACCGACGAAACGGTCACGGAACAGCGCCTGCGCCCGCACCTCCGGACCGGTCGCCTTGCCGACGACGCCCGTTTCCAGATCGACAGTTCCATCCCGCAGAGGTGCGCTGTCCTTGTCCGGCTTCTGCACGAAGCGCAGCCGCACGCCGGGCGCCTGCCTGCCGAGGCGAGCCATGAGCTCCGCTCCGAAGGTCTCGGCGAAGCCTTCGCTGGTCCGCAGCGTGAACGTTCGCACGAGCTTTTCGAGATCGAGCTCCTCGGCGGGGCCAAGCGCGGCCTTTGCGTCCTGCACGATCTGGCCGACCCGCTCCCGCAGCTCCAGCGCCCGGGGCGTCGGAACGAGGCCGCGCCCTGCCCTGACCAGCAGCGGATCTCCCGTCGTCTCGCGCAAGCGTGCCAGGGCCCGGCTCATCGCCGACGGGCTGAGCCGCAGCCGCCGAGCGGCGCGCGCCACGCTACCCTCGGTGAGCAGCACGTCCAGGGTGACGAGCAGGTTGAGATCGGGCGTCGACATGGATCGACCATAGCGCAACGCGACCATGATGTGGCGTCAGGCGCACGAATAAAGTGCAGATGATGCGCGTTCCGCCATGTCACGCAACGAACTAGCTCTCCGACGGCTTCGCTTCCCGGAGTCGCCAGAGACGGAGTTGATGTTGAAGCCAATCATTGCAGGACGGGAAGAGCCGGCCATCGGAGTAACGGAACGAGCGCCTTCGGTCCGCCTGGCCCTAGCCGCTCTGTCCTTGTCGATGCTGCTGTCCTCGCTCGGCACCAGCATCGCCAATGTCGGCCTGCCGACGCTGGCACAGGCTTTCGGCGCCGCCTTCCAGGACGTCCAGTGGGTCGTCCTCGCCTATCTCCTGGCGATCACCACCCTGATCGTCGGCGTCGGGCGGCTCGGCGACATGATCGGCCGCCGCCGGCTGCTGCTTGCCGGGATCGCCCTGTTCACGGCCGCCTCGGCACTGAGCGGCGTCGCGCCGACGCTCGGGCTGCTGATCGCCGCGCGAGCGGCGCAGGGCGTGGGCGCGGCGATCATGATGGCGCTGACCATGGCCTTCGTCGGCGAGACCGTTCCGAAGGCGAAGACCGGCAGCGCCATGGGCTTGCTCGGGACGATGTCGGCGATCGGTACCGCGCTCGGCCCGTCCCTCGGCGGCGTTCTGATCGCCTGGTTCGGCTGGCGGGCGATCTTCCTCGTCAACCTGCCGGTCGGCGTCCTGACCTTCATGCTCGCCTGGCGCGCCTTGCCCGTAGACCGCCCGCTCCAGAGGGCCGATCGGCCCGCCTTCGACCATGCCGGCACGCTGCTGCTCGCCGTGACGCTCGCGGCCTATGCGCTGGCCATGACGGTCGGGCGCGGTCATTTCGGCCTGCTCAACCTGGCCCTGCTGCTGACCGCACTCGTCGGCGCGGGCCTCTTCGGGCTCGCCCAGACGCGCGCGGCAGCGCCCCTGATCCAGTTGGACATGTTCCGCGAGCCGGGCTTCAGCGCCAGCCTGGCCATGAACGCGCTCGTCTCGACGGTGATGATGGCGACGCTCGTGGTCGGGCCGTTCTACCTTTCCCGCTCGCTCGGACTCGACACGGCCATGGTCGGGATGGTGATGGCGCTCGGCCCCGTCATCGCCGCGCTCAGCGGCTTCCCGGCGGGCCGCATCGTCGACCGCCTGGGCGCGCCGTTCATGGTCCTCGCCGGACTCGTCGCCATGGCCGCCGGCGCACTCGCCCTGTCCGTGCTGCCGGCGCTGTTCGGCATTGCCGGCTACGTTGCCGCGATCGCCGTTCTGACCCCCGGCTACCAGCTGTTCCAGGCGGCCAACAACACTGCGGTCATGGCCGATGTCCGCCCGGGTCGGCGAGGCGTCATCTCGGGCGTGCTCAACCTGTCGCGCAATCTCGGTCTCGTCACCGGCGCCTCCGCGATGGGCGCCGTGTTCGCGCTCGCCTCGGCGACCACCGACGTCGCCACGGCGGCGCCCGAGGCGGTCGCCACCGGCATGCGGGTCACCTTCGCGGTCGCGGCGGTCATGATCCTCGCCGCGCTCGCCATGGCAATGGCCGGCCGCGCCTCCTGGCGCCGCCGGCCGTGACTCAGCCCCCGAGCAGGCCCTTCACCAGCGGGCTGACCTTGCCGAAATCCATCTGGCCGGCATAGGCCGCCCGCAAGCTCCCGATCACCTTGCCCATATCCTTGACCCCGGCGGCGCCGGTTTCGGCGATGGCCTTCTCGATCGCCGCCTTGACCTGCGCCTCGTCCATCTGCTGCGGCAGATAGGCGCTGATCACCGCAACCTCGGCGCGCTCGCCATCGGCGAGCTCGGGGCGGCCATTGGCATCGTAGATCGCGATCGATTCCTGGCGCTGCTTGATCATCTTCTGCAGCAAGGCGAGGATCTCGTCGGGCGCGATCTCGCCCTTTCCGGCGCCGCGTGCCTCGATGTCCTTGTCCTTGAGCGAGGACTGGATCAGGCGGATGGTCGAGACCTTGCCCTTCTCGCCGGCCTTCATCGCGGTCTTCAGGTCGGCGGTGAACTGCTCGCGCAAGCTGGACATGACTGCCTTATCCTCGTCTTGGTTCATTGACGGCGCGCGGGCACCTCATTAAGGCTCGCGCTCCAGACCGGCGGCACCATATGGGGCCCTGCCTTCACTGCCGCGCTTCGAAGCGGCCTGGACGAGACATAGACATGACCGTTGATGAAGGAAACCCCGCCGCGGCGGGCTGGAGCGAGCCGCGCGCGACCGCGGTCCTGGTGCTGGCGGACGGCACCGTGCTCGAGGGCTTCGGCCTCGGCGCGGTCGGCCAGGCTCCGGGCGAGGTCTGCTTCAACACCGCGATGACGGGCTATCAGGAAATCCTGACCGACCCGTCCTATGCCGGCCAGATCATCACCTTCACCTTCCCGCATATCGGCAATGTCGGCGTCAACGAGGAGGATACCGAGACGGTCAACGCCGCCGCCTCCTCCGGCGTGCGCGGCGTCGTGCTCCATGCAGCGGTCACCGAGCCCTCGAACTGGCGCGCGGCCAGGCATTTCGACACCTGGCTGAAGGCAAGGGGCATCGTCGGCATCTGCGGCATCGACACCCGCGCCCTGACCGCGCTGATCCGCGACAAGGGCATGCCCAACGCGATCATTGCCCATGATCCCGCCGGCGCGTTCGACGTTGCGCGCCTGCAGCGCGAGGCCGCCGCCCTGCCCGACATGGCCGGCCTCGACCTCGTCCCCCTCGTCGCCTCGACCCAGCGCTATGACTGGGAGGAGACGCCCTGGCAGTGGCCGCGCGGCTATGGCCGGCGCGACGGCACGGCGCACCGCGTCGTCGCGGTCGACTATGGCGTCAAGCGCAACATCCTGCGCCTGCTCGCCAATGCCGGCTGCGAGGTCCAGGTCGTGCCGTCCACCGCGACGGCCCAGCAGATCCTCGCGCTCAACCCCGACGGTGTCTTCCTGTCGAACGGCCCGGGCGATCCGGCCGCGACCGGGCAATATGCCGTGCCGGTGATCCGGGAGCTGCTGGACAAGAAGGTCCCGACCTTCGGCATCTGCCTCGGCCACCAGATGCTGGCGCTCGCCATCGGCGGCCAGACCCTGAAGATGAAGCAGGGCCATCACGGCGCCAACCATCCGGTCCAGGACAAGACCACCGGCAAGGTCGAGATCGTCTCGATGAACCACGGCTTCGCGGTCGATCCGGCGAGCCTGCCGGAGAACGCCGCCGAGACCCATGTCTCGCTCTTCGACGGCTCCAATTGCGGCATCGCGCTGACCGACCGCCCGGCCTTCAGCGTGCAGCACCATCCCGAGGCCTCGCCCGGCCCGCAGGACAGCCACTACCTTTTCACCCGCTTCGTCGAGATGATGGAAGCAAATAAGGCGGGCAAGACCGCGTAGGAGCCAATCCTCGCCGCGCTCGGACAAAAAAACTTGCCGCCCGGTCGGGTCTCGACCGGGCGGCAAGCGTTCGCTCGCGAATGAACGAATCTCGAGCCTGATCGCAAAAGCTCCTTCCGCCTCTGCGATCAGGGCAGGCTCACCCTATTGCTTCGGCGCGCCGACCTTGCCCCCGACGCCGGCCTTGCCGGCAGCGCCCACCGCGCCCTTGGCGGCTCCGCCGCCCGCTCCGACAGTTCCGGTCGTGTCGACCTGACCCTTGGCGCCGGCCTTCGCCCCGGGCACGCCGACCTGCGTGTTGACGCCGGCATTGGCACCGCCCGAGGCGCCGGGCGCGGTCACCGCGCCCCGTGCATTGCTGCGGGTTTGCGAATCGACCGAAACCCCCTGAGCCAGGGCGGGGACGGACAGCACGGCCGATACGGCAAGCACAGCCACGGACGTTTTGATGCCAGTCATCAGCTTCTCCTTGTCTGGCGCGCAGCAAATTCACGGCCGATCTTACGCGCCGCCCGCAAGAGGGGTCGGCAGCTGCGCGAGATCAGCGCAGGCGGCGCAGGCCAATCCAGACAGCGACGGATGACCGTTCTTCGGGGTTTTCGAGGTCATTTCGCGAAGCGGCGGCCGTAGTTCGGCCCAATATGCGGCAGTCGGCGGTGCCGAGCTGGTGCCTCGGCCGCGACGCCCGGCAGGTCCTCGGCTCTTCTCCCACGACGTCTTCCTCGCCGACGGCCCCGCTGGCCGACCGCCCGACCTTCAGCCTCCAGGGCCGCGCCCGGCCCGCAGGACAACCACTATCTTTTTACGCGTTTCGTCGAGATGATGGCTGCGGAGACGGTGAAGAAAGCCAGCTGAGGAGTGGCGGCGATGATCCATCAGCTGCGCATCTACGAGATTTTCGAGAGCAACAAGGCCGCCTTTCACGCCCGCTTTCGCGATCACGCCATGCGCATCATGGCCCGCCACGGCTTCCACATCCTGGCGCTCTGGGAGACAAAGAGCGCGACACGCACCGAGTTCGCCTACATCCTCGCCTGGCCCGACGCCGCGACCAAGGCGGAGCGCTGGGCGGGCTTCAAGGCCGATCCGGAATGGGCCGAGATCAAGCGCGTCAGCGTGATCGAGCATGGCGACCTCGTCGGCGCGGTCGAGGACCGGTTGCTGACGCCGACCGACTACTCGCCGCCGCTCTGAGTTGACAGGCGGGCGGCGCGGCGGTTTAAGCGCGCCATGACCAATGCCTGCCTTCTCGCCAATTCCTGCCTTCTCGCCAATTCCTGCCTTCTCGCAAGGAACTATTACGCCCCGTCCTCATAAGGCGGTGGCATTTTCATGTTTCAACCGCCGCGCTGGCGGTTGAAATCAGGCAGTCACCCGGCATCGCGGCCCTCCCTCAAGGAAAACGCGATGCATACCCCCCGCAAGACCGTCACCTCGATCGGCATCATGGGCTTCGGCGCCTTCGGCCGGCTGATGGCGAGGCATCTCCAGCCGCATTTTGCGCTCTCGGTCTACGATTCCCAGTGCCCGGCCTCTCCTGATGCTTCCGGCAAGGGCCTCGCGCCGGCGGACATCGCCGGCGTCGGCGCCTGTGATCTCGTCATCCTCGCCGTGCCCGTCGATAGCGTCCCCGCGGCGCTCGCCGCGCTCAGCCCACATCTGCGCGCCGGCGCGATCGTGCTCGATGTCGGCTCGGTCAAGATCGGTCCCGCTCTGGCGATGCAGGCCGGGCTGCCGGAGCATGTCGAGATCGTCGGCACACATCCGCTGTTCGGGCCGCAGAGCGCGCGCCACGGCATCAGGGGCCTGAAGCTCGCGCTTTGCCCGATCCGCGGGCGCAGCGCCGGCCGGATCGCCGCCTTCCTGCGCCTCGTGCTCGGCCTCAACGTGATCCTGACCACGCCGGACGCCCATGACCGCGAGGTCGCCCTCGTCCAGGGCCTGACCCATCTGATCGCCAAGATCCTGGTCCAGATGGAGCCCTTGCCGCGCCGGATGACCACCGCGAGCTTCGACCTGCTGATGCAGGCGACCGAGATGGTGCGCTATGACGCGGCCAACGTCTTCCTCGCCATCGAACGCGGCAACCCGCATGCCCGGGCGGTGCGCGACCGCTTCTTCGCCTTGGCGGAGGAGATGCGCGAGCTGCTGGAAGGCAACCACCGGCAAGAGCCGGAGAAGGCGGAAACCGAGGCGATGCAGCCGGCTTAGAGTCATCCCGGACAAGGGGCGAAGCCGCGCCGCCCCGGGATGACGGCATGGTTCTGAAGGCGACCCGTAAACCTCAGACCGCCGCCTTCGCCTCCGGCCTGAGGAAGGCGGCAAGCTGGCCGGCGGAAAGCGCGGCCTCTTCCGCCAGCCGCGTCGCCAGCGCCGTTGCCGCCGGGCGCGGCCGGCCGAGCGGCCGGTCCAGCCAGTAGGAGACCGGGTTCAGCGCCGTGCGCGGATCGACCATGGCGAGCCGGCCGGAATCGACCTGCGCCTGCGCCAGAGGCGGGCGCGCCAGCGCGACGCCGAGCCCGCAAGCGGCCGCGTCGAGCACGAGATTATAGTCCTCGAAACGCCGATCCTGCGGGCGCGGGCGGTAATCCAGGCCATGGGCGTTGAACCAGGCGCGCCAGCCGGCGGCGTCCGAATCATGGATCAGCGGCTGCTCCAGCAGGCGCTCGGGACGGCCTTCGCCGATCGCCCGCGCCATCCCCGGCGAGGCCACCGGAAAGCACCATTCCTCGAAGAGCTGCACCGAGACCCGGCCCGGCGCCCCGCCGCGCCCGCAGCGTATGGCGAGGTCGATGCCTTCCTCGTCGAGCGCGACCAGGCGGTGGTCGACCTGCAGCACGATTCGCAAGGCGGGGTCGCCGCTCTCGAGCCGCTGCCAGCGCGGCATCAGCCAGAGCGAGCAAACCGAAGGCGTCGCGCTGAAGCGCACCACCGCGGCGCCGCGCTGCTCGCTCCAGCGGTCGGAGCTGTCGGCGAACAGCGAAAAGGCCTCCTGCGTGCGCTGGAGCAGCCTCTGGCCTTCCGGCGTCAGCGCGACGCCCCGCGCCTGGCGCACGAAGACGCGCAGGCCCAGCCAATGCTCCAGCTTCGCCACCTGCCGGCTGACCGCACCATGGGTCAGGTTCAGCGCCTCCGCAGCGCCCGAGAAGCTGCCGGAGCGGGCAGCCGCCTCGAAGGCGCGCAGCGTGTCGAGCGGCGGCAGGTTCAAGCTGTGATCCATCCTCACAGCTCGCCATCGAATTACTCGTTTGTCAATCAGCTCGCCGAGGCGTCTATCGGGGCCGAACCGTCACCCAGCCCTCGAGGCCCGCCATGACAACGATTTCCCCGGCCGCTCCGGCCCGGACCGGCGCAACGATCGACCCCATGCTGATCTTCACCATCACCTTCACCGTCGTCGCCTGGGCCTCCTCCTTCCCGGCGATCCGGGCCGGGCTCACCGGCTTCGGCCCGCTCGAGATGGCGGCGCTGCGTTTCGCGCTCGCCGGCGTCCCCGCCGCGCTCTTCCTCGTCGCGACCCGCGCCGCCCTGCCGGCCCGCGCCGATCTCTGGCGCTTCCTCACCGGCGGCATCGTCTTCATCGCGCTCTATGCGATCCTGCTCAATCTCGGCCAGCGCGTCGTGCCGGCCGGCGCCGCGAGCTTCATCATCAACACCAACCCGATCATGACGGCGGCGCTCGCCATGCTGCTGCTGAACGAGCGCTTCAGCCTGATCGCCTGGCTCGGCACGGCGCTGTCCTTCGCCGGCATCGGCGTCATCGCGCTCGGCAACGGGCTCGACCTGAACATCGGCATCAGCGTGCTGCTGATCCTCGGCGCCGCCTTCTGCAACGCGATCTCGACGGTGGTGCAGAAGCCGCTGTTTGCCCGCCACAAGCCGCTCTCGGTCGCCGCCTGGAACATGGCGATCGGCGGGCTGGCGCTCTCGCCCTTCCTGCCCGGCGCGCTGGAACAGATCCCGGCCGCACCGAGCCAGGCGCTCTGGTCGGTGGTCTATCTCGCCGTGGTCCCGAGCCTGATCGCCTATGGCACCTGGGCGATCACGCTCTCGCGCCTGCCGGCCGGCCGCGCCTCCAACTTCCAGTACTGCGTGCCGCCGATGGCGATGCTGATCAGCTTCCTTTGGCTCGGCGAGGTGCCGACCGCGCTCGGCATCCTCGGCGGCATCATGACGCTCGGCGGCGTGGTGATCGTCAACCTGAAGCGCTGAGCGGCAAACCCTTCACCGGCGAGGCGCGGGGCGCGGGGAACCCCTCTCCTGGAAGGAGAGGGGCAGGGGTGAGGTGTTCGGGAGGGGAATCGTTGGCCTGAACCCAACCGCGCGCTGTGAGCCCTCGCGGAACTGGTCCAGCGGCCGACACCTCACCCTTCTCCGTCATTGCGAGCGAAGCGAAGCAACCCAGGAGCGCAAGATCACTTTTCTTGGCGAGCCCGTCTGGATTGCTTCGCTTCGCTCGCGATGGCGGGAGGGCCGGCGGGGATAATTCGGCAATCGCTCCCCGCCGCCGGAACCTCGCTTAT
>NZ_JAKFED010000050.1:0-2714 GCF_036675845.1 Allobosea sp. | reverse complement strand
CTTTCACTCTCTCGAGCGATCCATCTGCATCGAGAACGTGAACCGGTCGGCCGGATGAATCGACACCGAGATCTCGAACGCCTCGTCGGCCGAATCGAGGTAGCGGCGGGTGATCTTCAGGGCAGGCGACCCCACCTCGGCGCGCAATGCTTCGCTCAGGGCCTTCGGGATGCTGAGCGCCTGAACATCCTGCCGGATGCGTGCAATGCGCCGGCCGTAGCGCGTTTCGATCAATGAGCTGATCAGCGTTTCGGGCGATGCGCGCACCAGCGCGCCGATGTCCGCATACGAGGCATCGATGTAAACGTCGGTCCAGCCGATCGGCCGGCTCTTCTTGCCGCCGTCCATGCGCAGGCTCGAGATGCGCAGCCAGCGGGTTCCGCCGGGGCAGCCGAGTTCCTTGGCGAGCGCGAGATCCGCAACCACCTCGTCGATGCCGCGGACGATGCGCACGTGCGTTGCGCCGAATTGCGCCAGTTCGTCCACCGTGGCGATGGATTGGGTGAACCCGCCGGCGGGCCGGGCCGCCTCGACCCGCGTGCCGACGTTCTTGCGCCGCGAGATCAGGCCGAGCTCCTGCAGTTCCTCGAGCGCCCTGCGCACCGTGTAGCGGCTGGCGCCGTACCGGTCGCACAGCGCGAATTCGGTCGGCAGCAGCGAGCCCAGCGGGAACCGGCCCGAGGCGATGCATTCGGCGAGGTCGCGGGCCACATCCATGTGTCTGGCCTTGGTCATTCGTTCTCCCATCGCAGGTTCACGGCAGGTTGCGGGTTTTCCCGCATACCGTTTATGTTCGAACATACTAAAGTTCAATTGTTCGAACATACATATATATTCGTTTTTAATCAACATATCGTTGCCCCTCAGATGCCCATCACTGCCTCACTCCCCGGTGCCAGCACCGTCGTCGACTCGATTCTGTTTCGCGATGCCTTCGGCACACCGCGCATGCGCGAGATCTTCTCGGACCGCTCGCTGATCGCCCGCTACATCGAGGTCGAGGTCGCCCTCGCCCGCGCCGAAGCGCGCTGCGGCGTGATCCCCGCCGATGCCGCAGACGTGATCGCCCGCGAGTCGCGCCTGGAGCGCGTCGATCTCGACAACATGCGCAGCGAGACCGACATCGTCGGCTACCCGATCCTGCCGCTGGTCCACCAGATGGTCGAGATGTGCGGCGAGGCCGGACGCTGGGTGCACTGGGGCGCCACCACGCAGGACATCATGGACACGGCCAACGTGCTGCAGGTCCGCGACGCGCTCGATGTCGTCGATGCCGACCTCACCGAGCTGCGACGCATCCTCGCCGACCTCGCGCGCAAGCATCGCGACACGCCGATGGCCGGCCGCACGCACCTGCAGCAGGCCCTGCCGGTGACCTTCGGCTACAAGGCCGCGATCTGGCTGGCGATGTTCGATCGCCATCAGGAGCGCCTGGCCGAACTGCGCAAGCGCGTCCTGGTCGTTCAGTTCGCCGGCGCCGCGGGCACGCTTGCATCACTCGGCACGAAGGGCTTCGATGTCCAGCAGGCGCTGGCCGAGGAGCTGAAGCTCGGCGTTCCCGCGACCACCTGGCATGTCGCGCGCGACGGGTTTGCCGAGGCCGTGAACCTGCTGGCGCTGATCACCGGCTCGCTCGGCAAGATCGCCATGGACATCATGATCATGGCCTCGACCGAGTTCGCCGAGGTGTACGAGCCCTTCGTCAAGGGGCGCGGCGCGAGCAGCACGATGCCGCAGAAGCGCAACCCGATTTCCAGCGAACTCATGCTCGCCGCCGCGAAGGCCGTGCGCCAGCACGCCGGGCTGATGGTCGACGCGATGGTCCAGGACTTCGAGCGCGCCACCGGCCCGTGGCATGCCGAGTGGATCGCGCTGCCCGAGAGCTTCATCTTCTCGGCCGGCGCGCTGCACCAGGCCAGGTTCGCTCTCGGCGGGCTGATCGTCGATGCCGACCGCATGCGCCACAACCTCGGCATCACCCGCGGCCTGATCGTGGCCGAGGCGGTGATGATGGGCCTGGCGCCCGCCGTCGGGCGCCAGCAGGCCCACGACATCGTTTACGACGCCTGCCGCACCGTGAACGAACGAGGCGGCTCGCTGGCCGATGCGCTGACGGCCCTGCCGGCCGTCACGCGCCACTTCGACCGCGCCGCGATCGAGCAGCTCACCGACCCCGCCAACTACCTCGGCCTCGCGCCGCAGATGGTCGATCGCGCCCTGGCGATCTCCGCCGCATCGTCGCGTTGACCGCTTTGTCCCTCCAGTCCTCACACATCCATTGCAGGAGACTTTCATGAAGATCATCAAGCTACTTTGCGCCGCCCTGGCGCTGCTCGGCGCGGCCCAACTCGCGCAGGCTCAGGCATGGCCGGCCAAGACACTCACCTGGATCGTGCCCTTCGCGGCGGGCGGGCCGACCGATGCCATGGCGCGCGACATCGCCGACAAGCTCAGCAAGCAGATCGGCCAGCAGATCATCATCGAGAACGCCGGCGGCGCGGGAGGCACCATCGGCGCCGGCAAGGCCGCCCGGTCGGAGCCCGACGGCTACACCTTCCTGGTCGGCCACATGGGCTACATGGGCGCCGCTCCGTCGCTGTACAAGAAGCTGACCTACGACCCGGTGAAGGACTTCGAGGCGGTGTTCCGCTTCCCCGACACACCCCTGGTGCTGCTGGTGCCCGAGGCGTCGCCCTACAAGACGGCAGCCGACC
>NZ_JAKFED010000187.1:0-13592 GCF_036675845.1 Allobosea sp. | reverse complement strand
GCCTCGAAGCGCAGCGCCGTCTCGCTCTCGAAGAAGCGGACCATGCCCGGCCCGTTGTCGAGGAAGGCGCGCATCAGATCGGGGCGCAGATGGTTGCCGATGACGGCGCCGACATAGGCCAGCGCCGCCTCGCGGCTGTCGGCATGGCCGGCCTTGGCGGCGTGCGGGTTCTCCGGCACCCACATCGCCCCGCCCGAAACCGCGGTCGAGCCGCCGATGAACTCGCTCTTCTCGATCAGCACGACGTCGAGCCCGGCCTTGGCGGCGGTGATCGCCGCCGACATGCCGCCGGCGCCGGAACCCACCACCACGACATCGTGGATCTCGTCGAATTCAGCCGTCATCGTCCTCAATCCGTCTTGGCGCTTCACAGCCCCGGAAATCACAGGCCCGGAAGTCACAGGCCCATGCCGCCGCCGAGCGATTTGCCGCCGTCGACCATCAGCACCTGCCCATAGATGAAATCGGTGCGGGCCGAGGCCAGGAAGGCGACCGCATTGGCGATGTCGGCCGGGGCGGCGAGCTTGCCGGTCGGCTGCAGGGCAAGCAGCGCCGCGCGCGCCTCCGGCGACTGCCTGGCCACCATCTCGGTCTCGACCGCGCCGGGCGCGACCGCGTTGACCGCGATGCCCTGCGGCAGGAGCTCCATCGCCATGGCGCGGGTCAGGCCGACGACGGCGGCCTTGGAGGCGACGTAATGGGCGTGGCCCTTCGCGCCGAGGAAGGCGCGCGAGGCGATGTTGACGATTCTGCCGCCGGGCTGCATCCGCCGCGCCGCCGCCTGCGAGAGCAGGAAGAGGGCGGTGACGTTGACGTCCATCATCCGGGCGAAGTCGCCGGCTTCGAGATCGAAGAGCGGCCGGTTGTCGAAGAGGCCGGCATTGTTGACCAGCACTGTCGGCACCGGCAGCCGCGCGATCAGCGGGCCGAGCGAGGCATGGTCGGAGAGGTCGGCCGCTTCGAAGGTGACGGTATGGCCCTGGCGCGACAGCTCGGCCGCCGTAGCCTCGCCCGCCTCGCGCTCGCGGTCGAGGATGGTGACGGCAAAGCCGTCCTCGCAGAGCCGCTCGGCGATCGCCCGGCCGATGCCGCGGGCGCCGCCTGTCACCAAAGCGAGGGGCTTGTCGTTCGCCGTGCTCATCGCCCTGTTCCCTTGCTCGTCCGCGATCGTTCGGGCCGACCAAGGCGAGCCGCTTTTCGATCGCAACACGTCGTCATCCCGGCCGCAGCGAAGCGGAGCGCCGGGATCCATCGTAGAGTGCCGGAGCCCTGCGATGGATTCCGGAGCGGCGCCGCTGCGCGGCTTGTCCGGAATGACAGGGACATGTCTCTGGCAAGCCCCATCCTGATCTAGCCGCCGAGATAGGTGCGCCGCACGCTGTCGTCGGAGCGCAGCTTCGCGGAGGGGCCTTCGAGCGCCATCTCGCCATTCTCGAGGATGTAGGCGTAGCTGGAGCAGCCGAGCGCGATGGCGGCGTTCTGCTCGACCAGGAGGATGGTCAGCCCATCCTGGTTCAGCCGCTCGATGATCGCGAAGATCTGCTGGACGAGGACGGGGGAGAGGCCGAGCGAGGGCTCGTCGAGCAGGAGCAGGCGCGGCCCGGCCATCAGGGCGCGGCCGATCAGCAGCATCTGCTGCTCGCCGCCGGACAGCGTGCCGGCCTTCTGCTTCAGGCGCTCCTTGAGCTTCGGGAAATAGTCGAAGACGCGCTCGAGGTCGCGCGTCACGCCGGCCGCGTCGCTGCGGCGATAGGCGCCCATGTCGAGGTTCTCGCGGACGCTCATCTCGCGGAAGACCTCGCGGCCTTCCGGCACCTGCAGGATGCCGCCGGAGACGACGCGGTGCGAGGGCCAGGACTGGATCGCCTCGCCGGCGAAGCGGATCGTCCCCTTCGTCACCGGCACCAGCCGCGAGATCGTGTTCAGCGTCGTCGACTTGCCGGCGCCGTTGCTGCCGAGCAAGGCGACGATGGCGCCCTCCGGCACGCGCAGCGAGACGTCGGACAGCGCCTGGATACGGCCATAGGAGGCCGAGATGCCGTCGATTTCGAGCAGGTCAGCCATGGGGCGCCTCATGGGCCGCCTCGCGGCCGAGATAGGCTTCGATCACGGCGGGGTGGGAGCGGATCTCGGCGGCGCTGCCCTCGGCGATCTTGGTGCCGAAGTTCAGCACGGTGATCCTGTCGGAGATCGACATCACGAGCTGCATCACATGTTCGACGAGGAGGATGGTGAGCCCGTCGCGCTCGCGCAATTCGCTGAGCAGGCGGTCGAGCGCGGCGATCTCGCGGTTGCGCAGGCCGGCGGCCGGCTCGTCGAGCAGCAGCAGCTTCGGGCGGATCGCGAGGGCGCGGGCGATCTCGACCATCTTCTGGTGACCGAAATCGAGGTTCCGCGCCTTGCTCCTGGCGTAGTCGGCAAGGCCGGTGCGCTCGAGCAGATGCTCGACATGCTCGGTGATCTCGGCGGGCCTGGCGGCGACGGCGTCGCGCCAGGAGCGGCCGGCATGGACATGGGCGCCGATCAGCACGTTCTCGAAGACGGTGAGCTCGGAGAACAGTTCGAGGTTCTGGAAGCTGCGGGCGATGCCGAGCCCGGCCATGGCGCGCGCCGGCAGGCCGGTGATGTCGCGCCCGTCATAGCTGATGGCGCCGGAGGTCGGCGTGTAGAAGCGCGAGATGCAGTTGAAGGTCGTCGACTTGCCGGCGCCGTTGGGGCCGATCAGGGCATGGATGCTGCCCTTGGCGACGCTCATGTCGAGGGCGCTGACCGCGGTCAGCCCGCCGAACTTGATGGTCAGGGCGTCGACCTGGAGGAAGGGCTCAGCGGTTTTGTCAGCGGTCATGGTGCAGCCCCTTCATCCGGTCGCCGATGAAGACGAAAAGGCCGCGCGGGGCGTACATCATGAACAGGATCAGGATCAGCCCATAGATGATCTCCTGGTATTGCGGCCATTGCCGCAGCACCTCGGAGAGCAGGCCGAATACGATGGCGCCGCCGACCGCGCCGCCGATCGAGCCGAGGCCGCCGACCACCACCATGGTCAGGATCAGGATGGTGGTCTGGAAGCCGAGGCTGTCGGGATGGATATAGGTCTGGAACAGGCCGAACATGCCGCCGGCGAAGCCGGCGAGCGCCGCCGACAGGCCGAAAGCGACGATCTTGGCGCGGCGGACATCGACACCCATGGCCAGCGCCGCGACCTCGGATTCGCGCACCGCCCGGAAGGAGCGCCCCAGCCGCGAGCGCGAGATCGCGATGGTGAGGCCGATCATCAGCAGGCAGGAGACGACGACGAAGGGGTAGGCCTGCTTGTCGCTGAGGATCTCGAGCGGGCCGAAGCGGGCCGGGCTGATGCGCAGGCCGTTCGGCCCGTTGGTGACGCTGTCCCAGTTCAGGAAGACCCATTGCATCGCCTCGCCGAAGGCGAAGGTCGCGAGCGCCAGGTAGATGTCGCGCATGCGTAGCGCCAGCGCGCCGATGGCCAGGCCCACCAGCCCGGCGACCAGCGCGCCGAACAGCATGGCGAAGGGGTAGGGCAGGTCGGTCGCGCGGTTGGCCAGCGCGCTGGCATAGATGCCGATGCCGTAGAAGGCGGCCTGCGCCATCGAGAACTGGCCGCTCTCGCCGATGACGATGTGCAGGCCGAGGCAGAGCACGACGAAGACCAGCAGCAGGTTGGCGATGTAGACGACATAGCCGGTGGTGACGAGCGGCAGCGCGACGAGAAGCGCCGCGGCGAGCAGCAGTGCGAGGAGCGTGCCGGCTGGCCAGGCGCGACCGGCGGCCGCCGGGGAGGAGGTCGGGGCTGCCATCGTCAGACCTTCTTGATCGTCAGCTTGCCGCCGAACAGCCCCTGCGGCCGGATCACCAGCACGATCATGATGGCGAGGAACGGCGCCAGCACGATGGCGCGCGAGGAGATGAACAGGCCGACGAGGTTCTCGACGATGCCGATGACGAAGCCGCCGACCACGGCGCCGGGCAGGCTGGAAAAGCCGCCGACGATCGCCGCCGCGAAGGCGAGCATGACGATCGAGCCCATATCGGCGGTCATCAGGATCTTCGGCGAGATCAGCAGCGCGGCGATGGCCGAGATCACGCCGGACATGCCCCAGATCAGCATATGGGCGCGGCCGAGGTCGACGCCGACGAGCTGGGCGGCCTTGGGGTTCATGCCGACGGCGCGCATGGCGCGGCCCATCTTGGTGTAGTGGAACATCCAGAAGAAGGCCGCCATCACCGTGAGCGCGGTGCCAAGGATCGTCAGGTCGAGGATCGTCACCGAGGCCTGGCCGATCATGACGGAATCGGTCGGGACCAGGGCGGGGAAGGAGCGCGGCGTGTCGCCGAAGCCGGTGCGGCGCACGATGCCCTTCAGCACATAGGACAGGCCGAGCGTCGCGATGACCAGATAGACGAGATCCTTGGCCGATTTCGCGACCTGGTCGAGCACGATCCTGCGGAACAGGGCGGCGACCAGGAAGGCGGCGACCAGCGTCGCCGGCAGCACGATCCAGATCGGCATCTGCTGGAAGACGAAGAGATAGAGCGCGATGTAGCCGGCGGCCATGAACATCTCGCCCTGGGCGAAGTTCGGCACTTCCGAGGTCTTGAAGATGATCACGATCGCGAGCGCGAGCAGGGCGTAGACGCTGCCCGAGACGAGGCCGGAGGCGATCCCCTGCTGCAGGAAGATCAGAGCGAGTTGAAGGTCCATTTCCGGCCCGGTTGCGGCGTTCGGGAGGAGGGCCGGCGCCCCGTTCGGGCGCCGGCCGACGGCGTCACTTGGCCTGGTAGGTCCAGCGGCTGGAGTAGACGCCGGGCAGCGGCGTCATCGTCGCGCCATCGTATTTGACGAAGATCGTCGACCTGTTGGCGGCGCGGTCGGTCGGGCCGAACTTCACCCGCCCGGCCATGACGCCGGAGTCGAAATCCTGGGTCTTCAGGGCCGCCAGCACCTTCTCGCGGGTCGGGTTCGGGCCGGCATCCTGCAGCGCCTTGACCAGCGACATCGCCGGGGGGATGCCATAGGGCATGTAGGTCTGCGGATGGTCTGGCTTGGCGGCGAGGTCGGGATAGGCGGCCTCGTACATGTCGTAGATCGGCTTCAGCTTCGCCCCGCCCGGCGCGTCGACCATGACCTCCTGGATGTAGAAGTTCTTGAGCGCGTCCTTGCCGACGTTCTCGACGAGCTGCGACAGGCTCGCCGTGCCGGTGACCGAGAGGATGATCGGCTTGTTGAAGCCGAGCTCGGCCGCCTTCTTGATCAGCAGCGCGGCGGGACGGGCATAGGTCACGAGCAGCAGCACGTCGGGATTGGCGGCGCGCAGCTTCAGGAAGGGCGCGGTGACGTCGTTGATCGTCGGGTTGATCGATTCGACGGCGAGCTTGACGCCGTTGGTCTGCGCGTCGGCCTTCGAGCCCTCGAGGTTCCAGGCGCCATAGGCGTCGTCATGGTTGATGTAGCCGATGGTCTTGGCGCCGAACTGCTTGGCGGCGAACTCGATCATGGCGCCACCGACCGCATATTGCGAGATCGAGAAGGCGCCGAAGATGTAGTCGGTCGGCGGGTAGAGCGCCCCGTCGCCGGATGCGTTCAGCATCAGGAAGGGCACCTTGTTGCGGACGACATAGTCCTTGGCGGCGACGACGGCGGCCGAGCAGGAGCCGCCATTGAGCATGAACACCTGTTCCTGCTCGACCAGTTTCTTAACCGCCGCGACGAGGTCGTTGGCATTGCAGCGGTCGTCCTCGACCACATACTCGATCTTGCGGCCGTGGATGCCGCCTTCCTTGTTGATCTTGTCGTAATACATCTTGGCGGCGTTTATCACGTCGAAGCCATAGGCCATGTTGGGCCCCGAGAGCGGCCCGAACATGCCGATCTTGATCGACTTGTCGGTGATGCCCGGCTCCTGCGCGCCGGCCGCGGCGGCAGCGAGAAGGCCGGCGGCGAAGGAAAGGCCGGCTCCCAGCATTTTGAGCTTCATGGTTCGTCTCTCCCCTTGTCCGCCTTTCGGAGGCGGATCGCGATGGCGGCAGCTTGGCGTTCGAGCGCTCCCAGGATCATAGTTGGGAAGAGCGCAGGCCCTGTCACAGCGGCTTGGGACAGGCGGCGAAAACGCCGCGCAGGCGCGGCCGGGCAGTGGCTGCGATGCGAGCCTCAGGCGCCCGGCTTGGTCGCCAGCAGCAGGAAGCCGAGCAGCCCGGCGACGGCGCAGAGCAGGAAGCCGAGGTCGAAGCGGCCGGTCGCCGCGACGAGAAGCGCGAAGGAGAGCGGGCCTGCGACATAGCCGAGGAAGACCACGATCGTCGCGCCCGACGCCGCTTCCCGGATCAGCGCGGGCGGCGAGCGCCGGGCGATCTCGGCGATCTGCACGCCGTTCCAGCTCGAGACGGTGATGCCCGCCACGGCCGCGAGACCGTAGAACAGCCAGGACGGCCAGCTCGGCGTCGCCAGCATCAGCGCCAGCGAGGTCAGGCCGGAGGCCAGGCAGACGAAAGCGAGCAGGCGGCTCGTCGCGCGCATGCGGTCGGCGATCCAGCCGAGCAGCACGCGGCCGAACACGCCCGTCGCCTGCATCAGGGCGAAGGCGAGGCCGGCGGCGCCGAGACCATAGCCGAGCTCGGAGACGGCGAAGGTGATCAGATAGGCAAACCAGATGCCCTGGCCGATGGCGAGGCAGGCGCCGACGGCCGCGAGGCGCATCACCGAAGCCGAGCCGCGCAGCGCCCGCAGCGGCTCCAGCACGTTGCCGAGCGAGAAGAAGGCGCCCGGTGCCAGCGATTGCCGCCGCTCCCGCCCGGCGTCGATCCGGCCGCGCATCGGCTGCACGACGAGGATGGTGGCGACCACCAGCAAGGCCGAGAACAGCAGCGAGGCGCGCCAGCCATAGGCGGCGACAATCGGCGGCAGCGCCAGCCCGGCGACGATGCCGCCCGCCGGCACCCCGGCCTGCTTCAGCGAGAAGATCAGGGCGTGATGGCGCGGCGGCGCGATGCGATGCAGCACGTCGCTGCCGGCGGGGGAGGACGGGCCGTAGCCGAGGCCGATCAGGAAAGCTCCGGCGGCGGCAACCGGCAGGAGCGGCGGCAGCAGGAAGCAGAGCCCGAAGATGCCGAGGGCGAGGCCGAACTGCAAGGCGCGGATCGAGCCGAGCCGGCGCATCAGCGGCGCCCCCATCACCAGGAAGGCGATCGAGCCCAGCGTGGTGATGCTGGCGAGATAGCCGATGACCGCATCGGACCATTGCAGTTCGGCCGCCATGGCCGGGGCGATGGTCGGCGTCACCCGCGTCAGGAAGGCGGTCGCCATCTGCACGACGATCATCGCCAGCAGGGCGCTGACCCAGCCTGGCGTCGCAGCCGGCTCCTTCATCGCTGCTGCGTCATGATTGTCGGGTCATGGGCCTTCACGGCGACGATGTCGGCACGGGCCGTTGTGTCGTCACTACAGGCGGCAAGGTTGAAGGCCTCTCAGGGGTTCAGCTCTTGGCAGGTTCAGTTCTTGGCATGTTCAGCTCTTGGGCTGTGGCACATGCAGCGGCGCCAGTGAAGCCGATTCGTGCGAAGGATAGGAGAGCCGCTGGAAGATATGGAAGGTGCGCAGGATATGGTTGCGCATCGCCAGCTCCGAGGCGTCGCCGTCGCGCGCCAGCAGCGCCGCGACGATGCGGTCATGGTCGCGGTTGCTGAGGTGGAACTCCTCGTCGGAGGTGCGCTGCGCGACGGAGCCGTTGAAGTAGAAGCGGCCCGAGCGGAGGATGGCGTCGCGCAGCCTCTCGTTCCTGGCGGCGCCGACGATGACGCCGTGGAACTGGCGATTGGTCTCGACGCGCGCCTTGTTGTCGGCCGGGTCGATCGAGAGCCGGTGGCGATGGATCGCGGCGATCTCGGCGATCTCCTGGTCGCTGGCGCGCTCGGCGGCGAGCCGCGCCGCATAGCCCTCCAGCGCCGCCCGGACCTCGGAGTTCTCGCCGGCCTCGACGGCGGTGATCTCGCGGACGGACCAGCCGCGCTTGCGCGGCACGATCAACTGCTCGACGGCCAGCCGCTGCAGGGCCTCGCGGATCGGCGTGCGGCTGACATTGAGGGTGGCGGCGAGGTCGGCCTCGATCAGCGGCTCGTTCGGCCGGATCTCGCCCGACAGAATGGCGTTGCGCAGCCACTCATAGACACCGCCCGAGCGGCTGCGTGCGGCCGGCTCGGCGGCAGCCGTCACCTCGACGGCGGCCTTGCCGGGCGCCGAGCGCTCTCCGACGGCGATGGCCAGACGCTTCTGCATGAGATCTCCAGTCCCGCCGCAACCGATCAAGGACGGCGTGATTCTGCCAGCCCCTCCGCTGCGCCGCTGTCACCTTCGGTTGGGACGCCGGCTCATGGATCGCGGCAGAAGCGGGCACGGTCTCAGCCCGGCGCCGGCAGGATGCGGGCGCGGCATTCGCCGAAGCCGATGCTGGCGAAGCCCTCGCGGCTGGCCCGGGCCCGCATGACGATCTCGTCGCCGTCGCGGAGATAGGTCCGGGTCTCGCCGCCGGGAAGCGCGATGGTCTCGCGCCCGGCGCGGGTGATCTCCATCAGGCTGCCGAAGCTGCCCGCGGTCGCCCCCGAGATCGTGCCGGAGCCGAGCAGGTCGCCCGGCTGCAGGTTGCAGCCATTCGAGCTGTGATGGGCGATCAGCTGCCCGATGGTCCAGTAGAGATCGTGGCTGGCGCCGCGCGAAAGCCGATGCGGCGGCTGTTCCTTCTCCCGCATCGCGGGCGTCAGCAGCAGCACCTCGAAGTCGATGGCGAAAGCGCCCTCGCGCTGGTCGGCCTCGCCGAGGAGATAGGGCAGGGGCGCCGGATCGCCCTCCGGACGCGGCGGCTGGGCGATGCGGAACGGCGCCAGCGCCTCGGCGGTGACGATCCAGGGCGAGATCGTGGTGGTGAAGCTCTTGGCGAGGAAGGGGCCGAGCGGCTGGTATTCCCAGGCCTGGATATCGCGCGCCGACCAGTCGTTGAGCAGGCACAGGCCAGCGATGTGCTGCGCCGCGGCGTCGATGGCGATCGGTTCGCCGAGCCCGTTGCCGGAGCCGATCCAGATGCCGAGCTCGAGCTCGTAGTCGAGGCTGCGGCAGGGGCCGAAGCTGGGCGCCGCCTCGTCCGGGCGCTTGCGCTGGCCGTTCGGGCGCGTCACGGCGCTGCCGGAAGGTCGTATCGAGGAAGCCCGGCCATGATAGCCGATCGGCACATGCTTGTAGTTCGGCAGCAGCGGGTTCTCCGGCCGGAACAGCGCGCCGATATTGGTCGCGTGGTGGATGCCGGCGTAGAAATCGGTGTAGTCGCCGATCCGGGCCGGCAGGCTCATGCTGCAGTCGGCTGAGCGATGCAGCATCGCTTCGAGCCGGCCCTGCTCCGGCGCGCCCTTGGCGAGCAGCTGCGAAAGCCGTGCGCGCAACGCCCGGCGGGCCGGCGCGCCGAGCGCCAGGAAGCCGTTGAGCTCGGGCTGAGCCGCCGCGGCGAGGACGGGCTGCAGTTCGCCCGTGCACAGGCCCGAAGTCAGCAGGGCCGCGAGGTCGAGGATCTCGTCGCCGATCGCGACGCCGCCGCGCGGCTCCTGCCCGGGCGGCGAGAACACGCCATGGGGCAGGTTCTGGATCGGGAATTCGCCATGGCCGTTCGCCGAGGCGACCCAGCTCCGCAGCGTCGGAGCATGGCTGGCGTCGGCTGCGGCCGGCATCGCCGGTTCGGGCGCGGTCGTGGCCGCTTCAGGGAAATCGACGCTTGCCATGCGGCTGGTTCCTCACTGACGCGAAACGGAGCGCCGAACCCAAGGGTTCTCACATCGTCCGGTCTTCCGGGGCCGGCCGAGCCGGTGGGTCGAGGATAGCTAGCGGGCGCCCGGCATCGGGGCTGTCACCCGAATTGGGGACATGCGTGCGAGGCTGCCAGCCGCCAGCCGCGCGTGCAAAAATCAGGTCGGCAAACTTGCATGCAAACTTGTGTGCTGTTACGAGTACGGTCAGGTAGCCAGGCCGCATCGTCACGATTTCAAGCCGCTCCGGAGCTTTCCGGAGAGCGGCGCGACGATGGGAGACCGGGCCGGGAGGATCGCAATGCAGCTCTTGTCGCTCGAAGCCGGCAGCGTGGCGCCGGCCTGCCTGTCGCGGGCCATCGCCGAGGTGATCGAGAGCGTCGGGCACCCCGAATTCGACGCCAGCCTGTTCGCGCTCGCCCACCGTTTCGCCGGCGCCGAGCATCTCACCGCCTTCCTCTCGGCGCCGGGCGCCCAGCCCAGGACGCTGCTGGCGGAGAACGCCGGGCCGGGCGAGCGCGCGCGCTCGATCGCCAAGCGCTATATCGCGCGCTACTGGCATCTCGATCCGGCCAACGAGATCGTCATCGACGACCATGACGGGCGCCATTCCTGGGCGCTGCGGCTGAAGGCCGGCGACATCCCGAACATGTCCTATCGCAGCGAGTGCTATCTCTCGGCCGGGCTTTCCGAGCGCTTCTCGCTGATCCAGAAGCGCCCTGCTGGCACGCTGCGGGTCAATTTCTACTGCGGCCGCAAGGAGAGCTTCAGCGACGGCGTGATCGCGAAGCTGACCGATTGCGCCCCGCTGCTGATGGCGGCGCTTTGGCGGCACAACGAGGCGGTCAGCCCGGTCGCGGGGGCGGACATGGCGAGCGCCTTCCGCTCGCGGCTGGAGAAGGTCGCGCCGACCCTGTCGGGGCGCGAGCTCGATGTCTGCGCCCTGGTCGCGACCGGGGTGACCTCGGAGGGCATCGCGCTCGAACTCGGCGTCGGGGTCAACACGGTGCTGACCTACCGCAAGCGCGCCTATGCACGGCTCAGCATCTCTTCGCAGAACGAGCTGATGCGCATCCTGATGTAGGAGCGGCGGCGCTCCGCGACGACAGGAGTTTATGCCGGCAACACCTTGCCGGGATTGAGGATATTGTCGGGGTCGAGGCTCTGCTTGATCTGGCGCATCACCGCGATCGCCTCGTCGCCATATTCGCGCCGCAGGAACTTCGACTTGCCGTAGCCGACGCCGTGCTCGCCGGTGCAGGTGCCGCCGAGATCGATGGCGCGGTTGACCAGCAGGCCGTTCAGCCGCTCGGCCTCGCGAATCTCGTCGGGCGAATCCATCTTGATCAGGAAGCCCATGTGGAAATTGCCGTCGCCGACATGGCCAAGCGCCGGCACCGGGAAGGGCGCGTCCTTGGCGTGCTCCCTGATCTCGGTGATGCAGGTGGCGAGCTCTGAGATCGGCACGCAGGCGTCCGTGCCCCAGCTGCTGGCGCCGGGGCGCAAGGCGAGCAGCGCGTAGTGGAGATTGTGCCGCGCCTGCCAGAGCTTGGTGCGTTCCTCGGCGCTGGCGGCATGGCGCCAGCCCGTGCCGCCATGGCCTTGCGCGATGGCGTGCATCGCGGCCGATTGCTGCTCGACGCCGGCCTGCGTGCCATGGAACTCGACGAACAGCGTCGCGGTCTCGGGATAGCTCAGCCCGTTATGCAGGTTGATGGCGCGCATGCAGGTCTCGTCGAGCAGTTCGACGCGGGCGACCTGGATGCCGCTCTGGATGGTCTCGATGGCGCAGGAGACGGCGGGGCCGACATCCGGGAAGGAGCAGACCGCGACCGAGCTCGCCTCGGGGATGCCGTAGAGGCGCAGGGTGATCTCGGTGATGACGCCGAGCGTGCCTTCCGAGCCGACGAAGAGCCTGGTCAGGTCGTAGCCGGCCGAGGATTTGCGGGCGCGGCCGCCGGTCCTGAGGACGGTGCCGTCGGCGAGCACGACGGTCAGCGCCAGGACATTGTCCTTCATCGTGCCGTAGCGCACGGCATTGGTGCCCGATGCCCGCGTCGCGGCCATGCCGCCCAGCGTCGCCTCGGCGCCGGGATCGACCGGGAAGAACAGGCCGGTATCGCGCAGGTGGGCGTTGAGCTGCTGGCGCGTCACGCCCGGCTCGACGACGCAGTCGAGATCCTCGGTGTTGACCGCGACGATGCGCTGCATGCGCGAGAGATCGAGGCAGACGCCGCCATGCAGCGCCACGACATGGCCTTCGAGCGAGGTGCCGGCGCCGAAGGGGATGACCGGCACCTTCGCCGCATGGCAGAGCGCGAGGATCCGGCTGACCTCCTCGGTGGTCTGCGCATAGCAGACGACGTCCGGCGCCTTGCTCGGATGGTAGGATTCGCCATGGCCGTGATGCTCGCGCTCGCTTTCCGAGGTGGAGCAGCGCGGACCGAGCAATTCGCGTAGCGCGGCGGTGAGGCCATCGAGGGCGGGATGGCGCGGGGAAGTGTCGGGCGTGGCGGCGGGAGCGTTCATTCTGTCCTCGACTTCCCAACCTGTTCCCGGCGTGGTGCCAAGGCAATCTCGACCGGCTTATCGCTTTCGGCCACAGCAGATGCAGCATGAGCGCTCTGCATCGGGAACGGAAGTGCCTGCCCAGGCCCGGCCCCTTGGCTTCCCTCAACCCTCATCCTGAGGAGCCGCGCAGCGGCGTCTCGAAGGATACTCGGGGAGGCTTCGGAACCAGCTGGACCATCCTTCGAGACGCGGGCTTTGCCCGCTCCTCAGGATGAGGGCTCAAATTACTCGAACGGGCTTTCAGCCCTGCTAGTCACGCTCTGCCACCCCAAGCAGGTACTGCCCATAACCGCTCTTCGACAGCGCCTGCCCGAGCGCCCGCAACTGCTCCCGGTCGATCCAGCCATTCTCGAAGGCGATCTCCTCCGGGCAGGCGATGCGGAAACCCTGGCGGCGCTCCAGCGTGCGGACGAATTCCGAGGCCTCCACGAGCGAATCCGGCGTGCCGGTGTCGAGCCAGGCATAGCCGCGGCCGAGGCGCTCGACATTGAGGGCGCCACGCTCGAGATAGGCGAGGTTGACGTCGGTGATCTCGAGCTCGCCACGCGCCGAGGGCTTGAGTTTGCGGGCGATCTCGACAACCTGCGAGTCGTAGAAATAGAGCCCGGTCACGGCCCAGTGCGAGCGCGGCAGCTTGGGCTTCTCCTCGATCGAGAGCGCCTTGCCGGTCTGATCGAACGAGACGACGCCGTAGCGCTCGGGATCGCTGACGCGATAGGCGAAGACGGTGGCGCCGTCCCGGCGCGCCGCCGCCCGGCGCAAGATATCGGTCAGCCCGTCGCCGTAATAGAGATTGTCGCCGAGGATCAGGGCCGAGGGGCCGCCGGCGACGAAATCGGCGCCGATCTGATAGGCCTGCGCCAGCCCTTCCGGCCTCGGCTGCACGGCGTAGCTGAGTTTCAGCCCCCAGCGCTCGCCCGAACCGAACAGGGCCTCGAAGCGCGGCGCATCCTCCGGCGTCGCGATGATCAGAATCTCGTTGATGCCGGCGAGCATCAGCGTCGCCAGCGGATAATAGATCATCGGCTTGTCATAGATGGGCAGCAGCTGCTTCGACGTCACCATCGTCATCGGGTGAAGCCGCGTGCCGCTGCCGCCGGCGAGGATGATGCCTTTCACGAAAGATTCCTTCAGCGTTTCGGGCGGGCCAGCAACTGCGCCACGCAAGCCTGCACCGAATCCTGCCAATGTGGCAGGCGCAAGCCGTAGCGCGCGGCGAGCAG
>NZ_JAKFED010000008.1:0-13897 GCF_036675845.1 Allobosea sp. | reverse complement strand
GCTCTCCCGCCCGGCCGCACGATGCCTCGCGACAGCCCCCTCGGTCGGACAGGACGAGGCGGAGTATAAGCGAGGTTCCGGCGGCGGGGAGCGATTGCCGAATTATCCCCGCCGGCCCTCCCGTCATTGCGAGCGAAGCGAAGCAATCCAGGAGGGCTCGCCAAGAAAAGTGATCTTGCGCCCCTGGATTGCTTCGCTTCGCTCGCAATGACGGAGAAGGGTGAGGTGTCGGCCGCTGGACCAGTTCCGCGAGGGCTCACCGCGCGGTCGGGTTCAGGCTCACGATCTCCCTCCCGAACACCTCACCCCTGCCCCTCTCCTTCCAGGAGAGGGGTTCTCCGTCGCGATTCGTGCGCCTCGTCGATCGAAGGGGTGTGTTCAAGCCGGGCATGGCCGGTCAATCCCGAGCTTGACGGAGAGCGCCGGCGAAAGGAGAGGGCCGCCGGCGCTCAGCGCGTGCTCGTGGAGACCTCGACCGTCGTCATGGCTCCGCCGCTCTTCATGATCTCGGCGGGCTCCCAGATCACGCGCGTGTCCCTGGGCGTCGAGACCAGGTGCTTGAGCTGCTTCTTGCCCCTCTCGGAGAGCAGGCGGCTCGCCTGGAAGCCGAGAAAATTGCTGTAGCTGCGCTCGCCGCCGTTGAAGACCACGACGCGGTCCTGCAGCACGACGATGTCGCCCTTCTTCAGCGTCGGGTCCTTGAGATACCAGAACGGGTCGTTGGCATATTCCATCGGCGCGACGCGCGGGATCGGCGGCTCGTCCTTGCCGGTCGTGGCGGCCGGCTGGCCGGGCTTGCGGTGCTTCGGGCGCACCGTCATGTGCAGCGGCGTGCTCTCCGGGGCCAGGACCGGCCGCGGCGCGACCCCGAACAGCCTTTCGAGGAAGTTCGCCTGCGCCGGAGCGGCGACGGCGAAGGAGGCGGCAGCCAGGGCTGCCACGACGGCGGTTCGACGAAAATCGGCGGACAAGGCGGCGGTTCCCGGCTCTGTGGCACCGGAGATAGCGAGCAGGTGCGGCGATCTCAACGGGCAAATCGGCTCGTGCTGAATCGCCTGTTGGCAAGCTGCGCGGCATTGCGCCGATCACGTTCGGAACCGGTTGAATTTCGGGCGATTTACGCCGCTTTCCAAGGTGGCCGCTGCGGGCCGCCGCGCCCGGCGCATTGCAACCATGCGCCGCGCGGCTGAGCTTCTCTCGAGGCGGCAGCAGCCGGAGAGCCGAGCGTGCCGCCGTCGCAACCCGCAGCATCGTCAATTCAGCAACCGGGACCCCAGGGAGAACGCGGTGTCCTTCAACTGGATCAAGGGCGGTGGCGCCATGATTTCGGCAGGCTTGGCCGCCTGTTGTCCTGCGGCGACGAGGCGGGCCACCCAGATCTCGCCATCCGAGTAGTACGGATCGCCCTCGCCATTGCGGCCGTTCAGCGTCGGGCCGATGCCGTTCATCTGATAGATGCGGCTCACCATGCGCGCGCTGTTCAGCCCGTCGATCAGGCTCTCGCGCTCCTGGTCGACATTGGGAGCGATGCGGTGCGTCACCTGGCCGGTGTCGCGGCTGAGCGTGACGCCGCTGTCGAAGGTGGCGGAACCGAGCCAGACGGGGCGCGCATCGGCGCCGCTTGCAAGCACCTGCCAGAGCCGGACATGCTCCCGGCGATCGGCGCTTGCCCCTGCCGGCTTTTCGAACGCCAGGTCCTCGCGCCTGCCCTCGAAGAAAAGCGGGCTGACCGGCGCGCTCTTGTAGGGCCGGTCGAGCAGGACGCTGCCGATGATCTCCAGGCTCGTGCGCAGCGTGATCGGGTCGGCAGGATACCAGCCAGCCGCCTGAAAGGCGCGGACGAGATCTTCGCGGCTGCCGATCAGGCCGACATTGATCGGATCGCCCGGAATTCCCTGCGCGTTCGCCGTCACCATGGCCCGTTTCGAAAGCCCGGGGTCATGTTCCTTGCGTGTCCAGAACGCCGGCAGAACGACATAGCTGACCGCGACATAGGCAGCGACGACCACGGCCAGGACCTTCGCGGTCCGCCGCCTCTTCCGCCTCGGTTTTCCATCGACCGGTTCATTCATCTGGGAGCACCGGGGCGGAGCGCTGTCCAAGTTCGAGATGTCGCCCGCTCGATCATAGCCGGGAAGCGAACGATCCTGCGCAAAAAACCCGATCGTCGATCTGCATCGGTGGTCGCCGAGGCGAAGCGCGGCCGTGGCCGATTGCAAGCAGGCCCCATCCCGCTACGGTGCCCCTGCTGGGGAATGCTGCGGGAGCTGAGCCGATATGGCCGTCATGGAATTCGAGGCTGCGCCCTTCGATGCACAGGGCGCGCGCATGACGCTGTTTTCCGCGCTGCTCGCTTCGGTCGAGCGCCATGGCAAGGGCCGCGGCGCGCTGGAGGACCCCGAGCGGCAGCCGATCAGCTATGGCCGGCTGGTGCTCGGCGCATTTGTGCTCGGCCGCAAGCTCGCTGCGCTGACGCAAGCCGGCGAGAAGGTCGGGCTGCTGCTGCCGAATGTGCAGGGCATGGCGGTCGCCTTCTTCGGGCTCTCGGCTTACGGCCGCGTGCCGGCGCTGCTCAATTTCACCGCCGGCGCCAAGAACCTGAAGGCGGCCTGCGAGATCGCGCCGCTCTCGACCATCGTCACGGCGCGCCGCTTCATCGACCAGGCCAAGCTCGACGACGAACTCGCGGCGATCTCGCAGGGCAGGCGCGTCATCTATCTCGAGGACATCCGCAAGGAGCTGACCAGCCTCGACAAGGCACTCGGCGCGCTGGCGGCGCTGGCGCCGGGGCTGGTCCACCGCCGCCATGCGGCCGGGCCGGACGATCCGGCGGTGGTGCTCTTCACCTCCGGCACCGAGGGCAAGCCCAAGGGCGTGGTGCTGAGCCATGCCAATCTGGTCTCGAACGCCCGCCAGATCTTCCAGCTCGCGGCCGGCTTCCTCAGCGAGCGCGACATCGTCATGAACCCGCTGCCGGCCTTCCATTCCTTCGGGCTGACGGCGGGCCTGCTGATGCCGCTGCTGCACGGCATGAAGGTCGTGCTCTATCCGAGCCCGCTGCACTACAAGCAGGTGCCGAAGCTGATCGGCGAGATGGGCTGCACCTTCCTGTTCGCGACCGACACTTTTTTGCAGGGATATGCGCGCGCTGCGGACGAGGGCGACCTGAGAAGCGTGCGCTATGTCGTCGCCGGGGCCGAGCGGGTGAAGCCGGAGACGCGCAAGCTCTGGGAGCCCTACGGCACCACCATCCTGGAAGGCTATGGCTGCACCGAATGCTCGCCGGTGCTCGCCTGCAACACGCCGGTGGCGATGAAGGAGGGCAGCGTCGGGCGGCTGCTGCCGGGGATCGCGGCCAGGCTCGAGCCGGTCGAGGGCATCCATGAGGGCGGCAAGCTCATGGTGAAGGGGCCCAACGTGATGCTCGGCTATCTCCTCGCCGACCAGCCCGGTGCCATCGCCCCGCCCGAGGGCGGCTGGCACGATACCGGCGACATCGTCGCGATCGAGGACGGCTACATCACGATCCGGGGCAGGGCGCGGCGCTTTGCCAAGCTCGGCGGCGAGATGGTCTCGCTGGCGGCGGTCGAATCGATGGTCGCGGGCCTGTGGCCGGACTATAATCACGTCGTCGTCGCCTTGCCGGATGCGCGCAAGGGCGAGCAGCTCGTGCTGGTCACCGAAAAGCCGGATGCCGAGAAGAAGGCGCTGCAGGACGAGGCGAGGGCGCAGGGTTTTCCGGAACTGTGGATGCCGAAGGCGATCCTCGTCACCCGCGTCATCCCGGTCCTGGGCAACGGCAAGATCGACTATGGCGCGACGCGGGAGCTCGCCATCACGATGCGGCCGCTGCTGTGACGCCGGATTCGCATGATCTCGCGCATGATCTCGGAGGGCGCATGCTGCCGTTTCTTCCTGTCGCCATGGTCCGGATGGCTTTTCTGTTCGCCTTCGGGCTTGCGCTCGCGCCGGCCGATCTTGCGGCCCAGGCGGCGGGGCAGACCTATGTCCGCCGCGACGAATGCATCGAGGCCGGCAAGCTCTCGGCCGAGCAATGCGAATTCGCCTACCGCAACGCCCGCGCCGAGTTCGAGCAGAAGGTGCCGCGCTACGCTTCGCGGGCGCTGTGCGAGCGGGCCCATAAGCGCTGCGGCGCGCAGGTCTCGACCACGGGCGGCTGGGACGCGCTGGCGCGCGGCGGCGGGGCTGCGACCTATGTGCCGCGCTTCGTCGGCATCCGCGTCAGCGGCGAGGGCGCCGCCGGCAAGGCGCTGCCGATCGTCGAGGGCTCGGCGAAGATCGCCTTCCAGGCCCGCCAGGTCGCAGCGCTCGACGACAAGGTCGCCGGCCGCCGCGCGGTCATCGGCGGCGGTGGCGGGCGCGGCCAGACGCAGGCGAGCGGTCCTTACGTCCGCCGCGGCGACCGCGACGACACGGTGCGCGTGCCGATGGAGCAGAAGCGCATCGGCGCCGATGTCGCGCCCGGGCTCTATGTCGATCCCGACGGGGTCGAATGGTACAAGCCGGCCCGGCGGCGCTGACGCCAAGGGCATTCTGTCCCGGCTCGGAAAAGCGCCGTCATCCCGGAGCGGCGCGGGTCCGCGCACAACCGTGAACGCTCTCCCTTGTAGCCGCCCTCGCGGAAGGCTAACCGTGGTCGCCGCGCGGACGTGGCGAAACTGGTAGACGCAAGGCACTTAAAATGCCTCGCCAGAGATGGTGTGCGGGTTCGATCCCCGCCGTCCGCACCAACCTTGCATTCAAGCCGTTGAAGCCCTGGAAGTTATTGGTTTCCAATGGCTTGCCCTCGCTCGCCAGGTCGTCCCCGCTGCCGTGCGTGACGTCGTATCGCGCTGCCGACGGGGTTGGCGGAGCGGCGCGTTTCAGGCGTCCCGGTTCGATGCCGATGGCCCGAGGCCAGCGGCAGGATCGACCGGTTGAGATCGAAGCCTGGCGGGATAGGCCTCGTTCTCATTCACCGGGAAGGCCCGAATTCTCACTTCTGACCGTCTGCCAATGCTAGCTTCGCCCATGGGAGTGTTTTCTTCCGGTCAAAGAAAGAGGCTCCGATGCAGATTCCGGTCGAGACGAAGCCCGCTATTTGGGGCGCGGTATGTGGCGCAGTGGCGCTGGCAGTGGTTGGCTTTACGTGGGGCGGGTGGGTTACCGCCGGCACCGCTGACAAGAATTCCAAACTGAGAGCGGAGAATGCGGTCGTTGAAGCGCTGGCGCCGATCTGCGTCGAAAACTTCAATGATCAGCCCGATGCAGCGGGCAAGCTCGCCGAGCTGAAGGAGGTCAGCTCCTGGCAGCAGGGAGACTTCATCTCCAAGGGGGGCTGGGCGACGATCATCGAGGGCACGAAGCCCGATTCGGCGGTGGCAAAGGCCTGCGCCAACACGCTCAGTAATGTGAAGTCCTGACTGCTCTGGAGGGCCGGGCCGTATGGCTTCGGCCCTTCAGCGCCATGCGTCCGCGAGATGCGCGAATACATGATCGGGCACGCCCCGGCGGTCTTGGCGACCTTGCCCTGACGCTGCGGCTGAGGTTGCCAGCGGTTCTGCCCGAGCCGGATTGCCAGCCGCTACAAGGGCCTCGGTCCGCGCCAGCCCATTCCTTCCCGTGGTTCTTTCCCTCCCGGTTTTCGATCTGTTGCGGCCTGTTTGCCGCCGCAACGCCCGAGTTGCGCCCTGGCGGCCTGGCGCGCCTCGCCTGACGCAATGCAGCTCTCACCGCGCCGGCATTGCCGGGCCGGTTCGCCATGCGCTGAACTGCACCGAGATCATTGCAGGAGAATCAGATGAGCGGCCCGGTCGAACTGAAGGCGCGTATCCAGTCGGGGGATCTCGTCGCCGGGACCATGGCCCTGGAGTTCTTCGTGCCGGGCCTTCCCGCGATCGCCGCCGCGGCGGGGGCGGAGTTCATCCTGCTCGACATGGAGCATACGGGTACCGGCTTCGAGACGATGCGCATGCTCTGCGCCGCCTGCCGGGGGCTTTCGATCGCGCCGATCATCCGGGTCCCGACCACGGAATACAGCCTGATCGCCCGCGCCCTCGATATCGGCGCCCATGGCGTCATGGTGCCGATGGTGAACACGGTGGAGCAGGCGAGACTGATCGCCTCCTGCGCTCATTATCCGCCGGCAGGACACCGTGGCGCCGCCTTCGGCATCGCGCATGACGATTACCTGCCCGGCGATCCGGCTGAAAAGATCGCCAGGGCCAGCGCCCGCACCGTGATCATCGCGCAGATCGAGAGCCCGCAGGGCGTCGAGAATGCGGAGGCCATCGCGGCGGTGCCGGGAATCGACGTGCTCTGGGTCGGGCATTTCGACCTGTCGAACTTCATGGGGATTCCCGGGCAGTTCGCCCACCCGGACTTCGATGCCGCGCTTCGGCATGTCGGGCGCAGCGCCCGGGCGAAGGGGAAGGCGGCCGGCCTGATGGCCGGGGATCTCGGCTGGTCGAAACGCGTGCGGGAGATCGGATATTCGGTGATCGCTCAGGGCATCGACGCCGCGCATTACCAGAACGGATTGAGTGGCGCGTTGCAGAGCCTTCGCTCGTTTTAGAGCAAACTTCGATCTGACCGGATCGTCATTCCGGACAAGCCGCAAAGCGGCGCCGCTCCGGAATCCATCGAAGGGCACTGCGCTCTACGATGGATCCCGGCGTTCCGCTTCGCTCCAGCCGGGATGACGGTGCAGGGTGATCGAAAAATGCTCTAGGACCGGCCGAGCCGATAGAGGGAAGCGGCGGCCTTCACGAGAGCCTCCGGTCGCGAATGTCGAGGATCCGCTCGAAGATCGTGCGATGATCGGCGAGCAGGGCCTGAAGCGGCCCGACGGGGCGGAAGGCGCGCATGTCCTGCTCGTCCTCGCCTTCTTCAGCCCAGGACGCGATCGCCTCGTCCGCGGCCGCCAGCTGATCCTCGGAGGGCGAGGGGCCAAGGGGCGCGCCGCTCTCCTCCGCGATTCGCAGGGCGATCTTCCGGCGCAGTTCCTGCTCGAGCGCGATGAGCGGCTCGAGCTCGTCGGTATACGCCACCTGCTGGCCTCCCATTCCTGCTCTTTGGTGATAGCGCATGGCTTCGATCAGCCATAGCGGCGCGCGAAAAGCGTTCCAGCGCGGCACCTGCCACCCAGGCGCGGACCAGAGCGGTTCGCCGGCGTATCATCGCTTCGGCGCCCGGGAAGCGCCAAGATTCATTACGCCGGTGGCTTCGCCGTACCGGTGCAGGATCCGCAAAGCAAAAGGGCCTGGGCGATCAGCGCCCAAGCCCTTGAAAATGCTGGCTCCCGGAGCAGGATTCGAACCTGCGACCAATCGATTAACAGTCGATTGCTCTACCGCTGAGCTATCCGGGATCGATGGGGCCGCGTATAGCGACGACGCCCGCCGGGTGCAAGCCCTTTGCGATGCAACATGCCGGCAAAAGCGGGACGAGGCGCCGGCCGTGCTCGGCGCAGGGTCGCGATGCGGGTTTCGGTTGCGGTGAGGCGCGCCATGTGGTTATAGGCGGCGCTAAGGAGTTCACGCCAGCGTGATCCCCTGGATGGCCTCGTGGCGGAGTGGTTACGCAGAGGACTGCAAATCCTTGCACCCCGGTTCGATTCCGGGCGAGGCCTCCAAACAATCGCGCGCCGCGCGCCGACACGAAGTCGGCCTCTGACCAGGCTGCGCTTCGACACCCCATTTTTCCTGCAAGCGGCCGGCTTTCCCCGCCGAAGCGCCCTTCGGCCCGTCGCATACCCACAATGCGCCTGCCGGCACGGCCTTGCCTTTTGCGGCGGGGTCGCCCAAAACCCGGCTGCCGGCCCCGCGCCGTCATTCGGAGATTTTGAGCATGTCGAGCTTCGCGGATCTGCGTCGCATGATGGTGGATTGCCAGCTGCGCACCTATGACGTGACCGACCGCGCCGTGCTCGCCGCCGCCGATCGTGTCCCGCGCGAGCTCTTCCTGCCGGGCGCGCTCGCGCATCTTGCCTATATCGACCAGCCGGTGGCCCTGCCGGGCACGACGCGCGCCCTGCCGGCGCCGATGGTGACCGCCCGCATGATCCAGGTGCTGGAACTGAAGCCCGGCGAGCGCGCACTCGAATATGGCGGCGGCTCGGGCTATGGCGCGGCACTGATGGCCGCGATGGGCGCCAGGACGACCCTGTGCGAGCCCGACGAGGCGGCGCTGGCGCTGGCGCGCGTCGCCTTCGCGCAGGACGGCATGCCCGCGGTCGAGGCGGTCGCCGATCTGCCGGCCAAGGCGCAGTTCGACGTCGTCCTGGTCGGCGGCGCCTGCGAGACGCAGCCCCGGGCATTGTTCGGCCATGTCGCCCCCGGCGGGCGGCTGATCGCGATCGAAGGGCTCGGCCGCTCGGCCCGGGTGATTCTCTACCGTCATGCCGGCGACACGCTCACCGGCCGCCCGGTCTTCGACGCCGCAGCGCCGGCCCTGCGCGAGTTCCGCAAGGCCGAGGCCTTCGTCTTTTGAGAGTGCGAGGTCTTCGTCTTTTGAGGGTGATGGAGCTTTAAGCGAATTTCGTGCCACGCCTGGGCGCGGCGCGGCGAGGATGGGGCAGGTGTCGCATTTTTGCGGCACTGCCGAATTGAAGGTGGCGAGTTCCCTGTGCGGCGTTGGCGATATCGCTGATCGCGCTTATAAATTTGAAACGAATGCCGAGGCTGGGGCGATGCCTGGGCGTGACTAGAGTCCGCACAAGAGGCGTCCGGTGACTGAAGCGATACTAATCTGGAAGAAGTCCGCGAGCCGCCTGGCGCTGGCCTGCGCCATCGGCGCGGGCCTTGGTATGCCGGCTCTCGCGCAGACCATGGATTCGGCGCTGTCGCGCGCCTATTCGGCCAATCCGACCCTGAACGCCCAGCGCGCCGCCGTGCGCGCCACCAATGAGAACGTGCCGCAGGCGCTCTCCGGCTATCGGCCGCGAATCAACGCCTCGGCCGATATCGGCGCCAGCATCTCCGACAGCGCGTTTCCCGCCGGCGCCCAGGGCCCCGGCTCTCCGCGCACCCAGAGCAACGCCCGGCTCGCTCCGCGCGGCGCCGGAATCACGATCGACCAGAACATCTTCGACGGCGGCAAGACCCGCAGCTCGGTGAGCCAGGCCGAATCGCAGGTGCTCGGCGCCCGCGCCGCCCTGCTCAATACCGAGCAGAACGTGCTGCTCGACGCCGCGACGTCCTATATGAACGTGCTGCGCGACACGGCGATCCTCAACCTCAACCGCAACAATGTCGAGGTGCTGGAGGAGCAGCTGCGCCAGACGCGCGACCGATTTCAAGTCGGCGAGGTGACACGGACCGACGTGGCGCAGGCCGAGGCGCGCCTGTCCCAGGCACAGTCGCAGGCGATCCTGGCCGAATCCAACCTGAAGACCTCGATCGCCCGCTTCCGCCAGAATGTCGGCACCGAGCCGAGGAAGCTCGCTCCCGGCCGCCCGGTCGAGAACCTGCTGCCGAAATCGCTGCCGGCCGCGCTCAACATCGCGCTGGCCGGCCATCCCGCCATCATCGCGGCGCTGCACGGCGTCGATGCCGCCGAACTGCAGGTGAAGGTTACCGAGGCCGATCTCTACCCGGTGCTCGGCGTGCGGGGCACGGTGGCGCAGCGCTATGACACCCAGTTCTTCGGCGACAATCGCACCACGGCCAGCGCGGTCGCGACGCTGACGATCCCGATCTACGAGGGCGGGCAGATCTATTCGCGCACCCGCCAGGCCAAGGAGACGGCCGGGCAGCGGCGCATCGAGGTCGACACCTCGCGCGATTCGGTGCGGGCCGCGGTGGTCTCGGCCTGGGGCGGGCTCGAAGCCGCCAAGGCGCAGATCGTGGCGGCGCAGGCCCAGGTCCAGGCGGCGGAGACGGCGCTCGCCGGCGTGCGCGAGGAGGCCAAGGTCGGCCAGCGCACCACGCTCGACGTGCTCAACGCCCAGCAGGAACTGGTGATCGCCCGTTCGACGCTGGTGACGGCGCAGCGCGACCGTGTCGTCGCCTCCTATTCGGTTCTTTCCGCCAGCGGCAAGCTCTCGGCCCAGACGCTGAGGCTGAAGACCGAGCCCTATGACGCCCGCAAGCATTACGACCAGGTCAAGGGCCTGCTCTGGGGCACGCAGGTTCCGGACGGACGCTGAGGCCTGCCGCCCGCTTTAGGGGCGGGGCAAGGCGTCGCATCGCGCTTGCCGGCGCGATCATGTTCTGGCGGCAACACTCGGGATTTCTCCTGTGAACGGACCGGCGCTCGCCTTGCGTGCCGGTCCGGCGGTGAACTACTCATGATGATGCGGGAGCGCGCTGATTCCATGGGCGTTCCGCGGTCGAGCGGTCCGGATTCAGCATGAGCGCGCAGCCCAAGCCCAATGAACCCTCGATGGAGGAAATCCTCGCTTCCATCCGGCGGATCATCGCGGATGACGAGAAGCCGCCCGAGGCCGAGCCCGTCGCGCTCGTGCCGGAACCGGCGCCCGAGCCTGCGCCCCTTCCCGAGGCCGCTGCCGACGCCGAGGACGATGTGCTCGACCTCGGTGCCGAAGCGAGCCGCGTCGACGAGGCGGTAGCGATCGCGGCCAGCGACGATATCGACTTCGCCGAGCCCTCTGCCGCTGCGCCGGAGCCCGAACCCGACCCGGTGCGGCCCGAACCGGTGCAGCCCGAGCCGCAGCCGATCGCGTTCGTGCCGCCGCCCTTGCAGGCGGCGCCGAGCGCTCCGCTGCCCCCGCCGCCGCTCGACATGGCGACGCTGATCTCCGACCAGACCGGGGCTGCCGTCCACAATGCCTTCGGCGCCCTGGCCAACACCGTGCTGAGCAACAATGCCCGCACGCTGGAGGACCTGGTCAAGGACATGCTCAAGCCGATGCTGAAGACCTGGCTCGACGACAATCTGCCGGGCATGGTCGAACGGCTGGTGCGCGCCGAGATCGAACGCGTCGCCCGCGGCGGCCGCAACTGAATTCACGGTCATCCTGGGCGAGCGAAGCTCGGCCCGGGATCCATCATAGGGCTCCGGCGCCCTACGATGGATCCCGGAGCTGCGCCGCTTCGCGGCTTGTCCAGGATGACGGCGGTGGTTCCGAGTAAAAGTAGCAGGCTCTAACGCCGCCGGGCCGGCCGCGCCCGCCTGACAGGGCGGCCCCGGAGGCCGTCGAAGGCGCCGCCTTCATACAGGCGCTGGATCGCGTAGCCGGTCAGCGCCATCAGCGCGGTCGGCGGACCGAGCCGCGACACCAGCACGCCCAGCGCCAGCGAGATCGGACGGGGATAGCGGCCCGAGGCCGCTTCGGCGGCGACCCAGGCGCCGACGAGATGCACCAGTAATCTCATGACCTTGCTCCCGAGCGTTCAGAGGACGACCTTGCGGCTGGCGCCGAGATCGGGCCGCGAGCCGGTCACCGCCGCGGCCACCATCCTGACGCTGGTGACGATCTTGCCGGGGCTGTCCCAGAACTCGGCGATCGCCGGCCGCACCCGCAGGACCCGGATATTGGGATCGTCCTTGCTTTCCCAGAAGGCGCGGGCGGCGGTCGACCAGAGCTCCTCGACGCGCGGGCGGTCGTCCAGCAGGTTCGCCGTGCCGCTGATCGAGACATATTTGTAGGAGGCGTTGTCGGCGAAGGTCAGGCAGACATTCTCGTTGATCTCGACCTCGTCGTCCTTGTGGGAGCGGCGGTCGGTGAGGAAATAGATCGCGTCCTCGTCGCGCCGCGCATGGGCGCTCATCGGGCGGGCGCGGAGCTGGTCGCCGGCGCCGTCATGGCTGACGAGCATGCACGGGCCGATCTCCTCGATCAGATCCCAGACATGATCCTGGTCGGTTTGGCGGGTCATCGAAAGATCCTCCTTGGTCTGCTCTTCCCAACCGGCAGAAGGCGCGCGGGTTCCTTGCGTATCGCCGATCGCCGCAGCGGAACGGGTGTCGCCTTCACGCGTTGCAAGAGGCGTCCGCCGCTTCCCCTGTCCCGAGGATCCCGTCATGAAGAAAACCGCTTCGCGCATCGACCTGCCGTCCAATGCCAAGAACCAGGTGATCGGCCTGCTGAATGAAAGACTGCAGGACGGAATCGATCTTGCGCTCGCCACCAAGCAGGCCCACTGGAATCTCAAGGGGCCGGGCTTCATCGGGGTGCATCTGATGCTCGACGGCTTCCGCAAGGACCTCGACAAGCATGTCGACACCGTGGCCGAGCGGGCGGTGCAACTCGGCGGAACGGCGCTCGGCACGACGCAAGATGTCGCCGCCGGCTCCGGCCTCAAACCCTATCCGACCGATATCGTCGCGGTGAAGGACCATCTCGCGGCGCTGATCGAACGCTATGCCGCGACCGCCAACAGCGTGCGCGAGGCGATCGACAAGAGCGACGAGGCGGGCGATGCCGGCACCGCCGACCTGCTGACCGCCTATTCGCGGATGCTCGACAAGGCGCTCTGGTTCCTGGAATCGCAGGCCAGCTGAGCGCGAGCCCGGCGCAGGGCGGCATCGCATCGAAAACGTTGACGCGCCGCCCCTGCATGGGCTCTTAAGACGCAGACCTTTTGGCTTTCGTTTTTTCACGGCCGGGGCAGGTTCCCCGGCCGTTCCGCGTTCGAGCAAAGCGATGATGGACAAGACATTCGAGCCGGCCAGCGTCGAGGCGCGCATCAGCGAGGCCTGGGAGAAGGCCGATGCCTTCCGGGCCGGGCGCGGCGCTGCGCCGGGTGCGGAGCCCTATTGCATCGTGATCCCGCCGCCGAACGTCACCGGCTCGCTGCATATGGGCCACGCGCTCAACAACACCCTGCAGGACATGCTCTGCCGCTTCGAGCGGCTGCGCGGCAAGGACGTGCTCTGGCAGCCGGGCACCGACCATGCCGGCATCGCGACGCAGATGGTGGTCGAGCGCAGGCTCGCGGCCGAGAACCGCAGCGACCGCCGGACCATGGGCCGCGAAGCCTTCGTCGCCGAGGTCTGGAAGTGGAAGGAGGAGTCCGGCGGGACGATCTTCAACCAGCTCAGGCGGCTGGGGGCCTCCTGCGACTGGTCGCGCGAACGCTTCACCATGGACGAGGGCCTGAGCGGCGCCGTCCTCAAGGTCTTCGTCGCGCTGCACAAGCAGGGGCTGATCTACCGCGCCAAGCGCCTGGTCAACTGGGACCCGAAGTTCCAGACCGCGATCTCGGATCTCGAGGTCGTGCAGGTCGAGAAGACCGGCACGTTCAAATGGCAGCGCGGCGGCGAGGAGGCTTTCGAGCCCGCCAAGCTCGACAAGGCGCTGGGCAAGGACCCGAACGGCCATCTCTACTATTTCGACTATCCGATCGAGGGCGCGGCCTACGACGCCGAGAACCCTGCGACCTACATCACCGTCGCGACGACGCGGCCCGAGACGATGCTCGGCGACACCGGCGTCGCGGTTCATCCGGAGAACGAGAAGCTCAAGGGGCTGATCGGCCGCAATGCCGTGCTGCCGCTGGTCGGCCGCGTCATTCCGGTCTTCGGCGACGACTATGCCGACCCCGAGAAGGGCACCGGCGCGGTCAAGATCACGCCGGCGCACGACTTCAACGATTTCGATGTCGGCAAGCGCGCCGGACTCAATGTCGTCAACATCCTGGACGGCGAAGCTCGCATCCTGATTCAGGACAATGCCGAGTTCCTGGCCGGTTCCGCGCCTGAGGCGGAGACGCTGGCGCTGCACGGGCTCGACCGTTTCGCGGCGCGCAAGGCGGTGGTCGGGCTGATGGCGGAGCGCGGACTGCTGCGGAAGGTCGAGCCGAGCACGCATACCGTGCCGCATGGCGACCGCTCGGACGTGGTGATCGAGCCCTGGCTGACCGACCAGTGGTATGTCGACGTCAAGCCGCTGGCCAACCGCGCGCTCAAGGCGGTCAAGGACGGGCGCACGAAG
>NZ_JAKFED010000006.1:0-13901 GCF_036675845.1 Allobosea sp. | reverse complement strand
TTCCCTTCATCCTCCGGCGTCATCCCGGACAAGCGGCGGAGCCGCGCAGCTCCGGGATCCATCGGAGGGCTCCGGAACTCTACGATGGATCCCGGCGCTCCGCTTCGCTACGGCCGGGATGACGGTGCGGATGGTGGCCCGATGAGCACCGATCCCATCCTGATCTGGGGCGCCGGCGCGATCGGCGGCACGCTCGGCGCCTACTGGGCCCGCGCCGGCGTGCCGGTCCTGATGGTCGACATCGTGCCCGAGCATGTCGAGGCCTGCCGCACGGACGGGCTCGCCATTGCCGGCCCGGTCGAGGAATTCCGCCAGGTCGTGCCTGCCGTGACGCCGGCCGAGCTGACCGGCAGCTATTCGCGCATCGTGCTGGCGGTGAAGGCGGGTGCGACGGAAGCTGCGCTCGCGGCGCTGAAGCCGCATCTCGCCGCGGACGGCTTCGTGCTCTCGGCCCAGAACGGGTTGAACGAGATCGCCATCGCCAAAGCCGTCGGCGAGAGCCGGACCATGGGCTGCTTCGTCAATTTCGGCGCCGACTGGCACGGGCCCGGCGAGATCCTCTACGGCAATCGCGGCGCGGTCGTCGTCGGCGAGATCGACGGGACGGTCACCGAGCGGGCGCGCGCGATGCACCGGCTGCTCGCGCTGTTCGAGCCCGACGCGATCCTGACCGACAACATCTGGGGCTATCTCTGGGGCAAGCTCGCCTATGGTGCCATGCTGTTCGGCACGGCGCTGACCAACGACTCCATGTCGGCGAATTTCGCCGATCCGCAACGCCTGCCGGTCTGGCTCGCGCTCGGTCGCGAGGTCGGCGCGGTCGCGGCGGCGCGCGGCGTGAAATCGCTCGGCTTCGGCGGGTTCGATCCGATGGTGTTCGCGCCCGGCGCGCCGGAAGCCCCGCAGGTTGCTACCATCGCCTGGCTCGCCGACTACACCTCGAAGACGGCAAAGACCCATTCCGGCATCTGGCGCGACCTTGCCGTGCGCAAGCGCAGGACGGAAGGCCAGCCGCAGATCGGCATCATCTCGACGCTCGGCCGAAAGGTCGGTGTCGCGACGCCGGCGCTGGAGACGCTGGTCGCCCTGATCCGCGACATCGAGGAGGGCCGTCGGCCGATGGCGTTCGAAACCCTGAAGGTGCTGATCGACCGATGCAGATCCGTTTCGACGACCGCGTAGCCCTCGTCACCGGTGCGGCGCAGGGCATCGGCCGCGCCATCGCGCAGGCGCTGGCCGCGGCCGGCGCCCGCGTCCATCTCGTCGATCTCGATGGCGATGGCGTTGCCGCCACGGGCAAGGAACTCGGCGCGGCCGCCCATCTCGCCGATCTCGGCCGGCCCGAGGCGGCGCAGGAGGTGGTCGCGGCGCTCCTCGCAGCGGAAGGCCGGCTCGACCTCCTGGTCAACGCCGCCGGCGGCGTCCGCGGGCAGGTCGGCCGGCCGATCGAGGAGATCGCCGAGGGCGACTGGCGCGCCATCTTCGCCGCCAATGTCGACGCCGCCTTCTTCCTGTCGCAAGCCGCGGCGCCGACGATGAAGCAGGCAGGCTACGGCCGCATCGTCAACATCTCCTCCGGAGCCGGCCTGCGCCCGAGCCTCACCGGCATCCAGGCCTATGCCAGCGCCAAGCACGCGCTCGTCGGGCTGACCCGGCAGCTCGCCTGGGAACTCGGCCCGCACGGCATCACCGTCAACTCGGTCGCGCCCGGCTTCGTCCGCTCCAATCCGGCAACCGAGCGGCAATGGCAGTCCTATGGTCCCGAGGGGCAGAAGCGCCTGGTCGAGGCCATCCACACCCGCCGCCTCGGCACGCCGCAGGACATCGCCCATGCCAGCCTGTTCTTTCTCTCGGAGCAGGCCGGCTGGGTCACCGGGCAGGTGCTCTCGGTCGATGGCGGGCGCTCCTGAGCCGGGCCCTGCCGCGCTGCATTCCGCCCTCGTTAAGTCCCCGATTGCCACGCGCGCCGGGATCGCCCTAGAGTGCCTGCCGGGCGGCACTCGCCGCCTCGCCGAAAGTGAAGGGAGAGCACGTGGCAACGGGCACCGTGAAGTGGTTCAATGAGACCAAGGGCTATGGCTTCATCACGCCGGACGCCGGCGGCAGCGACGTCTTCGTCCATATCAGCGCGGTCGAGCGCTCGGGCCTGCGCGGCCTGAACGAAGGTCAGAAGATCACCTTTGACCTCGAGGCCGATCGCAAGACCGGCAAGTCTGCGGCTGTCAATCTGAAGACGACCTGAAGACCATCGCCTACCGAGGGTAGCGGACAAGCGGCGTCCGCTTCCCCGCCATATCGAACTCGTCAAGAACTGATGATTCCGGGCATTTCCGTCGCCGACCGGCGGCGGGCAGGGGCGCTGGTTCGACCCCCTCGCGGCGCCGCCGCCCGCAATCGCCTCTCCGCATGGATCTGGATCGCACCTGCTTTGGGCGAAGAGCGCACGCCAGCGGCGTTTGCGGCTGACCTTCGTCGTAACGGTCGGTCTCGAAGGCCGTCGGTATCAGCGGTCCGCGGCTTCGATCTCGCCATCGTCGGCGCCGGCATCGCCGACCCGAGCGGCGTGGCCGAGGCGATTGATTCGGGGGCCGGTTGCGCGCGCTGCCGCGAAACGGCCGGCTCGGCCGCAATGGCAGCGGCCTGCGTCGCGGGGACTGCCGGGGTCGGTGATTTCAGCCGTTTGCCTGCGATTTCGGCAGGGCCACCCAATTTAGAACGATTGACAAACAAAACGACCGAGTCGAGAATTCATACGCATACAAATGAATTTCCACCTCGGCTTGGCGCAACCCGCCCGGCCGGCCTACGGTAGGAAATCGCGCAGCGAGGGGCTGCGTATGCACAGGCAGACCGAGCCAACGGGGGGCAGCCATGAAGATCGACCGTCGCCAATTCGTCAGCGGAGCCGCGATCAGTGCGGCCGCGCTGGCAACGCCCTCGCTGCTGCGCGCCCAAGGCGCGCCGATCAGGATCGGCGAGATCAACAGCTACACCGCCCAGCCGGCCTTCCTGAAGCCCTATCGCCAGGGCTGGGAACTGGCGCAGGAACAGGTCAACGCCGCCGGCGGCGTGCTCGGCCGCAAGATCGAGACCCTGTTCCGCGACGATGCCGGCAAGCCCGAGGATTCCGTCCGTCTCGCCGGCGAGCTCATCGCCGCCGAGAAGGTCGACCTGCTCTCCGGCGGCTTTCTCTCGAATGTCGGCCTCGCCATCGCCGACTACGCCCTCCAGAACAAGCGGCTCTACGTCGCCTCCGAGCCGCTTTCCGACGCGATCGTCTGGGCCAAGGGCAACCGCTACACCTTCCGCCTGCGCCCCTCGACCTACATGCAGGCGGCCATGCTGGTCGAGGAAGCCGCCAAGCTCCCGGCCAAGAGGTGGGCGACCGTCGCGCCGAACTACGAATACGGCCAGTCGGCGGTGAAATGGTTCAAGGAGCTGCTGAAGAAGGCGAAGCCCGATGTCGAGTTCGTCGCCGAGCAGTTCCCGGCGCTCGGCCGCATCGATGCGGGCGCGACCGTGCAGGCGCTCGAGGCTGCCAAGCCGGACGCCATCTTCAACGTCACCTTTGCCGCCGATCTCGCCAACTTCGTGCGCCAGGGCAATACGCGCGGATTGTTCGAGGGCCGGGTGGTTGCCTCGATGCTCACCGGCGAGCCGGAATATCTCGACCCGCTCGGCGCCGAGACACCGGTCGGCTGGATCGTCACCGGCTACCCGCATGCCGAGATCCAGACGCCGGATCACGTGAAGTTCCGTGACGCCTACAAGGCCAAGTACAACGATTATCCGCGCCTCGGCTCGGTCGTCGGCTACGACACCATGAACGCCATCGCCGCCGCTCTGGCCAAGGCCGGCTCGACCGACACCGAGAAGCTCGTCGACGCGATGAAGGGGTTGAAGTTCACCTCGGCCTTCGGCCCGGTCGAGTTCCGCGCCTCCGACCATCAGGCGACGCTCGGCGCCTATGTCGGCAAGACCGCGGTCAAGGACGGCAAGGGCGTGATGGTCGACTGGCGCTATGCCGACGGGGCGAAGTACCTGCCCTCGGATGCCGAGGTGAAGGCGCTTCGCCCGGCGGGCTGAAGCGGCGGCTCAGACTGGCTTGTGATGAAAAGGCGAGGTCGCGGTTCCTGACGGGCCCGCGGCCTGCGGGAAAGCTGCGTCGTCATCCCGGCCGCAGCGCCGGGATCCATCGTAGAGCAGCGAGCCCTGGGATGGATCCCTGAGCGACCTTCGATCGTCCGGGATGACGCGCAGTTCGAACGCTTTCTGGCGGCTCCTGAATGAGACCTGATCCATGACCGACCTGATCTTCGCGCAGACGCTGAACGGCCTGGCCTCGGCCTCGTCGCTCTTCCTCGTCGCCTGCGGGCTCTCGATCATCTTCGGCGTGACGCGGATCGTGAATTTCGCGCATGGCTCCTTCTATATGCTCGGCGCCTATCTCGCCTTCACGCTGGTCTCCCGCTTCGGCCCGGCGGACGCACTCGGCTTCTGGGGCGGGGTGCTGCTTTCGGCGCTGGTCGTCGCGGCGATCGGCGCCCTGGTCGAGATCGCCGTGCTGCGCCGGATCTACCAGGCGCCGGAGCTCTTCCAGCTGCTCGCTACGTTCGGCCTGGTGCTGATGGTGCAGGACATCGCACTCGCCATCTGGGGGCCGGAGGACAAGCTCGGGCCGCGCGCGCCGGGTTTCAAGAGCTTCGTCGTGCTGATGGACAGCCGCTTCCCGACCTACGAGCTGTTCCTGATCGTCGTCGGGCCGCTGATGCTCGCTTTGCTCTGGTTCCTGTTCCAGAAGACGCGCTGGGGCACGCTGGTGCGCGCCGCGACGCAGGATCGCGAGATGGTCGGCGCGCTCGGCGTCAACCAGCGCCTGCTCTTCACCTCGGTCTTCGCCTTTGGCGCGGGCTTGGCCGGCCTGGGCGGAGCGCTCCAGCTCCCGCGCGAGGCGGTCAACCTCCACATGGATCTGTCGATGATCGCCGAGGCTTTCGTCGTGGTGGTCGTCGGCGGCCTCGGCAGCGTCACTGGCGCCTATCTCGCCGCCGTGCTGATCGGCGTCATCCACGCCTTCGGCATCCTGATCTTCCCGAAGATCACACTGGTCCTGGTCTTCCTGGTCATGGCCGTGGTGCTGGTGGTCAAGCCCTATGGGCTGATGGGAAAGAGGCCGGTCGGCAGCGCTCATGCCCATGGGCCGGTCGAGCCGCTGCTGCTGCCGGCGAGCGCCGCCGCCAAGGGACTCGGCCTGCTGGCGCTGGGGCTCCTGATCGTCGCGCCCTTCATCGTCGCCGACCATTGGCTGCTGACGCTGACCGAGCTCTCGATCTTCGCGCTCTTTGCCGCCTCGCTGCACCTGATGATGGGCCCCGGCGGCATGGCCTCCTTCGGCCACGCCGCCTATTTCGGCCTCGGCGCCTATGGCGCGGCGCTCGCCGTGAAATGGCTCGGCCTGCCGATGGCGCCGGCGCTCGCCTTCGCGCCCTTCCTGGCGGGCATCGCCGGCTTCGTCTTCGGCTGGTTCTGCGTCCGCCTCTCGGGCGTCTATCTAGCCATGCTGACCCTGGCCTTCGCCCAGATCGCCTGGGCGACCGCCTTCCAATGGGTCGAGTTCACCGGCGGCGACAACGGTATCCTCGGCGTCTGGCCCGATGCCTGGGCCAGCTCGAAGCTGGTCTATTACTATCTGACGCTGGCGGTCTGCGTCGCCAGCGTGCTGATGCTCCGGGTCTTCGTCTTCGCGCCCTTCGGCTATGCCCTGCGGGCCGGGCGCGACAGCCCGCTGCGGGCCGAGGCGATCGGCCTGCCGGTGATGCGCATCCAGTGGCTCGCCTTCATCATCGCCGCCTTCGCGGCCGGCATCGCCGGCGCGCTCTTCGCCTTCTTCAAGGGCTCGGTCTTCCCGACCTATATGGCCATCCCGCGCTCGGTCGACGCGCTGCTGATGGTGCTGCTCGGCGGCGTCCAGACCGTTTCTGGCCCGATCGTCGGGGCCTTCGCCTTCATGGGGCTGCAGGAGCAGCTCGCCAAGGCGACGATCTACTGGCGCTTCGTGCTCGGCGCCTCGATCGTGCTGCTCGTCATCCTGTTCCCGCGCGGGCTGGTCGGGACCACCCTCGCCTTGGCCGGGCGCCGTCGCGAGGCCGGCGAGGCGGTCGCCGGCGCCCCGCTGCCGGAGGCGGCGCGATGAGCCCGGTCCTCGAGGTCCGCAATCTCGGAAAATCCTTCGGCGGGGTGCGCGCCGTCGACGATGTCAGCTTCTCGGTCGAGGCCGGCCGGCTGCTGGCGCTGATCGGCCCGAACGGCGCCGGCAAGACCACCTGCTTCAACATGCTGAACGGCCAGCTCCCGGCCGATCGTGGCGAGGTGCTGCTCGACGGAAGGCGCATCACCGGCCTGAAGCCCCGCGAGGTCTGGCGCCTCGGCGTCGGCCGCACCTTCCAGATCACCGCGACCTTCGCCTCGATGAGCGTGCGCGAGAACGTCCAGATGGCACTGATCTCGCACGCCGGCGAAGTCTGGCGCCTGTTCGGCAAGGCGAAGGAGCGCCATGTCGAAGCCGCCGACACGCTGCTCAGCCAAGTCGGCATGCTCGACCAGGCCGAGCGCGCCTGCGGCGTGCTCGCCTATGGCGATCTCAAGCGCGTCGAGCTCGCGGTCGCCATCGCCAACCAGCCCAAGCTCCTGCTGATGGACGAGCCGACCGCCGGCATGGCGCCGCGCGAGCGCATCGCGCTGATGGCGCTGACCGCTGAGATCGCTCGCGAGCGCGGCATCGCCGTGCTCTTCACCGAGCACGACATGGACGTTGTCTTCGCCCATTCCGATTCGGTGCTGGTGCTCGATCGCGGCCGGCTGATCGCCCAGGGCAGGGCCGAGGAGGTCCGCAACGACCCGGCCGTGCGCGCCGTCTATCTCGGCTCCGGCGCGACCTCGGGAGGCCATTGATGAGCGCGATCATGCTCGAGATCGACGGGCTTAACGCCTATTACGGCCGCGCCCATATCCTCCAGGGCGTCGGCTTTACGATGGGCCGCGGCGAGGTGCTGGCGCTGATGGGCCGCAACGGCGCCGGCAAGTCGACGACGATGAAGGCGGTGATGGGCCTCGTCCCGCCGCAATCGGGCCACGTCGTCTTCGAAGGCCAGCCGATCGCGGGACGCGAGCCCTTCGAGATCGCGAGACTTGGCCTCGGCTATGTCCCGGAAGACCGGCGCGTCTTCTCCGAGCTCAGCGTCATGGAGAACCTTTCCGTCGCCCGGCGCCCGCGCCGCGAGAATGCGCCCTACTGGACGCCGGAGCGGCTGTTCCAGCTCTTCCCCAATCTCGGCCGCATGCGCGACCGGCCGGGCGGGGCGATGTCGGGCGGCGAGCAGCAGATGCTGACCATCGCCCGCACGCTGATGGGCAATCCGAGCCTGGTCCTGCTCGATGAGCCCTCGGAAGGGCTCGCCCCCGTCATCGTCGAGGAGATGGCCAAGACCATCCTGGCGCTCAAGAGCGAGGGGCTCAGCGTGCTGATCTCGGAGCAGAACCTGCATTTCGCCGGCTCGGTAGCCGACCGTGCGACGATCATCGAGAAGGGCCTGATCCGCTTCACCGGCACGATGGCGGAGCTGAAGGGCAATGAGGCGGTGAGGTCGCAGTATCTGTCGGTGTGATCCGCTTCCCGTCATTGCGAGGAGCGAAAGCGACGAAGCAATCCAGGGGCGGCAGAGCGAGTCCTCCTGGATTGCTTCGCTGCGCTCGCAATGACGGAAGGTCGATACGCCCACGAACAAAAAACCCCGGAAGCTCGCGCTTCCGGGGCAGGTGCCCGGCCGTGACCGGCCAGGGGGGAGGAACATCACCAGCCGGCGAGGACCGAGCCCTTGAAGCGCTCGGCCACGAAGGCCTTGATCTCGGGGCTGTGGTAGCTCTCGACCAGCGTCTTGACCCAGGGCTTGTCCTTGTCGGCGGCGCGCACCGCGATCAGGTTGACGTAAGGCCCCTTCGGGTCTTCGCGCAGGATCGCCGAGGTCGGCTCGATCTTGGCGTCGACGGCATAGTTGGTGTTGATCGCGGCGGCGGCGACGTCGGCCAGCGAGCGCGCCGTCTGGGCCGCCTCGATCTCGATGATCTTCAGCTTCTTCGGGTTCGCGGTGATGTCGGCGACGGTCGGCTTGAAGCCGACGCCATCCTTCAGCTTGATCACGCCCTTGTCCTGCAGCAGCAGGAGCGAACGCCCGCCATTGGTCGGGTCGTTCTGGATCGCGACGGTGGCGCCGTCCGGCACCTCGGCCCAGCTCTTGTATTTCGCCGAATAGATTCCGAGCGGGAAGTTCACGGTCAGGCCGGCACTGACCAGCTTGAAGCCGCGATCCTTCACCTGGTTGTCGAGATAGGGCTGGTTCTGGAAGGAGTTGGCCTCGAGCTCGCCGGCGTCGAGCGCCTGGTTCGGGACGACGTAATCCGAGAACTCGATGATCTTGAGCTCGAGTCCCTTCTTGGCGGCGAGCGGCTTCAGCTTCTCGAGGATCTCGGCATGCGGGCCGGGCGAGGCGCCGATGCGGACGACCTGGTTCTGCTGGGCGAGCGCCGGGGCGGCGAAGGCGAGGGAGGCGGCGAGGGAGGCGGCAAGCCCGAGCGCGGCGCGGCGGGTGAAGATGGCGGACATGGGAAAGCTCCTTTGGGGTGTCTGCGAAGGGATGTGGAAGGGTTCAGGCGTGGCGCAGGCGCTTGTTCAGATGGCGCGCCAGCCGGTCGCCGAGGCTCTGCACGGCCTGGACGAGGACGATCAGCACGGCGACGACGGCCGCCATCACGTCCGGCATGAAGCGCTGGTAGCCATAGCGGATGCCGAGATCGCCGAGCCCGCCGCCGCCGACCGCGCCGACCATGGCCGAGAAGCCGATCAGGCTGACCAGCGCCAGCGTCAGGCCGAGCGTGATCGCCGGCAGCGCCTCCGGCACCAGCACCTTGCGGACGATCTGCAGCGGGGTCGCGCCCATCGAGCGTGCCGCCTCGACCAGGCCCTGGTCGACCTCGCGGATCGCCCCTTCGATCAGCCGCGCGATGAACGGCGTCGCCGCCACCGTCAGCGGCACCGTCGCCGCCGCGGTGCCGATCGAGGTGCCGGCGATCAGCCGCGTGAACGGGATGATCGCGACCACCAGGATGATGAAGGGCGTCGAGCGCGTGGCGTTGACGATCGTGCCGAGCATGGCGTTGACGGCCGGCGCGGCGAAGAGCTCGCCGCGCTTGCTCGTCGCCAGGAAGACGCCGAGCGGCAGGCCGAGCAGCGTGCCGAGGCCGGCGGCGATCGCGACCATCAGCAGCGTGTCGCCGGTGGCCTGGATGATGAGGCGGATGATTTCAGGCGACATGACCGATGACCTCTGCCTTGAGTTCGAGGCTCTTCAGCGCGCCGAGCACGGCACTGATGCCGGGCTCGCCGGCCGGGACCGAGACGAGCAGGCTGCCGAAGGGCTTGCCGGCGATGGCGTCGATGCGCCCCGCCAGGATGTTGACGTCTATGCCGATCGTGGTGCCGAGCCGGCTGATCACCGGGGCGGTGGCATGGGCGCCGGAGAAGGTGACGCGCAGCACGGTGCTGCCGCCGGGCTGCTGCTCGTCGCGCAACTGCCCGGCGAGATGGGCCGGCATCTCGACGCCGGTCACGACCTCGGCGAAGCGGGCCGTGGTCGGATGCTGCGGGCGGGTCAGGATCTCGAAGGTCTCGCCTTCCTCGACGATGCGCCCGCCTTCGATCACCGCGACCCGGTCGCAGATCTCCTTGATCACCGGGATCTCGTGGGTGATCAGAAGGATGGTGACGCCGAGCTCGCGATTGACCTTGCGCAGCAGCGCCAGGATCGACTGCGTCGTCTCGGGGTCGAGCGCCGAGGTCGCCTCGTCGCAGAGCAGCACCTTTGGCTCGGTCGCCAACGCTCGGGCGATGCCGACGCGCTGCTTCTGCCCGCCCGAGAGCTCGGCCGGATAGCGCTCGCGCTTGTCGGCGAGTCCGACGAGATCGAGCAGCTTCCCGACGCGGTCGGCGATCTCGCCTTTCGGCGTGCCGGCGATCTCCAGCGGCAGCGCGACATTGTCGAAGACCGTGCGCGAGGACAGCAGGTTGAAGTGCTGGAAGATCATGCCCGTCGCGCGGCGGCGCGTCCGCCAGCCGGCCTCGCTTAAGGCCGTGACGTCCTCGCCCTCGATCAGGATGCGGCCGGAGCTGGCGCGCTCCAGCCCGTTGACCAGGCGGATCAGCGTCGACTTGCCGGCGCCGGAGCGGCCGATCACGCCGACGATGGCGCCGCGCGGCACCGAAAGGTCGATGCCTTCGAGCGCCGCGACGGGGTTCTGCCCGCGCCGGCCGGCAAAGACCTTGCCGACCCGCTCGAAGCGGATGATCGGCGCGGCGCTGTCCTTGCCGGACGGCGCGATCGCCGCCGCGGCGCGAAAGGCGCCGGGTTTCAGGGGGGCGTTCATCATGACCTCAGAAAAGCGTGTGGCAGGACCAGTGGGTGATGCCGAGCTGCTCCAGCGTCACCTGGCGGATCGAGCTGCGCAGGGTCTCTGCCTCGGCGCAGCTCTCGGCGAAGGGCTGCTCGTGCCAGCGCGGTTCGCCGGGGACGGCCGGCACGGCCTTGCTGAACCAGTCAGCCATGAGCCGGCGCAGGGTTTCGAGCAGCGTCATCGCCCGGCCTCAGGCGACCAGTCGCGCCGGGCCATGGCGGCGTGGCGCGGCGAGCTGGCGGGCGGCGAGTTCGGCGGCGCCCGGCGTCGCGAAGCGCTGGCCCTCGAGCCGGTTGAAGGCCGAGGTTGCGGAGATGAAGGTGAAGAAGCGCTCGTCGGCGCGGCGCGCCACCAGCCCGGCCTGGGTCTCGCCGACCTCGATGACATAGGCGAGGCCCGGCTGCGGCGGCTGGCCGGCGACGGAAGAATGGGAAGCGGAATGGAAATTCGACATGGGACGGCCTCCGCCGGGATGCGGCGTTTTCGCGGATGGTTCTGTTCGGGAAAGCGGCCGCCCTGCGGGCGGCCTTCAGCGCTGGCTCAGCGCCGACAACAGAGCATCATCGAGCGGCAGGTCGGTCCGATCGGAAGGGACAGGCGGTCGGTCATGGTCATCTCCGCTTTAGCGTTTGGTGACGCGGCGCAAGCTGCTCGCTCAAATCTCCGCGGCCGACGGACGCTGTCCGACGACAAGGTCAATCTAGGGAATCGCGTTCGCCCTGTCAATCCAAACGTTCTTTTAAAGAGACGAGGTAATGCGGAAGAGCCTTCCACCCCGGCCCGCCGCGGCAGAATATCCTTGCGCGGCGCCGAAGCTGCCGCATTCTGGCGTCGGCCGCTCTCGACCTGCTATCGTCCGGCCATGGCTCTTCGAGAATCGGCTTCGGCATGAACCAGGCGGTACGCGGCGTCAGCATCGCGGATGGGCGGATGACGGTCGACGGTATCGCCGGCACCTTCATCCAGGCCGTCGATCGCCTGCTGACCCTGGAAGCGGACGGGCTCGTCCTGGTCCACGGCCATGCCTGGCGCGGCAGTGGCCGGCAGGACGCCAGCCGCATCGAAGGCCGGGCCCGGCCGCGCGAGGCCAGCCTGCATCGGGCCGGCTATCCTGGCGACGCCCATGACATCGCCCTGACGATCCGGCCGTTTCCGTCCGAGGGCGCCCATGCGCCGCTGCTGCGCCTCGGCCTCGCCGGCGATGCCGCCGAGCCCGGGCTCGACCAGCGCTATCTCGCCGAGCTCTTCCTGCCGCAGCCGCTCTTCGCCGAACTGCGCCGCGACCTCGCCGCGGGGGAGGCGTTGCGGCTCTCGCTCAGCGCCGCGACCAATCTCTGGCTGCGCGAAGCCGAGCCCGACGCGCTGCCCGGCCGGCCGCTCGCCTTCCATTTCGGGCTCGAACCCGGCAGCGGCCGCAGCACCAGCGGCCATGGCCGGGTCGGGTCGCTCGAATGGAGCCATGCCCTGCCCGCCGGCGAGGCGATGTCGCTGGCGGCACCGGCGCTCGCCGAGGACGAGCCGCCGGAAGATGCCGTCGCCGAGCAATTGCGCCGGATCAACTGGAGCGTGAAGCAGGTCCTGATCGTGCTCGCCTTCCTGATGCTGATCATCGCGCTGAAATAGCGCTCACTCCTGCGAGCGCCGATTGGCCTGGGTGTCGTAGCGCTGCTCGTTCTCGATCCATTTGCCGTCCTGCCCGCGGGCGCGCGTCAGCTGCGCCTTGTCGCGGTTGGAGAGCACCTTGTGATCGGGCAGCGAGGCCGGGCGCGTGCTCATCGCGCCGCTGCCATCGCCCTTGCCCTTTATGCTCGGGCCGAGCTTGCCGCCGGCATTGGCCATGATGTCCTCCTCAATTCCTGTCGGGCTTGCCGCCTGCCATCCGCGGGCCGCGTGCCGGATGGCTGCCGCCGCCCTTCATCTCCGGGTCGCGCGTATGGTGGATGTCGCGCTCGCCGCCGCCGCCCGAAATCCGGGAATGCTTGCGGTTGTCCTCGTCCGGCGGCTGCTTCTCGATATGGAGCGGCGCCTTGGCGTTCTCATGGGCGGCGCCGGGGCCGCCCTGGCGGATGGTCTGCGGCGCCTTGGTCGATGTCGACATCGGCTGAGCCTCCTGTCTTCAGGGTGCAATTCAGGTCCTCGCGGAAAGCGCGCTAGCGGTCCTGCTGATGGCCCTGATGGGTGGTGTTCTGCTTGATATTGGCGTGGCGGCCCTGCTGCTCCGAGTTCTCCGGCCGCTCGCCGGCGCGGCGCCGCGGTGCGTCCTTTCCGGCATGGTCCGGCTCGCCCGGCCCCTTTGCGCTGCGGTTTTCCGGTGGGATCGGCGGTAGCTTGCTCATCGCGTCCTCCTGGGTTTTCCCCTGCCGAACCAACGCCGCGCGGCGACGATGGTTCGAAACATTCCGCCCTGGCCGGCGTTGCTCCGGCTGAGAAAGGGATTCCCATGCTCGACATCCTGCCCGCCGCCGACCATGTCGCCGCCTTCCGCATCACCGGCACGCTCTCGGAAGCCGATTTCGACAAGCTGATCGCCGAGATCGAAGCCAGGCTGGAGCGGCACGAGAAGCTCGGCATCCTCGCCGACCTCACCGGCTTCGAGGACATGACCTTCCGCGCCGGCCTGAAGGATGCCCGCTACGGTTTCGGCAAGATCCTGCAATGGCATCGCTTTCCGCGCGAGGCGGTGGTCACCGACAAGGGCTGGATCGAGACCCTGGTGGCGATCACGAGCCCGCTCGTCCCCTTCGTCGAGGTCAGGAGCTTCAAGCCGAACCGGTTCGACGCGGCGCTCGCCTGGGCGAGCGAGATCGAGGGCGGCCCGAACGCCTGAGCCCGCCCCATGCCCGGCCGTACTCGATCCGCTGGAAGATGAACGGCAGCCGACTTTCCCGTTCAGGCGGGGTTGCGTACCGGGCTGTTTCAATGCGCATCAAGCAGACGAAGGAGACAAGTCATGCGTCATATTCTCATCGCCGCGGCGATTGCACTCGGGGCGGCCGTGACTCCGGCCGCCGCCGGCGAGGCCTTCAGCGGCGCGGCCGGGCTCGACAAGCTCGCGGCGACCTATGTCCGCCACGACCGCGAGCACCGGATGTGGGAGATCCAGCGCAACATGGAGCGCCAGCAGCGCTATGAGCGCCGCCACCGCTACCGCGACCATGATGGCTACGGCTATGGCCGCCGCCATGGCGGCCCGCCGCCCTGGGCCCCGGCCCATGGCCGCCGCTACCGCGACCACGACCGCTACGACCGCTACGACCGCTGGTAGGCGGCTCGTGCGCCGCGCCCTTCGTCGCCTGTCCCATAAGCGAAGGGCGCGGCCACAGCCGTCATGCTCGGGCTTGACCCGAGCATCTCAGGCCGGAGGAGGCTTTGATCGGCGCGTTCTGGTCCTGAGATTC
>NZ_JAKFED010000037.1:0-58386 GCF_036675845.1 Allobosea sp. | reverse complement strand
TTCGGCGGCGATGTCCTCGCGCCGAGCTCGCAAGGCGGTGCCAGCGTCGCGATCAACATCAACCTGCCGACGCCCTGGGATGTCGATGCCGCGGTCGCGCGGGCGCAAGCCGCCGGGGCCGACGTCTTCATGCCTCCCAGCGATGTCTTCTGGGGCGCCCGCTACGGCTGCCTGCGCGACCCGTTCGGCCATGTCTGGGCGTTCAACGCGCCTCTGCCCCCCGTTTGATTTGCCTGCCTGACCTTCATCAGAGAGAATCCATGTCCTACGATCTCGTCGTCATCGGAACCGGCCCTGGCGGCTATGTCTGCGCCATCCGCGCCGCCCAGCTCGGCCTCAAGGTCGCCGTGGTGGAAAAGCGCAAGACCCATGGCGGCACCTGCCTGAATGTCGGCTGCATCCCGTCCAAGGCGCTGCTGCACGCTTCCGAGATGTTCGACGAGGCCGGCCACACCTTCGCCAGCCTCGGCATCAATGTCGGCACGCCCAAGCTCGATCTGAAGCAGATGCTGGTCCACAAGCAGGAGACGGTCGATGCCAATGTCAACGGCGTCGCCTTCCTGCTGAAGAAGAACAAGATCGAGGCCTTCCACGGCACGGCCTCGATCCCGGGCGCCGGCAAGGTCGTCGTCACCGCCGCGGACGGCAAGGCGCAGGAGCTCGAGACCAAGAACATCGTCATCGCCACCGGCTCGGAATCGACGGCGCTGCCGGGTGTCGAAACCGATGAGAAGATCGTGGTGACCTCGACCGGCGCTCTCGAACTGACCGCCGTGCCGAAGGAGCTGCTGGTGGTCGGCGCCGGCGTGATCGGGCTCGAGATCGGCTCAGTCTGGGCCCGGCTCGGCGCCAAGGTCACGGTCGTCGAATATCTCGACCGCATCCTGCCGGGGATGGATGACGAGATCGCCAAGCAGTTCCAGCGCATCCTGCAGAAGCAGGGCTTCGAGTTCCATCTCGGCTCCAAGGTCACCAAGGTCGAGACGGCCAAGAAGGGCGCGACCGTCACCGTCGAGCCGGCCGCCGGCGGCGAGGCCCGGACGCTCTCGGCCGACATCGTGCTGGTCGCCATCGGCCGCCGTCCGAACACCGACGGGCTCGGGCTCGACAAGGCCGGGATCGCGACCGAGCGCGGCCGCGTCGTCATCGACGAGCATTTCAAGACCAATCTCGCCGGCGTCTACGCCATCGGCGACGTCGTGCGCGGGCCGATGCTGGCGCACAAGGCCGAGGACGAGGGCATGGCCGTGGCCGAGATCATCGCCGGCAAGGCCGGCCATGTGAACTACGACGCCATCCCCGGCATCATCTACACCGCCCCCGAGGTCGCCGCGATCGGCAAGACCGAGGAGGAACTGAAGGCCGCGGGCATCGCCTACAAGGTCGGCAAGTTCCCCTTCACCGCCAATGCGCGGGCGCGGGCCATGCGCCACACCGACGGCTTCGTGAAGTTCCTGGCCGACGCCGCGAGCGACCGGGTGCTCGGCTGCCACATCATCGGCCCGCATGCCGGCGACCTGATCGCCGAGGTGACGGTGCTGATGGAGTTCGGCGGCTCGTCGGAGGACCTCGCCCGCACCTGCCACGCCCATCCGACGCTTGCCGAAGCGGTCAAGGAAGCGGCGCTGGCGGTCGAGAAGCGCCAGATCCATATGTGAGGCCCGCGCGTCATTCTCGGGCGGCGCGCAGCGTCGACCCGAGAATCTCGTGCAGAACGACAAACGCCCGGTGCTTCGCCGGGCGTTTCATTTTGGGGAGACGGCCGGGTCAAGCCCGGCCATGACGCATTGAGTCAGCCGCGCCTCGCGTGAAACGCCGTCAGCGTGTTCCGGAGCAGGCAGGCGATCGTCATCGGACCGACGCCGCCGGGAACCGGGGTGATCGCGCCGGCGACCGTCACAGCCTCGGCGAAGTCGACATCGCCGGCGAGCTTGCCGTCGGGCATGCGGTTGATGCCGACGTCGATCACCGTCGCGCCGGGCTTCAGCCAATCGCCCTTGATCATCCGCGGGCGCCCGACCGCGGCGACGACGATGTCGGCACGGCGCAGCACGGCCGGCAGATCGCGCGTGCGCGAATGGGCGAGCGTCACCGTGCAGTCGGCCTGGAGCAGCAATTGCGCGACCGGGCGGCCGACCAGCTCCGAACGGCCGACGACGACCGCCTCGAGCCCGGAGAGCGAAGGCAGCGCCCGGCGCAGCAGCAGCATGCAGCCGAGCGGGGTGCAGGGCACGAGGCCCTCCTTGCCGCCGGCGAGGCGGCCGGCATTGATCGGGTGCAGCCCGTCGACATCCTTGGCGGGATCGATCGCGTCGATGATGCGGCCGGTGTCGATATGCTTCGGCAAGGGCAGCTGGACCAGGATGCCGTCGACCGCATCGTCGGCGTTCAGCGCCTCGACCTTGGCCAGGAGCTCGGCCTCTGTCGTCTGCTCCGGCAGGCGGTGGGCGACGGAGTTCATCCCGGTCTCGGCGGCGAGCTTCTCCTTGGAGGCGACATAGACCCGGCTCGCCGGATCGTCGCCGACGAGCACGACATGCAGGCCGGGGACGAGGCCGCGCGCCGCCTTGATCGCCGCGACCTCGCGGCCGATGCCGGCCCGCAGCTCTGCCGCAGCCGCCTTGCCGTCGATGATGCGCGCCTGTTCCGGCATGGTTCTCGTCCTCAGTTCTCGCGAGCCGGCTTCATGCGCGATCGCCGGCGCGCGGGCAAGCGCGATACGGAATGCCGGGCACCGCGTCGCCGCGACGCTTGATCGCGAGCGGCGTGCCCCCCATGGTGGCGCCCCTTGCAAAGGCGACCAAAGCCGGAGACCGACGACGTGACCACCGGCTTCGCCGCGCTGCCCAATACCGCTACCTGTCGCCTCGCCAATGCCCGTGTGCCCGCCTGCCTCGTCGAGGCGGCGAGCCTAGCTTCGGATCGCGACGGGCTGGCCCTGGTCGACATCGCGATCGACGATGGCGTCATCGAATCGATCCTGTCGGCTGGCCTCGCGCCGTTCGAGGAACAGCCGATTTTCGATCTCGATGGCGGCATCGTGCTGCCGCGACTGGTCGACGTGCACACCCATCTCGACAAGGGCCATATCTGGCCGCGGCGGCGCAATCCGGACGGCAGCTTCATGGGCGCCTTGACCAGTGTCGCTGCCGATCGCGAGGCCAACTGGACGGCGCAGGATGTCCGGGCGCGCATGGAATTCGGCCTGCGCTGCGCCTTCGCCCATGGCACGGCGGCGATCCGCAGCCATATCGATTCGCTGGGCAAGCAGATCGGCATCTCCTGGCCGGTGCTGGCCGAGCTGCGGGCGGAATGGGCCGGGCGCATCGCCCTGCAAGGCTCGCCGCTGTTCGGGATCGAGGCGGTCGCGGACGCGGCCCATATGCAGGCCGTGACGCAAGCGGTGAGGGCGCATGGCGACGGGCTTCTCGGCTGCGTCACCTATATGATCCCGGAGCTCGACGCGGCGCTCGACAAGATCTTCCGCACCGCGATCGACAACGGCTTCGACCTCGACTTCCACGTCGACGAGGCTAACGACCCGGCGGCACGTTCGCTGGAGCACATCGCGAATGCGGCCCTGCGCCACCGCTTCGCCGGCAAGATCCTCGCCGGCCATTGCTGCTCGCTGGCCCTGCAGGCGCCGCAGGACGAGGCGCGCATCGTCGCCAAGGTCAAGGAGGCCGGTATCGCCGTGGTCTCGCTGCCGATGTGCAACCTGTATCTGCAGGACCGGCAGGCCGCGCGCACGCCGCGCTGGCGCGGCGTCACCGCGCTGCATGAATTGAAGGCGGCGAGCGTGCCGGTGATGATCGCCTCCGACAACACCCGCGACCCGTTCTATGCCTATGGCGACCTCGACCTCGTCGAGGTGCTGCGCGAAGGTACGCGCATCCTCCAGTTCGACCATTCCGGCCCGGACTGGGCGAAGGCCATCGCCACGACGCCCGCCGATCTCATGGGCCTGCCCGGCCATGGTCGGCTCCGCACCGGCGGTCCGGCCGACCTGATCCTGACCCGGGCGCGCGATTGGACGGAATTCTTCGCCCGGCCTCAGGCCGACCGCACCGTGCTGGTCGGCGGCAAGGCGATCGACCGGACATTGCCCGATTATCGCGAACTCGACCCTCTGATGAGCCCCGACGCATGAGCACACGTTACGACATCGCCGCCCTGAAGGCCCGCCTCGGTGGCATCCGCAGCGAGGACAACCCCGCTCTGGTGAAGCAGAAGAGCCGCGACTTCTTCTGGTATTCGCCGACGCTGAAGCGCCAGCTCGACCAGGTCAGCGGCGACATCATCGTCTCGCCCACCACCGAGGCGGACGTGCTGGCGACGCTGGCGGCCGCCCATGCGCTCAGCATCCCGGTGACGCCGCGCGGCACCGGCACCGGCAATTACGGCCAGGCCATGCCGCTTTCCGGCGGGGTGGTGCTCGATCTTTCCGGCTTCAACAAGGTCAAGGCGATCGAGCCCGGCCGCTATGTCGCCGAGCCGGGCGCGATCCTGTCGCGGATCGACGAGGAGACCCGGGCGCATTCGCGCCAGGAGATCCGCCTGCACCCCTCGACCTATCACACCGCCTCGATCGGCGGCTTCATCGCCGGCGGCTCCGGCGGGGTCGGCTCGATCAAATGGGGGGGCCTGCGCGACTGGGGCAACATCATCCGCCTCAAGGTCGCGACCATGGAGGCCACGCCGCGCATCCTCGAATTGCAGGGCGAGGACCTGCACAAGGTCGCGCATGCCTATGGCACCAACGGCATCATCACCGAGGTCGAGATGCCGCTCGGGCCGGCCTATCGCTGGGTCGACGTCATCATCGGCTTCGACAGCCTGCGCGGCGCCACCGAATTCGCCAATGCGCTCGGCGAGCAGGACGGGCTGGCGCTGAAGCAGCTTGCGGTGGTCGCCGCGCCGGCGCCGCACGATTATTTCCTGCGCCACCGCAAGTTCCTGCCGCGCGACAGCCATTGCGTCATCGCCATGGTCGCGGATTTCGCGGTCGAATCGACGCTGGCCTTTGCCCGGCGCTTCCGCGGCGCCGAACTGCTGATGCGCTCGGACAAGCTGACGCCGGAGGAGGCGAAGGGCCTGCCGCCGGCTTTCGAGCTGGGGTGGAACCACACCACGCTGCGGGCGCTCCGGGTCGACCCTTCGATCACCTATCTGCAGGTGCTCTATCCCTTCCCCAACCAGGTCGATCTGGTGGAACGTATCCATGCCCGCTTCGGCGACGAGATGATCTGCCATCTCGAATTCGTCCGCTTCGACGGCAAGATCACCTGCTTCGGCCTGCCGCTGGTGCGCTTCACCACGGAGGCGCGGCTGGAGGAGATCATGGCGATCCATGAGGAAATGGGCGCGCCGATCTTCAACCCGCACCGCTACACGCTGGAGGAGGGCGGCATGAAGCAGACCGACGAGGTCCAGCTCGCCTTCAAGCGCGAGGCCGATCCGCAGGGCCTGCTCAACCCCGGCAAAATGGTGGCCTGGGAGGATCCGGCCTATGATTTCCGCGCCGGCAAGACCTTCCTGTTCCGCAGCCTGGGCGAAGCGGCCGGCGGCTGAGCATGCGCGTCCTGGTCCTCTACGCCCATCCCAACCCCGAGAGCTACGGCGCGGCGCTGCACGAGACGGTCGTCGCCGGGCTGCGCCGGCATGGCCATGAGGTCGACGATTGCGATCTCTATGCCGAAGGGTTCGACCCGGTGCTGAGCCGGGAGGAGCGCCTCGACTATCTCGATCCGGCCAGGAACGGGCGATCGGTTGCCGGCTATGTCGAACGCCTGCGCGCCGCCGAGGCGCTGGTGCTCTGCTTTCCGGTCTGGAACTACGGCTATCCGGCGATGCTCAAGGGCTATTTCGACCGGGTCTTCCTGCCCGGCGTCTCGTTCAAGCTGGTCGAGGGCGCGGCGCAGCCCAGTCTCTGGAACATTCGCCGGCTCGCCGCCGTGACGACCTATGGCGGCACGCGCTGGCGCGCGCTGCTGATGGGCGACCCGCCGCGCAAGCTGGTTTCTCGCTCGCTGCGCGCGGTCTGCCATCCGGCCGCGCGGCTGTCCTACCAGGCGCATTACGACATGAACCGCTCGACGCCGGAGAGCCGCGCGCGCTTTCTGCGCAAGATCGCGGCGTTGACCGCGAGATTTTAGACCACTGTCGAATCACCGTCATCAGCCTGTCATGATCGCAAGCGATTGCAGAGCCGGCGAAAAGTTTCGGCAAACCTGTCCGAGGGCCGGCTCATGACCAAGACGATCGAGAAAAGCGTCGGCCGCGCCCTACTGGTCGCCGCCCGGCTGCACCGGGCCCGGATGGGCGAACGACTCAACGCACTCGGCCTCTTTCCCGGCCAGGAGCAGGCGCTGAAGTCGCTGCAGGGCGCGCCTATGACAATGGGCGAGCTCGCCGCCCTGCTTCGCGTCAAGCCGCCGACGGTTTCCAAGACGATCGGCCGGCTCTCGCTGCAGGGCCTCGTCAGCCGCGAGGGCGGCGGCCGCGACGGCAGGCTGGTGCAGGTCGCGCTCACCGAGCATGGCCAGAAGACGGCGGCGGCGCTCGATGCGGTCTGGAACCAGGTCGAGGACGAGCTGCTCGAGAAGCTCGACTCCAAGGAGCGCAAGCAATTGCGCAAGCTGCTGCGCAAGGTTGCCAAGGGGCTGTCTCGGGCCGGTGCCGAGCTCGACGACTCCGATGAGGAAGCGGACGAAGCCGCCTAGAGCAGGCGCCGATCGGGTTGCTGTGCGATCTGACCGGATCCACCTCCAGGCTGCTCAGCCGCAACATGACGCGCATGCGCCAGCGGGCTGGTCTCGCCGGTTAAATCGGTTCATTGATCTCCGGCCATTCCCCCAGAGCATGACGAGACGCTCGGTTTGTCCGCTGCCCCCGCTCCGCCCCCGGACACAAGCCGGACGCGCCTGACCGCCATCATGATGATGTGCGCGGCGGTGGTGTGCTTTTCGCTGCTCGATGCCGCGGCGAAATGGCTCGGCAGCTCGATGCAGGCGATGCAGGTGGTCACGGCCCGCTATGTCGTCAGCGTGGCGCTGGTCTCCATCGTGCTCAATCCCTGGACACGGCCGGGCATCGCCCGGACGCGCCGGCCCTGGCTGCAGGGATTTCGCTCGCTGCTGCTGCTCGTCTCGACGGCACTGAACTTCTTCGCGCTGAACTATCTGCAACTGGCCGAGACCATCTCGATCATGTTCGCGACGCCCTTTCTCGTCGCGTTGCTGGCGGGGCCGCTGCTCGGCGAATGGGCCGGGCCGCGCCGGATGGCGGCGATCGCGGTCGGCTTCCTCGGCGTGCTGGTGGTGACGCGCCCGGGGCTGGGGGGCCTGCACCCGGCGGCGCTGCTCAGCGTCTGCGGCGCCTTCTGCTATGCCTTCTACAGCCTGTCGACGCGGATGCTGGCCGCCAGCGATTCATCCGAGACGACGATGTTCTATTCGGGCATCGTCGGCGTCGTGGTGATGCTGCCGCTGCTGCCGCTGTTCTGGTCCTGGCCGACCGATGGGCTGAGCTGGCTGCTGCTGATCTGCACCGGCGTTTTTGGTACGATCGGGCACTGGCTCCTGATCCTGGCGCATCGGCGCGCGCCGGCGACCGTGCTGTCGCCCTTCATCTATTCGCAGATCATCTGGATGGTCGGGCTCGGCTGGCTGGTGTTCGGGCAGATCCCCGACCGCTACACCCTGCTCGGTGCCGCCATCGTCATCGCCTCGGGCCTTTACCTGCTCTATCGCGAGCGGGTCCGGGCCGTGCCCGAAGGCTCGGCCCGGCTGGATTGAGGCTGGCGCGGGGGGCGCTGGGAGGTTCAGCCCTTGTCGGCGAGCGAGATGCGGCTCTGCGAGGCGACCCAGTCGGAGAGCATCGGCACGAAATCCTCGCCCTTCCCGGCGGCGACCGCCTGGGCATAGACGTTCTTCACGGCATTGCCGACAGGGTTGGGGACGCCGGCATCATTGGCGACGCCCTCCAGATAGCGCACATCCTTCAGCGCGTTCGACAGGGTGAACTTGTGGGCGTCGCGGTTGCGCTCCAGCACGTATTGCATGAAGGTCTGGTAGAAGCCGCAATCCATCCGGCTGCCGGAGATGACGCTGTTGAAGGTCTGCGGCGTGATGCCGATCTTCTGCGCCAGTGTCAGCGCCTCGGCATAGATCGCGCCATAGCCCATCGACAGGAAGTTGTTGAGAAGCTTCATCTTGTGGCCGTCGCCGACGGGGCCGAGATGCACCACCTTCTGGGCCCAGGCGTCGCAGGCCGGCTTGATGCGCGCGAAAACCTCGCTGTCGGCCCCAATCATGGTCGAGAGCTTGCCGAGCGCCGCTTGGGCGGGGGTGCCGCCGAGCGGGGCATCGCAGAGGTGGAGTCCGATGGCTGCGAGTTGTGCTGCCAACCTGACCGTCGAACCGGGATCGGAGGTCGAGCAGTCGACGATGATCGTGCCGGGCCTGGCGCCCGCCGCGATGCCGTCGGGGCCGTTGACCACCGCCTCGACCTGCGGCGAGCCGGTGACGCAGAGAAAGATGATCGAAGCTTTCTCGGCCAGTTCCTTCGGCGTCATGGCCTCCTGGGCGCCGGCTGCCTTGAGCTCTTCGACAGGTTTGCGGTTCCTGTGGCCCATGACGGTCAAGGGGAAACCCTTGGCGAGGATGCACGAGGCCATGCCTTGACCCATGAAGCCGACGCCGATGAAGCCGATTGATTCTTTGGAAGTGGTCATCTTCAGTTTCTCCGAATTATATGAGATGGACGGTGAACATGCGGAACGATTTGACCAAGAACTGGTTGAAGGCTGCGATTGCCCCGCTTCAGGAGAAGCGTTTGATGGCGGATGATGGAAACTTGCGCGACCCTGCCTCGCTCGGAAAGAGCGGAGCAATGCCTCGTGAACGCTTAGGTGGGCGCGGGCGCGTTACCTTGCAGATCATCGCCGACCATCTCGACGTTTCGACGGCGACCGTTTCACTGGCGCTGCGCGGCAGCCCGCTCGTCGCCGATGCGACCAGGCAGCGGGTGCAGCAGATCGCACGCGAGATGGGCTACAGCTATAATCGCAGCGCCGCCTCGCTCCGGACCGACCGGACCAATATCCTCGGCGTCGGCTTCCACGACATCACCAACCCGTATTTCGCCGAGCTTCTGGCGGCGATCGAGGAGACGGCGACCGCTAATGGCCGCTCGATCCTGCTCGGCACCTATGCCGAGAACCTCGAGCGCCAGGACCGCGTCCTCAACACGCTGAAGGAATACCGGCCGGACGGCATGATCATCTGCCCGGCCGGCGGCACCACGGCGGAGACGCTGGCGCATCTGATGGCGGCGCAGGTGCCGCTGGTCCAGCTTTCGCGCGAGATCGCCGGCATCGGGCTCGACTTCGTCGGCTCGGACGACCGCCATGGCGCGGTGCTCGCGATGGAGCATCTGCTCGGCCTCGGCCATCGCCGTATCGCCTTCCTCGGCGAGAGCCAGCTGATCTCGACCAGCCGCAACCGCTATGCCGGCTATTGCGAGACGCTCGCCAAGCACGGCCTGCCGCTCGACCCCGCCCTCGTCTACTCCGCCTGGGGGACCCGCGAGAGCGGGCTGAAGGGCATCCAGACAGTGCTCCGGGCCGATGATCCGCCGACGGCGGCGGTCTGCTTCAACGACCTCACGGCGTTCGGCGCCATGCTCGGCCTGCGCCATTGCGGGCTGGAGGCAGGCGAGGCCTTCTCGCTGATCGGCTGCGACGACGTGCAGGAAGCGGCGCAATGGTACCCGGCGCTGACGACGATCAAGAACTTCCAGGACGATATGGGCCGCAAATCCGCCGAACTGCTGCTGCGCCGCATCGCCGAGCCGGGAGCGCCCGCCCGGCGGATCGTGCTGAAGCCCGAACTCGTCATCCGCGGCACCACGGCCCCGCCGAGGAAGCGGTGATCGTGGTTCAGGCATCGTTGGCGGCCCGGGGGTTCAGCGCCCGATAGGCACGCACCACCTGCGAGTCGTCGCGCCCGCCATGGCCGAGACCCGAGGCGGCGAGAAACATCTGATGCGCCGCCGCGGCGAGCGGCAGCGCGGCCCTTGCGGCCCGGCCGGCATCGAGGACGATTCCGAGATCCTTGACGAAGATGTCGACGGCGCTGGCGACCGGCGGCTCGTCGTCGAGCATGCGCGGGCCGCGATCCTTCAGCATCCAGGATGAGGCGGCCGAGCCGCCCATGATCTCGAACAGCAGCTTGCCGTCGATGCCGGCCTTCTGCGCCAGCGACAGGGCCTCGGCCGCGACCGCGATATGGACGCCGCAGAGCAATTGATTGACCGTCTTCACCGTCGCGCCCTGCCCGGGCCTCTCGCCGACATGGAAGACCTTGTCGCCCATCGCGTCGAGCAGGGGCTTGGCCGCCGCGAAGCTCTCGGGTGCCGCACCAGCCATGATGGTCAGCGTGCCGCCGCGCGCGCCAGTGACGCCGCCGGAGACCGGAGCGTCGACGAAACGGCGGCCGCTCTTCTCGACCTCGGCGGCGATCGCCTCGACCTCGCCGGGCGGGCAGGTCGCCATCAGCACGACGACGGCTCCGGCCGCCAGCGCCGACAGCGCATCACCCTCGAACAGCACGGCGCGGGCCTGCGCCGCATTGACGACCATCAGCACCAGCGCTTCGGCACCCTGCGCCGCCTCGCGCGCGCTGGCAGCGGCATGGCCTCCAGCCGCGGCAAGCGCCGCGCGGGCTTCCTGGCGCATGTCGAAACCGGTGACGCGGAACTGGCGCTTGAGCAGGTTCTCGGCCATGGGCGCGCCCATCGCGCCCAGCCCGACGAAGGCGATCGAAGTCAATGCTGTGGCCTCTATGCTGTTTTCGGGCCCGTCGCTGGACGGGCCCGGCGGACGCTCATTCCTTCACCGCTCCGGTGAGGGAGGCGACGTAGTAGTCGACGAAGAAGGAATAGAGCAGGGCAACCGGGATCGAACCGAGCAGGGCGCCGGCCATCAGCGAACCCCAATGGTAGACGTCGCCTTCGACGAGTTGGGTCAGCACCGCGACCGGCACGGTCTTCTTCTCAGCCGACTGGATGAAGGCGAGCGCGTAGATGAACTCGTTCCAGGACAAAGTGAAGGCGAAGATGCCGGCCGAGATCAGGCCGGGCAGGGCCAGCGGCAAGGTGATCTTCCACAAGGTCTGCAAACGGGTCGCGCCGTCGATCATGGCGCATTCCTCGAGCTCGAACGGGATCGACTTGAAATAGCCGATCAGCAGCCAGGTGCAGAACGGGATCAGGAAGGTCGGGTAGGTGAGGATCAAGGCCCATTGCGAGTCGAACAGACCGAGCTGGAAGATCAGCGTCGCCATGGGGATGAACAGGATCGAGGGCGGCACCAGATAGGCGAGGTAGATCGCCAGGCCGACATAGCTCGCGCCCTTGAACTTGAGGCGCTGGATCGCATAGGCGGCGAGCACGCTGGAGAATAGAGAGAGCACGGTCGCGACGGTCGCGACCGTCATCGTCGTCAGCAGCCATTGCGGGTAATCGGTCTGGAACAGCAGTCGGTTGATGTTCTCCAGCGTCGGCGACTGCACCCAGAACGGGTTGTAGGTCTTGTAATCGTAGAGCTCGGCGTTCGGTTTGATGGCGGTGATCGCCATCCAGTAGAACGGGAAGAGCAGCACGATCACGAAGATCGACAGCGGCAGATAGATAGTGATGAAGCGGCGCGGGCCCGAGGACCAGTTGATGACGCCGGTCTGCTCCTTCTCGACGAGGTGCGGGCGCTCCGCGGCAGCGTGATCAGTCATTGTCTTCTCCCTGCTGCCATTTGCGGCGGGCGAGCGCGAAGTAGCTGAACAGGGTGGCCAGCACGAGGAAGGGGATCATCGCGACCGCGATCGCCGCGCCTTCGCCGAGCTGGCCGCCGGGAATGCCGCGCTGGAAGGCGAGCGTCGCCATCAGATGGGTCGAGTTGATCGGCCCGCCGCGGGTGATGGCGTAGACGAGCTGGAAGTCGGTGAAGGTGAACAGCACCGAGAAGGTCAGCACCACCGCCAGAATCGGCATCAGCATGGGGAAGGTGACGTGGCGGAAGCGCTGCCAGGCATTGGCGCCGTCGAGCATCGCCGCCTCGTAGAGCGCCGGCGAGATCGTCTGCAGCCCGGCGAGCAAACTGATCGCGACGAAGGGGATGCCGCGCCAGATATTGGCCGCGATCAGCGACCAGCGCGCCGCCCAGGGCTCGCCGAGGAAGTCGATATAGGTGTCGCGCCAGCCGAGCACGTCGACCAGCACATAGGAGATGATCGAGAACTGCGGATCGTAGATCCACCAGAAGGCGATGGCCGAGAGCACCGTCGGCACGATCCAGGGCACCAGGATCAGCGCCCGCAGCAGCGATTTGAAGGGCAGGTGATTGTTGAGCAGCAGCGCCAGCCAGAGACCGAGCGCGAACTTCCCCACCGTCGCGACGCCGGTATAGAGCAGCGTGTTCCAGACCGAGGTGATGAAGACCCGGTCCTGCATCAGCGAGACGAAGTTCTCGAGGCCGATGAAATGGCCGGAACGTCCGATCTTGGTGTCGGTGAAGGCGAGCCAGATGCCGAGGCCGAGCGGATAGGTCAGGAAGATCAGCAGCAGGGCGGCCGCCGGCAGGAGGCAGAGGAAGATCAGGACAGACTTGTTGTCGAGCAGGCGGACCAGCCAGTTCTGCGGCAGCTGGTGGATGGTCCTGGCTTCCGCGGCGATCGTCATGGCGCTCTTTCCATAAAACAGCCGCGCCACCGGAGGTCCGGCGGCGCGGTCGTAACGATCAGGTGCGATAGTAGCGCTTGGCGCGGCGCTCGGCTTCGGTCGCCGCCTCTTCCGGCGTCGCCTGTCCGGCGCAGACGGAGGCGACCATCTGAACCATGACATATTCGGCGTTGACGGTGCCGGCGGCCTCGGTGATCGCGCCCTTGTAGCCGCTCCACAGCGCCCGTTCCCAGGTGTCGCGGTAGACCAGGATCTTGGGATCGGACTCCCAGACCTTGCTCTGGGCATAGCCCTTGAGCGGCTGCGTCCAGTAGCCGAAGCAGCCGGTCAGCCACTTGTCGTACTGCTCCTTCTCCATCATGAAGCGGAGATATTCCTTGGCCGCGTTCGGGAACTTGGTGTGCTTGAACACCATGGCGTTGATCACCAGCGCCGTCTCCGTCGGCCGGCCGACGCCGGCGCCGACCGGCATCTGCGCATGGTTGAGGTCCTTGGCGACCGCCGTGATCTTCTCGTCCTTCGAGTTCTTGATCGAGAAGTAGAGCGAGACGCCGTTCTGGGTCAGGCCGATTTCGCCGGCGGTCAGCGCCTTGTTGTTGCTGATGTCGAGCCAGGAGAGCGTGCCCGGGATGAAGGTCTCGTAGAGCGCCTTGGCGTATTTCAGCGCCTCGATCGTCTCCTTGCTGTTGATCGCGACCTTGTTGTTCTCATCGACCATGTAGCCGCCATGCGACCAGACCAGCCAGTTGCAGAAGGCGTTGCCGTCACCGACGGCGTTGCCGAGCGCGAAGCCGGCAGGGTGGCCCTTGGCCTTGAGCTTGCGGCAGAGATCGAGGAATCCGGCGTGATCCTTCGGGAAGGTGTCGAAGCCGGCTTCCTTGACCCAGGATTCGCGATAGACCGCCGGGCCGCCGGAGCCGCCCATCGGGATCGAGATCCAGGTGTCGGTCTTGTCCTTCTTGCCGTATTTCTGGGCGACCGGATACCAGCCGCCATATTTCTTGCCGAGGTCCTCGGCGACCGCCGTCAGGTCGAGCAGCTTGTCGGCGAAGATGTGCGGATCGTCGGCCCAGCCGACGACGATGTCGGGGCCGGCGCCGGTGTTGGCGGTGACGGCGGTCTGCGGGCGCAGATCCTCCCAGCTCGCATAGTCGACGCGGACCTGGACGCCGGTGGCCTTGGTGAAGGCGGCGGTGTTCTCGTCGAAGATCGCCTGGTCGGGATCGACGAACTTGGTCGGGCGCAGGACGCGCAGCGTCGCACCCTTCTCGATATTCGCCGTCTGGGCAATCGATGGTGCAGGCAGCGTTGCGCCGGCCGCGAGGCCCGCGCCGCCGATCAATACGTCTCTTCTTGAAATCGTCATGGGTCAGCTCCTCCGTTTGGCCGCGAGGCCCTGCATGGGAGCCTCGTCAGGGTTTGTCGTCTGCGGATTCGCGGCGCCAGCCCGGCTGGCGGACCGGCGGAAATCAGATGCGCTTGCCCGTGGCCGCGTCGAAGAGATGCGTGACCGAGGTGTCGGGCCGGATATGGATGTTCTCGCCGGGCTTGGCGGTGATGCGCTCGCGGAAGATGCAGGTCAGGTCCTGGCCGCTGCAGCGGACGATGACCTGGGTCTCCGAGCCCATCGGCTCGATGACCACGACCTCGGCCGGCAGGCCGCTGGGATCGAGCTGGAAATGCTCCGGGCGGATGCCGAACACGGCGGCCCGATCGTTCGAATCGGCCGGGTGCTGGCCGATCGGCCAGATCACGCCGCCTTCGGTCTCGAAGCCGTTGGCGCGGATCGTGCCCTTCAGCAGGTTCATCGAGGGCGAGCCGATGAAGGCGGCGACGAAGAGGTTCGCGGGATTGTCGTAGAGATCGAGCGGCGCGCCCATCTGCTCGACGATGCCGTCATGCATCACGACGATCTTGTCGGCCATGGTCATGGCCTCGATCTGGTCGTGGGTGACGTAGACCGTCGTGGTCTTGAGGCGCTGGTGCAGCTCCTTGATCTCGGTGCGCATCTGGACGCGCAGCTTGGCGTCGAGATTGGAGAGCGGCTCGTCGAACAGGAAGACCTGCGGGTCGCGGACGATGGCGCGGCCCATGGCGACGCGCTGGCGCTGGCCGCCCGAGAGCTGGCGCGGATAGCGGTCGAGCAGCTTGTCGAGGCCGAGGATGCCGGCGGCCTTGTTGACGCGCTCGTCGATCTCGGCCTTCGGCGCCTTCCGCAGCTTCATCGAGAAGGCCATGTTGTCGGCGACCGTCATATGCGGGTAGAGCGCGTAATTCTGGAACACCATGGCGATGTCGCGCTCTTTCGGCGGCACGTCGTTGACGACGCGCGGGCCGATGCGGATCTCGCCGCCGGAAATGTTCTCCAGCCCGGCGATCATGCGCAGCAGCGTCGACTTCCCGCAGCCCGAGGGACCGACCAGGATGACGAATTCGCCGTCGTCGATGTCGATGTCGACGCCATGGATGACCTGCGTCGAGCCATAGGCCTTGCGCACATCCGCGATCTGGACTGAGGCCATCCTGCCTTCTCCCGGTCGTTCGTTTCCTCGGGGACGAGTGATCGCACCCCGGCGGCGTGGCCGCAATCCCACTGGCGCCGGCTTCTTTCGACCGGCCGTCATGGCACGACGCATTCCAGGCGATCTTCAGCCTGTTGCGTCGCCCCCGTTCCCGGATAAAGTCATACGATACGAACGGGCGTGTCAAGCGCCCCGCCAGATGAGCGCCGCCCTGCCGCGAAGCAGCCGGCACGGAGGAAAGCCGAAGCCGGATGCGGATACGCGACATTTCGCGGGCGAGGATGCTGAGCCCCGACCGGCTCTTCGGGCAGGTCGCCCACAAGCTGGCGGTCGGCATCATCAGGGGCGTCTCGCCCGCCGGCGAACTGCTGCCGAACGAGGCGGACATCCGCAGCGAGATCTCGGTGTCGCGCACGGCCTATCGCGAGGCGGTGAAGTTCCTGACCGGCAAGGGACTGGTCGAGGCGCGGCCGAAAAGCGGCACCCGTGTCGCGCCCCGGGACTCTTGGAACCTGCTCGATCCCGATGTTCTCGCCTGGCATTTCGAGGCCGATCCGAACGAGAAATTCATTCGCGATCTCTTCGAGTTACGGCTTTTCGTCGAGCCGAGCGCGGCGCGCCTGGCGGCGCAGCGGCGCAGCGGCGACGACCTGGCGCGGATCGAGGCCGCCTATCGCGGCATGACCGTGAACCCGCCCTATGCGGAGCCGACGGTGCAGGCCGACCTCGCCTTCCACGAGGCGATCTTCGAGGCGACGCGCAACCCGCCGCTGCAATGCCTGGCGCCGGCGGTCTGCGCCACGATCCAGTGGTCGCTGTTCCTGAAGGCGCCCGACGACCGCTTCTTCTTCACTGCCTCGCTGGTCGACCACGAGCGGGTGCTGGACGCGATCAGCCAGCGCGACGGCGATCTCGCGGCAGCCCGGATGAGCGGGCTGGTGATCGACAGCCTGAACAGCACTTTGCGCCTGCTCGCCAGCCGGGCACCGGCGAATGCGAGCTGAATGCGTGATTAAGTCATACTATAAAAGGGCACGACCCCGGTCCGCAGGCGGGCAGCGCGGCGGGCCGGTTCCCTGCTTGGCGGACGACCCGGCAATGCGCTGTCTCGGATTTCCGGAGCGAGCCTGAGCCTCTACGGTTCATCTAATCGTTTTAATATTTTGAAATCAAGCCGGATACGCGTATCCGTTCACGTCCACGAGAGCACAGCCATGACCGCGCAGAACAAGATCGAGATCATCATGACCGGGCCGCTGATGGCCTATGCCGCCGACCAGCTCAAGGCACGCTTCACCGTGCACGAGCTCTGGAAGGCGCCAGACAAGGCGGCCGCGCTCGCGGCGCTGAAGGACCGGGTGCGCGGCGTCGCCGGCGGCGGTGCCCATATCAGGATCGACGGCGCCCTGTTCGATGCCCTGCCGAAGCTCGAGATCATCTCGAATTTCGGCGTCGGCTACGACAATGTCGACGCGGCCGAGGCCGGAAAGCGCGGGCTCCTCGTCACCAACACGCCCGACGTGCTCTCCGACGAGGTCGCCGATCTGGCGATCGGCCTGCTGCTCGCGACGGTCAGGCAATTGCCGCAGGTCGACCGCTATCTGCGCGAGGGCAAGTGGCTCTCGGGCGCCTATCCGCTGACGACCTCGCTGCGCAAGCGCAAGATCGGCATCGTCGGGCTCGGCCGGATCGGCAAGGCGGTGGCGCATCGGCTCGAGGCCTTCGGCGTGCCGATCGCCTATCACGGCCGCTCGCGCCAGCCCGATGTCGCCTATCGCTATTATCCCTCGCTGGTCGAGATGGCGGCCGATGTCGACACCCTCGTCTCGGTGGCGCCGGGTGGCGATTCGACCTACCACATGATCAATGCCGAGGTGCTGAAGGCGCTCGGCCCGAACGGCATCGTCGTCAATGTCGGCCGCGGCACGGTGATCGACGAGCCGGCGCTGATCAAGGCGCTGCAGGACAAGACCATCCTGTCGGCCGGCCTCGACGTGTTCGAGGACGAGCCGCGCGTGCCGGCCGAGCTGATCGCGATCGACCATGTCGTGCTGCTGCCCCATGTCGGCTCGGCATCGGTGCATACGCGCGAGCAGATGGGCCAGCTCCTGGTCGACAACCTGCTGTCATGGTTCGATGGCAAGGGTCCGCTGACGCCGGTTGTCGAGACGCCATGGAAGAAGGCCTGAACTTCGCCGGAGCCCGCGGCATGCGGTCGCCGGTCCTGATCGCTGCGGCGCTGCTGTCGCTTCTGCCGGCATGGCCGGCGCAGGCGCAGACCCAGCCGCTGCCGCGCGGCGCCGAACAGGCGCCCGCGGCGCTGCGGCCCTTCATCGGCGCCTGGGATATCGAGAAGATCGGCGCCTCGCGCAAATGCACCTTGACCTTCGGTGCGGAAGCGGCGGGGCAGGGGCGGCAGCTGCGCTTCCCGGCGACCTGCCGGCGCGCGCTGCCGATCCTCGACGACGTCGTCGCCTGGGATGTGTCGCCGGCAGGCGCGCCGCGCTTGCTCGACGGTGCCGGCAAGCCGGTCGTCAGCTTCGACGAGAAGGCCGAGCCGGGCCGCCGCGGCAAGGGCGGCGACGGCAGCCAATATGGCCTCGATCCGAAAGGGCATGTCCGCGCCGCGGCGCAGCGGGTGCCGAGCGCCGCCGAGCTCGCGGCGACCGCGGCCAACCGGCGCACGGCGGTCGATCCGGCACAGGCGCCGGCGGCCGAGACGGTGCCGGGACGCTATGCGGTGATGCGCCAGCGCGGCCGGGAGGTCTGCAAGCTGGCGCTGACGACCGCGCCGGCTTCGGCGGCGGGCGCTACGGTCGCCAGCTTCGACGGCAACTGCGCCGATACCGGCCTGACGATCTTCTCCCCCGTCGCCTGGCGCTACCAGGCCGGCCGGCTCGTGCTGATCGCCCGCAAGGGCCACAAGGTCGAGCTCGTCTTCGAGGACGGGCATTGGCGTAAGGACCCGGCGGTCGGCGCGCCGTTGATGCTGAAGAAGCTGCCGTAAGGACTACGAGCCGTCATTCCGGGGCGGGCCGAAGGCCCGAGCCCGGAATCCATGCACACAAGACATCGCGAACTGACCGCAGGTCGTGTTTGACCGCAGGTCGTGTTCATGGGTTCCGGGCTCGCCGCTTTGCGGCGCCCCGGAAAGACATGCGTGTCAGGCGACGAATTTGCCGCCGAGCTCGTCCTCGATATGGACGCGGATGATCTCCTCGAAATTCGCCTCGGACTTGAAGCCGAGCGCGGTCGCGCGCTGCGCATCGAAATTGCGCGGCCAGCCGGCGACGATCTTGTCGATCACCGGATCGATCTCGCGCCGGATCCGCTTGACGACGTTCTCGCCGGCGACCTTGCGCAGCGTCTCGATCTGCTCGGCGACGGTGCAGGAATAGCCCGGCATGGTCAAAGCGCGGCGCGGGCCGATGGCGCTCGTGTCCATGGTCGCGGCATGGACCAGGAAGCCGACGGCCGAGCGCGGCGAGGCGTGCCAGTGGCGGACCTCGTCGGAGACGGGGAGCACCGCCTCCTGGCCGTTCAGCGGCTCGCGGATGATGTTCGAGAAGAAGCCCGAGGCGGCCTTGTTGGGCGTGCCCGGCCGGACGCAGATCGTCGGCAGGCGGATGCCGACGCCGTCGAAGAAGCCGCGGCGGCTGTAGTCGCAGAGCAGGAGCTCGCCGATCGCCTTCTGGGTGCCGTAGCTGGTCAGCGGCGTGGTGAAGAACTCGTCCTCGATCTTGTCGTGGAAGGGTGCGCCGAAGACGGCGACCGAGGAGGTGAAGACGAGGCGCGGCTTGTAGCCGTCGCCGGCAAGGCGGATCGCGTCGAAGAGATAGCGCGTGCCGTCGAGGTTGATGCGGTAGCCCTTGTCGAAATCGGCCTCGGCCTCGCCGGAGACCACCGCCGCGAGATGGACGATCAGCTCCGGCCGCGAGGCGATCAGCTTCTCCGCCTCGCCGGGCTGCGACAGGTCGGAGGTCAGCGCCTCGAAGGCGAAGGGCGCGTTCGCCGGCGGGCTCGCCGGGAAGATGTCCTGCGCCGTGATCTTGTCGATCGCCTTGCCGCCGAGCTGGCCGTCGCGGGCCAGCCGCTCGATGAACTTGCGGCCGACCATGCCGGCGCCGCCAAGGATGAGGATGTGCATGTCGTCTTTCCGATCGGTGATGTGAGCTAGCTCGGCAGGTGGCCGCCGAGATCGTCCTCGATATGGATGCGGATGATCTCGTCGAAATCCTTCTCGGCCCTGAAGCCGAGCGCGGTGGCACGGGCGGCGTCGAAGCGGGTCGGCCAGCCCTTGACGATGTCGGAAGCCGCCTTGTCAGGCGCCCGCCGGATCAGCTTCACCGCCTTGTCGCCGGCGATGCGGCGCAGCGCCTCGATCTGCTCGCCGACCGTGACGCAGACGCCCGGCATGCTCAGATTGACGCGCGGGCCGAGCGCCCGCCGGTCCAGGCCGGCGGCATGGATCAGGAAGCCGACCGCCGAGCGCGGGCTGGCATGGGTGAAGAGCACATCGTCCTCGACCGGGAGCAGGGCTTCCAGCCCCTGCAGCGGCTCGCGGACGATGCCGGAGAAGAAGCCGCCGGCCGAGGCGTTGGGCTTGCCGGGCCGGATCACGATCGAGGGGAAGCGCACGCCGACGCCCTCGACGAAGCCGCGCCGCGAATAATCGGCGAGCAGCAATTCGCCGATCGCCTTCTGCGCGCCGTAGCTGGTCAGCGGCGTGACATGGAACTCGTCGGAGATCGCCGCCGGGAAGGGCGCGCCGAAGATGCCGCTCGACGAGGAGAAGACCAGCTTCGGCACATAGGGGCCGTTGCGGATGCCTTCCTGCCGGATCGCCTCCAGCAGGTTGCGCATGCCGTCGAGATTGATGCGGTAACCCTTGTCGAAATCGCGTTCCGCCTCGCCGGAGATGATCGCGGCGAGGTGGAAGACGATGTCAGGTCGCAGGGCGGCGAGGGCTCCGGCGACTGCGACGTCGCCGGCATCCTCGGTGCGGGTGTCGATCGGCCCGGCAAAGCCCGCCGGCCGGGGTGGAGCGACGACATCCGTCAGCGTCAGGCGCGAGATCGGCCGATCATTGCAGGTGCCTTCGCGCGCCAGCCGCGCGGCAAGGCGCTGGCCGATCATGCCGCCGGCACCGGTGATCAGGACATGCATGGCGTCGCTCCCGTCGCTAGAGCATGTTCCGCAAAAGTGGATGCCACTTTTGCGATAAGAACATGCTCAACCATTTGATTTTGCGCGAATTCTTTTCGCTCGACTGATTCCAGCCGAGCGGAAAGCGCGCTAGAGCGCGAAGCCGCCATCGGCGAGATGGATCTGGCCGGTGGTGTAGCTTGCCTCGTCGGAGCCGAGATAGACGGCGAGCCAGGCGATCTCCTCGGCGGTGCCGAGCCGGCCCATGGGTTGACGGTCGACGAAGGCCTGGCGCGCCTGGGCCTCGCTCGTCTTGGTCACCTTGGCGAGCTCGATGATGCGCTGGTCGAGCGAGGGCGACTGGATCGTGCCCGGGCAGATCGCGTTCGAGCGGATGCCCTTCTTGATGTAGTCGGCCGCGACCGCCTTGGTCAGGCCGATCACCGCCGCCTTGCTGGCGCCGTAGACATAGCGGTTCGGGATGCCGCGCACCGAGCCGGCACCGGAGGCGATGTTGAGGATCGAGCCCGAGCCCTTGGCCAGCATCCCCGGCAGGAAGGCCTTGACCGTGCGGTGCATCGACTTGACGTTGAGGTCGAAGGAGAAGTCCCAGGCCTTGTCGTCGCATTCGAGCACGGTGCCGTGATGGACGAAGCCGGCGGCGTTGACGAGGATGTCGATGGGGCCGACCTTTTCGGCGAAGGCGTCGACGGCCTTGGTCGAGAGCACGTCGAGCTTGCGCTTCTTGGCTTTCGGGATGCCCTCGAGCAGGGCGACGTCCTTGTCGGTCGCCCAGACGGTCGCGCCCTCGGCGACGAAGGCCTCGGCGATCGCGCGGCCGATGCCCTGTCCCGCCGCGGTGACGACCGCGACCTTGCCCTTCAAACGCCCTGCCATTTCGCTTCTTCCTTACACTTTTTTCCGACTATCGGAGGTTCTTGCGCATATGGATCAGCCGGCGGTCCGGCAGATCCTCAAAGTGGGTGGCCTGGTAGCCCAGCCGTTCATACCAGCCGATACGGTCGGCAAGCCTGGCATGGGTATAGAGGTGAATCGCGTCGTGACCGAGCGCCCGGGCCCGTTCCTCGGCGAAATTCATCAGCGTCGAGCCGACCTTGCGGCCGCTGGCGGCCGGCGCCACCGCGATGCTCCAGAGCGTGAACTTCGCCGGTTCCTCTTCGAGAACCAGCACCCCGTCCAGGCCGCCATCGGTCTCGGCAAGCCAGACCTCATGCTCCGCCAGCACCTTGCCGTAATCGGCGATGCGCGGCAGCGAGGGCACGCCGATGATGCTCTCATTCGGCAGATAGGCGGCCTCGGTCAGCGCGACGATCGCCGGGATATCGTCCGTCGAGGCGCGGCGCAGGGGCACGTCAGGCGGCTCCCGCATGCTTCATGAAATCCGCCAGCGAGGTCTTCTGCCGGCCCTGCGCGTCAAAGTTCTCCGGCGCCAGCCAACACTCGAAGGCTTCAGCCCGCTGCGGCCACTCGCCATCGGTGATCGAGAACCAGGCGGTGTCGCGGTTGCGGCCCTTGACCACCATGTGCTGGCGGAAGAGCCCCTCATACTGGAAGCCGAAGCGCAGCGCCGCACGCTTGGAGGGTTCGTTGAGGTTGTTGCACTTCCACTCATAGCGGCGATAGCCGAGCGAGAAGCCATAGGCGCCGCAGAGATGGATCGCCTCGGTCGCCACCCGCGTGCGCTGCAGGGAGGGCGAATAGGTGATGTAGCCGACCTCGAAGACCCCCTGCTCGGGCCGGATCTCCATCAGCCAGAGATGGCCCTTGGCCTTGCCGTCGGCCTTGTCGATCACGGCGAAGGGTACGATGCCGGGCTTGGCCGCCATCGTCGCCAGCAACTCGCCATAGGCCGCCTTGTCCTTGGGCGGATGCGCCGGCATCCAGTCCCAGAGGGCGTCATGGCCGGCCATCGCCGCCCAGATGTCGTCGAGATGGCGCGCCGGATCGATCGGCTCGAGCCGGCAATAGCGGCCTTCCAGCACTTTTGCCGGCGGAAAAGGCGGCGGCGTCCAGTCCAGTATCGGGTTCATGACGACACCTTCCCGCGCCAGCCGTTCAGGTCCAGGGAGATTTCCCATTCGGGGCCGAGTTCGCTGGCAATGGCGTCCGCCAGTGCGGCGCCCTCGGCTTCCCAGCCGAGCCGTTCGGCCTCGCTGCCGAAATCGGAAGCCGCCTCGTTCGCCTCGTCATAGATCGCGTCGAAGGAGTCCATCCAGGCTTCCAGCCGGTCGGCGAGCGCCTCCGAGAGGCCGACATCCTCGGCGTCGACCGGCTTGCGCTTGCCCTTGGCGTCGAGCAGCCAGAGGCCGCTGCGGCCGAGCCATTCCGGCGCGATGACCAGGCTTTCGCTCACGAGCGGCCCTTGAGATCGTCGTGGAAGAACGGGTTGAGCGGGCTCGAGGCGCCGTTGCCGGCAAAGCCCTTGAAGCTGCCCTCTTCCTTGATCAGGCGGGTCGCCTCGATGAAGGCGGCCCAGGCGGCGCGGGCGAGCGCCCCGCCGATCGAGATGCGGCGGGCGCCGGCTGCCGCGATATCGCCGACGGTCAGGCCGAAATCGCTATAGACCAGCGCATTGACCGGCTTGCCGCCGGCCGCGGCGACGATGGCTCCGATATCGGCGACCGTCTTCGGGCCGGGGGCATAGAGCACGTCGGCCCCGGCCTCGGCATAGGCCCTGATGCGCCGCACCGACTCGTTCAGCGCGTCGGGATGGCCGGTCAGGAAGCATTCGGCCCGGGCGGTCAGCAGCACGCCGGAGCCGGTTTCGTCGACGGCGCGGCGGGCAGCCTTGATGCGCTCGACCGCCAGCTCGAAGGGATAGAGCGGGTCCTCGCTGCGGCCGGTCGCATCCTCGATCGAGAGGCCGGCGACGCCGGTCGCGACGCAGAGCTTGACGTTGGCGGCGACGCCGTCGGGCGTGTCGGCATAGCCATTCTCGTAATCGGCATTGATCGGCAGGTCGGGCACCGCCTTCACCAGTTCGGAAAGATGGGCCAGCATCATGTCGCGCGGCACGTCCTGGTCGGCGCGGGCCTTGGTGAAGGCGAAGCCGGCGCTGGTCGAGGCCAGCGCCTTGAAGCCCTGGCCACGCAGCCAGCGGGCCGAGCCCTCGTCCCAAGGGTTCGGCATAACGAAGCAACCAGCTTCATGGAGCTTGCGGAAGGTTTCGACCTGCGGGCTGTAAGCCATTTTAAATCGTTTCAAATGAGCTCAGGGCTGCCATATTGTCCGGATTGAACGGCTTTGTCAGCCCTGCTGGCGCGCATCTCGGGAGTAGCGCCAATGCGCGGGCTTCATGCCCCGCACAGCTGTCGGACCGGCGCGATATCCCCTGACGATTCCTCTGCGTAGGCGAGGTGGGCGCCTCCCTTCCCCCTTGTGGGAAGGGTATGGGAGGGGGGCGAACGACCGGGCTCGTGGTTGCCTGTAACAGCGGGTCGGGCCGGGGGGCTTCGACTTTCCGCCCCCGCCCCTCCCCGCAAGGGGGAGGGGATCCCGCACGATCTTCCGATAAGGGCGCCGCTCAGTGATTGTCGCGCGGCACGCCGAACTTCTTGTGGATCTTCTGGTACTTGACCGCCGGCTTCAGGACCATGCCCTCGGAGAGCTCGCCGACGATCTTGCGCTGGATTTCCTGCCAGGGCGTCTGGCTCTTCGGATACTTGTAGCCGCCGGCGGCCTTCAGGGCGACGCGACGCTCCTCGAGCTCGTTGTCGGAGATCAGGATGTTGGCGGTGCGCTTCTTCAGGTCGATGCGGACCTTGTCGCCGGTCTTCAGCAGTGCCAGTCCGCCGCCGGTCGCCGCTTCCGGCGAGGCGTTGAGGATCGAGGGCGAGCCCGAGGTGCCGGACTGGCGGCCGTCGCCGACGCAGGCGAGCGCGGTGACGCCCTTCTTGATGAGGTAATCCGGCGGCCGCATGTTCACGACCTCCGCCGCGCCGGGATAGCCGATCGGCCCGACGCCGCGGATGAAGAGCACGCTGTGCTCGTCGATCTTGAGCGCCGGGTCGTCGATGCGGTGGTGATAGTCCTCCGGCCCGTCGAAGACGACGGCCTTGCCCTCGAAGGCCATCGGGTCCTTCGGGTTCTCGAGATAGCGCTGGCGGAATTCCGGCGTGATCACGCTGGTCTTCATGATCGCCGAGTCGAACAGGTTGCCGGAGAGGTTGAGGAAGCCCGACTGCGCCTTCATCGGCTCGTCATAGGTCTTGATGACCTTGCGGTCGTCCGAGAAGAAGCCCTCGCAGTTCTCCTGCAGGGTCTTGCCATTGGCGGTGATCGCCGGCTTGAGCTTGCCCTTGGCGACGAGCTCGGCGATCACGGCGGGCAGGCCGCCGGCGCGATAATAGTCCTCGCCGAGATATTCGCCGGCCGGCTGCAGGTTGACCAGCAGCGGGATCTCGTAGCCGATCTTGGTCCAGTCCTCGTTGTCGAGCGGCACACCGATGTGCTTGGCGATGGCGTTGACGTGGATCGGCGCGTTGGTCGAGCCGCCGATCGCCGAATTGATGACGATGGTGTTCTCGAAGGCTTCGCGCGTCAGGATCTTCGAGGGAACGAGGTTCTCCCAGACCATGTCGACGATGCGGCGGCCGGTGAGATAGGCCATCTCGTAGCGGTCGCGGTAAGGGGCGGGGATGGCGGCGGCGCCGGGCAGGGTCATGCCCATCGCCTCGGCCAGCGAGTTCATCGTCGAGGCGGTGCCCATGGTGTTGCAGTGGCCGGCTGACGGCGCCGACGAAGCGACCAGATCGACGAAGCCGCGATAGTCGATCTCGCCGGCGGCCATCATCTGGCGCGCCTTCCAGACGATGGTGCCCGAGCCGGTGCGCTCGCCGCGGAAGGAACCGTTCAGCATCGGCCCGCCGGGCAGCGCGATCGCCGGGATGTCGACGGTCGCCGCCGCCATGATCTGCGCCGGGGTGGTCTTGTCGCAGCCGGTGGTCAGCACGACGCCGTCGATCGGATAGCCGTAGAGGATCTCGACGAGGGAAAGATATTGCAGGTTGCGGTCGAGGCTCGCGGTCGGCCGCTTGCAGGTTTCCTGGATCGGATGGATCGGGAACTCGAAGGGCACGCCGCCCATCTCGCGGATGCCGTCGCGGACGCGGTGGGCGAGCTCGAGGTGATGGCGGTTGCAGGGCGCGATGTCGGAGCCGGTCTGGGCGATGCCGATGATCGGCCGACCCGACTGCAGCTCCTCGCGCGACAGGCCGAAATTCATGGTGCGCTCGATATAGAGCGCGGTCATGTCGGCATTGGCGGGATTGTCGAACCAGGCCTTGGAGCGCAGCTGCGCCGGCTTGATCCGGCGGGCCGGCTTGCGTGCCGGCGGTGCGCCGGCAGATGTCTTGCTGGCAGATGTCTTGCTGGTCGGCGTCTTGCTGGTCGGCGTCTTGGCCATTCCCGTCATTCCCTCTCGCGGCGGCTCGCAGCCTTCGCGCCGCTTCGCCATGGTCTTTAAATCGATTTGACCAGCCCGTCAGCCGGTCGCGACAAGGCGGCAGTTGACCTGCCTGCCGCACTGTATTCTGCATACAGCAGCTTGGAGCGGCCTGCCAATCGCCAATGCGCGCCCGAAACCAGCAAAGGTCGCGGCGGCGCAGTTTGCAAGTGTTCCAAATGCGGCCCAGCCCGGCGAGGAGCGCAGATGCCGGGCGCTGAACGGCACTTGCATCGGGCGCGGCTTTGCGGCCAAGACAGCGTCAGCAAGGCCAAGTCCAGCCTGCAGGCCGGATGGAAAATCAGTCGCGAGAGGAAACCGCCATGACGCTCAAGGTCGTCCCATCCTTCGCCCGGATCGGCGAGGAGAACGCTTTCGCCGTGCTGGCGCGGGCGACCGAATTGCAGCGCCAGGGCAAGGACATCATCAATCTCGGTATCGGCCAGCCCGACTTCCCGACGCCGGAGCATATCGTCGAGGCGGCGGTGAAGGCGTTGCGCGACGGCCATCATGGCTACACGCCGGCGAACGGCATCCTGCCCTTGCGCGAGGCGGTCGCCGCCGATCTGCACAAGCGCTTTGCCGTCGAGGTTTCGCCGGAGGAGGTGATGATCGTGCCCGGCGGCAAGGTCACCATGTTCATGGCGATCCTGATGTTCGGCGAGCCCGGCGCCGAGATCCTCTATCCCGATCCCGGCTTCCCGATCTATCGCTCGATGATCGAGTATACCGGGGCGACGCCGATCCCGGTGCCGATCCGCGAGGAGAACGGCTTTGCCTTCTCGGCCGAGGAGACGCTGTCGCTGATCACGCCGAAGACGCGGCTGCTGATCGTCAACTCGCCGGCGAACCCGACCGGCGGCGTCACACCGAAGAGCGAGGTCGACAAGCTCGTCGCCGGGCTGGCGAAGTTCCCCGATGTCGCGGTGATGTCGGACGAGATCTACGACCAGATGCTCTATGACGGCGAGAAGCATGTCTGCCTGCTGAGCTATCCCGAGATCCGCGACCGGCTGATCCTGCTCAATGGCTGGTCGAAGACCTATGCGATGACCGGCTGGCGCATGGGCTTCTCGGTCTGGCCGAAGCCGCTCTACGAGAATGCCCGCAAGCTCGCGGTCAATTCGCATTCCTGCGTCAACGCGCCGGCACAATGGGCCGGGCTGGCGGCGCTGACCGGCCCGCAGGACGCGGTGCATGCGATGCTCGCCGAGTTCGACCGGCGCCGGAAGGCTGTCGTCGCCGGGCTGAACGGCCTGCCCGGCGTCTCCTGCATCGAGCCGAAGGGTGCCTTCTACGCTTTCCCGAACGTCTCGAACACCGGCTGGAAGGCGAAGAAGCTGGCTGCGGCGCTGCTCGACGAGGCCGGCGTCGCCACGATCGGCGGACCGGATTTCGGCGTGCATGGCGAGGGCTATATCCGCCTGTCCTATGCCAATTCGCTCGAGAACATCGAGCGGGCCCTCGGGCGCATGGGCGAGTTCCTCAAGAGCGCCAAGGCGGCATGACGATGACGATCACCTGCCATCTGCGTTACGTCGTCGATCCCTACCAGCTCCCGGCCTTCGAGGCCTATGGCAAGGCCTGGATTCGCCTGGTCGAGCGGTTCGGTGGCAAGCATCACGGCTATTTCATGCCGTCGGAAGGCACATCCAACGTGGCACTGGCGATGTTCAGCTTCCCGTCCTTCGCCGCGTACGAGACCTATCGCGAGGCCTCGTTCAGGGATGCGGAATGCCTTGCCGTGGTCGCCGAGAACGACAAGCATCGCTTCATCATCAGCTATGAGCGCAGCTTCTTCCGGCCGGTGTTCGAGGACGATCAGGGCGTCAAGCGCGCGCCCTGACTCGTCCCGGCACGAGGCGGACCTTGCGTGGTGCGGCGAGCCAAATCGCTGTCGCCGAGACGAGGCAGCAGGCAATGACCAGCAGGAAGGCCAGGCGATAGCTGCCGGTCGCATCGTGGATCACGCCGGCCAGCCAGGGGCCGGCCGCGCCGCCGCCGAGCAGCGCCACCGTGACCGTTCCGAAGATCGCGCCGAAATGCGGCCCCTCGAAAATCTCGAAGACGATCGCACCCATCACCGAGGTGATCGCATAGCCCAGGAAGCCCTGCGCGATCACCATCACATAGAGCAGCGCGGGCGAGGGCGTGTGCTCCAGCGCGATCAGCGCGGCATAGCAGATGGCGAAGCCCAGGCAGCCGACCATCCAGATCCATTCGCGGCCGATGCGATCCGACAGGGCGCCGAGAGCGATCTGGCCGGGAATGGCGACGGCGCTGACCAGGCCGAGCGCCCAGGCGGCCGCGAGCGGGGAAAAGCCGACCTCGATCAGGTATTTGGTCTGGTGGACCTGCACGGCATACCAGGCGATCAGCGCGCAGAAATAGCCGATCATGATCCACCAGAAGCGCGCCGTGCGCAGCGCCCGCGCCAGCGTCCATTCGATCGCGACCCAGGCCGGATCGACCACGGCCGCCTTGCGCTGCGCAGCGCTGATGCCGGCCGGGCCGGTCTCGCCGTCCGGGAGCAGGCCGAGATCCTGCGGCCTGCGGCGGACCAGCAGGTTGAGCGGGCCGAGCAGGAAGAGCACGAGCAGGCCCATGATCCAGCAGGCGGCGCGCCAGCCATCCCGGCTGATGATCGATTGCAGCCAGGGCAGGAACAGCAGCGCCCCGACGCCGACGCCGGAGAAGGCGATGCTGATCGCGAAGGCCCGGCGGCGCACGAACCAGTTCGGCAGGAACAGCGACTGCGCCGAGAAGCTCATCAGATTGGCGCCGCAGCCGACGAGGACGCCGAGCGTCAGGTAGAGATGCCAGGCCGCGCCGATGGCGGGCGCGATCAGCAGGCCTGCCGCCAGCATCGCCACGCCGACCTCGATGACGACGCGTGGGCCGTGCCTGTCCATGACGCGACCGACGAAGGTGCTGGTCACGGCCGAGAGCAAGAAGCCGAAGGAGAAGGCGCCCGATGCGAGCCCGCGATCCCAGCCGAATTCGTCGATCAGCGGCGGCAGCAGCAACGAGAAGGCCGTGCGCGCGCTGACGGCGATCGCCATGGTGACGAAGGCGACGCCGATGACGATCCAGCCATAATAGAACGGCAGGCGCGCCGACCAATGTGGGGATGATGATTGCACCCCCTATCCGTCGGCCGGGTGCGCCGGGTGGTCAATCCGCGCCCACGCACTCCGGCCTTGCGTCAGCGGTCAGACCTTCGCGGCGCTGGCCGCCGCGTCGATATTCGCCACCAGCTCGGCATCGAGGCCGAGCGAGCCGGCGAGGCCGGCCAGGAAGTCCTTCTCCGCCGGCTTGTCGGGATTGATGGCGATGCGGGCGGCCGTATAGATCTGCGCCGCGAGCTCCGGCGATTCCGCGCCCTCGACCAGTTCGTCGACCGAGGCCGGCTTGGCCATCTCCTGGCTGAGCCAGGCATTGGCCTCCGGATCGAAGCCGGCCTCGCGCAGGCCGCCGAGGATGGCACCACGCTCCGCGTCGTCGATATGACCGTCGGAAGCAGAGGCGGCGATCATGGCGCGGATGAAGATCAGCGCGCTGGCATCACTGGCAGCTTCCGGCTCGAAACCCGAACCGGTCGGGGCCGGCAGCAGCGCCTGCTGCTCGGCGCCGATCAGCGGCTTGCCGGCCTGGTAGTTCTGATAGGCCTTGTAGGCGAGGCCGCCGACCAGAGCGAGGCCGCCGATCTTGACGGCCGAGCCGGCGAGCGAGCGCCCGGCCGAGGTGCCGAAGACCAGCGCGCCGAGGCCGCCGAGCAGGGCGCCTGCGGCGAGCTGGTTGTTGCCGAGCATGCCCTTGGCCTGGGCGATCAGCTGTTCCGGCGTCTTGCCGCCGGAGAGCTGGCCGACGAGATCGGTCGCGCCCTGCTGGACACCGGTCCGCTGCGCTGCGTCCTGCACCCCTTGCGTCGCCTGGCCGAAGATCTGGCCGGCCTTGCCGGTGAGGCCGCCGGCGCCGCCCTGCTGGACCTGCTGGGCGAGGTTGCCGAGCATGCCGCCGAGCCCGCCGGTGCCGGGCTGGGCACCCCGCTGAGCGCCCGGCTGTCCGCCCTGGGCGCCGATCTGGCTGCCGGCGCTGACGAGCGCATCGAGAAGGGATTTGGCGTTGAACATCGAAAGGCTCCTGCGGACGGCACAAGCGGGTCGGCGGCGCACTCTAGGCACCGCGTCCCGGGGCGGCTAGAGCAGGATGCGAAAAAGTGGGAACCGGTTTTTCGCATGAATCCTGCTCTAAGCTTTTGATAAGAGACGGATTCAGATTTCAGATGGAAGCGCTTCGCGATTCCATCTGAAAGCATCCGGCTCTAGACGGGTCATGCAAAAACGGCGGCAGGATGACAGCGGCCGATCGCGCGGGAAAGGCGATCTCTTTGTGCCTTTGCCCTTGCCTTCCGCGACAAAATCCTTATACAGCCGCCATCGCATCAGGCGCGCTGTCGTTTGTTCGATGAGGACCGGCAACGGTTCGCGTCGCGCCAGAATTTTTGACCGGTTTCGTCGCGAGGCGAGCCGATGGGAGTCCGGACCATGAAGATCCGCAATTCGCTCAAGTCGCTGCGCGCTCGCCATCGCGACAACCAGCTCGTGCGCCGCAAGGGCCGCGTCTACATCATCAACAAGGTCCAGAAGCGCTTCAAGGCGCGTCAGGGCTGAGTTCCGGCGCGGCTCCGGCCGCGTCGATCAGCGCCTTGTCACATCCGAAAAAAGGCGGGCTGCACCTCGGTGCGGCCCGCTTTTTTGGCATGGGTCGGGCAGGGCCGGCGGCGATCTCGCCGTCCCGTGAATTGACGCCGGCAGGATGCCGCTTACATTCAAGGGCATGAGGTTCGCTCGTTTCCTCCGCTTCGCGCTGGCGCCGGCCTTGCTCGCCCTGGCCGCGCCGTCGGCCGGCTGGGCCCAGCCGGCGCCGCTGCGCGACGGCCCGGTGCCGTCTATCGATCTCGACGACAAGCCCAATCTGCCCGAGGTGCCGGCGCCGCGCAGCCCGGCCGCGACGCTCGACAGGCTGTTCGAACGCCTCGGCGCCGCCAAATCCCCGGAGGAGGCCAAGGGCATCGCGAACCTGATCCAGCGCCGCTGGGCCCGCTCGGGCTCCGATACCGCCGATCTCCTGATGAGCCGGGCGCAGCAGGCGCTGAAGGCGCAGGAACTGCCGCTGGCGGTCGAACTGCTCGACCGGGTGATCTCGCTGGAGCCCGGCTGGGCAGAGGGCTGGAACCAGCGCGCCAACGCGCTCTTCCTGCTCGGCGACCCGATTCGCTCGATGCTCGACATCGGCGAGGCACTGAAGCGCGAACCGCGCCATTTCGGCGCGATGATGGGGCTCGGCTCGATCCTGCGCCAGCAGGGCGACGACAAGCGCGCGATGGTCGCCTACCGGCAGGCGCTGGCGATCTATCCCGAGCTCGAGGCGGTCAAGGAAGCCGTCGAGGCCTTGAAGATCGAGGTCGACGGCCGCGACGCCTGAGCGGCGCTTGCGTCAGAACCGAATTCCGTTGCCCGAGATGCATCGGCGATGTTGCGCCTCGTCCTGATCGTCCTCCTGCTCGTCATGCTCGGGCTCGCCATCTTCAGCGAGGTCACCCGTGCCGAGGTCGAGGCTCGCCACCCGCCGCGGGGCGCCTTCATCGCCGTCGAAGGCGGGCGGCTGCATTATCGCGAGTGTCGGCCGGAAGGGCAGCCGCGCGGCACCGTGGTGCTGATCCATGGCGCCTCTTCCAACCATGCCGACCTGCTGGCGGCGCTGGGGCCGAAGCTCTCGCAGTACCGCGTCATCGCGCTGGATCGTCCTGGCCATGGCTGGAGCGACCGATTGGCCGGGCAGGCGATGGCCGATCCCGGCCGGCAGGCGCAGGCGCTGATGCAGGCGCTCGACCAACTCGCCCCGGAGCGCTTCGTGATCGTGGCCCATTCGCTTGCCGGCGCGCTCTCGACCCGGATCGCACTTGAGCGGCCCGAACGGCTGCATGGGCTCGTGCTGCTCGGCGGCGTAAGCCATCCCTGGCCGGGCGGCATCGCCTGGTCCCAACGCATCGCCGCTGCGCCCTTGATCGGGCCGTTGTTCAGCCGGGTCGTCGCCGTGCCGCTGGCGCGCTACCGGCTTGGCGACGGGGCTCGTTCGGGGTCCGAGCCTGCTCTGCAAACAGCTTGCTCCAGCCAGACCGGCGAGGTTCGCCTGCTGCTGCGTCCCGAAATCTTCCAGTTCAACGGGCAGGACATGGCTGCGGCCCTCGACTTCGTCAGCGCGCAGGCGCCGCGCTATCGCGACCTCAAGGTGCCGGTGCTGGCGATCGCCGGGGACGGCGACACCATCGTTTCGCCGACGATCCATTCGGCCGCGATTGCGCGCGAGGCGCCGCAGGGCCGCCTGGTGCTGCTGCCGGGTGTGGGCCACCTGCCGCACCACGCAGCGCCGGAGATGATCGGCGAGGCCATCGACGAGATCGTCGGCGCGGCTCGCGACCGATCCTGAACTGACCAGCCGTCAGATGATCATTGCCAAATGGCAGTAAATATACCATATGATGCCATATGGAGGTTTTGCCATGACTGCGCTCTCACCCGTCGATACCGCCGCTGCGCCGTTCGCCCCTGCCGCGATCAGCCAGGCCGAGGCGGCGGCGATGTTCCGGGCCGCGATCAACCTGTTTAGGCTCTGGGGCGTCACCGATGAGGAGGCCGCTGTCCTGCTCGACCAGCCGGTGCGCAGCTACCGGCGCTGGAAGGCGGGCGAGATCGGCCGTATCGACCGGGATGCCGCGGCCCGCCTGTCCAATCTGATGGGCATCCACAAGGCGCTGCGCCTGATCTTCCGCGGGCCGCAACGCGGCTATGCCTGGATCAAGGCGGGCAACGAGGCTTTCGGCGGCCGCTCGGCGCTTGCGGTGATGCTGGGCGGCGAATTGACCGATCTGATGCGGGTGCGGCGCTATCTCGACGCCGAGCGCGGCCTCTGGTGAGCGGCTCCGGCTTCCCGGTCGCAGCCTTGCGCTGGCCGGCGGCGGTCCGGATCATCCGCAGCGCCTTCCCGCCGATCGACCTGTTCGAGGACATCGCCGACCCGGCCGACTGGCCGCTGCTGATCAATGCCGAGATGAAGACCAACCCGCGGCTGATGGAGACGATCGGCAATCTCGATCTGGTGCCGCCCGCCCGCCGCGTCTCCGGGCCCGGCGCGAGCCTGCTGATGGCGCCCTTCACCCATGTCAGCCGCGACCGGCAAAGCCGCTTCAGCGACGGCTCCTTCGGCGTGCTGTATGTCGGCGACGCGTTCGAGACCGCGCTGTTCGAGACCGTCCACCACCATGCCCGCTTCATGGCGAAGACGCGCGAGCCGGCCGGCTGGAGCTCGCAGTTCCGCGAGATCGTGCTTTCGGTAGAGGGCTCGCTGCACGACCTGCGCGGCGAGGCCGTGCGCGAAAGCGAATTGCTCCAGCCCGACGACTATGCGGCGGGGCAGGCGCTCGGTGCGCGATTGCGCGGGGGCGGCTCGGAGGGCGTGGTCTATCCGAGCGTGCGCCGGGCCGGCGGCGAATGCGCCGGGCTGCTCTGGCCGGATCTCGCCGCCGATCCGGTGCAGGGCCGGCATCTCGATTATCACTGGGACGGCAAGCGCGTGGACCTCTATCGCGAGGCCGCGACCGGCAAGGTCTTCCGCATCGGCGCGGCCGGGAGCGCGTAGACGGCCGCAATGCGTCGGGGCCCAAGGCGATCCGCGCCGCGAACGCCTATACGCACGCGTCACGGCCGGCCTGCGCACCAGCTGCTGACTGCCGTTGGGCGCAGCTGCCGGACGCAAATCAGGGCGGCCGGCAAGTGTTGGATCAGCCCGCCTTCCTGGCGATAATCGTCAGCGTGCCCTTGTCGTCCATCTGGGCGACCAGCACGTCGTGAGACGAAAACCCCTTCGCCTCGATGGCCGATTTCACAGCCGGCGATTTGTCGATGGCGTTTCGAAGTCGCTGGGCCTCGTCGGCGGTGCGCGTCGCCACGAGCTCATTCACCTGCGTCTTGGTGGCCTCGGGGAGTTCGTCCAGCTCGATGACGCTGACTGACTTGATCGCGGGCGCGGTCGACGGGGTCTGCGGCGACGATGCGGGTGGCGAGGCCGGCGCTCGTTCTGGCGCGGGGGCCTGTGCGAGCACGGAGCCAGCCAGGACGGATGCAGCACCGACGGCTGCGAGCATGACCATACGCATGGAGTTTCCTTCCATCAGTTGCGGATGAAGGGGCAATTTGACCCGGTGAATGGGTTCAGAGGCTGAAACCGATCGGGCCATTTCGTGACCATGTCGCGGCAGGAATGTGCTTGCCCGTCGCCCCTCGCAGGCATTTGCCTGCCCGTCGATCGACGCCCGCATCGATCGCACCGTTGGTCCCGTCTACGGGGCCACAAGCTACACCCGCACCGCCGTCGCCTTGCGGTCGGCGCCGCCGAATACCCGCAGATAACGCTCGATCTCGGCCCGGTCGCCGGTCGCCTTGTTGGGGTTGTCGGAGAGCTTCACCGCCGGGCGGCCATTGACGCTGACGACCTTGCAGACCAGCGAGATCGGGTCGAGGCCCGGCGCATCGTCGGGCGAGCAGCCGACGAAGTCGTTGGTCAGGTTGGTGCCCCAGCCGAAGCTGGTGCGGACCCGGCCGTGGAAATGATGATAGGCCTCCTCGATCGAGTCGATGTCCATGCCGTCGGAGAAGATCAAAAGCTTGCTCTTCGGATCGCGGCCTTTAGCGCGCCACCAGGCGATGATCTGCTCGCCCGCCTCGATCGGCGGGGCGCTGTCGGGGCGAAAGCCGGTCCAGTCCGCCAGCCAGGCGGGGGCGTTGTCGAGGAAGGCGGTGGTGCCGAAGGCGTCGGGCAGCACGATCAGGAGGTTGCCGGCATAGACCTGGCGCCATTCGTCGAGCACGCGATAGGGCGCTGCGCGCAGTTCGTCGTCGCTCCTGGCGAGCGCCGCCAGCACCATCGGCAGCTCATGGGCGTTGGTGCCGATGGCCTCGAGATCGTTCTCCATGGCGAGCAGGACGTTGGAGGTACCGGTGAAGGTCGGGCCGAGACCTTCCTTCAGCGCCTCGACGCACCAGCGCTGCCAGAGATGGCCATGGCGCCGGCGCGTGCCGAAATCGGAGATGCGCAGATCGGGCAGGCGCTTCAGCCGCTCGACCTTCCCCCAGAGCTTGGCCTTGGCGCGGGCGTAGAGCACGTCGAGCGCGAAGCGGCCATGGCCGCGCAGGGCCGTGCGCGAGCGCAGCTCGTTGACGATGGCGAGCGCCGGGATCTCCCACATCATGCTCTGCGTCCACGGCCCGGCGAAGCTGAGCTCGTACTGGCCGTCGACCTTGCGCAATTCGTATTCGGGCAGGCGGAACTCGGCGAGCCAGGCGATGAAATCGGCCGAGAACATCTGGGTCTTGCCGTAGAAGCTGTTGCCGGCGAGCCAGATCAGCTCCTTCTTGGTGAAGCGCAGCCCGCGGGCATGGTCGAGCTGGGCGCGCAGCTCCGCTTCGTCGATCACCTCGGCGAGCCGGATTTCCTTGGTGCGGTTGATCAGCCCGAAGGTGACCTCGACCTCCGGATGGAAGCTCCGGATCATCTGCAGCATCAGGAGCTTGTAGAAATCGGTGTCGAGCAGGCTGCGCACGATCGGGTCGAGCCGCCAGCTGTGGTTGTAGGTCCGTGAGGCGATGTCGGTGATGGCCATGGCGGTCGCGGGCTGCGGGGACTGATGGGTCAAGCAGTAGAGCAGGGGCGGCCGCAGGGGAATGCCGGGGCGGGCTCCGTCATTGCGAGGAGCGCAAGCGACGAAGCAATCCAGAGCGGCAGGGCGAGCCCTCCTGGATTGCTTCGCTTACGCTCGCAATGACGGGAGCAGCTCAAGCCTGGTCGACATGCTCCTTCGCCACGAAGGCGATGCGGACCATGTTGGTTGCGCCCGGCGTGCCGAAGGGGACGCCGGCGACGACGATGATCCGGTCGCCGAGCGCGGCATAGCCTTCACGGACGGAGAACTTGCAGGCGCGCGAGGCCATGTCGTCGATGTCGCTGGCATCCTTGGTGACGACCGCGTGCACGCCCCAGACCAGGGTCAGCCGGCGCGCCGTGGCGCGGTTGGGCGTCAGGGCGATCACCGTCGAGTTCGGCCGCTCGCGCGCGAGGCGGAAGGCGGTCGAGCCCGAGGAGGTCCAGGCCGTGATCGCCTTGAGATGCAGCGTGTCGGCGATTTCATGGGCGGCCTTGGCGATGGCGTCGGCGCCGGTCGCCTCCGGTTCGGCGCGCTGCGCCTCGAGGATCGAGCGATAGGTCGAGTCGTTCTCGACCTCCTCGGCGATGCGATTCATCATCGCCACGGCCTCGACCGGATACTGGCCGGCGGCGCTCTCGGCCGAGAGCATCACCGCATCGGCGCCTTCGAACACGGCGGTCGCGACGTCGGAGACCTCGGCGCGGGTCGGCACCGGGGCGGTGATCATGCTCTCGAGCATCTGGGTCGCGACCACGACCGGCGTGCCCATCCGCCTGGCCAGGCGGGTGATGCGCTTTTGCGTGCCGGGGACCTTCTCCAGCGGCATCTCGACGCCGAGATCGCCGCGCGCGACCATGATCGCGTCGGAGGCCTCGATGATCTCCTCCAGCCGCAGCAGGGCCTGCGGCTTCTCGATCTTGGCCATCGCCAAGGCGCGGCCGCGCACGATCTTGCGCAGGTCCGCCATGTCCTCCGGCCGCTGCACGAAGGAGAGTGCGATCCAGTCGACGTTCGCCTCGGCGGCGGCCTCGGCATCGGAGCGGTCCTTGTCGGTCATCGCCGAGACCGGGATCGTGGTGTCGGGCAGGCTGACGCCCTTGCGCGAGGAAAGCCGGCCGGCGACGGTCACCCTGGTCACCGCCTGCTTCGGCGAGGCCTTCTCGACCACGAGCCGGATCTTGCCGTCGTCGAGGATCAGGTTGTGGCCGGGCTCCAGCGCCGTGAGGATCTCGGGATGGGGCAGATGCACGCGCTTGACCGTGCCGGGTGCCGGATCGGAATCGAGGACGAAGCGCGCGCCCTTCTCCAGCATCACGCCGCCATCGCCACCGAACTGGCCGACGCGCAGCTTCGGCCCCTGCAGGTCGACGAGGATGCCGACCGGGCGGCGGAACTGCGCCTCCAGGCCGCGCAGCATCGCGACCCTCTCGGGCAGGTTTTCGCGCTGGGTATGGCTCATATTGATGCGGAAGACATCGACGCCGGCCTGGAACAGCGTGGCGCACATCTCGACGCTGGCCGAGGCCGGCCCCAATGTCGCGATGATCTTGATCCGTCGTTCCCGCCTCATCGCGTCGCCCTTCCTCGTGGTGGCGCGGCCAGCTCCGCGCCCCATCTCGTTCCGTCGCTTATTCGCGGCCGCGGAGCAAGCTCGCGACCGGATGCCAGCCCTTGCCGGGGTCTGGGGTGCTCTCGCCGTTCAAGGGCGCGGCGGCGCGGCGCCCGGCGTATCGGTGAGCTGGATCGTCCAACCCTTCTGCTCGCCGGTGTCGACCTCGAAGAAGCCAGAGCGCTCATAGCCGCGCGACAGGCAATCCTCGATGCCGCGGATGGTGAATTCCTTGTTGCGCGTGCACATGATCGACTTGCCGGTCCATTCGCCGCCCTTGTCGTAGTCGACGGCGTGGACATAGTAGAAGCGCGCCGCCAGCGTGCCGCGCAGCAGCGTCTCGCAGGCGCGCGGCGCGATGTTCCACCAGCCCTCGGTGACCCAGCCTTGCGAGTCGCGATAGCCGATGGCGACGCCGACGCGGCTGCCGGTGGTGTTGCACATGCGCAGGTCGGCGAGCGCCGGCACGGCCCCGGCGAGCAGCAGGATGGCCGGCAAGGCGAGGCGCGGCACGGATCGGATGAGGCGTGCGCTCAAGGTCATGGGGAGGTCAAGGTCATGGGGAGGTCAAGGTCGGGTCGATCAGGATCACGCGGCAATCGTTGACATTGGTCAGGGTCGGGCCGGTTCGCAGCAGGTCGCCGAGACCAGAGAAGAAGCCGGTCGAATCGTTGTCGCGCAGGCAAAAGGCGGGATCGAGGCCAAGATCGCGGGCGCGGGCCAGCGTCGTCTCGTCGACGATGGCGCCGGCCGGGTCGCTCGCCTCGCCGCCGCCGCCATCGGTGCCGTCGGTGTCGCCGGCGAGCGCGACGATCCCCGGCTCGCCGGCGAGAGCGATGGCGAGTGCCAGCGCGTATTCCTGGTTCGGCCCGCCGCGGCCGGCGCCGGCGATGGTGACGGTGAGCTCGCCGCCGGAGATCAGCGCCGCGCGCCGGCCGGCGGCCTTCAGTTCCAGGGCGCGCGCCGCCTGCGCCTGCGCGACCTCGCGCGCCTCGCCTTCGAGATCGGGGCCGAGATCGACCGGCTCGTAGCCGGCGGCGCGGGCGGCCGCCACGGCTGCGGCGATGGCGTCGGCCGGGCGGGCCACGATGCGGTAGTCGCTCCGCGCGAAGGCGGGGTGGCCGGGCTTGGGCGTCTCGCTGGCGTCGTCGGCGAGCAAGGCCTGCGCCGCCGGCGGCAGCTTCAGCCCGTAGCGCGCGACGATGGCACGGGCGTCCGCCATCGTGCTCGGATCCGGCACGGTCGGTCCGGACGCGATGGCCGCGGGATCGTCATGCGGCACGTCGGAAACCGCGAGCGTCAGCAGGCGGGCAGGGGCCGCGGCCAGCGCCAGCCGGCCGCCCTTGATGCGCGAGAGCCGCTTGCGGACGATGTTCATCTCGCCGATCGGCGCGCCCGAGCGCAGCAGCGCCTTGTTGACCGCCTGCTTCTCGGCCAGCGTCAGCGCGCCGGCCGGCGCGACCCAGTTGGCCGAGCCGCCGCCGGAGAGCAGGACGAGGACGAGATCGTCGGCGGTGGCGCCATCGGCGAGCGCGAGCGCGCGCTCGGCGCTGGCGATGCTGCCCTCGTCGGGCACCGGATGGCCGGCCGCGAGCATCGGCACATGCCGGGTCGCCGTCTCGTAGCCATGGCGGGCGACGGCGTGGCCGAGCAGGCGCTCGGCGGCCAAGCCCAGCGTGTCGAGATAATGCGCCTCGGCGAGCGCCGTCATGCTGCCGGCCGCCTTGCCCGCCGCAAGCAGGATCAGCCGCCCGCTCTCAGGCGGCGCCGGCAGATGCCCGGCTAGCCAGGAGGCGGGATGGGCACGCGCCACGGCGGCGTCGAAGATCGCCCGCGCCACCTTGCGTCGTTGTCCGATTGCATCGCCAGGCTGTTGCAAATCGTCCGCCTTCCCGCGAATCCCGTGGTACCAATCGACTTTCGCCCCAGCCCCTTCTATGTCGCTGACGCGCGGGCGTCACCCGCGATTTGCTGATCGATTCCGAGGGCGGGATGGGTGCGGACATGGCCTTGCCGAACGGTGCTCCCTCGCTGCGGCCCGGCGAGGTCGAGATCATCCCGGGCGACCCGGCGACCGGTGTCCTGCTGCTCTGCGACCACGCCAGCAACGCGATCCCGCCGGAGCTCGCTGCGCTCGGCCTGCCGCCACAGCAACTCGAACGCCATATCGCCTACGACATCGGCGCGGCCGAGATGACCCGCGCCATGGCGGCCGCGCTCGGCGCGCCGGCGGTGCTGAGCAACTTCTCCCGGCTGCTGATCGACCCCAATCGCGGACGCGACGACCCGACCTTGGTGATGCGCGTCTCCGACGGAGCCATCGTGCCGGGCAATGCCCGGATCGACGAGGCCGGCATCGCCGAGCGGATCATGCGCTATTACGCGCCCTATGACGCCGCCATCGACGCGGCGGTCGCGGCGGCGCTGGCGGCCGGGCAGCCACCGGCGATCGTCTCGCTGCATTCCTTCACGCCGTTCTGGAAGGGCGTGCCGCGGCCCTGGCATGCCGGCGTGCTCTGGGACCGGGAAGGCCGGCTGGCGCAGGCGCTGATCGCGGCGCTGCAGGCGGAGGGCGACCTGATCGTCGGCGACAACGAGCCCTATAATGGCGGCCTGCCCGGCGACACCATCGACCGCCACGCCACCCGGCGCGGCCTGCTCGATGCGCTGGTCGAGATCCGGCAGGACCTGATCGGCGAGCCGCACGCTGCCCGCGCCTGGGGCCGGCGGCTGGCGCGGCTGCTGCCCGGCAGCCTCGCCGCGGCGCGAGAAATGTGAACTTCGGGCGCTTGCCGCTTGACCTTGCCGGCCATCCGGGCGAACCCCTGCGACCAATTTCCGAAGAAGGGTTTTGAGAATGGACGATCCGGTTGCAGGCGATCAGCTCAAGAGCATCGTGCAGCGCATCGAGCGGCTCGAGGAAGAGAAGAAGACGATCTCCGACGATATCAAGGAGGTCTATTCCGAGGCCAAGGCCAATGGCTACGACGTCAAGGTGCTGCGCAAGGTGATCGCGCTGCGCAAGCGCGACCTCGACGAGCGCAAGGAGGAGGAGGCGATCCTCGACCTCTATCTGCAGGCTGTCGGCGAGAGCGCCTGAGCCACACTATCCGCGAAATGAAAGCGCCGGCCTCGGACATTCCGAGGCCGGCGCTTTTTTATGGCGGCGAAGCCGCTCTGCTTCAGGCGACCAGCTTGAGCTCGGCCTGGGCGGCGCTGATCGACTGCTCGCGGGCCTCGGGGCCGAAGGCGAGCTTCTCGGCGCGAATGAAGGTCACGTCGGTGATGCCGACGAAGCCGAGCAGGGTGCGCAGATGCGGCTCCTGGGAATCCATCGGCTGGGCCGGGCCGCTGCTGTAGAAGCCGCCGCGGCTCTCGACGATGATGGCGCGCTTGCCGGTGAGCAGGCCTTCCGGGCCGGCCTCGGTGTAGCGGAAGGCGATGCCGGCGCGCAGCACGTAGTCGAACCAGGCCTTCAGCGTCGAGGGGATGCCGAAATTATACATCGGCGCGCCGATGACGACGATGTCGGCCGCCTTCAGCTCCTCGAGCAGCTCATCGGACAGCGCCCTGGCCTGCTGCTGCGCGGCATTGGCCGGCTCGCCGCCGCGGATCGCGGTGGCGGCGTCGAGGGTCAGATGCGGAACCGGGCTGGCGCCGAGGTCGCGCTCGACGAGCTTGAGGCCCGGATCCTGCGCGCGCAGGCGGGCGACGGTGGCGTCGATCAGCTGCCGGGAGACGGAAGCGGCGCCGAGAGCGCTGCTGTTGAGAACGAGAACGGTCGACATGGATGCCATCCTGGGGCTGGAACGGAAAACGATGACCGCAAGATAGCGGTTCACCCAGCGCACCAGAATGCGCATAATCAGCACCACGCTGTTGCCAGAACAGGAACGCCTCCATGTCCGAGCTCGACGATATCCGCAGCTTCGTCGCCGTGGTCGACGCCGGCGGCTTCGGTCGGGCGGGCCGCAGTCTCGGCCTGTCCAAATCGATCGTCAGCCGGCGGGTCGCACGGCTCGAGGCCGATCTCGGCACGCGGCTCCTGAGCCGGACGACGCGGGGAGTCAGCCCGACCGAGGCCGGGCTCGAGTTCAAGGCGCGCGGCGAGCGCATCCTCGCCGAACTGAGCGAAGCGCGCGAGGCGGTGGCGCTGCAGGCCGGCGGCGTCACCGGGAGGCTGCGGCTGACGATGCCGCTCACCTTCGGCATCCACCATGTCGCGCCGGTGCTCGCCGTGCTGGCGCAGCGCCATCCGCGCCTCGAGATCGATGTCGAGGCCAGCGATCGCCAGGTCGACCTGATCGGCGAGCGCTTCGACATGGCGATCCGGATCGGCGTGCTCAAGGATTCGAGCCTGGTCGCGCGCAAGATCGCGGCGGTGCGTGGCGCGGTCGTCGGCAGCCCCGACTATTTCGCCCGTCATGGCCGCCCGGGGACCCCGGCGGACCTCGCCGGCCATGACTGCCTGATCTACACCGGCAACGCGATGCCGGACTGGAATTTCCGGGTGAACCGGCGCCTGGTCTCGATCCGGCCGAACGGGCGGCTGCGCTCCGACAGCGGCGATACGCTGCTGCAATGGGCGGAGGCCGGGCTCGGGCTCGCGGCGCTGCCGACCTTCATTTCCGGCGAGGCGATCCGCACCGGCCGGCTGCAGCATGTCTTGTGGGAATATCCGCTGCCGGAAAGCGGGCTTTATGTGGTGCGCCCGCCCGGCGCCTATGTGCCGGGCAAGGTCCGGGTGCTGACCGATCTGCTCGCCGAGCACTTCAGCGGCACGCCGGTCTGGGACCCGTGCCAGGTGGCGCTCGATGCCCATGAGGCCGCCCACCCGGAAGGCGGCGCCGGCGCGGACGAAGCCGCGCACGGCGAGCATCAAGCGGCGTGAGCTGCCACTTCACCGAGCGGACACCGCAAAGACCGGCCAGGTCGCATCAGTCCCCGTGATGTCTGAAATCACGCGAATTCGCGTGGCAAATCCCGCAGCGAGCGGCAGTCTTCGCGCACCTCAAGCCGGAGATCGCGATGCTGCTGGTTGGAATGCTCGACAGCCCCTATGTGCGGCGCGCCGCGATCACCGGGAGCCTGCTGGGGCTCGCATTCGAGCATCGCTCGGTCTCGGTGTTCCGGCACATGCCCGAGTTCAGGGCGATCAACCCGCTGATCAAGGCGCCGACCCTGGTCGCCGATGACGGCACGGTGATCAGCGAATCGCTGCTGATCATCCAGCATTTCGAGGATGTCGCCGGGCGTTCCCTGCGCCCGGCCGAGCCGGCGGCGCGGGTCCGCGATCTCAGCCTGACCGGCATCGGCATCGTCGCCGCCGACAAGGCCGTCGGCGTCGAGTACGAGCGCAAGCGGCCGGAGGAACGGCGCTACGCCAACTGGCAGGAGCGCATCCTGTCTCAGCTCCACACCGCGCTCGACCTGCTCGACCAGGCGGCGAAGCGCGGCGAACTCGGCGCCGGGCCGGCGCTCGCGCCCGGCGACATCGCGGCGGCGATCGCCTGGGGCTTCTGCCGCTTCGTCATCCCCGAATTCGTCGAGGAGGGTCGCTGGCCGGCGCTCGCCGCGCAGGCGAGGGCCTGCGAGGCGCTGGAGGTGTTCAAGGCCTGGCCGATCGACCGGGAGTGAGCGCAGCGGCTGCCGTCGTTCCGGGCTCGGCCCTCACGGGCCGCCCCGGAATGACGCGGCGGTTCTGCCGAAAATCGGAAGGACCTATTCTCCCGATGCCGCTGCCGGCTTCTCGACCGGTTTCGTCGAGGGCCGCAGCCGCTCGCGCAGCGCCTGGAAGACGACATAGAGCACCGGGATCAGGAAGACGCCGATCACCGCAGAGGCGATCATGCCACCGAAGACCGGCGTGCCGACATTGCGCCTGGCCAGGCGCGACGGCCCCTCGGCGATGACGAGCGGCAGCAGGCCGAGGATGAAGGCGAGCGAGGTCATCATCACCGGCCGGAAGCGCAGGCGCGCGCCCAGCGTCGCCGCCTCGAGCAGCGGCAGCCCCTTCTCGCGCTGTTCCTTGGCGAACTCGACGATCAGGATGCCGTTCTTGGCGGCGAGGCCGATCAGCACGACGATGCCGATCTGGGCATAGAGATCGAGCGTCAGGCCGCCGAGCACGATGCCGATGAAGGCGCCGAGCACGCCGACCGCGACCGAGAGCAGGACGGGCACGGGGATCGTCCAGCTCTCATAGAGCGCGACCAGGAAGAGGTAGGCGAAGAGCAGGGCGAAGGCGAGGATCATCCCGGTCTGGCCCTCGGCCCGCTTCTCCTGGAAGGAGACGTCCGTCCAGTCGCCGCGATAGCCGGCGGGAAGCGTCTTCGCCGCGACCTGCTCCATGGCCGCCAGGGCCTGGCCGGAGGAGACGCCGGGAGCCGGCGTGCCCTGGATGGTGACCGCGAGGCGGTTGTTGTAGCGGATCAGCGCCTGCGGGCCGACGACCATGCGGACCTCGAGCAGGCTGCGGAGCGGAATCATGCTGCCGTCGCGGCTGCGGACATTGATGCGGTAGATGTCGTCGACCGAGGCGCGGTCGACACCCTCGGCCTGGACCTGGACCTGCCAGGTGCGGCCGAACAGGTTGATGTCGTTGACATAATATCCGCCGAGCGAGGCCTGCAGCGACTGGAACAGCGCGCTGAGCTCGACGCCGAGGATCTGGACCTTGTCGCGGTCGATGTCGAGGAAGATCGAGGGCGTCGAATCCGAGAAGGTCGAGAAGACCCGGCGCAGCTGCGGGTCCTGGTTAGCGGCGATCGTCAGCCCGCGCAGGGTGCGCGCCAGCGCCTTGGGGTCGGAGCCGCCCATGTCCTGCAGCACATAGGTGAAACCGCCGCCGGTGCCGAGGCCGACGATCGGCGGCGGCGCGATCGGCACGACAGCCCCGCCGCGCACCGCCCGCAGCTTCTGGGAGAGGCGGGCGATGACCGCGTCGGCGCTCTGGTCGGCGCCCTTGCGGTCGGCGAAGGGCTTCAGCGAGACGAGGAAGAAACCGGAATTGGACTGGGAATTACCGTCGATGAAGTTCAGGCCGACGATCGTCGAATAATCCTCGACCGTGGGCTCGGCCTTGAGGATGGCCTCGACCTCGGCGGCGACGGCCGCGGTGCGGCCGACCGAGGCGCCGTCGGGCAATTGCGCGACGACGAAGAAGGCGCCCTGATCGTCCTCCGGCAGGAAGCCGGTCGGGGTGATCCGCCCCATGGCGTAGATCGCGGCGCCGAAGGCTGCGGTCAGCACCAGGCTGATCATGGAGATGCGCACCAGCCGGGCGACGGTGTCGCCATAGCGGTCGCGCGTCCAGTCGATGCCGCGCATGACATGGCCGAGCGGGCCGCGGCGCGGGCCTTGATGCCGCTTGAGCAGCACGCCGCAAAGCGCTGGCGACAGGGTCAGCGCGTTGATCGCAGAGATCAGCATCGCGACCGCGACCGTGACGGCGAACTGGCGGAAGAGCTCGCCGGAAATACCGGGGATGAAGGCGACAGGCACGAAGACCGAGAGCAGGACCAGGGTGATCGCGATGATCGGCGCGACGATCTCGCCCATTGCGAGCTTGGTCGCCTCGGCCGGCGAGAGCTCGGGACGCTCCTCCATCACGCGCTCGACGTTCTCGACGACGACGATCGCGTCGTCGACGACGATGCCGATGGCGAGCACGATCGCCAGCAACGAGACCGTGTTGGCGGAATAGCCGATGGCGTTGAGGACGATGAAGGTGCCGACAAGGCTGACCGGGACGGCGAAGGTCGGGATCAGGGTGGCGCGGAAGCTGCCGAGGAACAGGAAGACGACGACGATGACGAGGATGAAGGCCTCGATCAGGGTCTTCTGGACCTCCTCGATCGTCGCGGTGACGAAGGCGGTCGGATCGTAGGTGACCTTCCAGGCGAGGTCGTCCGGGAAGTTGCGGGCGAGATCGCCCACCGTCTTCTTGACCGCGTCGAGGGCGGCGATGGCATTTGCGCCGGGCGACTGGTAGATGCCGATCAGCACGGCGGGGCCGCCGTTGAGGCGGGTTTCGCGGTCGAGATTGGCGGCGCCGAGCTCGATGCGCGCGACATCGGAAAGACGCAGCACCGAACCGTCGGGGTTCGTGCGCACCACGATCTTCTCGAATTCCTGCGGCGAGCTCAGCCGGCCCTTGGTCTGGATGTTGAGCTGGAGCTGCTGGTCGTCGGAGATCGGGCGCGCGCCAATGCGGCCGACCGCGGCCTGGGTGTTCTGCGACTGGATCGCGTTGATGATGTCGCCGGTGGTCAGGCCGAGCCCGGTCAGGGCGTCGGTGCGGACCCAGGCGCGCATCGAGTAGTCCTGGGCGCCGAAGAGCGAGGCGTCGCCGACGCCGGGGGTCGAGCGGATCGAGTCAAGCAGGTTGATCGTGGTGTAGTTCGAGACGAACAGGTTGTCGTAGGTCTTCTTCGGCGAATAGACGGCGATGACGCCGAGCAGCGCGGAGGATTGCTTCTTTACCGTGACGCCCGAGCGCTTGACCTCCTCGGGCAGCTTCGACAGCGCGATCTGGACGCGGTTGTTGACGTTGACGGTGTTGATGTCGGGGTTGGTGCCGAGCTCGAACGAGATCTTGAGCGAATAGCTGCCGTCATTGCCGCTGACGCTCTTCATGTAGATCATCTTGTCGGTACCGACGATCTGCGCCTCCAGGGGCTGCGCGACTGTCGCCTCGACCACGGCGGCCGAGGCGCCGGGGTAGGAGGTCGTCACCGAAACCTGCGGCGGCACGATGTCAGGGTATTGCGCGACCGGAATCGCGAAAAGCGAGAGCAGGCCGGCGATGACCGTGACGACCGCGATGACGATGGCCAGGCGCGGCCGGTCGACGAAGACGGAGGTGAACATGCCTCAGCTCCGGCCGGCCGGCGGCGGCGCAACGGGGGAGGCGAGGACCGGGGTGCCGGGCCGCAGGCCCTGGAGCCCCTGGACCACGATCTGCTCGCCCCCATTCAGGCCCTCGTTGACCACGACATAGGCGCCGGCCTCGGCGCCGACTTTCAGGCGCTTGACCACGGCCTTGCCATCCTCGACCACGAAGACATAGGCGCCCTGCTGGTCGGCGATCAGTGCTGCCTGCGGCACCAGGACCTTGTCGACGGGCTTTTCGGCATGGACGGCGACATTGACCAGGGTTCCGTCGATCAGCCTGCCCTTGGGGTTGGGTACGACCGCCCTGACCAGCACCGTGTCGGTGGCGCGGTCGACCGAGACGTCTACGAAGTCGATCGTGCCCTGCTGCTCATAGGTCGAGCCGTCGGAAAAGCGCAGCGTGACCTTCGGCCCGGTCGTGCCGGCATCGACGCGATTATGGCCGAAGCTGACGAATTCGCGCTGGCTGACCGGGAAATTCACGTACATCGGGTCTTCGCTGACGATCAGCGCCAGCGCGCCGCTATCGGGCGAGACGACGTTGCCCTTGGTCAGCTTGGTGCGGCCGATCCGTCCGGCGATGGGCGAGGTGATCTCGGTATAGCCGAGATTGATCTCCGCGATCTTCAGATTGGCGGCGGCAGTGGTGGCCGAGCCCTGCGCGGCCGTCTCGTCGGCGACGCGCTGGTCGCGCACCGCGACCGAGCCGGCATTGGTGCGCAGCAGGTCCTCGGCGCGCTGGCGCTGGGTGGTGGCGTTCTGCAGCGTGCCCTGGGCACTCTCCAGCGCGCCGCGAGCCTGATCGACGGCGGCCTCGAAGGGCGGCTTCTCGATCTGGAAGAGCGGCGCGCCTTCCTTCACCGAATCTCCGTCGCGGAACAGGACCTTCTCGAGAAAGCCGGTGACGCGGGCCCTGATCTCGACCCGGTTGATCGCCTCGATGCGGCCGACGAAATCGGCGGTGCGCTCGATCGCGCGCTTTTCCGCGGGCGTGGTGCCGACGGGGATGGCCGCCGGCTGCGCCGGCTGGGCGAGGGGCGCGGCTGCGGGGGCGAGCACGGCGAGGCCCGAGATCAGCAAAATGCCCAGTCGGGGCAGAGACCTGGAACGCAGGAATCTCGCAACCAGCCCGTTCCGCATGAAAGTCCCCTTCCCGTAGGCATAGGCACCGGCATCACCCGCCACGATCGCGGCAGAGGCATCCTGCGCGAAATCGCCGGGCGGCGCCATGCCGCAGGGTTAGGAAATTCGGCGCCGGCGGGCAAGCCGGCCGAGAGCGCCTCAGTTCTGCACGAAGGTGGTCGGCAGCGCGCGCACGGCCGGGCCGCTGAAGCTGCTGGTCTTGAGGTCGTTCGGGGCGGCGGTGAAGCCGAGCGCGGCGGCCGGGCTCGGCCCGGCGACCCAGCCCTTGGCCTGCAGGTCGGTGACCTTGGCCTTGGCCGTGGCGACGCCGGTCCGGCGGGCCGGCGCGGAAGGCAGGGCGGCGGTGGCGAAGAGCGTGTCGAGGCCGGCCCGGTCGGCATCGTATTCGGCGGCGATCGGCGTGCGCGCCTCGGCCGCGGCCGGTTCGACGGCGCGCCGCTGCGGCTCGCCCGGGGCGCGGGGCCGGATCGGCGGCGACGGATGCGAGACGTTGACGAAGCGGGCGCCGGCGGGAATGGCTGCACTCTCCGTCTCGGTGCCCGGGCGCAGGGCTTCCGGCGCCAGGCTGGCGAGGACGACGGGGCGTGTCGGCGGCAGCGGCGCCGCAACCGGACGGCCGGCGACGATGTTGTCGAGGACCGGGGCCGGCAGGTCGCCCGGCCGGCGCGGCGGCAGCGAGGCCAGGATCAGCTTCTGCTCGGTGGCGGGCAGCGGCAGTGCCGCTGCCTCGGCGGCCAGCGCCGCCAGCTGCGTCGAGCCGGCGGGTGCGGCCGGCGGCGGCGGCGTCAGGCCATTGGGGCGCGCGACCGGGAATGCGGTGGAAATCGGGCTGGGCTTCGGCGGCTCGGCCGGTTGCGGAGGAAGCGCCGCGACCTGCGTCTCGGCCGGCGCCGGTGCAACTGCGGGTGCTGCCGGCGCGGTCGTCGTCGCCCGGTCCGAGCGCTCGCGCAGCAGGGTGCGGCCGGTCGCCTCGGGCTGGGCGGATTGGTTGAAGACGGCGAAGCGGCCGCCATCGCCGCTGTTGCTGTCGCCGGCATAGGCCATCACGGTGGGCTGCGGCGTCGGCGCGCGCCGGGCCGCGGCGCGGCCGCGGGTCGGACGGGCATCCGCCTCCTCGTCGTCGCCGCCGAACAGCGCTGCCCAGAAGCCCTTGCCGCCCGAGGCGATGATCGCGCCCTCGTCGAGGTCGGCGGCGGCATAGCCCATCACCGCGCCGCCGCCGGCCATGATCTCGGCCTTGGCGACCTCGTAGCCGCTGAGCGGCTTGCCATCGGCCGGCAGGTGCACGGTCTTCTCATCCGGGAACAGACGGACAAGCTGGCTGCGCGTCATGCGTGGCCAGGAGCGCACCGAGCCGGCGTCGAGATGGACGAAGGGCGTATGGGCGCCGGGGTAGAAGCCGACGCCGCCGCGCTGCAGCCGCATGCCGACTTCGCGGATCTTCGCCGTCGGCGTGTCGGGCAGGTAGAAGTCCATCGCCTTGCCGAGCGTGTGCTGGCTGTGCTTGGCGACGCCGCGCGAGCGCCGGCGCAGCATCGAGTTGGTGCCGGGCGAGCGGTAGGCCGAGACGACGTGGAAAGGCTGCTCGGAGCCGACCTTGCGGTGGACTTCCCAGGCAAGGTCGAACAAGCGCGGGTCCATGCGGATCGGCTCGTCGATGCGCCAGTCGCGCATCGCCCAGTTCAGCTTCTCCAGCGCCGCGGAGTCGTAGCGGCCGTCACGCTTGAAGGTGACGGTCGTCTCCTCCTTGGTGTGCATGTGCTTGATGGTGATGGTGCGGGTGTCGCCATTGGCGACGGCGTCCTGCGTGCCGCGAACACCGATGCAGAGGGCGAGCGCGCTTGTCGCGAGGACGGCGCCGGCATGCGCAGCCCGCCCGGAGGGGCGCGGCAGCCGTTTCTTCGTCTCGGCTTTCGACCAGCTCACTCTCTACCTGACCCGTCTCGAAGCGCCGGCGAGCCGGAGCGGTAAACGTGAAGGAACAGTTGCCGAGAAGGCTTAACGACAGGTTACCGGCGGCACAACCGTCCCGCCGGAATTTCGGCAAGCGCGCTGCTGGCTACCCACAGATCATGGCAAAACCGTGCCCGGCGCCCGGGCGCGGGTCTCAGGAGCGCTGCTCGAGGGCGTTCCGGACCAGCCGGTGGACGCCGTAGAGATCGTCAAAGGTCGAAATCCGGCCGGCCCCGTCGACCACGAGCGTGTCGTAGACCAGATGGATCGGCAGCGGCTGCGGCAGCCTGATGGTGCGCTCGCCGGAGCCGATCAGCCGCTTCAGCCGCTCGCTCGTCCATTCCGGGCCGAGCACCAGATCGGCCAGCGCGAACGGGTTCTCGACGCGCACGCAGCCATGGCTGAAGGCGCGCCGGTTGCTGGCGAAAAGGCGGCGGTTCGGCGTGTCGTGCAGGTAGACCGCATGGTCGTTCGGGAACATGAACTTGATCCAGCCGAGCGCATTGCGCTCGCCGGGCGGCTGGCGCACCGAGATCGACTTGCCGCGCCGGGTCACGACATAGCCGCGCTTGGCGGCATAGTCCGGATCGGCGGCGAGCCCCGGCAGGAATTCCTTCTTCAGGATCGAGGGCGGCACGTACCAGGACGGGTTGACGACGACGTATTCCATCTTGTGCGAGAAGATCGGCGTCGCCGATCCGGGCTTGCCGACGATGACGCGGCTCTCGTGCAGGAGCTTGCCGTCGCGCAGCATGCGCATCTTGAATTCCGGCACGTTGACGACGACGTGGCTGGCGCCGAGATCGGCCGGCAGCCAGCGCCAGCGCTCCATCTGCGCGACGATGTCGTTCTCCAGGCCCGCCGCCGGCGGCGAGCCGAGCGCGGCCAGCGTCTGGCTGCCGAGCACGCCGTCGGCGCGCAGGCCGGCCTGCTTCTGGAACTCGGCCAGCGCGATCGCGGTCGAGCGGTCGAAGATCGGCTCCTCGCTGGCGCCGAGCCCGAGCCGGGCGCGCACCAGCGGCACGCGCTCGTCGCGCATGCCGAGCCTGAGCGGCGGGCCGGCCGGCATGCGGACCGCCGGGATCTCTTCCTTGTCGGCGCGCAGATCGGCGAGCTTGGCCTTGAGCCGGCGATAGCCCTCATGCGGGGGATTGTAGGCGGCGAGCACCGCGCCGGGGTCGCCGGCACCGGCAAGCTCCGAGAGCACCTCGGTCGCCGAAGGCAAATCGAGTTCCGGGGTCAGCAGCTTCGACAGGCGGCGCGGGTCGATGCGGCCGCCGCGGGCGTCGCGGGCATAGAGCACGGCCAGCGCCGAGAGCCGGACATCGGCCTCGGCGAGGCGGTCCTTGTCGCTCGCCTCGAAAGCCGGCAGGGCATAGTCGGCCGGGCGCAAGCCGTCCTGGCCGGCGCGGCCGAGCTGGGCGGCGAGCAGCCTGCCGGCGGCGCTCCAGCCCTTGCCGTCGATCCAGAAGGGGTGGTTCTCGTTGGCGGCGTAGGCGGCAAGGATGTCGGCGCGCTCGCGCTGGGCGAGCCGCGGCACGGAAAGCGCCTCCTCGGCCCGCTCGGCGATGCGGCCGGAGAGCTCGAGCCCCGGCGGCAGCGCCACCACGACCTCGGGCAGGGCAGGCGGGGCGATCAGCGGCTCGGCCGGGCGGGCCAGCTGCGGCTGCGTTTTCGGCGCGGGCTTCGCCGCGAGCGCCGGATCGACCGGCGGCATCTCGGGAAGAGGGACGTCGAGCTCGAACTCCTGATCCGCCGGCCGCGGCGTCACGGAAATCGCTCCGGTGACGATCTCGGCGGCTTCGAGCGGGGCGGCGAGCTCGGGTGCGGAACCCGCCGGGCGCAGGTCGAGGACGAGCTCGGGCGGGGCGGGGATGTCGAGCTGCGGCGGGCCGACATCGCCGGCCAGGATGCGCAGCGCCGGCGCCTCAGGCAGCGGCAGGCCGAGCGTCGCGGCCTCGTTGCCTGGGCCTTGTGCAAGCGCGGTAGCGACACCGAGCGCAAGGCCCAGTACGGCGGCGGAGACGGATTCCGCCAGGCGACGAAGGCGCATACTGATTCCCCGTATCCCTGCCGGATCACGCCGATCACTGCGCGAGCCGGTCTGCTTCGACTAGTGCCGCCCTGCAACAGCGGCTTCCATTCGCCCTGACATGTCGGCTCCAGAGCGGGATTTGCCGGTCAGCCGATTAGGCGGCGTCCGCCCCGGCGGAATCGTTGTCGCCGTCGATCAGCCCGTAATCCTTGAGCTTGCGGTAGAGCGTCGAGCGGCCGATGCCGAGCTTGCGCGAGATTTCGGACATGTGGCCGCGGTAATGGGCGAGCGCGAACTTGATGATCTCGCGTTCGAGCTCGTCGAGCGTGCGCATGTCGGAGCCGGCGACGAGGTCGAGCGCGTTGGGATCGCGCACCGGCACCTGGACGATGCGCGGCGGCGCCTCCTCGCGCCGCTCGCCGGAAAGCGGGGCCGGGGCCGGCGGGATGCGGACGTCGAAGCCATCCATCTGTGCGGCGATCTGCGGGAATTCGGCGACGGTGAGTTCGTCGCCATCGGCGAGCACCACGGCGCGGAACATGGCGTTCTCGAGCTGGCGGACATTGCCCGGCCAGTCATAGTCGCCGAGCAGGCCGAGCGCCTCGGCGCCGATGCCGCGCAGCTTCTTGCCTTCCTCGGCGGCGAAGCGGGCGAGGAAGCCGCGGGCGAGGTCGGCGACGTCCTCGCGGCGCTGGCGCAATGGCGGCAGCGTGATCGGGAAGACGTTGAGCCGGTAATACAGGTCCTCGCGGAACTCGCCCTGCTTGACCTGATCCAGCAGGCTCTTGTTGGTCGCCGAGATGATGCGGATGTCGACGCGGACCGATTTCCTGCCGCCGACGGGATCGACCTCGCCCTCCTGGAGGGCGCGCAGCAGCTTGACCTGGGCATCGAGCGGCAATTCGCCGACCTCGTCGAGAAAGAGCGTGCCGCCATTGGCCTCGACGAACTTGCCGATATGGCGCTCGGTCGCGCCGGTGAAGGCGCCCTTCTCATGGCCGAACAGGATCGATTCGACGAGGTTGTGCGGGATCGCGCCGCAATTGACGGTGACGAAGGGCTTGCCGCGGCGGTCGCTCGAACCCTGGATGGCACGGGCGAGCACCTCCTTGCCGACGCCGGATTCGCCTTCCACCAGGACGGGAATGTTCGATTTGGCGGCACGTTCGGCCAGGCGCACGACACGGCCCATATCGGGGCTCTTGCTGGCGAGGTCGCGGAAGCCGAGCTGGCCGGCCGAGCGCCGCTTCATGTAGCGGATCTCGTGCTCGAGCGCGCCGAGCTTCAGCGCATTCTTGAGCGAGACCTGCAGGCGCTCGGCGCCGACCGGCTTGACCACGAAATCGACGGCACCGGCCCGCATCGCCGAAACCACGGTCTCGATCGAGCCGTTCGCGGTCTGCACGATCACCGGCGTCGCGACGCCGCGCTCGCGCAGGGCGGCGAGCACCGCCATGCCGTCGCGGCCCGGCATCACCAGATCGAGCACCAGGCAGTCGACGCGCTGCGATTCGTCGCCGAGCAGAGCGAGCGCCTGCTCACCGCCCTCGGCGGTCAGCACCTCGTAGCCGAAGCGCTTGAGCATCGCGTCGAGCAGCCGGCGCTGTACGGGATCGTCGTCGACGACGAGGATGGTGGCGGACATGAACCCTCGGCAGGCCAGGCAGTTGAGCAATTGAACGGAAGCACTGTTCCGTTTCGGGTCACTGTCGGGGACAAGGGTTAAGCCGCGCTTAAGGCGGCCGGCGCGGTGCAGAGCTGCGGCGCCGTCATGGCCGCGCAATTCCGTGCCGGCAGGCTCCGCTTTGCCGACGCGGCGTTGATCGCGCGGCCTTGTCCGCGCATATGGGGTGGAACGGTTTCGCCAGAAAGGTGCCTTTGACATGACGACCGCTCTCGACGGGACGATCGCCGCCAGGGTCGCAAGGAGCGCTGCCGGCAGCGCCGCCAAGGCCGACAAGGCGCTCGGCGCGCTGCCGGAGTGGAACCTGGCGCATCTCTATCCGGCGACGGATTCAGCCGAGTTCGCCGCCGATCTGGAGCGGGCGCTGGCCGAGGCGCGCGGTTTCGCGGCGCTCTATCGCGGCAAGCTCGCGGCGCTCGCCGAGCGCGGCGACGCCAGCGTCGTGCTGGCCGAGGCGGTCGCGGCCTATGAGAAGCTCGAGGACCTGGTCGGCAAGATCATGTCCTATGCCGGCCTCGTCTATTCCGGCGACACCACCGACCCGCAGCGCGCCAAGTTCTATGGCGACACGCAGGACCGCGTCACGGCGATCTCGACGGAGCTGCTGTTCTTCGGCCTCGAGCTCAATCGGATCGACGCGGCGGTACTGGCCGCCGCTGCGGCGCAGCCGCCGCTCAGCCATTGGAAGCCCTGGATCGAGGATCTGGCCAAGGACAAGCCGCACCAGCTCGAGGACCGGATCGAGGAGCTGTTCCATGAGAAGTCGGTGACCGGGCACGGCGCCTGGAACCGGCTCTTCGACGAGACCATCGCCTCGCTGCGCTTTCAGGTCGGCGGCGAGGAGTTGACGCTCGAGCTGACGCTGAACAAGCTGCAGGATGCCGACGGTGCCGTTCGCCAGCAGGCGGCGGAGGCGCTGGGGACGGTGTTCCGCCAGCATCTGCGCACCTTCGGCCTGATCACCAACACGCTCGCCAAGGACAAGGAGATCTCCGACCGCTGGCGCAAGTTCGAGGATGTCGCCGATTCGCGGCACCTGGCGAACCGGGTCGAGCGCGAGGTGGTCGATGCGCTGGTGGCGGCGGTGCGCGAGGCCTATCCGCGCCTGTCGCATCGCTATTACCGGCTGAAGGCGCGCTGGTTCGGCCAGGAGGTGCTGGACTACTGGGACCGCAACGCGCCGCTGCCGCAGGTCGAGCAGCGGACGATTCCCTGGAGCGAGGCGCGCGACACGGTGCTCGGTGCCTATGGCGACTTCTCGCCGGAGATGGCCGGCATCGCCAGGCGCTTCTTCGACGAGCAATGGATCGACGCGCCGGCGCGGCCGGGCAAGGCGCCGGGCGCGTTTGCTCATCCCACCGTGCCTTCCGCGCACCCTTATGTGCTGGTCAACTATCAGGGCAAGCCGCGTGACGTGATGACCCTCGCCCATGAGCTCGGCCATGGCGTCCATCAGGTGCTGGCCGGGCCAAACGGGGCGCTGATGGCGCCGACGCCGCTGACGCTGGCGGAGACCGCGAGCGTCTTCGGCGAGATGCTGACCTTCCGCAAGCTGCTGAACGGGACGGTCGATCGCAAGCAGCGCAAGGCGATGCTCGCCGCCAAGGTCGAGGACATGATCAACACGGTCGTGCGCCAGATCGCCTTCTACTCCTTCGAGCGCAAGGTCCATGAGGCGCGTCGCTCGGGCGAACTGACGGCGGAGGACCTGTGCGAGCTCTGGATGAGCGTCCAGACCGAGAGCCTCGGGCCGGCGATCAGGCTCGGGCCGGGCTACGAGACCTTCTGGAGCTATATCCCGCACTTCATCCACTCGCCCTTCTACGTCTACGCCTATGCCTTCGGCGACTGCCTGGTGAACTCGCTCTACGGCGTCTACCAGAACTCGGCGCAGGGCTTTCAGGAGCGCTATTTCGCGTTGCTCTCGGCCGGCGGCACCAAGCACCATTCCGAGCTGCTGAAGCCCTTCGGGCTCGACGCCCGCGACCCGGCTTTCTGGCAGATCGGCCTCCGGATGATCGAAGGGCTGATCGTCGAGCTCGAAGGGATGGAATAGAGCCAGGAGCGCGCGGATGAGCTCTCTCGTCTTCGACCGCGCACTCTATCGCCGTCGCCTCGGCCGGGCGCTCGCGGCGGGCTATCCCGATTTCCTGCTGGCGCGCTGCGCCGGCGATCTCGAGGAGCGGCTTTCGGCGGTGCTGCGGCGCTTCGGGCTGGCGGCCGATCTCGGCTCGGCCCTGCCGCTGGCGGCGCCGGCGCTGCGGGGCAAGGCAGAGGCCGTGCTGCGCCTCGCCGAGAACCCGGATGCAGGAGGCGGCTCGGCGGCCGATCTCATCGGCGATCTCGAAGCCCTGCCATTCGCGGCCGCTTCCCTCGATCTCGCCGCCTCGCTGCTCAGCCTGCACGCGGTCAACGACCTGCCGGGCGCGCTCGTCCAGATCCGGCGCAGCCTGCGGCCGGACGGGCTCTTCATCGGCTGCCTGCTCGCCGGGCAGAGCCTGACCGAGCTGCGCCAGGTGCTGCTTTCCGCCGAGGTCGAGGCGACCGGCGGCGCAAGCCCGCGCGTCGCGCCCTTCGCCGATCTGCGCGATCTCGGCAGCCTGCTGCAGCGGGCCGGCTTCGCCTTGCCGGTCGTCGACAGCGAGAGCGTGACGGTGCGCTATGGCGATCTCTTCGCGCTCCTGCGCGACCTGCGCGCCATGGGCTGGGCGAATGCGCTGCTGGAGCGCAGCCGCAAGCCGCTGCGGCGTTCGGTGCTGCTGCGTGCCGCCGAACTCTATGCCGAGCGCTTTTCCGATCCGGATGGACGCCTGCGGGCGACCTTCGAGATCGTCTGGCTCTCGGGCTGGGCGCCGCATGAGAGCCAGCAGAAGCCGCTGCGGCCGGGCTCGGCCAAGGCCAGGCTGGCGGATGCGCTCGGCGTGCCGGAGATCGGCACCGGCGAGAAGCCGGGCGGCGAAAAGACGGGCGGGGAGGGGGAGCGATGAGCGACAAGCCGGTACGCTTGCGGCGGGCCGATTTCCGGCGCTTCCGGGCGATCCCGACGCGCTGGGCCGACAACGACGTCTTCGGTCACGTCAACAATGTGATCTATTACAACTGGTTCGACACGGTGGTGAACGCCTGGCTGATCGAGCAGGGTTTCCTCGATATCGCCGAAAGCCGGATCGTCGGCCTCGTGGTCGGCACGCGTTGCGATTATTTCGAGAGCGTCGCCTTCCCTGAAGTCGTCGAGGGCGCGCTGGCGGTCGAAAGGCTCGGCCGCTCCTCGGTGACCTACCGGATCGGCATCTTCAGGCAGGGCTGCGAGGCGACGGCGGCGCAGGGGCTGTTCACCCATGTCTATGTCGAGCGCGGCGCGCAGAAGCCGGTGCCGATCCCCGAGGGGCTGCGCGCGGCGATGGCGGCGCTCCAACTCTGAAAGCTCGGCTGCAAACGTTGTCTCTCCGCCGGCTTCGGGCTATGCCCCGCCCTGAATGAGCGCTCCGCTCGCCCCTTCCGTCAGGAACAGGTCGCGTGATTCCCAACGACATCAAGATCACCCCCCAACTGGTCGCCGAGCACGGGCTCAAGCCCGACGAGTACCAGCGCTTCCTGCATCTGATCGGGCGCGAGCCGACGGTCACCGAGCTCGGCATCGTCTCGGCGATGTGGAACGAGCACTGCTCGTACAAATCCTCCAAGATTCATCTGAAGACGCTGCCGACCAAGGCGCCCTGGGTGATCCAGGGGCCCGGCGAGAATGCCGGCGTGATCGACATCGGCGACGGGCTCGCGGTGGTCTTCAAGATGGAGAGCCACAACCACCCGTCCTTCATCGAGCCCTATCAGGGCGCGACCACCGGGGTCGGCGGCATCCTGCGCGACGTCTTCACCATGGGGGCGCGGCCGATCGCGGTGCTCGACGCGCTGCGTTTCGGGGATCCGAGCCATCCCAAGACCCGCCATCTGGTCTCTGGCGTCGTCGCCGGCATCGGCGGCTACGGCAATTCCTTCGGCGTGCCCAATGTCGGCGGCGCCACCGGCTTCCACCGGCGCTATGACGGCAACAACCTGGTCAACGCTATGGCCGTCGGCCTCGCCCGCACCGACGAGATCTTCTACGCCAAGGCCTCGGGCGTCGGGAAGGCGATCGTCTATCTCGGCTCCAAGACCGGCCGCGATGGCATCCATGGCGCGACCATGGCCTCGGCCGCCTTCGGCGAAGGCGGCGAGGAGCGGCGCCCGACCGTGCAGGTCGGCGACCCCTTCGCCGAGAAGCTGCTGCTCGAGGCCTGCCTCGAGATCATGGCCGCCGGCCATGTCGATGCGATCCAGGACATGGGCGCAGCCGGCCTGACCTGCTCGGCGGTCGAGATGGGCGCCAAGGGCGATCTCGGCGTCGAGCTCGATCTCGACGCGGTGCCCTGCCGCGAGGAGCAGATGAGCGCCTATGAGATGATGCTCTCGGAGAGCCAGGAGCGCATGCTCATGGTGATCAAGCCCGGCCATGAGGAGCCGGCCGAGGCGATCTTCAGGAAATGGGGGCTCGACTTCGCCGTGGTCGGCAAGACCACCGACAGCCTGCGATTCGTCGTCAAGCACCAGGGCGAGACGATGGCTGATCTGCCGATCAAGGAGCTCGGTGACGAGGCTCCCGAATATGACCGGCCCTGGATCGAGACGCCGGCGCGGCCGGTGCTCGCTGCGGCAAGCGTGACCCAGCCGATGCCGAATGGCGAGGCCCTGCTCAAGCTGGTCGGCTCGCCCGATCTCTGCTCGAAGCGCTGGATCTGGGAGCAGTATGACACCCTGATCCTCGGCAATTCGGCGGTGACGCCGGGTGGCGATGCCGGCATCGTGCGCATCGAGGACGGGCCGAAGGGCCTCGCCATGACCGCCGACGTCAACCCGCGCTATTGCGAGGCCGATCCCTTCGAGGGCGGCAAGCAGGCCGTCGCCGAAGCCTGGCGCAACCTTTCCGCGGTCGGGGCATTGCCGCTCGCCGTCACCGACAACCTGAACTTCGGCAATCCGGAGCGGCCCGAGGTGATGGGCCAGCTCGTCGGCTGCATCCAGGGCATCGGCGAGGCCTGCCGGGCGCTCGACTTCCCCGTCGTCTCCGGCAATGTCTCGCTCTACAACGAGACCAACGGCGTCTCGATCCTGCCGACCCCGACCATCGGCGGCGTCGGCGTGCTCGCCGATGTGACCAAGCACGCGACGATCGGCTTCAAGGCCGAGGGCGAGGCGATCGTCCTGATCGGCGCGACGGCCGGCTGGCTCGGCCAGAGCGCCTATCTCGCGACGATCTGCGGCCGCGAGGAGGGCGCGCCGCCGCCGGTCGATCTTGCCGTCGAGCGCCGCAATGGCGAGTTCGTGCGCGGCCTGATCACGGCCGGGCGGGTTTCAGCCTGCCACGATCTTTCCGATGGCGGGCTGGCCGTGGCGCTGGCCGA